>JBBRSA010000051.1:0-26500 GCA_038245855.1 Burkholderiales bacterium
GCAATCTGTTCTACTTTAATTTTTTCACCAGCCGCAACCCGATATTGCTTGCCACCGGTTTTTATGACCGCGTACATATTGACCTCTTCAAATTGAGAATCTGCAAACGAATTTTCGCAGAGCCTTTGATTGTACCATTACGCCTTTCAATACACAAACGCGCCAATAGGTACCCCGGCAAGCAATCGCCTCTTTCTATAATCGCCCAACTCCTCAACTGGTTTATTGCTTTGCAAGCTCGCTCCTCCGATTCTTCGACTGGCCTTTCTATCCTCGAGCAGGATATGCGTGCGGTTGACCAGGTTATTGCGCAGCGGCTGGAATCCGATGTGCCCTTGGTCGGCAGCGTTTCGCAGTACATCATTGCAGCCGGGGGCAAGCGTCTGCGTCCCGCCTTGCTCCTGCTGTGCTGTGGCACCCTGGGATATACCGGCACCCAGCGCTTCAACATGGCGGCGGTTGTTGAATTCATCCATACCGCCACACTGCTGCACGACGATGTGGTCGACGAATCCGATCTGCGCCGCGGCAATGCCACGGCCAATGCCAAGTTTGGCAATCCGGCCAGTGTTCTGGTGGGAGACTTCTTGTACTCCCGCGCCTTCCAGATGATGGTCGAAAGCCAAAGTCTACGCATCATGCAGGTATTGGCCGACGCGACCAACATCATTGCCGAAGGTGAAGTCATGCAGCTGATGAACATGCACAATGCAGGGTTGGACGAAGCAGGCTACTTGCAGGTGATCCGATCAAAAACGGCCAAACTATTCGAAGCCAGTGCACGCGTTGGTGCCCTGTTGGCCGGCGCAGACACATCGATGGAAACGGCGTGCGCCGACTATGGCCAAGCACTGGGAACCGCCTTTCAAGTGATTGACGACGTGCTGGATTACGCCGGTGACGCCTCGGTCATGGGGAAAAACCTAGGCGACGACTTGCGCGAAGGCAAGACAACCTTGCCGCTGATAGCCGCCATGCAGCGCGGCACCACAGTGGAACGCGCAACCATCCAAAAGGCCATCGAAACAGGTGGCGTTGCCATGCTCCACGAGGTTGTCCAGATCGTAAATAGAACGGGGGCTTTGGACGTTGCGCGCAGCGCAGCGCGGCAGGAAGCCAGACGGGCGATTGTGGCCGCACAATTACTTCCGAGCGGGCCGCACGCTGACTGCCTGATTGCACTGGCAACCCAGTTGCTGGAACGCACGCATTAGGCAGCTCGGTTTTAGCGCCACGGCACCACACCCTGCTATGATTTTGTTGTCATTCAGCGTCCCCGTTGCAACATCGCGCCATTTGCGATTTACATTGACCTTGCAATCGGCGATGATGCGCTGACTTTACTTGCAACGAATGTTCTTTCTGGGTTATGGCCGCTGTCGATATTCTTCAAACCACGTCTCCCACAATTGCCCTCCCTGGCTTGGGGCGGGCCTTAGTCAGTGCTGGCAAGCTGGGACAAAAATCGGCTGAGGACCTCTACCGTAAAGCACTGTCCAGCAAAAACAGTTTTATTGCGGAATTGGTTGGTTCTGGTGCTGTGTCGGCATCAGACTTAGCCCATACCTTGTCTGCGGCTTACGCAGCACCCCTACTCGACCTCAATGCCATCGATCCACAGCGTCTACCAAAAGACTTGCTCGACAGCAAGATTTGTAGCGATTTTCGGGTTATTGTTTTAAGTAAACGCAGCAACCGGCTGCTGGTTGCAACAGCGGATCCTTCTGATCAAACGGCTGCAGAGCGCATTAAATTTGCAACCCAAATGGGGGTTGACTGGGTCATCGCCGAATTTGACAAGTTGTCGAAACTAGTAGACACGCAAACAACGTCAGCGACCGATGCGATGGAAGACATCATCGGTGGTGACTTTGAGTTTGACGCCGACGCTGCCGAAGCGGTCATTGAAAGCGACAAAAATAACACGTCTGAGGTTGAAGATGCCCCCGTCGTGCGTTTCTTGCACAAGATGTTGATGGATGCGTTTAGCATGCGGGCCTCTGACTTGCACTTCGAACCCTACGAGCATACGTACCGGGTGCGGTTCCGCATTGACGGTGAATTACGGGAAATTGCATCGCCACCCATTGCTATCAAAGACAAACTTGCATCGCGGATTAAAGTGATCTCGCGCATGGACATATCCGAGAAGCGCATCCCCCAAGATGGACGCATGAAGCTGAAGGTTGGGCCGGACCGGGTCATCGATTTCCGGGTCAGTACGCTGCCTACACTCTTTGGTGAAAAGATCGTTATTCGTATTTTGGACCCGAGCAGCGCGCGCTTGGGTATCGAAGCACTCGGTTACGAACCCGAAGAAAAAGAACGCTTGCTCAAAGCAATCGGTCGTCCTTACGGGATGATTTTGGTCACGGGTCCGACTGGTTCCGGCAAGACCGTCTCGCTCTACACCTGCTTGAACATGCTTAACCAGCCGGGCGTGAACATTGCCACGGCGGAAGATCCCTCGGAAATAAACTTGCCGGGTGTTAACCAGGTCAATGTGAACGAAAAGGCCGGGTTGACATTTGCAGCAGCCCTGAAGTCGTTTCTGCGTCAAGACCCCGACATCATCATGGTCGGTGAGATTCGTGACTTGGAGACCGCTGACATCTCGATCAAAGCGGCCCAAACCGGTCACCTCGTGTTGTCGACCCTGCACACAAACGACGCCCCCGCGACGCTAACGCGCATGCGTAACATGGGTATTGCGGCTTTCAACATTGCATCGAGCGTCATTTTAATTACCGCGCAAAGATTGGCCCGCAGACTCTGCCCTAACTGCAAGGTAGCGGTAGAACTGCCTCGTGAAACACTGCTGTCAGCCGGATTTAAAGTCGCGGATCTGGATGGCTCTTGGAAACCCTACCGCGCTGCAGGTTGCTCCCTGTGCAACAACGGTTACAAAGGCCGGGTTGGTATTTACCAAGTGATGCCCATCAGTGAAGAGATCCAACGCATTATTTTGCGTGATGGCAGTGCTTTGGACATCGCAGCGCAGTCCCAACTTGAAGGAGTTCGGTCACTGCGTCAATCGGGATTGCATAAAGTTAAGCAAGGACTGACTTCGCTGGAAGAGGTTCTTGGCGTCACCAACGAACAATAGTACACCAGGGGATCGCATGGCTACTGCCAAGAAAGTTCAGAGTTCAGATGCCGTTTTTGAATGGGAAGGCAAGGACCGCAATGGAAAGCAAGCTCGAGGCGAAATCCGCGCTGCGGGCGAAAACCAGGTCAAAGCCTCGCTAAGGCGGCAAGGCATTACCCCTTCCAAAATCAAAAAGCGCCGTATGAGCGCCGGGAAGTCCATTAAGCCAAAAGACTTGGCTATTTTTACCCGGCAGCTCGCAACCATGATGAAAGCGGGTGTGCCATTGCTGCAGGCCTTCGATATCGTGGGACGGGGCAACCCAAACCCACGGGTAACTAAGTTGCTAAACGACATCCGGACCGATGTAGAAACAGGAACCTCATTGAGTGTCGCGTTCCGGAAATTTCCCCTGTACTTTGACGCCCTTTACTGCAACTTAGTTGAAGCCGGTGAGTCCGCTGGTATTTTGGATCAATTGCTGGACCGATTGGCGGTCTACATGGAAAAAACCGAGGCCATCAAATCCAAAATTAAGTCTGCACTGATGTACCCAATTACGGTTCTGATCGTGGCATTTGTGGTGGTGGCTGTCATCATGATTTTTGTGATCCCGTCATTTAAGCAGGTCTTTAGCTCATTTGGTGGTGAACTACCGATGCCCACTTTGGTCGTCATTGCCATGAGTGAATTTTTTATTAAATACTGGTACTTGATCTTTGGTGGCATAGGCGGTGGCGTTTACTTCTTCATGGAATCATGGAAACGCAACAAAAAGATGCAAGCCGTTATGGATCGGTTGATGCTAAAGATGCCCATTTTTGGGGTGCTGGTTGAGAAATCTTGCATCGCGCGTTGGACGCGAACACTGTCCACCATGTTTGCAGCAGGCGTTCCACTTGTTGAGGCACTGGACTCGGTGGGTGGCGCATCTGGCAACAACGTGTATGAAGTAGCGACGATCAAAATTCAGCAGGAAGTGTCGACCGGTACTGCCCTCACTGCAGCCATGAGCAATGTCAACCTGTTCCCCTCCATGGTTCTACAGATGTGCGCCATTGGCGAGGAGTCTGGCTCCATCGACCACATGCTGGGCAAAGCGGCCGATTTTTATGAAGCGGAAGTGGACGACATGGTCGCAGGGATTTCCAGTTTGATGGAGCCCATCATCATTGTGATCCTTGGAACCGTAATCGGCGGCATTGTGGTGGCCATGTACTTGCCTATTTTCAAACTGGGGCAGGTTGTTTGATGGATCTCCCGTTCCATTGGATTGAAGCGTCATTCGTTGGTATTCTTGGGCTGCTCATTGGCAGTTTTCTCAATGTCGTAATTCACCGGCTTCCAAAGATGATGGAGCAGCAGTGGGCGGAGGAATGTGCGGAGATGTCCGGCACCGCTCCAGCAGCAGCCACTGCGCCCTTCAACCTGATGGTTCCGCGCTCGCGCTGCCCTGCGTGCGGGCACCAGATTACCTGGGTTGAAAATATTCCACTATTGAGTTATTTGTTTCTTCGTGGCCGTTGCTCCGCTTGCAAGGTCGGCATCAGTGCGCGCTACCCCCTTGTCGAATTGGCAACTGGCCTGCTCTTTTTCTTGTGTGCATCTCGTTGGGGTATAACTTTGAGCACAGGCGTTTGGTGTGTGTTTTGTGCGACCGTCGTCTGCTTAGCACTCATAGACTGGGATACCACCCTGCTTCCAGATGACCTAACGCTGCCATTGTTGTGGCTAGGTTTAATCGCCGCCGCACTTGGATGGACGCCCACAAACCTGCAAAGCGCCTTGTGGGGCGTGGTGGCTGGCTACCTGTCCCTTTGGACCGTATATTGGTGTTTTAAGCTGGTAACGGGCAAGGAAGGCATGGGGTATGGGGACTTCAAACTCTTCGCTGCATTAGGAGCTTGGTTTGGTTGGCAAGCATTAATCCCCATCATCTTAATGGCGTCGGTTATCGGCGCCATTGTGGGTATCGCCATGAAATTCAGCGCTGGCCTGCGTGACGGCGGATATGTTCCATTTGGGCCATTTCTGGCTGGATCTGGGCTTACGGTGCTGTTCGTTGGGCCTGCGGCACTAATGAGGATCATCGGACTCTGAGCGTGCCGGATAAATCGATTCGATTGGGCCTCACAGGAGGAATTGCAAGTGGTAAGAGCACTGTTGCTGCGGCGCTTGCAAAGCTTGGCGCCTGCGTTATCGATGCCGATGCTATTTCGCGCGCGGCCACATCCCAAAACGGCCCCGCCGTATCGGCAATCGCGAATCACTTCGGCCCTACAATCGTCAATGATGTCGGCGAGATTGATCGGGATCGACTTCGGCGTTTGGTATTTTCGATGCCCCAAGCCAAAATCGCCTTAGAGGCAATCATCCATCCCATTGTGGGCCAAACGATTGCACAACAAGCGATGGAATCTCAGCAACTAGATGTTCCCTGCATCGTCTTTGACATTCCACTCTTGGTTGAAACCGGATCGTGGCGACAGCAGCTCCACCGCATTCTTGTCGTTGATTGCACACCTGAAACGCAAATTACACGGGTCATGCAGCGCAATGGTTTGAATCAGGAAGATGTCGTAAAAATACTTGCAATGCAAGCCCCACGAAGACAGCGACTCGCAGCAGCCGATGCCGTTTTATTTAACGATGGTATCTCCATCGCCCATCTCGAAGCGCAGGTCAGCAAAATGGCGCATCAGTTCGGGCTATGATTCGTCGACCGGAAAGAAAAGTGTGATCCTATACGAATACCCCTTTAACGAACGCATTCGCACCTATTTGCGTCTGGAACACCTCTTCCTGCGGTTGTCGGAATTGATGTCCCGTCCCGACGCCCTAGACCACCATTTTGCAATTACCACCATATTTGAGGTGATGGATGTGGGTGCCCGTGCCGATCTCAAATCGGACGTCTTGCGAGATCTAGAAAAACAAAAGCAGATTCTCAATTCCTACCGCGGTAACCCTGCGATTGCGGAAGTGGTGCTTGACTCGGTCATTGACCAATTGGACCGCTGTTTTGGGGCGCTCAACGCGCTGCCCGGAAAAGCGGGCGTAGGCCTGACCGAAAACGATTGGCTGATGAGCATCCGTAGCCGGGTCGGTATTCCTGGCGGAACCTGTGAGTTTGACTTGCCGGCCTATTTTTCGTGGCAACACCGCAGCGCAGTATCACGACAAAACGACTTGCGTCGCTGGGCAGGCTCACTGGCTCCTTTAGCGGAGTCGATACATTTGCTCTTGAAACTCCTGCGGGACTCTGGCGCTCCACAAAAAGTCATTGCCGTTGGCGGGCAGTTTCAGCAAAACCTACCCCAAGGGCGTACCTTTCAACTGCTACGCCTCGCTTTGGATCCGGCTCTCAATGTCATACCAGAAATCAGTGGCAACCGCCTCATGGTATCTATCCGATTGATGCGCCACGAGTCGGATGACCGCCTCCATAGCAGTAGTGAAGATTCCACTTTTGAGCTTACGTTGTGTTCGTAAAAAAAACCCGCGACGTCGCCGTGGATCAGCAAAAAGCCAGCGAGGAAACACAACACTCGCAAATACATGCGACACGCATCGTCACATGTCCTACGTGCGGCGGGGATAGTGTATTTGGTCCAGCCAACTCAGCACGTCCTTTTTGCAGCGCCCGATGTAAAAATATGGATTTAGGAGCCTGGGCCAGCGAATCCTTCCGGGTTCCGGCATCGACCATGTCGGATGAATTGCCGTTCGCCGACCCGAAATTGCAGTAGTCGAGAGGCCTATTTCGGGTTAGCCATTTGAATGGGTGGGACCCATATGGCCTTGCTCTTGCGCAAGCCATTCCAACACTGGAATGGTTCCCGGCAATACTGGCCCCACCTGAACCGGCAATTGCTGCCACGCGCAAGACTGGGCCTCACGCATTTGCAACGCACCCGACCAGCTGTCGACCTTGCAAAAATGGAGCCGCACCAAGGCATGGGGATAGTCCACGAGCTCTGTCTTCCAGGGAATGACGTCGGCAATGTCGATTCCAATCTCCTCATGTAACTCTCGACGTAAGGCGTGCTCGACGGTTTCACCAGACTCCAGCTTGCCGCCTGGGAATTCCCAATATCCGCAGTACACCTTGCCCGGAGGTCTCGACGTCAACAAGAAATGGCCATCCGACTGAACGAGAATACCAACGGCAACATCAACGACGGGTCTATCGGACCCACCCGTCCGCGGCACACCGGGGTCTGCGATTAAAATCGGAGCGCTCATTGAACGACAGCGTTTTGTCCAGCGAAGTTTCGAGCGAATTGCCAAGCGACGCGGCCTCTACGGGATCCACGCTCCAGCGCCCAGACCAGTGCATCGGCACGGGCGGCGGCAACCGCCTCTGGCGCAACACCATATGCCGAGAGCCACTGACCGACGATTGTTAGGTATTCGTCTTGGCTAAAAGGATAGAAGCTCACCCACAATCCAAACCGCTCTGAGAGAGAAATTTTCTCTTCCACAACTTCGCCTGGATGCACTTCCCCGTCTGCGGAACGGGTATAGCTTAAGTTTTCCGCCATGTATTCCGGCAAGAGATGGCGGCGGTTGCTAGTGGCATAAACCAACACATTGGGACTTGCCACGGCGACCGACCCATCCAATATCGACTTCAAGGCCTTGTACCCAGGTTCACCCTCGTCAAAGCTCAAATCATCACAGAAAATGATAAATTTTTCTGATCGGGGGGCAACAAGGTCAACGATATCGGGCAAATCGATGAGTTCGGTCTTACCCACTTCGATGAGGCGCAATCCTTGGTGAGAAAAGGCGTGCAAGCAGGCCCGCACCAAAGACGACTTACCCGTGCCACGGGCCCCAGTCAACAACACGTTATTGGCAGGTAAACCGAGAACAAACTGTTCCGTGTTGCGATAGATTTTCTCCTTCTGGGCATCAACTTCCTTGAGATCTGCGAGAGCCATCGCGCCGACATGCTGTACTGCGGATATGACCCCCGGCCCCGAACCGCGTCGTCGATAGCGAAACGCAATCGCGGCATTCCAATCAGGTTCTGTCAGTCCCTGCGGCAATAGCGTTTCGACACGATCCAACAGATGTTCGACGCGCGCCAACAAACCTGACAAAGTCGCCTGCATACATCAGGACCGGTAATCTGCGTTGATCGTCACGTAATCGTGACTCAAATCGCAGGTCCACACCGTGTCCGCAGCTTGCCCACGCCCCAAGTCCACGCGAACGGTTATTTCGCTTTGCTTCATAACGCGCTGCCCGTCTTCCTCTCGGTAGTTCAGGTTACGCCCGCCCTTTGTTGCGACATGTACATCGTCCAGAAAGAGCTCAATACGACTGGGGTCCAGATCATGAATTCCAGCGTAACCGACGGCCGCAAGAATTCGACCCAAATTAGGGTCGCTGGCAAAAAAAGCCGTTTTAACCAGCGGAGAATGTGCGATGGCGTAAGCCACGCTACGACACTCCGCTGCGTCAAGCCCACCTTCCACTCGCACAGTAATAAATTTTGTAGCCCCCTCCCCGTCGCGCACAATAGCTTGGGCGAGTTTTCGGGCCACATCCATCATGGCGTTTCGTAATAGGCTGCCATCAGCACTTTCCAATGACGCAATAACCGCATGGCCTGCTTTGTTGGTGGCCATGACAACCAAAGAATCGTTGGTGGACGTATCCCCATCCACCGTAATCCGGTTGAATGAACCTTCAGCCAGCTCTGAGGCTAATTGCTGAATGATGGTTGGACTGACACAGGCGTCGGTCGCAATAAACCCAAGCATGGTCGCCATATTAGGACGAATCATGCCGGCGCCTTTGCTGATGCCCGTGATATGAACTGGTTTCCCCCCAATCGTCACCCTCACCCCAAACGCTTTCGGGGCGGTATCGGTCGTCATAATGCCGTGCGCTGCGCGCAGCCAATTACCCGGCTTGGCATCGGCAATTGCTGCGGGCAATCCGGCCTCGATCCGGTCATTGGGCAAGGGCTCCATAATCACACCGGTCGAAAAGGGCAGTATTTGCCCTTGTGCAACGCCTAGCTGCTGCGCAAGGGCCAAACAGGTGCTGTGGGCACGTTCAATGCCATCAGCGCCCGTACCGGCATTGGCGTTACCCGTATTGATGAGCAACGCACGAATTGCACCTCCACTGGTCAAGTTCTCTCGACAAATCTGAACCGGTGCAGCACAAAAGCGGTTGGTTGTAAAAACGCCAGCCACCGATACACCTTCGTCCAACAGCATCACTGTCAAGTCCTTGCGGCCTACCTTACGCACACCGGCCTCCGCGACTCCAATGCGAAGTCCGTCAATGGGGTACAGGGAATCCAGGTTTGGCTCAGGCAAATTAACAGGCATCGCAATCTCTCAAGCCAGGGCGCCGTGGCACTGTTTATACTTTTTGCCACTACCGCACGGACACGGTTCATTGCGTCCGACGCGGGCAACCTGGTCTGCCGCCGCCGTGCGCACCGATTCGGGATCCACCCTGGTTTGCACCTCACCGGTTTCGGTTGGGGCGCTATACGTGACATTGGCAATACTTTCCGCACGCGACTCCATGGCCTCTGCGGCTTCTTCCAATTGTGTGTTGGATTGGATCTTCACTGTCATCAGAACCTTGGTCACGTCGTTTTTCACGGAATCCAATAGTTGGCCAAACAGCTCAAATGCCTCGCGTTTGTATTCTTGTTTCGGTTGCTGCTGCGCATATCCACGCAGGTGAATGCCTTGGCGCAGGTAATCCAAAGAACTCAAATGGTCACGCCAGTGGCTATCGATGCTTTGAAGCAGCACCATGCGTTCGAACTGGGTGAAATTCCCCAAACCGACCTGCTCCACTTTGGACTGGAAAGCGGCATGCGCCGACTCGGTGACAGTCGCCAACAAGTCCTCGTCTGTAATAGCGGATGCACTCTGAACCTTGTTGTGCAAATCCAATTCAATCGCCCATTCGTCCACCAAAATACGTTGCAAGGCTTGGATATCCCACTGCTCTTCCACCGACTCCACAGGCACGTATTGGCGAACCAAATCGTGAAAGCAACCTTCACGCAATGCTGCAATTTGCGCGGTCAGATCCTGTGCATCCAAAATGGCATTACGTTGCTGGTAAATCACCTTACGTTGGTCGTTGGAGACATCGTCGTATTCCAACAATTGCTTGCGCATATCGAAATTTCGCGCTTCCACTTTGCGTTGCGCGCTCTCGATACTTCGGGTGACGATGCCGGCTTCAATTGCCTCACCTTCGGGCATCTTCAACCGTTCCATGATGGCCTTGACGCGGTCACCCGCGAAAATACGCATCAACGCGTCGTCCAAGCTCAAATAGAAGCGTGATGAACCAGGGTCGCCTTGGCGGCCAGATCGACCCCGCAATTGGTTGTCAATGCGACGTGACTCGTGGCGCTCGGTCGCAATAATACGCAGCCCGCCAAGCGATTTCACCTGCTCGTGGTTAGTCGACCACTCGGCACGTACCGCGTCAATTTTGCGTTGTTTCTCTTCCGGCGCCATTGCCGCATCCGCGTCAATTTCCGCGAGGGCATTTGCAGTGCTGCCACCCAATACGATGTCGGTACCACGGCCAGCCATGTTGGTGGCGATGGTGATCATCTTGAGTCGCCCAGCCTGGGCAACAATGTCTGCTTCCCGCTGGTGCTGCTTGGCATTGAGCACCTGATGCGGCAGTTTCTCTTCTTCCAGCAGCTGGGCGATGATCTCGGAGTTTTCAATGGACGTGGTTCCCACCAAAACCGGCTGCCCCCGTTCGTAGCATTCGCGAATATCCTGAATCGCCGCGACGTACTTCTCGCGCGTGGTCTTGTAGATACGGTCCAGTTGGTCATCACGGCGACTCACCCGGTTTGGTGGGATCACGATGGTCTCTAAACCATAAATTTCTTGGAACTCGTAGGCTTCGGTATCGGCCGTGCCGGTCATTCCCGCAAGTTTGCCGTACAGGCGAAAGTAATTTTGGAAAGTAATCGACGCCAGCGTCTGATTTTCGGCCTGGATATGTACGCCTTCTTTAGCCTCCACCGCTTGGTGTAAGCCATCGCTCCAGCGCCGTCCGGTCATCAAGCGGCCGGTGAACTCATCCACAATCACAATCTCACCGTTTTGTACGACGTAATGCTGGTCACGATGGAACAGGTGATTGGCCCGCAGGGCTGCATACAGGTGGTGCATGAGCGTGATGTTGGCGGGGTCATACAGGGACGTGCCCGCTGGAATCAGTCCCATCTCGCCAAAGATCCGCTCAGCAGTTTCATGGCCCTGTTCGGTCAAAAACACCTGATGGCTTTTTTCATCGACCGTGAAGTCACCGGGCTTGGTAACCCCTTCACCCGTACGGGGGTCTTCCTCACCTTCCTGAAGTTGCAGTTGTGGGGCGGCTTTGTTGATACCTACGTACAAGTCGGTGTGATCTTCTGCCTGCCCGCTGATGATCAGCGGCGTGCGAGCCTCGTCGATCAAAATCGAGTCCACCTCGTCGATGATGGCAAAGTTGAGCCCACGCTGAACACGATCTACCACTTCGTAGACCATGTTGTCACGAAGGTAGTCAAACCCGTATTCGTTGTTCGTTCCGTAAGTAATATCCGCACGGTAGGCTGCTTGCTTGTCCTCGCGCGGTACCTGAGGCAGGTTAATGCCAACGGTGAGCCCCAAGAAGTTGTAAAGACGCCCCATCCATTGGGCGTCACGACTGGCCAAATAGTCATTAACCGTAACCACATGCACGCCCTTGCCCGACAATGCATTCAGGTACACAGGTAGTGTTGATGTCAACGTTTTACCTTCACCCGTGCCCATTTCGGCGATTTTTCCGTAGTGCAACGCCATACCGCCGAGCAGCTGCACATCAAAGTGGCGCATTTTCATGATCCGCTTGGAGCCCTCGCGCACCACCGCGAATGCTTCTGGGAGCAGCGCGTCAAGGGCTTCGCCGTTGGCCGCCCGATCTTTGAATTCCTGCGTCTTGGCTCGCAATGCCTCGTCCGTCAACTGCTCGAACTGAACCTCTAAGGCATTAATGCGCACCACTACAGATTGGTATTGCTTGAGCAGGCGGTCATTGCGACTGCCGAAAATTTTAGTGAGTATATTAATGGCCATGCGTCCAAGACCGGCCTGTCGCCCAAGTGGAGCTACAGAACAGCACAGTCCTTTTTCTAGTCAAAGTGAAATGGGGCCCACTTCTGAAAAATTCAACCCGGCGATGCCGCATTGAATAAAGCGAAGAAAACCAAAACGCCGATTTTACTGCGCCCGCAAAGGCATTACGACAGACGCGATGGTTTGGGATTTGGACAGAGACGCCGGCGTCGTGCTTTGTGCGATCCGGACGGTGAGTGTATTTTTGTCAGCATTTAAGAACTTTTGCGGATCTTGGGGCACGCCCTGCACCAACACTTCAAAGTGCAAGTGCGATCCCGTCGAGCGCCCGGTGCTACCGACGTCTGCGATGTGCTGACCGCGCTTGATTAAATCGCCTTTTTTACATACACCTTTGAACTGTGTCCGTAGCGGGCTGTGAGGTCGTTTCCGTGGTCAATTTCTATCATGTTTCCGTATTCCGGATGGATCTCTTGCGCGACAACGACTCCACCCGCAGCAGCGTAAATAGGTGTCCCTGTAGCGGCCGGAAAGTCAAGTCTGGTATGCAAAGCAGTGCGACCAGTAATGGGATCAATGCGCCAACCAAAAGCAGAACCCAGGCTGGCATTGCTAACCGGTGTCTGAGTCGGCATCAACATTTTCGTAACCTTTTGTTCAACTAAACGCGACTCGATGGAAGTCATCAATTCGGCATTCTGGTCGGCCAATCGGTCGAAATCCAGCAAGCTCGCGTTCAGGTCGTCTTCAGGTCGTCCATAGTTAGATTGCGCTCGCGTACGAGACGCCCACCTTGACCTAGCGATGACTTGAGTGCTGCTGGATTGATGCCTGCTAAGCCCGAAACGCGTTCGCCCAAAGATTCCAAATGGAGCATTTGGACCTGCATTTCTCCAAGCTTTTTGGCCATCACCGCTAGGTTTTCGCGCATAAAACGATCGCGCTGCGCAAACTCGTCTTTCACCACAAACTTCACAAGAGTGTCCACCACAGGCCAACCTTCACGCGCGCCTTTGAGGAAAACCCAGTGGTACAAGCTGGCTGCAAACAACAGCATGACGGTAGAAAAGCCGACAAACACCAGCGCAAGCCTAGTGCCGCTCAACTGAAAGGCCCGACTTTTGGCAAGCCATGCATCCGTGATAATCAATTGCATCGAGTATTCCCTCGAAAATTAGATCATGAACCGTCGCAACCATTCCATCTCAGTGCAACAAGCCGCGCAAGATTCGCCCACCTTTGCTAGGTTGTCAAGCCTTGCGACCGAGTCGTCTGCACGTTTGCGGTCGGTGCAACCACTGATTCCGTCGGCACTGCGAAGTGCAATTAAAGCGGGACCGATTGATGGGGCTGTATGGTGCCTTATTCTTAACAGTAATGCAGCAGCATCAAAATTGCGCCAGCTACTTCCGGCACTGGAATCCCACCTTCGGTCCAAAGGTTGGGATGTGCAATCGATACGACTGAAAATTCAAGCCCCGCAGAGCTACCCATGAAGGGCCAGTAAGAAGATTAATGGTGCCGGTTATCGGATTCGAACTGATGACCTACCGCTTACAAGGCGGTTGCTCTACCAACTGAGCTAAACCGGCACGTCTTTGATTCTAACCTACAGATGCCCGAAACTTCGAGAATCTGTTTGCAAACTACTTAATACGCGTGAGTGACGGCTTTCCGGTGCCCACTGGACGCGGTGCGTCTGATCCTCCTCCGCCATCCGTTGACTTCACCGGTGTCAGCGCAACAGGTTTGCCCTCGCTGGGCGATGCGGTCGCTTTAGGCTCCGCTGAAGTCGCCATCATGGGAAAGGCCATGCCTTGGCCATTTTCACGTGCATAGATCGCCAGAACACGTCCAACAGGAACATATATGTCGCGCGCAACGCCGCCAAACCGGCCTTTGAACTCAATGAATTCATTGCCGAGATTCAAGGCACTGGTGGCATCAAAGCTGACATTGAGCACAATCTCACCGTCTTTCACATACTCGGTGGGAACGCGAACCGTCTCATCCACCAACACGGCAATAAAGGGCGTGTAGCCGTTGTCGGTGCACCATTCATAAAGTGCCCTAATGAGGTAGGGTCGTGTAGAACTCGATTCGCTGGCGTCAATCATGACCTTCCTTCTGGAGCGCTTATTTGCGCATCACCTTTTCAGACGGCGTCAGCGCCTCAATGTATGCAGGGCGGGAGAAAATGCGTTCAGCATATTTCAGCAAAGGCGCAGCATTTTTACTCAAATCAATGCCATAAAAATCCAGACGCCACAGCAAAGGGGCAATGGCTACATCCAACATCGAGAAATTGTCGCCCAGCATGTACTTGTTTTTCAAGAAAACCGGGGCCAATTGCGTCAGACGGTCACGGATGTGCGCGCGTGCCTTTTCCAAAGCCTTTTCGTTGCCTTTGGACACTCGGGCTTCCAATGTCGCAACATGCGTAAACAATTCTTTTTCGAAATTGAGCAAAAACAAACGAACACGGGCGCGGTCAACCGGGTCGCCGGGCATCAATTGTGGATGAGGAAAACGCTCATCAATGTACTCATTGATGATGTTGGACTCATACAAAATCAGGTCACGCTCTACCAAAATAGGTACCTGTCCATAGGGATTCATCACGCTGATGTCTTCGGGCTTGTTGTACAAGTCGACATCGCGAATCTCGAAATCCATTCCCTTTTCAAACAGAACAAACCGGCAGCGGTGGGAAAAAGGGCAGGTTGTTCCTGAATACAGCACCATCATGGGTAGGTCTCCTAAAAATTAAAAAGAGTGGGCTGCCAAAGCGAGCCCACTCCACAGCAATCAGGGCGCACCGCGCGGTGCGCCACTATTGATCGCTTACTTGACGTCTTTCCAGTAGGCGGCGTTGAGGCGCCAAGTACAGAAAGTCATGATAAGCAGGAAGAGCAGCACGCCAAATCCAAGGCGCACGCGGGTGTTTTGAGCGGGCTCGGCCATCCACTGCAAGTAGCCAACCAAATCAGCAACGGCAGAGTCGTACTCTGCGGTTGTCATCGAGCCGGGCGTAATTTGCTCCCACTTGCCAGTAAATACATGCTCTTCATGGCCATGCTCTTCAACGGTTTCATAAATCGGCGTGCGCTTACCCTGAAGCTCCCACAAAACGTGTGGCATAGCCACGCTCGGGAATGCCAAGTTATTCCAGCCAGTGGCTTTGGAAGCATCTGGGTAATAGGTGCGCAAATACGTGTACAGATAATCTGCGCCAGTGCCCTTGCCTGCTGCAGAGCGCGAGCGCGCGACCAGCGTCAGGTCCGGCGGATTGGCGCCAAACCATTCCTTGGCCTGGTTCGGATCAAGGGCAACCTTCATGGTATCGCCAACGTTTTCGGTTGTGAACAGCAGGTTATCTTTAATTTGCTGATTGGTCAGGCCAATGTCCTTCAACCGATTAAATCGCATGAAAGCCGCAGAATGACAGTTCAGGCAGTAGTTTACAAACAGCTTGGCACCATTTTGCAAGGCAGCCAGGTCGTTGGTCTTGTTAGGCGCTTTATCCCAGGCAATACCGCCCGTATTCGCCTGCGCACCGGCAACAAAACCGAGCACCATCACCACCGACATTAGTATCTTTTTCATTGACATGTTCTCCGGCTCAGTGGGCAACAAAGTTAACGCGAGTCGGCACAGGTTTGGTGGTACCCAACTGGCTCCACCATGGCATCAAGAGGAAGAAGCCAAAGTAAAACAAAGTACCCACTTGCGACACCATATTTCCAATGGGCGCCGGCGGTTGTGTGCCCAAATAACCCAAGACGACGAAATTGATCACAAAAATACCGTAGAGGTATTTGTGCCAACTAGGACGATAGCGGATCGATTTCACCGGGCAATTGTCCAGCCACGGCAAGAAGAACAAAATCACAACTGCGCCACCCATCGCAACCACACCCCAGAATTTGGCATCGATGCCTGTCAGTGCAGACACGCCAGTAAACGCGAACGCACCAAACATCGCCAAGAATGCAATCGTTGCCAAGACAATCGCGCCTTTAAACACGGCTGGCATTTTGAACTTGATTACCACAAAGGCAGAAGCAGCAACCAAGATCACCGACATGGCTTGCACCATTTCTGAGGTGATGGCTCGCAACATGGAGTAGAACGGAGTGAAGTACCAAACCGGTGCAATGTGCAACGGCGTCTTCAGCGAGTCAGCAGGAATGAAGTTGTTGTACTCTAGGAAGTAACCACCAAATTCAGGCATGAAGAAGATGATGGCCGAGAACACCATCAAGAACACACTCACGCCAAAAATGTCGTGAACCGTGTAGTAAGGGTGAAACGGAATACCGTCCAAAGGGATGCCCTTCGCATCTTTGGTGGCCTTGATCTCCACGCCATCGGGGTTATTGGAACCGACATCGTGCAAAGCCATCAAGTGGGCGACGACCAAGCCCAACAGCACCAAAGGCACCGCAATCACGTGGAAGCTAAAGAAACGGTTCAAGGTGGCATCACCCACTACATAGTCACCGCGAATCAACAACGCCAAATCGGGACCAACAAAAGGAATCGCTGCAAACAGGTTCACGATCACCTGCGCGCCCCAGTAGCTCATTTGCCCCCAAGGTAGCAAATAACCCATAAAGGCCTCGGCCATCAGGCACAGGAAGATGGCGCATCCGAAGAGCCACACCAACTCGCGTGGTTTACGGTAGCTGCCGTAAATCAAGCCACGGTACATGTGCAGATACACCACGACAAAAAATGCAGAAGCACCCGTGGAGTGCATGTAGCGGATCAACCAGCCCCATGGCACATCGCGCATGATGTACTCAACCGAACCAAATGCCAAAGCGGAATCGGGCTTGTAGTGCATCACCAAGAAAATGCCGGTGACGATCTGGATCACCAAGACCAACATGGCAAGGGAACCAAAGATGTACCAGAAGTTGAAGTTCTTGGGTGCGTAGTACTCCGACATGTGTACGCGGTAGGCCTCAAAGGCGGTGGGCAAGCGATTTTCAAACCAATTGGTCAGCTTCGCGCCCGCAGAGGCGTTCGGGGAAATTTCCTTGAATTCAGCCATGTCTTTCGTCCTTAGGCTTTTTTATCTTCACCGATCAGCAATTTGCTGTCGGAAAGGTACATGTACGGCGGAACTTCCAGGTTATCTGGCGCGGGCTTGTTTTTGTAGACGCGACCGGCCAAGTCAAAGGTTGAACCATGGCAAGGACACAAGAAACCGCCTGGCCAGTTATCGGGCAAAGAAGTCTGCGGACCTGGCTGAAATTTGTCTGACGGCGAGCAACCCAAGTGGGTGCAGATACCGACTGCGACAAAGAACTCGGGCTTGATCGAGCGCCATTCATTGCGCGCGTAGATCGGCGTGAATTCGTCAGGTTTGCGCTTGGACTGGGGGTCCGCCAGCAATGGATCATTCTTGGGCAACTCAGCCAATTGCTCTGGCGTGCGGCGAACAATCCAAACCGGCTTGCCACGCCACGCAACGGTGAGTTTTTCACCGGGTTTGATCCCACCGATGTCAACCTCGACCGCCGCACCGGCGGCTTTGGCCCGCTCAGATGGTTCGAGCGAACTGACAAATGGGATGGCGGTTGCACCAACGCCGACAGCGCCTACACAAGTGGAGGCGATAAGCCAGGTCCGCTTGCTGGAGTCGACCTCTGGGGTCTGAACAGGGGTTTCACTCATGAGAATCCTCAATGAATACAGTACTAAGGGGTAGCCGATGATTGTAGCTGACGGTTTGAGGCTTCCTGCGTTGCGCCTTGCCAACGGAGCGGGGAGTCTCGGTGGCGGCCGTCTGAACACAAAATTCGTGTCGATTTTTTCTTGACACACATTAAGATCATCCTTTTTTATTAGGAGCTACCCCGATGGGAATGGTGCAGGAATTTAAGGAATTTGCAGTCAAGGGCAGCGTCATTGACTTGGCAGTCGGTGTGATCATTGGCGGCGCATTTGGCAAGATCGTCGACTCCATGGTGGGCGACCTGATCATGCCCGTGATCGGCGCGGTGGTCGGCAAGCTGGACTTCTCCAGCCTCTTCTTCGTGATGGGCAACGTTCCCGAAGGTACCGCCAACACGCTAGATGCCCTGAAGAAGGCTGGCGTACCGGTACTAGCCTACGGCAACTTCATCACCGTTGCGGTGAATTTCGCCATTCTGGCCTTCATCATTTTCCTGATGGTCAAACAGGTCAACCGCCTGAAAAAAGAAGCGCCCAAGCCCGTGGCGGCACCCGCACCGGTCGTTATTCCAGAAGACGTGATCCTTCTGCGCGAAATTCGCGACAGCTTGAAGAAGTAGATCCGACGCTTAGTTGCTATTTAATAAATAGCAACTAAGCCATCATTGACGAGGGCTAACGACCTAAATCATTCATAAATCACAAACCTACCAGGGTCTGCGCCATACGCAAGGCTGCTATCAGACTGGAAGCATCCGCCCGGCCACTGCCCGCAAGGTCAAACGCGGTGCCATGGTCTGGGCTGGTACGCACCAAGGGCAACCCCAGTGTGACGTTGACGCCCTGCTCCACCCCCAGATATTTAACCGGAATCAGCCCCTGGTCGTGGTACATCGCCACCACCACGTCAAACTCGCCCGGCGCCTGCGGCGTAGAGCGGGCGCGCATGAACACCGTATCGGGCGCCCACGGTCCACTCACCTCACAGCCCTGCACGCGGGCCGCCACAATCGCGGGTGCAATTACCTCAATCTCTTCGCGGCCAAACAGACCGCCCTCCCCGGCATGCGGATTCAAACCCGCCACCGCAATACGCGGCGGGCGACCCAGTAAACGCGACAGGGCCGAATGGGTGATCAGCAGGGTTTGCAACACATTGTCAAAAGTGACCGCATCAATGGCGCTGCGCAGCGCCACATGGATGCTGACCAGCACGGTTCGCAATTCGTCGTTGGCCAGCATCATGCGCACCGGCACTTCGGCCACCGGCCGATTCAAAAACCGCGCGGCACGGTCCTGCAGCAACTCGGTGTGGCCCGGAAACTGGTCGTAAGGCGCTCCCGCTGCAGACAAAGCCTCTTTGTGCAGCGGCGCGGTCACCAGGGCACTGACTTCGCCGCGCAACGCCGCATCCGCCGCCCACGCTACGCAGTCACCCGCAAAAGCGCCTGCCTGGGCACTGACCTGCCCCCACGGCACGAGCGGCAGCGCTGCGCCCACCTGCAACACGGCAATACAGGCAGTGGGGACGTCCCATGCGTCCTCGGGCGTGCGAATCAGCGCCACCGGCAGCGGAGCCTGCCCCTCAAGCACCACCGCATGGGATGCTCGGCGCATGGTCTGCACATCGCCCGCCACAAAACAACCACGCAGCTCCAGCGGGCAGACGCGAAAGGCTTTGGCAATGATCTCGGGCCCAATACCCGCCGCGTCACCCATAGTGATCGCCATGGGCTTGCGTTGAATGGATGGTTTTGTCATGGTGGCTTGTGCGGCACGGCCTCAGGCTGGGTTGTCTATGTCAATAAATTCATGTTCCACACCCAGGTGCGCGGCCACATGAGCCGCCAATGCAGGCGCTCCGTAGCGCTCCGTGGCGTGGTGGCCACAGGCCAAATAGGCTACGCCGCATTCGCGCGCGTAGTGGGCCTGGGGCTCTGATATCTCACCAGTGATAAACGCATCGACCCCAACCGCTATGGCCGCTTCAAAATAGTCTTGCGCCCCACCTGTACACCAGCCAATACGGCGAATGGCGCCCAAGCGCCCCGGTACCAGCACCACTGGGTGTGCGAGCACCGCTTCCACATGGCTGGCCAGCGCCTGCGCACTGGTAAATGCAGATTCCTCGCCGACCGTAGGCGACAGCGTCGGCACGCCGATCCAGCCCAGGTCTTGTTCACCAAAGCGACCAACGTCCTGCAGGCCTAGGCGCTGGCCGAGTTGGGCGTTATTGCCCAGTTCGGCGTGGGCATCCAGGGGCAGGTGGTAGGCAAACAGATTGATGTTGTGCGCCAGCAAAAGGCCCAGGCGCTGGCGCATCCATCCGGTCACCCGGCCGTCATAACCGCGCCAAAAAAGCCCATGGTGCACGATCAGGGTGTCGGCTTTGGCGGCAATAGCGGCCTCGATCAATGCCAGACTGGCCGTCACGCCCGACACGACCTTGTGCACCTCCCACTGCCCCTCCACCTGCAGGCCATTGGGGCAGTAGTCTTTGAAACGTTCGGGCTGTAGCAACCCGTCCAGCGCAGCGTGTAATTGAGAGCGGTCAGTCATGGCGTGGGGCCGGTTCAGCGGCAGGGTACGGGGTTAAAAAGGGGGTTATGGGTTCTACACTGCTGTCGCAACCGATGCCAACCGCAATCCAGCGCCGGGCCCAGCGGCGGAGCAGCGGCGCCAAGACTGGTGCCATGCCGCTGGCCCACTTTGGCAGCGCTTGCACCAAGACGTCATGCGGTGCATCAATGGCCCCACATCGGTAGCGGCTTTCAGCAGCATTCCAGCGCACGGCGTGGCAGGCACCTTGGCGGCTACGCGAGAGCACGACGCCCACCGGGCACGGCGCCACCAAGCAACACACGCCGCAGCCATTGCAGGCACTGCCCAGCGCCGGTTTGGCAGGCGCCTGGGGGTGGATGTAGATGGTCACGGACTTTGCTTGCATGGATGGCCCCCACTGTACATGGGGGCAGTGGTTAGGGCTATGGCAGCGTATGGGTCGCCCCACGGCGGCTGCGCCCTACAATTTACCCCCTGGGCAACTGGCAACCGTGCCGCCCGCATTGGAAATCGCATGAAACGTCTTTGGCTCTTGTTCGCCCAAACCGCCACTATTTTGCTGGCGGCTTACTTTGTTGTCGCCACACTCAAGCCGCAGTGGTTGGGCCAGCGCCCGTCTCTGTCGGAGGTCGTGGCCCTCATACAGGCCTCAGCCACCCCGCCCGGCGCAGCCGCGCCCTTTGATAGCCTGCGGGTTGCCGCCCAGAAGGCATCAGCCGCCGTGGTGAGCATCAACACCAGCCAAGCGGCCCGCAAAATGCCGCACAGCAAAGTGCCCGGGTTCCAGGACTTCTTTGGTGAGCAGGGTAACGAGCCCCAGGTTGGCTTGGGCAGCGGCGTCATCGTCAGCCCCAACGGTTTTATCCTCACCAACAACCATGTGGTCGAAGGGGCGGATGAAATTGAAGTCACCCTCAACGACCGGCGCAGTGCCCGCGCCAAGGTGATCGGGACCGACCCCGACACGGACCTGGCTATTTTGAAAATCGAACTCGACCGCCTGCCGGTGATCGTGCTGGGCAACTCGGACGCTGCGCAGGTGGGCGACCGGGTGCTGGCTATCGGCAATCCGTTCGGTGTGGGTCAAACGGTCACCAGTGGCATTGTCAGCGCCTTGGGGCGCAACCAGTTAGGCATCAACACGTTTGAGAACTTTATCCAGACCGACGCAGCCATCAACCCCGGCAATTCAGGTGGGGCGTTGGTGGACACCAGCGGTAATTTACTGGGTATCAACACGGCCATTTATTCCCGCTCTGGGGGCAACATGGGCATTGGTTTTGCCATACCGGTATCGACTGCCAAACTGGTCTTGGAAGGTATTGTCAAAGACGGGCAAATCACCCGCGGCTGGATCGGTGTGGAACCCAACGACCTCTCGCCCGAGTTGGCGGAGACCTTTGACATCAAAACCCAGCAAGGCGTCATCATTACCGGCGTTTTGCAGGGTGGCCCCGCCGCAAAGGCTGGCATTCGCCCCGGCGACGTCATTACCAAGGTGGCCGATCAACCCATCGTCAATGTAGCGCAGCTGTTGACGCTGGTAGCCTCCCTTAAGCCGGGTACGCCAACACGTGTTGCCGTGGCGCGCAAGAACGAAACCCTTGAACTGAATGTCACGCCGGGTATGCGCCCCAAACCACGGACCCACAATCGCTGAGTAGTATTCGATTTAGCGCCAAGATGCTATGTTTTTACTAGCACTATGCGTAACATCTGCGAGGGCTAGAGGTCGATATGCCTTAAAAAAATGGCTTAGTCCTGGCTGACCGGCTTATCACCATCCACCGGTGGCTGGGTGGTCTTTATAAAAACCTGAGCGGACCAAATACCGACTTCGTACAAGGCCACCATGGGCAGCAACAACGCCACCATGGACACGGGGTCGGGGGGCGTGACCACACCCGCAACGGCCGCCGCCGCCACCATAAAATACGCGCGAAACGACTTGAGCTGCGCCACCGTCACAATGCCCATACGCGCCAAGATGACGACCACAATCGGCACCTCAAACGCGACGCCAAAGGCGATGAACATGGTGATAACAAAGTCCAAATAAGCATCAATGTCCGGGCTGACCGCCACCGACGCCGGCGCCATGCGCTGGATGGCCGGAAACGCCTGCCCAAACACGAAGAAGTAGCAAAATGCGGCGCCGGCATAAAACAACAAAGTGCTGGCCATCACCAAAGGCATAACCAGCTTTTTTTCATGCTGGTACAAGCCCGGCGCTACAAACGCCCAAACCTGGTACAGCACCCAGGGCAAAGCCAAGCCAAAGGCCGCCAACACGGTCACCTTGATAGGCACTAAAAATGGCGAAACCACCCCCACAGCAATCATCTTCGAGCCCGCCGGCAGCGACTGGACCAGAGGCGTGGCCAGCAGGTCATACAGATGCGACGGCCCGGGATAAAACGCCAGCACCGCAAACACGGCCGCTATGCCATAGGCGCAGTAAAGCAAGCGGTCGCGCAGCTCCATCAGGTGCTGTACGAAAGGCTGCTCCGTGCCCAAGTGCTCGTCTTGGGTTGGTTTGTCGTCGGCCATGGATCAGTGGTATTTAGGGGGACGAAACCGGGCTACACGCGCCGCGCCAGAAAGCGCCTTGGTCCGCACGCCAGCACGGGCTTTGTACCAATTGGGCATGGCTTTTTGGCGCGTGCGCCAGTGTTTATTGGGGTGACGGTAGCTGGGGTAGCTCACTTCGGAGTCCGCCAGCGCGACATCGGTGGTCTCGGCCCAGCTCTTTTGGAAGTCGCTCGCGCTGGTCTGGATGGACTGCTCGACATCCCGTGCGGCCTGCGCCACGGTGTCTTTCATCTTCTTGAGCTCTTCCATGTCCATGGTGCGGTCCACCTCGGCCTTGACGTCGGCCAGGTAAGAACGTGCGCGCCCCAAAAGGGTGCCCACAGTACGCGCAACCCCAGGCAGACGCTCAGGGCCAATGACGATCAGGGCAATCGCACCAATGATGGCGAGTTTGGTAACGCCGATGTCCAGCATGCTACGAAAGCCTTAGTAGAAGAGAGTCAAGTCGGCGGTGATCAGTGCTTGACCTTGGCTTCCACGTCAATGGTCGATTTGGCATCGGTCTTGTCGGTGGAAACCAGGGTGGGAGCCGGTTCTTCGTCCGACTTTTCGGGTGTGCTGCCGTCTTTCATGCCATCTTTGAAGCCTTTGACCGCCCCGCCCAAGTCTGAGCCAATATTTTTGAGCTTTTTAGTGCCAAAAATCAGAACGATGATGATCAAGAAAATGATCAGGTGTGTAGTTGATAAGCCCATGGTTTACTCCTAGGTAATTACGGTATTTTAAGGCGCGCGCGGCCTATCCCTTGAGCCATGGGCGTGGGCCGCCAATGACGTGAAAATGCAAGTGGTGAACCTCTTGGCCACCATCGGCGCCGGTATTGACCATCAGGCGAAAGCCACCGTCTGGATACGGGTTACAGCCCTCTTGGGCAGCCAACTTGGGCACCAACGCCATCATGTGACCGAGCAGTTGCGCATGGTCAGGCCCCACGTGGGCCAAGGACGCTATATGGGCCTTTGGAATCAGCAAAAAATGCACCGGTGCCCAGGGGTGGATATCGTGAAATGCATAGACCAAATCATCCTCATAGACCATCTTGGACGGGATCTGCTTTGCCGCAATTTTGCAAAACAGGCAATCCGGATCGTGGGCATGGCCCGCGGTAGATACGTGGGTCGTCATGCGTTCACCCCTATCGCTTGGCCTTTGTTCATGGCAACCATACCCACGACGATACGGTAGACAAACCACACCGAGATCAACGTCCAGGCAATCCAGCCCGGAATAATTAACAACCACAGCGGCGCCGTCACCAAATACAGCACACCCGCGATCAATACGGTGCGAATGCGCCAGCGAAAGTGCGATGCATGCCAAGTGCCCTTTGCGTCATCGCGCTTCACCATGTCCAAAATCAGGGCTGCAATCAGCAGCACCGGGCCAAACTGGCCGCCAGGTATCAATGCAGCCACGGCCACAATCAGGTGCAATACATAGCTGATGGTGCCCACGGTGTTGAGCGCCTGCAGGTTCTCAAAGCTGCCATTGCCACGCTGCCCAGCAGCGGGCAGCGGTTGTGTGGGGTCGGTGTAATCCTGGGTCATTTTGATTCGGCCTCGCGGGCCAATACTTTACGCATGGCCTTCTCCTGAATGCCACTGGTCCCGGCGCGGCGCTGCAACTCAGCCACCACGTCCGCCGGGGTCAGTTCGTAGTGGGATAAGGCAATCATGCAGTGGAACCACAAATCCGCCACCTCGCCCACCAATTTAGCCTTGTCACCACCATGGTCGACGTCTTTGGCAGCCATGACGACCTCGGTCGCCTCTTCGCCAATTTTCTTCAAAAAGCTGTCAGGGCCTTTGTGCAATAGCCGCGCCACATAGCTCGCCTCGGGGTCACCACCGTGGCGGGGCTTGCGGGTCTCGATGGTTGCGGCGAGATTGGCCAGTGCGTCAACCGCGTGTTCAGATGAAGTCATGCTCTTATTTATAGATGGTTTGCGGATCTTTCAAGACCGGATCAACACTTTTCCACGCTCCGTCTTTCAAAACACTGAAAAAACAGCTGTGGCGCCCAGTGTGGCAGGCAATACCGGGCTCGTGGCCGAGTTGTGTAACTTTGAGCAACACCACGTCGTTGTCGCAATCCACACGCATTTCGTGCACCGTCTGCACATGGCCGGATTCTTCGCCCTTGAACCACAACTTGCCACGTGAACGGCTGAAATACACGGCGCGGCCCAGTTCTGCCGTTTTTTGCAGGGCCTCGCGGTTCATCCAGGCAAACATCAGCACGTCACCGGTGGTTTGCTCTTGTGCGATCACCGGCACCAGGCCTTTGTCGTCCCATTTGATTGCGTCTAACCAGTTCATACCGAGGATTGTCCGTGATTTATCAATGCTATAAAAAATGTAGCTGCTTGCACAGGTTCCACGAGGGCCAGGGGGCTAAAAGGCTTGTGAATTCACGGGTGGGCGATTGTGGTGGCAGCGTGTGGGGCATTGGGGGCCGCCTCATGGTGCCAAACGCGCACAAATCGGCCCCCCGGAATGTCTCACTCCGGCAGGCCCCAAGCGCAACAAAACGGCCAAGGCAAAAAAACGCCTACAACCGAACCGGTATGCCCCGCTGCGCCATACAGGCCTTAGCCTGGCCCACGGTGAATTCACCGTAATGAAAAATGCTGGCCGCCAACACAGCATCCGCCCCACCCTGGGTGATGCCGTTGGCCAAGTCTTCTAGCGTGCCTACGCCGCCCGAGGCAATCACTGGCACGCCTACCGCGTCGCTCACTGCACGGGTCAGCGCCAAATCAAAGCCTGACTTGGTGCCGTCGCGGTCCATGCTGGTGAGCAAAATTTCGCCAGCGCCCCGGCGGGCCATCTCGGTGGCCCACACCACTGCGTCTAGCCCGGTGTTTTTGCGCCCGCCGTGGCTGTACACGTCCCAACCCTCGCCGCGCGCCATCATGTCGTCACCAAAGCGGCGCTTGGCATCGATGGCCACCACAATGCACTGTGCGCCGTATTTAAGCGACGCGTCTTCAATCACCTGTGGGTTGGTAATGGCGGCGGAGTTAAAGCTAACCTTGTCGGCGCCAGCATTGAGCAAGCGACGCACATCGGCCACCTCACGCACACCGCCACCCACCGTCAGCGGAATAAACACCTGCGAAGCCACTGCCTCGATGATGTGCAAAATCAAATCACGCCCATCGCTGGTGGCGGTGATGTCTAAAAACGTGAGTTCGTCCGCACCCTGGGCGTTGTAACGCGCGGCAATTTCAACCGGGTCGCCTGCGTCGCGCAGCTCGACAAAGTTGACGCCTTTGACAACACGACCACCGGTCACGTCTAGGCAGGGAATGATTCGTTTGGCTAGCATGGGGTACTGACAACACTGCAGGATTCAGTGGCCTGGGTGTTCTGCGCAGCAAAATAAAGGAGGAGACCGCAGGTCGGGGGACATTTGCGGAGAAGAATAACCAGGCCGCTGAATCCCGAAGAAA
>JBBRSA010000052.1:0-25725 GCA_038245855.1 Burkholderiales bacterium
CAACGTCAACTGGTTCAAAAAGGGCAAGTGGGTGCACTTGGCCAAGATCGCGTTTGAAAAATACTTCATGCGCAAGATCAAGACCGGAAATTCAGAGCCGGTGTACGAGAAATACGTGCTCAAGGCCCTGGGCATTGCCCGCTTGATGGACCCCAAGTAAGCACCCTGCATTTGTTTCAATTTTTTAACCTTCAAGGAGTATTTTTATGACCGTTCAACGTTACATCGTCGTTTTTGCCGGCCTGTTCATCCTCATTTCCTTGGCCCTGGGGGTCGAGGGCAGCCCGCTGTTCGTCAGTAAATGGGCGCTGGCGTTCACCGCGTTTGTGGGGGCCAACCTGTTCCAGTCCGGCTTCACCAACTTTTGCCCGCTGGGTATCATTTTGAAAAAGCTGGGCGTGCCCGAGTCCAAAATCGGTTGCGCCAACTAACAGGGGACCTCCATGAGTGAATCGACCGTCCACATCCAGCTTAAGCAGCGCAAAGACTACCAATTCGACATCACGTTCGGTGGCGATGTGCCCAATGTAATGGGTGACGAGCCCGCTCCGCTGGGCAGCGGCCAGGGGCCGTCGCCGGTGCAATTTTTGGCCGCGGCGGTGGGTAATTGCCTGTCGGACTCTTTGCTGTTTGCCCTGCGCAAATTCAAACAAGCCCCCGAGCCCATTGCCTGCGAGGTTACCGCCGAGGTGGGGCGCAACTCCGAGGGCCGTGTGCGCGTGCTGAACATCAAGGCGGTTTTGACGCTGGGTGTGCCCGCTGCGTCGTTAGAACACCTGGACCGTGTACTGGGCCAGTTTGAGGCCTACTGCACTGTTACCCAAAGCGTGGGCCAAGGCATCCCCGTCACCATCGAGGTGTTTGACAGCCTCAAGGTCAAACTGAAGTGAAAGCCACCGTGCCAGACCCCAGTCGGGCAAAAAAGTCGGTAAACGGCGAAAAATGGATGCTCTGAATTAACCATGGACGAAAGCAAGCCTGTGACCGTACTGACCAAAACCGAAGCCCGCACCGATGTGCTAAACCGCCTGCGCCGCGCAGAGGGGCAAATCCGAGGCATCCAGCGTATGCTGGAAGAGGGCGAGAGTTGCCTCAAGATCGGCCAGCAATTCTCGGCCGTGCGCAAAGCGCTAGACAGCACTTACTTGCGTATGACGGTGTGTTTTATGGAGCAAGAGTTGGAATCGCGCTTTGCGCCCGATGCCGCCCAGCAAGAGGGGCTGGACCACATGATGAAAGACATGGAGACCATGCTGGCCCGCATGGGTTAAGCGCAAGCGTCTCGCCAGCCCACCACATCGACGCCACTGCGCACAAATGAGGCGTCGCCGCCATAGATCAGGCGCGGAGTTGCCGCATTTTCTGTCACAAAGCTGGCTGACTTTTTTCCGGCCCGAATGTAGTCAGTGGTGGGTGTTTGGCCGGACTTGATTTCGACGGTTTGAATCTGCCCCGCTGGCGTTTCATAAAGCAAGTCGGCCTCTACGCCATTGTTGTCACGCCAGAAGTAAAGATTGGCGGGCAGACCCTGGTTGTAGCGCTGCTTGACATGTTCAGTGACCACCCAATTCTCAAACAAGGCGCCCCGCATGGGGTGCAAAGCCAGCTGGCTGGCGTTGCCAACCCCTAACAGCCAGCAGGCCAAGCCCGTATCGACAAAGTACAGCTTGGGTGTTTTGACCAGCCGTTTGCCAAAGTTGCGGTGGTAGGGCTGCAGCAGGTAAACCACATAGCTGCTCTCCAAGACCGATAGCCATGTTTTAGCCGTGGTGTGGCTGATACCGGTCTCGCCTGCCAGCGCGCTCAGATTCAGCAACTGCCCGGTGCGCCCGGCGCACAAGCGCAAAAAGCGCTGAAACACCCCCAGATCCTGCACCGTCAACACTTGGCGCACGTCGCGCTCAAGGTAGGTTGCCACGTAGCTGGAAAACCAATCGCCTGGTGCCACCGCTTGTGTGTGCAGCGCTGGGTAGCCACCGCGCCACATCAGTTCGTCCAGTGCCAGGCTGCCAACCGCCACCCCTGCGACCTCCGATGCGGCCAAAGGCAGCAAGCGGGTAATGCCCGCGCGCCCCGCCAGCGACTGGGTCACCCCGGCGAGCAGCCCAAACTGCTGCGAACCCGTCAGCACAAACCGCCCTGGCGTGCGGTCCTGGTCCACCATGCTTTGCAGATGTGAAAACAAATCGGGCCAGCGCTGCGCTTCGTCAAACACTGCGCCTTTGGCAAAACGGGCCAAAAATCCACGTGGGTCTTCTTGGGCAAAGGCCCGCTCTACCGGGTCTTCTAGGCTTACATAGGCTTTGTCTGGGAACAGCGCCCGCGCCAGCGTGGTCTTGCCGGACTGCCGTGGGCCGGTGATGGTAATGACGGGAAACGACTGCGCCAGCCGTTGGATGGTGGTGGAAATATGGCGTGGGATCATGCATAAATTATACAAATTGAAATAAATAAGTTCAATTTGTATAAAAATGGCCGCTGCCATTTCGCTTAAGCTGAGCCGTATCCGTGCCTGAAATATCTGTTGGTATGCTTATTTTGCTATTAAATAGTGAGCTGTATACGCATGTTCCATGAGGGCTAGAGGCCTATTTTGCATAGAATTTAACGGCGTCTGACTTTTATGATTTTGCACACCACACAACCCCACCGGATTCCTCCATGCAGAGATTGATCAAACGATCCGAATCATGTGCAGGCATTCGATCAATTGTTCGACACTTCTAGCACTCGAATCGCTCGGTTGATCGTCTGTATCGGCTAACCCATGAAGTTCATGCCAATCATGATCCAACTCAAGGCTGCATTCGAGGAAGTGGAGGTCTGGCAAGCCGGCTGAACGGGCATCGAAGTATTGCCGCTCAAACAACGCATCGCCCACCATTTTCTGCACGCGCTTGATAGGTATGTTGGTCGGATTGGCAAATACAACCTCACTCCAGTTTTTGTAATTACCAGCGTCGCGATACAGGTATTCCATCCGAATGTTCATGTTGGACGACTCACTTGAAATTCATTGAGGCCAACAAAAAGCTCGGATGTTTCCGATAAAAAACACCGTTGGGCTCGGAGGACATCAAAGTTGCATTTCGTGAGTAAGTTGAAGTCGATCACGTCTATCACAGGGTGTAGGACGGCCATGGCAGGTTGAATTTTCGAATTCAGCCGCAAGCAACGGTAGTTGATTCTTGCCTCTGCATAATCCGCCGCAAGGTAGTCATTCTGCGGGTGAGTCCAAGTTGGGTGATGGGGCGCGGGCGACCTTCGGTACGGAATTGCACTGGCGCATCGTTGTGCGGCACTTCTGTCAATAGATAACAAACGCGATTCACAAATGCCATGCCGGGGACGATCCACTGATCGGGTCCCTCGCCGCAGTCGAGGACGGTCCAGACAAAATTTTTGTCGGCGTTTCTGACAATTTCAAAATCTTCACCGAATGTTTCAAGCCCATGACCTCCCCAAATGTCATAGCGCGATGCCGGGTGTCGGTACGGCAAAAAGTACTCATAAAAGACATCTTCATGAAAAATTGCGGGGTTGCACGCGTCGGGGAAGGTCATTTCTATTTCTTAAATGTGAGCGCCGTCCAAAAAAATGTGGGCGCGATGGTGATTCATGAACTCGCCGGTGGGTTTGAACTTCTCAGGCATTTCAATTGGCTGGTTCTCAATGGGAAAAAAGACCGCTTTAACAAAGGCATCGTCACGTTGACGAAGTTCGGTTGACAAAATAACGCGCCAGTCTTCTGTCAGCGAAATCAGGCCCTTGTCAAACGCCCGGTCGTGGATTGCAGACAAGCACAATCCGTTGCTGGGGTTGAGTCGGTTGGCCTTGTCGCTGCTCCACGGAACGATATGGCTGGCAATCAACAATCGGGAATCGGAAAGCCCTGACATGCAGCACCGACCGCGGTAGCTACTGAGCACCGCACGGCGGAAAAAGTGCTGTTTGATACGCTGCGTTGTCAAAACCTGCCGCGTCTCACCAGTGAAATCGTCTGGGATAAGCACATCGTTTTCAAGCGCCGAATCGTCTATGGCAGTGTTATCCAATTGCTGTCGCAGTAACTGGCATTCGACTGCTAAACGCTCCCAGTCAGCGTGAAACTCTTCCCAAACTGCACGGTCCAAAGTCGAGGCGTTGCCCAAACCCGCACGGCCGGAGTTGGTGATGGCAGGATCAAGGCTGGCGATGTTGAGCATCTTCATAGCCACCGCGTCAGCGGTGCGGCCAATCACTTTTGCCAATGCCATGATTTCAGGGTTGCGTCCGTGAATCCGACCGTAGGGAAGCTGGCAGTACAAGTGAAACGCCAGCTTGATTTGTTCTTTTGTCCAAAGTCCGGTTGCCATGATGTCTATCGGCACGACCACGGCGGGAGCCGCATCGGCCGACTCCTTTTGCAAGATGAGTGAAGCCATCAGTTTAGCGACGGCCTTGACCATGGGCACCACGGCTGCTTCGGCGAACTGTTGGTACGCCCGTGTATCCGACACCGGAATCTTGAACGTATCGGGAAATCCCATTAGCCTTGCACACTCGCGTGGTGTCAACCGACGCGGGTTCTTTTTGGCACCTTGGCTGAACAGGATTTCAGAGCCGTCCTTGTAATAACGGGCCGACAGGGTGCGGGTCACGCTTGTCGGCGTAATCAGTCCAAAACCAAATCCGTTGCCTGCAGCCTGATGTTTCTTCTTGTAATTTTGCAGGTACTGCCACAGGTTGTCGGTCAGCGTGTATTTGTCTGGTACACGGTGTTTGGCATGGTCGTAGTAGGTGGAGCCGTCCGACTCTAGTACCGGCTCCCCGGTCTTGCGGTGGATGATGTCACCCAGTGTGTGTGCGCCTTTTGCAGGCAGGTCAACCATGTCCCAGTCAAAAATAACCGGGTCACGAAAACCGATGATGATGCGCTCACGGTGCTGCGGCACAAAGTGGGCACCATCTATCACTTTATGGAAAACCTGATAACCAAGCTCATCGCGCAGCGTGCGCAAGATCACATCAAACGTGCGGCCCTTGTCATGCGACTGCAGGTTTTTAACGTTCTCCAACATAAATGCGCGGGGCCGTTTGGCGGCGATGATGCGCGCCACGTCAAAGAACAAGGTGCCCTGCGTTTCATCGGCAAAGCCGTGCGCGCGGCCCAGCGCATTTTTCTTGGAAACGCCTGCAATCGAAAACGGCTGGCACGGAAAGCCGCCCAGCAGCACATCGTGGTCAGGAATGTCGTTGGCGTCGATTTGGGTGATGTCGCCATTGATGGGGTGTTGCCCGCCAAAATTGGCCATGTAGGTGCGCTGTGCGTAGGCATCCCATTCGCTGGTGAAAACGCATTCGCCGCCAATTTCTTCAAACGCAATCCGAATGCCGCCAATACCGGCAAAGAGGTCAATGAACTTGAAATCGCCCGGCGTGGCGCTGGCGGCGTGAAACGGAAGCAAGCGCTGCAGTGCCATGCCAACGTACGGGGGGGGGGGCTGGATTCCCGAACCTCCCAGCGCCGCATCTGCCTTTCACTGACTCCGAGGTGCTTGGCGATGGCAGCTTGCGAGTGGTGTTGGCGTGCGGCTGCCAAGTATGTCAGCGCGGCAGTGTCGTTGAGGGTTGTCAGTGGTGTAGTCATGTAAGGGCGTAATACCGGACATTTGGTCTTGTGTTTATCCCCCTGATAAAAATAACAGTATTTTGTGAGGTGAAGGGGACAGGCTAGATTTAAATGGAAACCACGCCGAAACCGTGCAATAGCTATCAAAAGGTGAGCTGCTTGCGCATATTCCACGAGGGCTGGAGACCGATTTGATGCTCAAATGAATTGGCCGCTCTTACTGTCCCAAGCAAAAAATCCTACCGGTATCGCGTACCGCATACCAATTCCGAGCGGCTTCTTGGAAAAGCCAGTCCACCCGTTCCCTAGATAATTTGTACCGTTAATTGAATTTATGACGTTAAGATAACGGCAATGAATCATTCCATCCTGCACCGATCCATCGAGGCCACCGTCCGCGAGCGCCTGTCGGCAAGTCCTACAGTCGTCTTGCTGGGCCCACGCCAAGTGGGCAAGACCACTCTGGCCCGCAAGATTGCCGCCGATTGGCCGACCCAGGCGCTGTACTTAGATATGGAACGCCCGGCAGACCGCCGCAAGCTCGACGATGCCGACAGCTACCTGCGCGCCCAGCAGGGCAAGCTGGTGGTGATAGACGAAATCCACCGTGTGCCGCAGTTGTTTGAGGTGCTGCGCGGCATCATTGACGACTGGCGCGCGGCGGGTTTGCGCAGCGGCCATTTTTTGTTGCTGGGCTCTGCGGCGCTGGATTTGATGCAGCAAGCCTCAGAAACCTTGGCGGGGCGCGTGGCCTATCTGGACGTGGCGCCGCTCACCATTCAAGAGCTGAGTGGTGCGGCTACGGCCATTACCCCAGACACCCTGTGGCTGCGTGGTGGCTTTCCCGATAGTTTGTTGGCGGGCTCGGACGGTGGGAGCCTGGACTGGCGGCGCGACTTCATTCGCTCGTATCTGGAGCGCGATGTGCCCATGTTCGCGCCGCGTTTGCCGGCACCGGCCGTGGGCCGTTTGTGGACCATGCTGGCGCACAACCAGGGCGAGTTGTTGGCGCAATCGCGCTTGGCGCAGGCGCTGGGCGTGTCGGTACCCACGGTCGCCCGCTATCTGGATTTGCTGGTGAATTTGCAGCTGGTGCGCAGCCTGCCGCCCTGGAGCAGCAACGCGGGCAAGCGCTTGGTCAAAACGCCCAAGACCTATGTACGCGACAGCGGCATCGTGCATGCCCTGCTGGAACTGGAAACCCTAGACAACGTGCTGGGCCACCCGGTAGCAGGCCACAGCTACGAAGGTATGGTGCTAGAGACCCTGATCCAATCCGCTGGGCCCCGCTACAGCGCCTATTTCTATCGCACCCAAGACGGTGCAGAAATCGATCTGGTGCTGGCACGGGGCAACACGCCCGAAATAGCGATCGAAGTCAAACGCTCCAGTGCGCCCAGCGTGCAAAAAGGCTTCGCGATTGCGTGCGACGACCTCGCCATTGCGCAGCGTTATGTGGTTTATCCCGGAACCGAGCCGTTCCCCTTGCGCCACGGCGCGCAGGCCATTGGCTTGGCGCAGCTGGCGGGCCAGTTGTCGTCAATATAAAGTAATCGCAATGAAACTCTGCATTCTGGACAACGACATTTTGGAAGGCCAGCTGGCGCAGGACTACAGCAGTTTTGGCGACCTATTCATTAACCTGTTTGAAAGCGTAGGTGCGCAGTGGACCATGGACGTTTTCAACACCCAGCGGGGCGAGTACCCGGCCTCATTTGACGACTATGACGCCGTGTTGCTAACCGGCAGCCAAGCCGACTCGTTCTCGGATGAGGCTTGGGTTGTCGAGTTGCGCCGCAAGGTCACCCAGTTGCTGGGCGCGCGGAAAAAAATGGTGGGCGTGTGTTTTGGCCACCAGTTGATTGCCTTTTGCCTAGGTGCCCCAGTAGGGCGCGCACCGCAGGGTTGGGGCGCTGGGCGTATGACCTACGACTGGCACGGCCGCGATCTGCCGCATTGCGCCAACCGCGACACCATCGCACTCTTGGCCAGTCACCAAGACCAGGTACTTGCACTGCCCGCTGGTGCTACCTTGGTGGCCAGCAGCGACTTTTGCCCTGTGGCGGCGTTCACCGTGGGCAGCACCGTGTTTTGCATTCAACCCCACCCCGAATTTGACGCGGGTTTGAGTGCCTATCTCATCAACAAGCGGCGTGATTTGCTGGGGGCCGACCACCACCGTGCCAGCTTGGACAGCCTAGCGAACGGCCACGAGGGTGCGCACATCGCACGCCTGTTGGTGGCGTTTCTAGAAACCGAACATGCCGTTCATCCTTAAACTCGCCAAACACATAGCAAATGGAGACGCAATGACCCAACCATTAGCACCCGCAGGCCGCCTCACTGGCAAAACCTTATTCATCACCGGCGCCTCGCGCGGCATTGGCCTAGCCATCGCCACGCGCGCGGCGGCGGATGGCGCCAACATCGTCATCTTGGCCAAAACGACTGAGATCAACCCCAAACTGCCTGGCACCATCTACAGCGCGGCGCAGGCTGTGGAGGCCGCTGGTGGCAAAGCCTTGCCCTTGGCGGTGGACATTCGGGACGACGCTGCGGTCTTGGCCGCCGTAGCCAAAGCGGTAGAAACCTTTGGTGGCATCGACATACTGGTCAATAACGCCAGCGCCATCAGCCTGACCAACACCGAAGCCACGCCCATGAAGCGTTTTGATTTGATGAACGGCGTCAACGCGCGCGGTACCTACCTATGCACCGCAGCCTGCCTGCCCGAGCTGAAAAAGTCATCCGCTGCCGGGCGCAAGCCCCATGTGCTAACCCTGTCGCCCCCTTTGAGCATGAAGACGCACTGGTTTGCGCCCCATACCGCCTACACCATGGCCAAATATGGCATGAGCATGTGCACCCTGGGGCACGCTGGCGAATTCAAAAGGCTGGGCATTGCCGTCAACAGCCTGTGGCCCCGCACGGCCATCGCCACCGCTGCCATGCAAATGATCCCCGGTGTGGATCTGGCCTTGTGCCGCACGCCCGAGATCATGGCCGACGCGGCCTATTACCTCTTGACTGGCGATGCGTTTGAGACCGGCAATTTCTACATCGACGACACGGTGCTGGCCGCGCACGGCGTCACCGATTTGGATCGGTATGCCGTCACGCCGGGCAACAAAAACTTCTTGCCGGATTTCTTTGTCGATTGACATCTGTCGCGAAATTTATGCGGAAAAAGGCCGCTAGCCCTCGTAGAACGTGCGCAAGTAGCTCCTAATTTAGGAGCAATTATTCACCCTGACTTCAGCCCGCAGGCGTCACCGCACTCTCAATCACCCCACCCCCCAAACACACCTCGCCGTCGTACAGCACGGCTGATTGCCCCGGCGTGACCGCCCACTGGGCTTGGGGGAAATGCAGGGCAAAGTCGTGCGTGGTGGCGCTTTGCACCGTGCAATCAGAGTCCGCCTGCCGGTAGCGTGTCTTGGCCGCAAATGCGCCCAGCGCAGGCGGGGTGCCGGCTGTCCAACTGGCGTCTTGCGCACGGAGTTCAAACGATTGCAGCCACGGGTGCTCATGCCCCTGCACCACCCACAGGGTGTTGGTGGCCATGTCTTTGCGGGCCACAAACCAGGGCGTGTGTTCGCCGCCGCCTTTTTGCGCGCCTTTGGCTTTCAGCCCGCCAATGCCCAAACCTTGGCGCTGGCCCAGGGTGTAAAAGCTCAGGCCCACATGCTGGCCAATCGTCTGGCCCTTGGGGTTTTTGATGGGGCCGGGTTCTTTGGCGATATAGCGGTTCAAAAATTCGCGAAACGGCCGCTCGCCAATAAAGCAGATGCCGGTGGAGTCTTTCTTCTTGGCGTTGGGCAGCTTCATTTCTTCGGCAATGCGGCGCACCTCGGTCTTGTGCAGCTCGCCCACCGGGAACAGGGTTTTGGACAGCTGCGCTTGGCTCAGGCGGTGCAAGAAGTAGCTTTGGTCTTTGCTCGCGTCCAGGCCCTTGAGTAGTTCATGCAAGCCGGTGACCGGGTTCTGGCGAACCCGAGCGTAATGCCCGGTGGCGATTTTTTCGGCGCCTAGGCGCATGGCGTGGTCTAAGAAGGCTTTGAACTTGATCTCGGCGTTGCACAAGATGTCGGGGTTGGGCGTGCGCCCGGCTTGGTATTCGCGCAAAAACTCGGCAAACACCCGGTCTTTGTATTCGGCTGCGAAGTTGACGTGCTCAATCTCAATGCCAATCACATCCGCCACGGCGGCGGCGTCCACAAAGTCGATGTTGGAGGAGCAGTACTCGTTGCCCTTTTCGTCGTTGTCGTCATCTTCCCAGTTCTTCATGAAGATGCCGATGACCTCATGGCCCTGCTGTTTGAGCAGATGGGCGGTCACCGCCGAATCCACCCCGCCACTCAGGCCCACCACAATGCGTTGCTTACTCATGGCGCCATTTTATAGTCAAATCGGCCTCTAGCCCTCGTAATCATTGCGCAAGCAGCTATCATTTTCATAGTAATTTTTGCAGCACCTGCACGCTGGGGTCGGTCTGCACCAAGCCCAGCGGGTAGCGCTGACCCCGCAGGTAGTCTTCCATGCAGCGCACGACCTGCGGGCTGCGGTGGCGCGCGGTGCTGGCGCGAATTTCGTCAGGCGTCATCCACAGCGCACGCACGATGCCCGTGTCCAGGGTGCGGTCCGCCTCGAACGCGCCGAGGTCGCCACAAAAGGCAAAGCGCAGGTAGGTGATGTCTTCCACAGGCGCAGCTGGGTTGCCCGTGGGCTTATGAAAGCGCGCCATATAGATACCGACCAGCGCGGTGGGGGTGAAATGCCAGGCGGTTTCTTCTAGCGTTTCGCGCGCCGCGCCCTGTTCGGGCGATTCACCAGGGTCCAGATGACCGGCAGGGTTGTTCAGGCGCAAGCCGTCTGCGGTGTGTTCTTCCACCAGCAAAAAACGGCCATCGCGTTCGATCACCGTCGCAACGGTGACATTGGGTTTCCATCGTTCGTCCATGGGTAATTATGGAATACGCGGCGAGCAAGTCCGCGCCGGTGCGTTTGTGCACGGGTATTCACAGGGTAATCTCGGTTAAAGTTGCGCCCGCAAACCCTTTCGCGGAACTTACCGTTGATGGGGCACATGGACAGTTTCCAATTTACAGTTTAGGAGTCGCTTCATGCAGACGAGTACCGCTACTGAAACGGCGCAACGCATCGGTGTTCCGCGCGAAATTTTCCCCGAAGAGAAACGGGTCGCCACGGTGCCCGAGGTGGTCGAAAAGCTCATCAAACTCGGATTCAAAGTGGTGGTCGAATCCGGTGCGGGCGATGCCGCCCATTGCAGCGACGACACCTACCGCGCAGCCGGTGCCAGCGTGGTGGGCACTGCCGCAGAGTTGTGGGCGCAGGCCGACATCGTCTATAAAGTGCGCGGCCCAAGCGCCGACGAAGTGGCGCTGATGCACGCAGGCCAGACCCTGGTGGCTTTTATCTGGCCGGCGCAAAACCCCGAGCTGATGCAGCAGTTGGCTGATAAGAAGGTCACCGTGCTGGCCATCGACTGCCTGCCGCGCACCCTGAGCCGCGCCCAGAAGATGGACGCGCTCACCTCCATGGCTGGTGTCAGCGGTTACCGCGCCGTGGTGGAGGCAGCCAATGCCTTTGGCCGTTTCTTTAATGGCCAGATTACGGCTGCAGGCAAAGTGCCCCCGGCCAAGGTGTTTATTGCCGGTGCAGGTGTGGCCGGTTTGGCCGCAATTGGCACCGCATCCAGCCTGGGCGCCATCGTGCGTGCCAATGACACCCGCGCCGAGGTGGCCGACCAAGTCGTCTCGCTGGGCGGTGAGTTCGTCAAGGTGGACTATGTAGAAGAAGGCTCTGGCGGCGGCGGCTACGCCAAGGTCATGAGCGAGGGCTTCCAAAAGGCCCAGCGCGCGATGTACGCCCAGCAGGCCAAAGAGGTGGACATCATCATCACCACCGCGCTGATTCCTGGCAAGCCTGCGCCCAAACTCATCACCGCCGAGATGGTCCAGAGCATGAAGCCCGGCAGCGTGATTGTGGACATGGCCGGTGAGCAGGGCGGCAACTGCGAGTTGACCGTGCCCGGCGAGGCCGTGGTGCGCCATGGCGTGACCATTATTGGCTACACCGACTTGGCCTCGCGCCTGGCCAAGCAGTCGTCTACCTTGTATGCGAACAACCTGTTTCGCCTGTCGGAAGAGTTGTGCAAGACCAAAGACGGCGTTATCAACGTCAATATGGAAGACGACGCCATCCGTGGCCTGACCGTGGTCGAGAAAGGCACCATCACCTGGCCCGCACCCGCGCTCAAACCTGCGGCCGCACCCGCAGCGGCCAAACCGGCAGCCACCGCTATTCCCAAGCCCAAGGGCGGGCATGGCCAAAGCACAGAGCCAGCATCGGCCAAGAGCGCAGCCATCATCTTTGCATTTGGTGCCTTGCTGTTCTGGCTGATTGGTGCCAACGCACCCAAAGAATTTTTGGGCCACTTCACGGTGTTTGTGCTGGGTTGCTTTGTGGGCTACATGGTGGTGTGGAACGTCAAACCCGCGCTGCACACGCCACTGATGAGCGTGACCAATGCGATCAGCAGCATCATCGCCATTGGCGCGCTGGTGCAGATTTCGCCTATATCCCCGCTGTCGGCGGCGGTCAACCGGCCCAATGACCTGATTACCTGGCTGGCAACGGCGGGCATTGTGCTCACCGCGATCAATATGTTCGGCGGCTTTGCCGTCACCCAGCGCATGCTGGCGATGTTCCGTAAATAGAAAAGGCGCTGCATGTTCATCACATCTGAATTGGCGACGGTCTCCTACATTGGTGCCACCATTTTGTTCATCCTGAGCTTGGGCGGCCTGTCCAACCAGTCCACCGCCTTGCGCGGCAACCTGTACGGCATGGTCGGTATGACCCTGGCGGTTCTGGCCACCGTGTTTGGGCCTAGCGTCACCCTGGCCGGTATTCCGTGGATCATCGGCGCCGTGTTGGTGGGTGCCAGTATTGGCCTTTACGCCGCACGCACCGTGCAAATGACGCAGATGCCCGAGCTGGTGGCTTTGATGCACAGCATGGTCGGCTTGGCTGCCATGCTGGTGGGCTTTGCAACGTTTGTGGATCCCAGCGCCTCCGCCAGCCTGAGCGGCGCGGCGCATGCCATCCATGCGATCGAAATTTACGTGGGCATTTTCATCGGCGCGGTGACGTTCTCCGGCTCCATCGTGGCCTTTGGCAAGCTGTCGGGCCGCATTGGTGGCAGCCCCGTGCTCCTGCCCGGCCGCCACGCCATGAACCTGATCGGTCTGTTGGTGGTGGTGTACTTTGGCAGTGAATTTTTGCACGCCGCCACGCCCGAGGCCGGCATGCTGCCGCTTTTGGTGATGACCGCCATTGCCTTGCTGTTTGGCGTACACATGGTTATGGCCATTGGTGGTGCTGACATGCCCGTGGTGGTGTCTATGCTCAACAGCTATTCGGGCTGGGCGGCTGCGGCGACCGGCTTTATGTTGTCCAATGACTTGCTGATCGTCACCGGCGCGCTGGTGGGGTCCAGCGGTGCGATTCTGTCGTACATCATGTGCAACGCCATGAACCGCAGCTTCTTCAGCGTGATTGCGGGTGGCTTTGGCACGGTAGCCGCTGCACCCAAGGGCGCAGGCGGTGCTGCGCAGCCTGCGGGCGAGGTGGTGCCCGTTACGGCCTTAGAAACGGCTGAACTGCTGCGCGAAGCCAAGAGCGTGGTCATCGTGCCGGGCTACGGCATGGCGGTGGCCCAGGCCCAGCACACGGTGTTTGAGATCACCAAGTTCTTGCGTGACAAGGGCGTCAAAGTGCGCTTTGGTATTCACCCAGTGGCTGGGCGCATGCCGGGCCACATGAACGTGCTGCTGGCCGAGGCCAAGGTGCCGTACGACATCGTGTTTGAGATGGAAGAAATCAACGACGACTTTGCCACCACCGATGTGGTGATGGTGATTGGTGCCAATGACATCGTGAATCCGGCCGCGTTGGAAGACCCCACCAGCCCGATTGCCGGCATGCCGGTGTTAGAGGTCTGGCACGCCAAGACCACCATCGTGATGAAGCGCTCCATGGCCTCGGGCTATGCGGGCGTGGACAATCCGCTGTTTTACAAAGAAAACAACCGTATGTTGTTTGGCGATGCCAAGAAGATGCTTGATGAGGTGTTGACCGCGCTCAGGACCTAAGGGGCGTTTTGCGCCCGGTGGCGCCTACGCAGGAGCGCATTTCGATAGAGGATATGCCAGCATGACGGACCGTATTTGGCTCAAGAGCTACCCCCCAGGGGTGGCTGGCGAGATCGACGTGGCGCAGTACAGCTCACTGGTTGCGCTGATGGAGGCCAGCTTCACCCAATATGCCGACCGGGTGGCCTACGACTTCATGGGCACGCGTATTACCTACGCGCAGACCGACTACCTCAGCCAGTCGTTCGCTGGCTACCTGCAAAACCTGGGTTTGGCCAAGGGCGACCGGGTGGCCATCATGATGCCCAACGTGCCGCAGTACCCGGTGGCGGTGGCGGCCATTTTGCGGGCGGGGTTTGTGGTGGTGAACGTCAACCCCTTGTACACGCCGCGCGAACTGGAGCACCAGCTCAAAGATTCCGGCGCCAAGGCGATCGTCATCATCGAAAACTTTGCAGCCACGCTGGACAAATGTATTGCTGCAACCGCGGTGCAGCATGTGGTGCTGTGTGCCATGGGCGACCAATTGGGCTTGTTCAAGGGCGCAGTTGTCAACACCATGGTGCGCCATGTCAAAAAGTTGGTGCCAGCCTACCGCTTGCCCGGTGCGGTGCCGTTCAATACCGCGATTGCCAAGGGGGCTAAAGGTGTATTCAAAAAGCCGCAGATCACGGCCGACGATGTGGCGGTGTTGCAGTACACCGGCGGCACGACTGGGGTGTCCAAAGGTGCCGTGCTGCTGCACCGCAATTTGATTGCCAATGTGCTGCAGTCTGCGGCCTGGAATGCGCCGGTGATGGACAAGATCCCCGCTAATGAGCAGCCCACGTCGGTGTGTGCGTTGCCGCTGTACCATATCTTTGCCTTTACTGTGGGCATGATGCTGTCCATGCGTATGGGCGGCAAGCTGATTTTGATCCCCAATCCGCGTGACATACCTGCCGTTTTAAAAGAGCTGGCCAAACACACCATCCACAGCTTTCCTGCGGTCAACACCCTGTTCAACGGCTTGGCCAACCACCCCGATTTCGGCAAGGTCGACTGGAGCCATCTGAAGATTTCGGTCGGCGGCGGCACGGCGGTTCAGAGTGCTGTCGCTAAGTTGTGGTTTGCCAAAACCGGCTGCCCGATTTGCGAAGGGTATGGTTTGAGCGAGACCTCGCCGTCGGTGAGTTGCAACCCGGTCACCGCCAAAGAATATTCGGGCAGCATTGGTGTGCCACTGCCCAATACCGACATACAGCTACTCGACGACGACGGCAAAGTGGTGCCACCCGGTGCGCGCGGCGAGATTGCCATCAAAGGCCCGCAGGTGATGGCCGGTTACTGGCAGCGCCCGGATGAAACGGCCAAGACCATGACCGCTGATGGCTACTTCAAGACCGGTGACGTCGGCCTGATGGACGAACACGGTTTCTTCAAAATCGTGGACCGCAAGAAAGACATGATTTTGGTCAGTGGCTTTAATGTATTCCCCACCGAGCTGGAAGACGTGCTCTCCCAGATGCCTGGCGTGCTGGAGTGTGCATGCGTGGGTGTGCTAGACGCCAAGACCGGCGAAGCCGTCAAACTGGTTATCGCCAAAAAAGACCCGGACCTGACGGAGGCTGCCGTGCGCGCCTACTGCAAAGTAAACCTGACAGGCTACAAGCAGCCCAAGGTGGTCGAATTCCGTGCGGAGCTGCCCAAGACACCCGTGGGCAAGATACTGCGCCGCGAATTGCGCGAGCACTAACCCTTTGGGCCCGACTGCCATCTTGAGCGCACTGGCGCAGGAGCAGGACGGTCTGCTGCACCAGTTGGCGGATGCACGCTGCGTGCGACGCGCTGGGCGCGACTTCTGGTGTGGCACGCTGGCCGGTAGACCGGTGGTGTTGGCCTTGTCGCGCGTTGGCAAGGTGGCAGCCGCAACCACCACGGTGGCCCTCATTGAAGCGTTTGCGGTCGGGCGGGTCGTTTTTACCGGCGTGGCAGGCGGGGTGGGTGAGGGAGTGGCCGTCGGTGACGTGGTGGTGGGCAGCACATTCTTGCAGCACGATATGGATGCATCACCCCTGTTTCCGCGTTATGAGATTCCGTTGTACGGGCAAAGCCTGTTTCAAGCGGACCCCGCACTGTCGGCCCTGTTGGTGCGGGCCAGTCAGACAGTTGTGCCGCATGGCGTGGGCCGCGCAGTAGCGGTGCACCAGGGCCTGATTGCCAGCGGCGACCGTTTTGTCAGCGGTGTGGCCGAGGCGGCGCAGCTGTTGCAGGCCCTCAAGGCGGGTGGGCACAATCCCTTGGCCGTTGAAATGGAAGGGGCTGCGGTGGCGCAGGTTTGCGCTGACTACGGCGTGCCGTTTGCAGCCGTACGCACCATCTCAGACCGCGCCGACGACACCGCCCATGTGGATTTTTCGCAGTTTGTGAACGAAGTCGCTGCCGTGTATGCCCGCTGCATTGTCAGCGAGTTCATGGTTTTGCTATAAAAATAATAGCTTTAAGTGCATATTTAACGAGGGCTAGAGGCTGATTTGCCTCGCAATTATTGCAGCCAGCCGCGTTTGCGGAAGTACCACATGGGCACCAGGGCACTGCCAATCATCAAGGCCAGCGCGTAGGGGTAACCCATGGCCCAATCCAGCTCCGGCATGAACCTGAAGTTCATGCCATAGATGCTGGCAATCAAGGTGGGGGGCAGCAGCGCAACGCTGGCCACCGAGAAGATCTTGATGATCTTGTTTTGGTTGATGTTGATGAAACCCACCGTGGCATCCATCAAGAAGTTGATCTTGTCAAACAGAAAGGCGGTGTGCGAGTCCAGTGAGTCGATGTCGCGCAGAATCTGCCGGGCTTCTTCAAACTGCTCGCCGTTGAGCATCTTGCTGCGCATCATGAAGCTCACCGCGCGGCGGGTGTCCATCATGTTGCGCCGGATTTGCCCGTTCAAGTCTTCCTGGCGGGCAATGGCACCCAGCACGGCGCCAGCCATGGCGTCGGTTACGTCGCCTGAGAGCACCTCTTTGCTGATCTTTTCTAACTTGACGTAAATGTCTTCCAGCGTGTCGGCGGAGTATTCGGCGTCGGCGTCAAACAGCTTGAGCATCACCTCTTTGGCGTCTTCGATCAGACCGGGCGCCCGGCGTGCACGCATGCGCAGCAGCCGGAACACGGGCACGTCTTCGTCGTGGATGGAGAAGAGTACGCCCTTGCTTTTGAGAGCGTCGTTGTACAAATTGAGAATAAACGCCACCCGCACGGTGCGCGGTTCGTCGTCGTCGGCAATCAAGAAGTCACTGCGAATATGCAGTTCACCGTTGTCTTCTTCGTAAAAGCGGGCGGATTCTTCAATGTCTTCATCCATCGCGTCTTCGGGGATGGACAAGCCGTAGTACTGTTTGATCCAGCGTTTTTCTTCGACCGTAGGGGATTCCAGGTCGACCCAGATGGGCTGAAAACGCGACAGTTCTTCGAGCGACTCGATCTCTTCTTGGAAGAGTCGACCATTGGCGAGCGAGAAAATATTGAGCATGACGGACTCCCGGAGGTGGTGTGCTTCGACTGGATCGGGGCAGGCTTTCAACCCCGACGCAGTGAGGGGAGTTGAAAGCTACCGATTGGGGTAGTTTTCCATGGAGCGCTCCAAAAAATATGGCTGCTGAAATTATCGCATCGCCATTGGGGCGTGCACGGTTTTGGGTCGTTGGGGCATAAAAAGCTGGCGAAAATTCATTGCATTTCGATCAGATCGGGCGCATAGTGAATTCAATTGCAGCGGATTTGAGACACTTTTTTGTTTGGTTTGCGTGCCGACCGCTAACAGCGGAAGGCTTTTTTAACCTGAGTGAAACTGGAGGCTATTTATGAACCTGACGATCAGCGGTCACCATCTCGAAGTTACCCCGGCCATGCGCAGTTACGTTACGACCAAGCTCGATCGCATCATGCGACATTTCGACCAAGTGGTCGATGTCAAAGTATTATTGACCGTTGAAAAACAAAAGGAAAAGGAGCGACGGCAACGAGCGGAGTGCAACATCCACGTTAAAGGCAGCGACTTGTTTGCCGAAAGCGCCCACGAAGACCTGTATGCCGCCGTGGATGAGCTGGTCGACAAACTCGACCGGCAGGTGGTGCGCCACAAGGGTCGCATTAAGGACCACCATCATGACGCCCCGAAGCGACTGATGTAAGTTGCACACCCTAATCGCACAAAGCCAAAACCGCCCTTCACACGGGCGGTTTTTTTGTGTGCATAATTGGTCGCAACACCATGAACCGCTTAGCCAGCATCCTGCCCACCGCGCAAGTCATTGCACAAGTGGACGTAACAAGCAAAAAACGGGCATTCGAAGAAGCCGGTTTGTTGTTCGAGAATTTGCACGGCCTGAGCCGGGCGTTAGTGACCGATAGCCTGTTTTCCCGCGAACGCTTGGGCTCTACCGGGTTGGGTCACGGCGTTGCAATTCCCCATGGGCGCATCAAAGGTTTGCGCGCACCCTTAGCGGCCGTGTTTCAGCTGACCCACCCAATCGGATTTGACGCACCAGACGAGCAGGCTGTGCGCCTGCTGATCTTTTTACTGGTGCCTGAGGCGGCCACACAAAAGCATTTGGAAATACTATCTGAAATCGCAGAGCTGCTCAGCGACGCACCCCTGCGCGAAAAAATGGCGTCTGCCACGGACTCGGTGGGACTGCACGATTTGATCGCGGGTTGGCAGTCTTCCTCGCAGGTGTGCTGACCGCAGCCCCCCCCCTTAGTTTTCTGCGTTTGCCATGAAGCCCACCGTCGTCAGTGCCGACGTTCTGTTTGAAGAGTTTAGGGCCCGCCTGCGTTGGGAGTGGGTCGCTGGGTTGGGCGCGTCAGAACGCCGTTTCGACGAAGTGGCCGTGCGCGCAGCGCGTTCAGGCGCCGACTTGGTGGGTTACCTGAATTACATCCATCCGTACCGGGCCCAGATTCTGGGCGAGCGTGAGATCGCCTACCTCACCAATGCCACGCCAGAAGATTGTGCGCGGCGTATTTCTCGCATCGTGACGCTGGAACCCCCGGTTTTGGTGCTAGCCGACAGCCAAGTCGCGCCACCGGCCCTGATGGCCATGTGTGAGCGGGCACAAATTCCCATGTTCGCCACCCACGAGGCGTCGGCATTTGTCATCGATGTGCTGCGGGCCTACCTGTCCAAACATTTCGCCGACCGCGCTTCCATGCACGGTGTGTTCATGGACATTTTGGGCTTGGGGGTTTTGATTACCGGTGAGTCGGGTTTGGGTAAGAGCGAACTCGGTTTGGAATTGATCTCCCGTGGCAACGGCTTGGTAGCCGACGATGCGGTGGACCTGTTTCGCATCAACCAGACTACCCTAGAAGGGCGCTGCCCCGATTTGCTGCAAAACCTGCTGGAGGTACGCGGCATTGGCTTGTTAGACATCCGGGGCATCTTTGGTGAAACCGCCGTGCGCCGCAAAATGCGGCTCAAGCTCATTGTTCACCTCGTTCGCAAGGAAACCATGGAGCGGGAGTACGAACGTATTCCCTACGAGCCACTGACCCAAGAGGTCTTGGGTATTCCGGTGCGCAAGGTCGTGATTCAGGTCTTGGCCGGACGCAATATCGCGGTGTTGGTTGAGGCCGCCGTGCGCAACACCATCTTGCAATTGCGCGGCATTGACACCTACCAAGAATTTGTTGAGCGCCACCGCAAGGCCATGAGCGGCGACAACTGAAGCGGTCTTGCGTTATCCGTGTTTGACGGAAGGCGCCGGCCGACTGGGGCAGTTTTCTTTGGTGCAGGTGGCGTACAGGCTCAGGGCGTGGTCGGTGATGTTAAAGCCTTTGGCTTTGGCCACCGCATGTTGGCGGCGCTCAATCTCGGCGTCGTAAAACTCCTCCACCTTGCCGCAGTCCAAGCACACCAAATGGTCGTGGTGCTGCCCCTCATTAAGCTCATACACCGCCTTGCCGCTCTCAAAGTGGCTGCGGCTCAGAATGCTGGCTTGCTCAAACTGGGTCAGCACGCGGTACACCGTGGCCAGGCCCACATCTGAGCGCTCTTGCAGCAGCACCCGAAAGACATCTTCGGCCGTCATGTGGCGCTCGGCGCTGCGCTGGAATACTTCCAGGATCTTGAGCCGTGGCACGGTGGCCTTGAGGCCGGTACTTTTTAATTCGTCGATGTTGGTCATACGGGTCATCCAGCAAGAGGGGACGGGCAGGGGGCACGCGCAGGTGCCCGCAGGGGGGCAGCCGCTACAATGACGCGATCATATCTCCCGCAACGCAATCCATGCTTGACCACCCTTGCCGCAGTGTCCCCATTACCCTAGCCGCGTTCGTGCTCGCGGGACTGGCGGGGTGCAGCAGCTTCAATAACGCCAGCACCACGGCGGTGTCGGTGGTGAAGCCCTACAAGATTGATGTGGTGCAAGGCAACGTGGTAACCCGTGAGCAGCTGGCTGCGCTGCGTCCTGGCATGCCGCGGACCACAGTGCGCGATATCCTGGGGACCGCCTTGTTGACCAGTGTCTTTCATGCAGACCGCTGGGACTATGTCTTTACACTCAAGCGCCAGGGTGCAGCGCCCCAGTCGCGCAAGGTGACGGTGTACTTTAAGAACGATGTGGTCGACCACATCGATGCCGATGAATTGCCTAGCGAGGTGGAGTTTGTCTCTACCCTGCGTACGCCGGTTCTTACGGGCCCTTTGCCTCCCTTGGTAGCATCCGAGAAGAGTTTAGAGAAGTTCCCCGTGGAGCCCACGCCTGCCGTTGGAACCAGCACGCCGGCGCCACCGTCCGTGGCCTACCCTCCCCTAGAACCAGCCCAAAAGTAGTCCTCCAAATGACAAGCTCACTCCACCGAATTGCCATTGCTGGGGCATCGGGCCGCATGGGCCAGATGTTGATTGACGCAGTGCGCAACGCCGACGATTGTGTCTTGACCGGCGCGCTGGACATGGCAGGAAGCCCCGCAGTCGGCACCGACGCAGGTGCCGCAACCGGCCAACCCACGGGTGTCCTGATCTGCTCCGATGTGGCTCAGGGGCTAAAAAGCAGTGGCGTGTTGATCGATTTCACCCGTCCCGAAGGCACGCTGGAGCACCTGCGGGTTTGTCGCGACAAAGGCGTGGCCGCCGTCATTGGTACCACGGGCTTTACCGAGGCACAAAAGGCGCAGATTGCAGTTTTTGCCCAAAGTATTCCGATTGTGCTGGCGCCCAACATGAGTGTGGGCGTCAACGTCACTTTGAAGCTTTTGGAAATGGCGGCCAAGGCGCTGTCCACCGGCTACGACATCGAAATCATCGAAGCCCACCACCGCCACAAGGTGGATGCCCCATCGGGCACCGCGCTCAAGATGGGTGAGGTCATTGCCGACGCTTTGGGCCGCGATTTGAAAGACTGCGCCGTTTACGCACGCGAAGGCGTCACCGGAGAGCGCGACCCATCCAGCATCGGCTTTGCGACCATTCGTGGCGGCGACATTGTGGGCGACCATACGGTGTTGTTTGCCGGTATCGGTGAGCGCATCGAGATCAGCCACAAGTCGTCCAGCCGCGCCACCTACGCCCAAGGTAGTTTGCGCGCGGTGCGGTTTTTGGCCGGGCGCACGTCGGGCTTGTTTGATATGTTTGACGTATTGGGACTCAAATGAACGTGTTGGACCATTTTTTGCAGGGCGACGGCGTCAGTCGCGCAGTGGCCGCAACCTTGCTGATGATGTCGGTCGGTAGCTGGGTGGTCATTTTGTGGAAGGCCGGTTTGCTGCTGCGCGCTCAGGGTGACGTGGCGCGCGCCACGTCCGCCTTTTGGCAGGCCCCGTCGCTGGAGGATGCGCGCCGCAGCGTGCAAGCTTTTGACCGGGCTGCGTTGGTGGGCCCCTTGGTCGAGGCGACCCAGATTCAAGCCCGGGGCACCTTGGCGGTGGCGGGCGACCGCTCGCAGCAACTCACCCGGGTTTTGCGGGACGCCTTGCACGCAGTCTTGAACCGCCTGCAGTCCGGCCAAATCCTGCTGGCCACCGTGGGCGCGACTGCCCCCTTTGTGGGGCTGTTGGGCACCGTGTGGGGTATCTACCATGCCTTGGTTGGCATCGCTGGAGCCGGGCAGGTCAGCATCGACAAAATCGCGGGCCCGGTGGGTGAGGCACTTATCATGACCGCAGCGGGTCTGGCAGTGGCGATCCCGGCCGTGCTGGCCTTCAACGTGATGGGCCGCGCCATCGGGCGTATTGAAGCGGATCTGGAAGGCTTTGCGCGTGACCTGCGTGAACTCTTACTGACCCAGGCCCCTGCAGCCCCGCAGTAAAGCAAAGCTATGTCATTCGGCCGTCTTGAACGCACCCAGGGTAGTACGCCCATGAGTGACATCAACATGACACCGCTGGTGGACGTGATGCTGGTGCTGGTGGTGATCTTTATCATGACTGCGCCTTTGATGGTTAGCGCAGTCAAGGTAGAGCTGCCCCAAACACAAGGCGCGAGCGCCGATGAACAGCCTAAGTCCTTCATGCTGGTGATTGATAAGGTCGGGCAGGTCTATGTAAATGACCGTCCGGTAGATTTGGCCGCTTTGGCCCAAACGCTGAACAAGGCGGGCCAAGACAACCCCAGCACAGAGGTGCAGCTCAAGGCCGACACGGCAGTGCCTTACGGCCGCGTGGTTGAAGTAATGGGCCTGGCCCACCAGGCCGGACTGAGCCGGATTGGTTTTGTAGCCGACCCCAACGCGCCTGCCTTCCCCTGAGTCGGTCCTGTCGGCGTGGTTGCGCGTGCGCTGGGCCTAAAATCACTGCCACGCGCCCCTTTGGGCGACCCTGGCAATTCCTGCAAACACCCGGCAATGGCAGCGTTGCCCCCCTATTCCATGCAAGACAAGTACCAACACCTGGACATTGAAAAAGCGGCCCACCAGCACTGGGCCCAGCCCTTGTGGAGCGGCCACAGCGCATACCGCGTGACCGAAGACAGCACCAAGCCTAAGTTTTATGCGTGTTCCATGTTGCCCTACCCAAGCGGCAAGTTGCACATGGGCCATGTGCGCAACTACACCATCAATGACATGCTGGCGCGTTATTTGCGAATGAACGGCCACAACGTGTTGATGCCTATGGGCTGGGATGCCTTTGGGTTGCCGGCCGAAAACGCCGCGCTCAAAAATGGTGTGCCACCGGCCCAATGGACGCTGGACAACATTGCCTACATGCGCACCCAGATGCAGGCCATGGGCCTGGCCATCGACTGGAGCCGTGAGGTCGCAACCTGCGAGCCCAGTTATTACAAGTGGAACCAGTGGCTGTTCCTGAAAATGCTGGAAAAAGGCATTGCCTACCGCAAGACCCAGGTCGTGAACTGGGACCCGGTGGACCAAACCGTGCTGGCCAACGAGCAGGTGATTGACGGCAAAGGCTGGCGCACCGGTGCCACCGTCGAAAAGCGCGAGATTCCCGGTTACTACCTCAAAATAACCGACTACGCCGAAGAACTGCTGGAGCAGGTGCAAACCGGTCTGCCCGGCTGGCCGGAGCGGGTGAAGCTGATGCAAGAGAACTGGATTGGAAAATCCAGCGGTGTGCGGTTTGCCTTTACCCACGACATTAAAGACGCGAACGGTGATCTGATTGGTGACGGGCGTATGTACGTCTTCACCACCCGGGCCGACACCATCATGGGGGTGAGCTTTTGCGCCGTTGCGCCCGAGCACCCCTTGGCGCTGCACGCGGCCCAGTCGGACCCGCGCCTTGCCGCCTTTATGCAAGAGTGCAAGGCCGGAGGCACCACTGAGGCCGAGTTGGCGGTCAAAGAAAAGCTGGGCATGCCCACCGGCTTGCAGGTGATCCACCCGATTACTGAGCAGCCCATTGACGTGTGGGTGGGCAACTACGTGCTCATGGGTTATGGCGACGGCGCCGTCATGGGTGTGCCCGCCCATGACGAGCGGGACTTTGCTTTTGCCAAGAAGTACGGTCTTGAAATCAATGACGTGGTCCATGTTGATGGCCTCACCTATGACCGCGACCAGTGGCAAGACTGGTACGGCGACAAGCAGCGCGGCGTGACCGTCAATTCGGACGTGTTCAGTGGCATGACCTATACACAGGCCGTGGACGCGGTGGTCAGCGCATTACATGCCAAAGACCTGGGTGAGAAAAAAACCACCTGGCGTTTGCGCGACTGGGGCGTGAGCCGCCAGCGTTACTGGGGCACCCCGATCCCGATCATCCATTGCGAAGAACACGGTGCGGTGCCGGTGCCGGAAAAGGACCTGCCCGTTGTGCTGCCGCTGGACTGTATCCCCGATGGCTCAGGCAACCCATTGCACAAGCACGTGGGCTTTCATGCCGGTGTGACCTGCCCCGTGTGCGGCAAGGCCGCTCGGCGCGAGACCGACACCATGGACACCTTTGTGGACTCGTCTTGGTATTTCATGCGTTACTGCGACCCCAAGAACGACCAAGCGATGGTGGGCGAGGGCACAGCCTATTGGATGCGCGACCAAAACCAAGCCACTGGCGGCAGCGGTATGGACCAGTACATTGGCGGCATTGAGCACGCCATCTTGCACTTGCTGTATGCGCGTTTCTGGACCAAGGTCATGCGTGATCTGGGCTTAGTGACTATGGATGAGCCGTTCACCAAACTGCTCACCCAAGGTATGGTGCTCAACCACATCTACTCCCGGCGCACCGAGAAGGGCGCCAAAGAGTACTTCTGGCCCGCCGACGTAGAGCATGTGCAGGACGAGGGTGGCAGAGTGATTGGCGCCCGCCTGACCAAGGCCGTGGGCAATTTGCCCGTGGGAACACTGATTGACTACGAGGGCGTGGGCACCATGTCCAAGTCCAAGAACAACGGCGTCGACCCCCAAGACCTGATTGGCAAATACGGCGCCGACACCGCGCGCCTGTACACCATGTTCACCGCGCCGCCCGAAGCCACGCTGGAGTGGAACGACGCCGGGGTGGAAGGCAGCTACCGCTTCTTGCGTCGGGTCTGGAACTTTGGCGTCAAGCTAAATGCTATGGATTTGGTAGCTGCTCGCGCAACATTGGCGAGGGCTGGAGGCCTAAAAGGCGTTAAATTTGGCAAAGAGGCCCAGGCGCTGCGGCGCGAGATGCACAGCGTGCTCAAGCAGGTGGACTACGACTACCAGCGCATGCAGTACAACACGGTGGTATCGGGTGCGATGAAGATGATCAATGCCCTAGACGACTTCAAAGCCATGGGTAGCGCTGGTGCGCAAGTCGCGCTGCTTGAGGGCTTCTCTATCCTGCTGCGCTGCCTGTACCCGGCTACGCCGCACATTGCCCACGCCTTGTGGAGTGCGTTGGGTTACGCCGACGCGCAGGGCGATTTGCTGGACGCACCTTGGCCGGTGGTCGATCCCGGTGCGCTGGTGCAAGACGAAGTGGCGTTGGTGTTGCAAATCAACGGCAAGCTGCGTGGCGCGGTGGTGGTGCCTTCGGGGGCGTCCAAAGAGGCGATTGAGGCTGCGGCATTGGCCAGCCCGATTTACCAGCAGTTTGCCGCTGGGGCGCCCGCCAAAAAGGTGGTCGTGGTGCCGGGCCGCTTGGTCAACATTGTTGTCTAGGCCACCCATGATCCGCCGCACACTCTTTGTCGCTTTGCTCGCTGGTGGTTTGCTTGCAGGCTGCGGCTTTCACTTGCGCAGCAGCCAGAACTATGTTTTCAAAACCTTGGCGGTAACGCCCGAAAAGGGCGGGCTGGTGGCCACCGAGTTGATTCGCTACTTTGGCCGCGCTATTGTGCCCTTGACTCCGGTGGCGGGTGCTGCTCCACCCCAGGTGATTGTGGATATTTTGGAAGAGGCGCGCGAGAAAGTGGTGGTCGGTCTTAACGCCGCCGGCCAGGTGCGGGAATTCCAACTTAAGCTGCGCATCAAAATGCGCGCACGCACCCCGCAGGGAAAAGAGCTGATTGCCCCCACCAACATTACA
>JBBRSA010000053.1:0-24517 GCA_038245855.1 Burkholderiales bacterium
CCGAACAGGTGATCGAACATCTCGCGGACCCGGCGGCGGTCACTGCGCTGTTGGTGGCGCATCTGAAGCCGGGCGGCATCATCAAGCTCAGCGTGCCCGACAGCCAAGGCATTGTCGGTTTGCTGTCCCGCTGGGACTGGCAAGGCGCATACAACCGGCGTGAGCAACTGATGCCGGTCCAACCGCTGGAGCACATCAACTGCTTCACCTCGCAGTCGCTGGACCGATTTGCGTCGCGGTTCGGGCTGCGCCGCTTCGGCCTGCCGCTGGGCCTGGCCTGTGCCTATCCGGCCGACTGGGACAGCCCCAAGTCGGTGGTCAAGGGATTGCTGCGTCCCATCAAGCGTCACCTATTGAAGCGGGGGTGTCATGCCTATTACCAGTTGGTTTGAGCGCCGCGCCGTCATGGTCTGGCGGGGGGTCGGGGCTGCGCTGCTGCTCGGTCTGGCGGGCATTGGCTGCGTCCAGTCTGTAGCGGCCGAGGTGCCTGCTGACCTGTCGCAATCCTGGCCGGCGTTGACCGAGTTGGGCCTCGAGGTTCAGTCGGGGAGCATTCTGGACTTTCAGGGGCTGGTGGAGGCCGGGCCGGCGGGCCGTCACGGTTGGGTCATGGCGCTGCCCGACGGGCACATCGGGTTCGCGGGCAGGCCGCAGCCGATGCGGTTTTTTTCTGCCTCGTTCCAGTTTTCACAGTCCTCCGGCAGTTTTCCAGACCAGGCGCATGCGAGGAGCCTGGTGTCTCAGTTGGTGCGCACCGGGTACAACGCTGTGCGTCTACAGTGTGTCGAGCAGATGCTGATGAGCAACAGGCTGCGGGATTTCGACGTCGATCCTGAGCAGTTTGATCGTTTCCAGTTTCTGCTGGCCGAGTTCAAACGCCAGGGCATCTATGTGGTCATCGACGTGGCCTACATCGACAACGGCGCCTATGGCAATGTGTTTCCGCATCGCTGGGTGAAGAAGTACCACCTGCGCCGTGACCTCTATGTCGCCGAGGAATCGCGCGAACACTGGAAGCGCCAGCTCAAGATGATGTTGGGGCAACGCAACCCCTACACCGGCATGACACCGCTGCAGGATCCAGCACTGCTGGGGCTGGTGCTTTGCAATGAGGGTGGCTTGGTGGAGCTGGCGTTTCGTGATGGCGGGGGCTGGGATGCGGCGGTACCGCAGGTGTACGCCGAGCCTTTCCGGCAGTGGTTGCGGGCAAGCTATGCCAGCGAGGTTGAATGGCGTAAGGCCTGGGATGGCGAGGCCGGTGCCAACGAATCGTTGGCGGGCTCGGTGGCGGTGCCGAAGCGCTTTCGCGTTGCGGGCGCGCGGCAGCGTGATTTCATGCGGTTCGTGGTGGCGCTGGAACGCACAACCTACGACTGGATGCACGCTGAGGCGCGCAGCCTGGGCTTCAAGGGGCTCACCACGTCCTACAACAACTGGAACTGGCTAAACAGCGACCTGTCGCGCGCTAGGGCCGACATGGTGGACATGCACGCGTATTTCGCCCATCCCAGCGGGTTTGTGGAGCCAGGGTCCACGGTGCCGGCCGGCAGCTCGATGACCGACGCCGTGGCCTACGTGCGCCAGTTGGCGGCCGCCCGGCAGTGGGGCCGACCTTTTGTGGTCACTGAGTATGGGCATGCGTTCTGGAACACACACCGGCGAGAAGCGTCGTTGCTGGCGCCGTCGTATGCGGCGCTGCAGGGCTGGGATTTGTTGACGCAGTTCTCCGAGAACTCACTGCAGCTGAGCTACCAGATGCCGCAGCCCAGCCGCCTGGCGGCCATCTTTCCGTTCACGATCAGCACCGACCCGATCCGCCGCACCGGCGAGCGCCTGGCGGCTTTGTTGTATGCGCGAGGTGACGTGGCACCGTCGCGCGGCAAGCTGGAGTTTCGTGTTGACGCCGCGCGTGAACTGATGGCCAATGGCGGTTGGAGCCAGATAAGCGAGACAGCCAGCCGGCTGGCACTCGTCACCGGCATTGGCCTTGGTTGGTCCTCCAATCCGCCTGCCTTCGGCCGTGTCGTGTTGGCGGATAGCGATACCTTCCTGGTGGACAAATCCAAGCCGCTTTATCAGGTCTTTGCTGGCACGGGTAGCGCACTGCGCAAGCGCCTGGCACCCGAGGTCGATGAAGCCCGATGGGCGCAGATGGATGCCGGCCGGTTTGTGAGCGACACCGGCGAACTTGATCTGCAGACGCGCCGGCCACGGTTTGCGGTCATGACCACTCGCACGGTGGCGCTGGCTGCCGAGCCGGGTGACGATGAGGTGGGTGTGCTGACTATCACCGGCCTGGATTCGCCGGCCGTAATTGCCGCCAGCAGCATGGATGGACAGCCGCTGGGGCAAAGCCGCCGTGTGTTGCTGTTTGTCTTGACGGACGCATCCAATACCGGTATCTCGTTTGATGATGCTGCCCGCACACGGCTGCGCACATTGGGCTCGCTGCCTTTGCGAATCCGTCCGGTGAAGGTGCAGCTCGGGTTGGCACTGGGCCAACCCCAAGCGTTCAAGGCTTATGCGGTGTCACAAGATGGCCGCCGAACCGACGCACTTCCGGTGCGGGCTGGCGCAAAGGGCCTGGAAATGAAGCTGGACACCGCCGCTCTGGCGGCCGGCCCGGCACTGATGTTTGAGATCGTGGCCGAATGACCGCCCGTTTCGGGACTCAGGGTTGCGGACAGAACTTGGTGCTTGCGTGGTGCGAGCAGCACAAATTCGTCACTGACCTGTCTTGAGCGGACGTGGACAATACCGCTGTGGGTGATCGAGCCGTGCTAGTTGGCCCGTGAATTGCTCTGTCTTGGATCGAACATGCGCGGTCAGGCTGGTGCGGACCGGGCTTCTCGGCGCGCCCCGGTTGACTGCCGCAGACACTTGGCAGCGGTCGCCCAACCAACATAACTTAACGAAAGAGCAACAGCAGACGCCGCATGAGCCAACAGCCCAAGATCATCTACCTGGCAGCGCCATGGCATCCCTTTGGCGGCGGGATGTTCAAAGTGACGGACTATCTGGTACAGCACCAGATGCGGCAAGACGGTGCTACCGAGTTGCGCCCGCTCGATACGCGCGGTGGTGGCCATGTGGTGATGTCGCTGTATTTCCTGCCCAAGGCGATGGCGACCCTGCTTTGGCAGCGCTTGACGGGCCGGTTGGCAGGCCTGCACGTCAACATGGCCGAGCGGGCCAGCGCTGTACGCAAGGGACTGTTGGTGGTCTTTGCAAGACTGATCGGTGCAAAGGTGCTGATTCACATGCACGCGGCACAGATGCATCATGTCTACCGCGCGATGCCGCCAAGAGCGCAGGCACTGCTGCGGTGGGTGTTTTCGCTGGCGCACGAGGTGGTGGTTCTCGGCGACGTGGCGCGCTGCTTCGTGCTGGACGAACTGCATTGCGATCCTGCACGCGTGCACTCGGTGATGAACGGTGTGCCGGGCCCTCGATCACCCCGGCGCGACGCCGATATCCCAGGTCGATTCAAGGTCCTGTTCCTCGGCAATCTGCTTGAACGCAAGGGCCTGTCGGATCTGCTGGCAGCGTTTGCACGCATGCAAACGCCGGCTGATCGCTGGGAGGCCACCATTGCGGGGGGCGGCGATGCGGATGGCTACCGCGCCAAGGTCGTGAGCCTGGCCCCTGATCGAAACGTAACTTTCTTCGGTTGGGCGCGCCAGGATCAGGCGTCGGAGTTGCTTGCGCAAGCCGATGTGCTTGTGCTGCCTTCCTACGATGAAGGGCTGCCTCTGGTGATCTTGGAGGCGTTGGCTCATGGCACGGCAGTGATCTGCACACCTGTGGGTGAGATCCCCCTTACCCTGGCTGATGGTAAGCACGCGCTGTTTGTGCAACCGGGGGATGTGGATGGCATTGCTGCAGCGATTGATCGTTTGATCGACGAGCCCGCACTGCGCCGGGTTCTTGAGCAACAGGGACATGCGCTGTATGTCGAGCGCTTTTCCATGAAGGCATTTTTCAACGCGGTGGCCGAGGTTCATCAGCGTGTGTTCGGCACCGGTGGCAGCTTTGATGCTGCAGGCAGGGCGCAGGGGTCGGGCGAATGATTGAACGCGCCGAGGGCCTGCCCGCAGGCAGCTTGCTTCAGGCTGATGTCTGCATCGTCGGCGCTGGCGCAGCCGGCATCACGTTGGCGCTTGCACTGCGTGATGCTGGGCTTGAAGTGCTGTTGCTGGAAGGCGGCGAGGAACGGGCCGATGCACGTGCGCAGAACTTGTACGAAGGTGAAGTCGCTGATGCGGCGCTGCACAGCCCGCCGGTGTATTACCGCCAACGGCGTTTGGGTGGCGCTACAACGACCTGGGGCGGGCGCTGCGTGCCGCTGGACCCGCAGGACTTTGAGGTTCGTGAGGCAGTACCGGGCAGCGGCTGGCCTATCGCCTATGACGAAGTGGCGCGGTATTACCCAGCGGCAACCAGGCTCTGCGAGGCCGGACACATGGAACATCACGCCTACGATGCACGCGAGGCGCTGCCTTCCGACCTGCCGCCAATGTTTGGCCGTCCGCTGGGTGAGGGCATCAGCGTGGACGGCCTGGAGCGTTTCAGTTGCCCGACGAACTTTGGCACCCGCTACCGTCAGCGGCTTGCAGCGTCGCGCCGGGTGCGCGTGGTCACTGGCTTGAACTGCACGGCGTTGCGCTTGTCTGACGATGGGTCGCATGTGCGCGCCCTCGATCTGGCCACGCTCGACGGGCGACGCCTGCAGGCTCAGGCGCGTGCGGTGGTTGTGGCCGTCGGAGGGCTGGAAACGCCTCGGCTGCTGCTGGCATCGCGTGACGTTCATCCCGGCGGAGTTGGCAATGCCCACGACGTGGTGGGCCGCTACTACATGTGCCATCTGGCCGGCAGCGTCGGGCTGCTTTCGGTGGACGGTGCTTGCGCTGACGTGCGACACGGTTATGAGCGCAGCGCTGATGGCGTCTACTGTCGTCGTCGAATCGCCCTGACTTCGCAGGCCCAGCGCGAGTTGGGCGTGGCCAATCTGGCGGCCAGGCTGCATTTTCCAGCCGTGGCTGACCCGGCGCATGGCAGCAGCGTTCTGTCGGGCATCTTTCTCACGCGACGACTTCTCAGTCACGAGTACAGTCGCCGCGTCGCCAACCCGGGCGACGCTGGGCTGGCCAACTATTTGCACCACGTGGCCAACATCCTGCGCTATCCGCATGACGCCGTGGGCTTCTTGGCACACTGGATTGCGCACCACCACGTGGCGCCGCGTCGCTTTCCGTCGGTGATCTTGAAGAACCGCAGCAACCGCTTCAGTCTGGAGATCAACGCCGAGCAGCGGCCATTGGCAAAAAGCCGCGTCACCCTTGTCGCGGCCTGTGATGCGCTCGGTACGCCAAGGTTGCGTGTTGACTGGCGTTACGACCCGGGGGACATCGAGAGCGTGGCGCGCACGCTCAGGGCATTCAGCCGTGCAACTGCGGGATCAGGCGTGGGGCAGTACGTATTTGACGAGCAACGGCTGGAACACGATCTGACCTGCTTTGGTGCGTATGGTGGGCACCACATTGGTACAGCGCGAATGGGCGATGATCCGCGTACAAGCGTGGTTGATGCCGATTGTCGTGTGCATGGTGTGGATAACTTGTGGATCGCGAGCAGTGCGGTCTTCCCGACTTCGGGTCAGGCCAATCCGACACTCAGCATCGTGGCTTTGTGTCTTCGGTTGGCCGAGCATTTGGTGCCGAAGTTGTCTGGGCGATCTTTGCACGCGGCCCAGGCGGTGGCATGAGCACAACGATGCGCGTGCTGGTATTGGGCGGCGGCGGCTTCGTGGGCGGTCGCATTGCCTCCCGACTGCGCAACGCTGGGCGCTTCTCGGTCACCGTCGCCTCGCGCCGCGTGAAGCGCGAGGTCGCTTCCGATGCAGTGCTGGTATTGGATGGTTTGGACACTGCGGCATTGCGGCGTGCGCTGCAATCGCATGATGCCGTCATCAACTGCATCACCGGTAGCGCAGCAACAATTGTCCGCAGTGCGCGCAGCCTGGTCGAGGCTCAGCTTGGCAGCCCTTGCCACAGGCTTATCCACATGAGTTCGATGGCGGCTTTCGGCAATATGGAAGGCGACCTTGACGATGAAACCCCGCTGGGCGAGGGTGGTGGTTGGTACGCAGAGGCCAAGCGCGAAGCCGAGCGTGTGATGTCTGCGGCGGCAGGACCCGAAACGGGCGTCGCGTTGCTGCGCCCTGGGTGCGTTCACGGTGCGGGCAGTCACCTCTGGGTCGGACGTATCGGTGACTGGCTTCGGCAGCGTCGGCTGGGTGACTTGGGCAGCGCCGGTGACGGGTGGAGCAATCTTGTCCATGTGGACGATGTTGCTCAGGCCGTGCATCACGCGCTTGAGTTATTGCGTCCAGGGCAGAGTTTGCGGGCCAACTTGGCGGCACCTGACAGTCCGCGGTGGAACGACTATTTTGTCGCCTTGGGCTGCAGGCTGGGTAAGGCCAGCCCTGTCGCTCGAATTCACCCGCGACAACTCCAATTGGACGCGCAGTTAGCGGCAGCGCCATTGCGCGCATGGGAGCGAATAGCTCCCCGACTCGGGGTCCCGGCCCGCTTCGTGCCGCCGGCATTGCCGCCATCTCTGTTGACGCTGTTTGCGATGGACCGTCGCATGCGCGCTGGTTTTGCCGGCGAGCAACTGGACTTGAAGTGGACGCCTTTCAACGACGGTTTGGCCGATTCGGCCCAGTGGTATCTTGCCCAGCGGGCCAAGCTCTGAGCATGACTTCAAAAGCGAACAAACCTTTGAAGCTGGTTGCCGGTGCCTCGACTGGCGGGCATGTCAATGAGCTGCTGATCCTGCTTGAGGCCGCAGCCCCGATGTGGCCCCTGATGCCACAGGCCTATGTGACCACGATGCAGATTGGCATGAAGAGCTTCGCCGGCTATGGCAAGCCCGTGTACGTGCTTGGCGAGGGCGACCGCACCAAGCCGCTGAAGTCGCTCATGGTGTTTGTGCGCGCGTTTTTTGTGGCGTTGCGCCTGCGGCCGGACGTTGTCGTGACCACCGGATCCATGCCGCTGGCCGTGTTCGCGCTCTGGTCCCGGTTGTTCGGTGCACGCATCGTGTGGATCGACAGCGTTGCTCAGGTGGAGTGCATGTCTCTGAGCGGCCGATTGGTACGCCGTTTTGCCGATTTATGTCTGGTTCAGTGGCCTGAAGTGGCGGCCGCGCAAACAGGCGTCGAGTACGTTGGGGAACTGTTTTGATCTTCGTCACCGTCGGCAGCATGTTCCCGTTCGACAGGCTGGTGCGCGCCATGGACGAGCATGTCGCGGCGGGGCGCATCACCGATCGCGTGTTTGCGCAGATTGGTTCGGGCGTGTACGAGCCCAAGCATCTGCGCTTCGAGCGGTTCATGGAGAAGTCCTCCTTCGAGCAGCAACTTTGCACTGCGGATTGCATCGTCTCGCACGCGGGCATTGGGTCGATTGCCACTGCGCTTGCGCACAACAAACCGATGGTGGTGCTACCGCGGCAGCGACGTTTTGCCGAGCATGTGAACGACCATCAGGTGGCGACCGCACGCAAGTACGCGGCATTGGGGCATGTGCTGGTGGCGTTTGACGAATCGGAGATTCCATCGGCTTTGATGCGCTTGCCGGGCTTTGTGCCTGTGCCCCGACGGGTCAATGTCACCGGTGTGGCGCAGAGGGTGGATCTCTTCCTGCGCGAGCAACTGCGGCGCACGTGAATGTTGTCGTAGGACGCAAGGCTGCGCGGCGACCGGATTTCGTAACTATTTACCAACAGGAGCTTTCGGCAATGATCAGACTTGGCATGGTGGGCCTCGGCAAGATGGGCCTCTCACACTTGGCCATCGCTCGCGCGCATCCGGACATCGAACTGGTGGCGGCTTGCGACACGACGACCTATCTCACCGATGTGCTGAACAAGTACACAGCACTGAAGTGTTACGACGATCTCGACCGCATGTTGGCCGAGGAGAAACTCGACGCAGTGCTGGTATCGACGCCGTCCAAACTGCACGCTGGCATGGTGCAAAAGGCGTTGGAGCGCGGACTGCATGTGTTTTGCGAGAAGCCATTCGTGCTGAGCGTCGACGATGGCGAACGCCTGGTGCAACTGGCCGACGCCAAGGGCCTAGTGACACAGGTGGGCTACCACTACCGTTTTGTCGGTGCCTTTCAGGAGGCGGCGCGCATCGTGCGCTCGGGCGCACTGGGCACGGTGCATCACGTGCGCGCCGAGGCGTACGGCCCTGTCGTTTTGCGTGCCAAAGGTGGCACCTGGCGCTCGGCCAAGAGCGAAGGTGGCGGTGCGCTGTACGACTACGCCTGTCACGCCATTGACCTTGTCAATAGCATTGTGGGTGTGCCCACGGCGGTGAGCGGCGTGGTGCGCCACGGCGTGTTCTCGCGCGATGTGGAGGACGAGGTTTACTGCTCTCTGCACTATGCCGATGGTGCCAATGGCCAACTGTGCGTGAACTGGAGTGATGAAAGCTTCCGGAAGATGAGCACCAAGATCTCTGTATGGGGAAGCAACGGCAGGATCAGCGCCGATCGACAGGAGTGCCAGATTTATCTGCGCGAACCGCATGCGGCATTGTCGGACACACCGGCTGGATGGACTCTGCGCTACACGACGGAATTGACCAAGGAGGTGTGGTTTTACCTGCGTGGTGAGGAGTACTCGGCCCAGATCGACTATTTTGTGCGCAGCATCGAGGCAGGCCGCCGGGACGGCGAAAACTCGTTCAGATCTGCATTGCAGGCCGATCGCGTGGTGGCGATGATCCTCGCTGAATCAGGTGGAACCGGCCCAGGTATCGGCTTTACGACTAGCGCGCAGCCTGCCAAGGGCTTGCTGGGTCGCTTGTTCGGGTGATCGCCCGGTATCGCAACTTCCTATTCTCTCATTCAACTGTTCAAAGGCTCTAGCAATGGACCGAATTCTTTTCGGCGACAACCAATTTTTTGGTGTCAACCACATGTCCGAGGAAAAGGCGCGTGCGCAGCAGATGCGTTTTCAGGACCTGCAAGCAATCATTGATGTGCTTGACGCCGCTTATCTCGAGGGCATTCGAACCTTCATGTGCACCACACATGATCGTATGTGGCAGATCTGCGATCACTTCCGTGCCAACCCGGCGAAGTACCCCGACTACCAGTTCTATCCATGCATGCCCTATGCGCACAAGTACGCCAATGCCGTCACGGACCACGGCATGGTCGAAGCACTGCGCCAGTTTCTGCCTGAGGACGGTGCTGTCAGCGCAATGCTGAAAGGGGGGATGGCGCTGGCCAACAAGGATGTTGCTGCGATCATGCAAATGCTCGTTGATGCGGAGATGAAGATGTTTCACGGCCTTAAGACGCCTGTGATATTCATGCAGAATGTCATTACCGACCTCTTGCTTGGCATGGGCTTCCACGATTGTTTTCGTATTTTTCACGATCATGTGCGCACCAAGTACGGTGCGGAGCCAGGCTATATCACGATGAACGTGCCGCGTCTGCTGGATGTGTTGGAGAAACTGGGGATCGACAACCCGATCATATGTGCGAACATCAACAAGATCGGTTTCCGTATGTGCGGCGGTGTGGAAGTGTATGAAAATGTCATCGCGACCCGCCGTTTCAGGCCAATTGCGATGTCTGTGCTTGCGTCCGGTGCGATATCACCGAGGGAGGCGATCGAATACGTCTGTGGCCAGTCTCGAATCGAATCGATCGTGTTTGGGGCATCCAGTACGGCAAATATTAAACAGACCAAGGCGCTGATCGAAGAGCTGACGCAAGGTTCGAGGACGGTCCAGACCTGACTACCAAGCCCCTTGTATCCAATGCCACTGGTAGGGTCGCAGTGGGGCAATGGGGAGTTGATGGTTGACGATCTGCTACCCCGGGCGATGGGCACTCAACTAAAGACCTCATGCCGTCTGGCCAAGTTTTGACTTTGAGATTCAAGATATTATGATTTACACGATCAACAGGAAGATACGTGCGCGCGCTCCGCTTCGTTTGGGGCTGGCGGGCGGCGGCACTGATCTTTCACCTTTCTGCGACCTATACGGTGGAGCCGTCCTGAACGCGACGATCGATAGGTATGCATTTGCGTCAATCCTGCCAAATCTTGATGGCAAGGTTGTATTCTGTGCAGACGATATCGGGCATGCCGAGACTTTCGAACTTGAAAGCTCCTTGGAGGCAAGTTCATTGATATTACACCGCGGCGTATATATGCGCATGATGGCAGAATTCAATGATGGACGCCATATTCCGATGACCGTGAAGACGACGGTTGACGCGCCCGCAGGTTCTGGATTGGGCTCATCGTCCGCGCTGGTCGTGGCGCTGGTCGACGCATTTCGGGTTGCGCTTGGCGTGCCGCTGGGCCTCTATGACGTGGCCAAGTTGGCGTTTGAAATTGAGCGTATCGATCTCGGGCTTGCGGGTGGACGGCAGGACCAGTATGCAGCCACCTTTGGCGGCATCAATTTCATCGAGTTTCTCGCGCAAGACAGGGTAATTGTCAATCAGATGCGCATCTCGTCAGCTGTCAGGAACGAGCTGGAATCATCGTTGGTCGTTTGCTTTTCTGGGCGTTCTCGCCAATCGGCTGAAATCATTACGCGGCAGACGACAGGGCTTTTGGCCAACGATCCAAAGACAATGGAAGCCATGCACCAATTGAAGTCTGATTCAATTGAAATGAAGCGCGCCTTGCTCGTTGGCGACATCGGGCTCATGGCGACCATCCTCAACAAGTCCTGGCGCGCCAAGAAGGCGACGGCCGACGGCATCAGCACGGCTCGCATCGAAGAGTTCATGGAGGTTGCATTTCGTGAGGGTGCAATTGGTGGCAAGGTGTCTGGAGCTGGCGGCGGCGGATTCATGTTCTTCATTGTTGATCCGGAACATCGCTATACCTTGGTCGAGGCGCTGAACGCTGCCGGGGCCTCTGCGTCTCCCGCGAAATTCACCAGCGACGGATGTGAGACATGGTGTTTCGGTTGAGTTTTAGCACTGAGGCGCGGAGTCCTTTGCCGCGGGCAATGTCCGCCTCGGCCTCCAAGCCAGTAATTTCAAGGTGGATGCAAGTGAGGCGCAGCCATGCTTGACCAGTGCGTCATCCTGTGCGGGGGCCTGGGCAGTCGACTCGCCGAACTCACCAAAGCCACGCCCAAACCGCTTCTTCCCATTGCCGGCACACCTTTTCTCGAGCATCTGGTGGCTGAAGTTACGCGACAGGGATGCCGCCGTATTTTGCTTCTCGCCGCTTTTGAGTCGCAGCAGATCAGGGAATTCGCTGAAAACTCTTCAATGGCCCGTCACATGGGCGCAACTATTCAAGTGGCTGTTGAGCCGGATCGGGCGGGTACCGGGGGGGCGCTCTGGCATGCCCGTCAATGGTTAGATGATGAATTTCTGATGCTCAATGGCGACAGCTGGTTTGATGTGCCGCTGGTGGATCTCGTGACTGATCTCGCCTCAGCTCCTTCGCTGGTTGCCGCAATTGCGTTGCGTGCACTGCCTGATGCGTCGCGTTTTGGCGGGGTTGAACTTGACGGCCACAGGGTCACGGCATTTCACCCGCGTCCCACTGGTTCAGGCCCGGGATTGGTCAATGGTGGCGTCTATGCGCTGCGCAAGACCATTCTTGACTTCATCACGCCGAATTGCTCGTTGGAACACGATGTCTTCCCAAGGTTGGCTGGTCAAGACCAAATGGCGGGTCGGCGCGCTGACGGGTTTTTCATCGACATCGGGATTCCTGAGTCCTATGCGGACGCGCAGCAGAGCATTCCGAGGCATAGACGCCGGCCAGCGCTTTTCTTTGGATTGGATGCCCTCTTGGCGCCGACGCACGGCGCGGCGGCGGTAGGAGGTCCAATTGAATGGGCCCAGGGTGCCCGCGAGGCGCTCAGGGCCGTCAACAGGCGTGGCTGGTATGTATTTCTGTTTACCGGCCGTGAAATTGTTGGCGCGGATCAGATTGCCGAGGCCAGGCTCGGTGAGCTAAAGCGCCAATTGGATGAGGATCTGGCGCAGATTTGTGCGCACATCGACGATCATCAGCTACGTCTTTGGCCTGGCCGGCAGGAGGCTGTCCAGTCACGACGGGAGCCGGATTGCTTTGAGCGCAGCCGTGCAGCGCTGGCACAGTTGCTGACGCGCTGGCCGGTTGCTTTGGAGTCAAGTCTGGTCGTTGCCTCAAGTCGCGACGAAGTTGACGCTGGCGCCAGTTGCGGCCTCAGGACTCATCGCGTTGACGATGGCTACTTCCAAACCTTTCCATTGACAGCACTTGACCCACTGACACCACGGCAGCCCTGACACCATGAATTGCGAGAGAAATGACCCAGATGACCGTTCGTCACCCGCCTGGCGCCTAGCGTGTTCGGAGCGCGACCAACTTGTCGCTTGGCTGTTTGACAAGGCCTTGCCGCTCTGGTGGACCTCGGGGACCGACCATGCTGCGGGCGGGTACTTCGAGAAGATCGATCGACGAAGCAAGCCCCTGGAGGAGCCGCGCAGGACGCGGGTCGTCGGGAGGCAGATCTATGTCTTTGCGACCGCCAAGACGCTGGGCTGGACAGGGCCTGCTGACGAAGCTGTGGCGCACGGAATTGACTTTTTCCGTCGCTGCTGCCTGGCGCCTGATGGCACGGCGGTATCGACCTGCCGACCCGACGGCACGAGCTTGAACAGCAGCTTCGATCTGTATGACCAGGCGTTCGCGATGTTCGGTCTTGCCGCTGCTTTCACCTGCAAGCCTGACCGGGATCTCGAGGCGATCGCCAGCAGAATGCTGGACCGGATGCGCAGTGGATGGCGTCACCCTGAAAGCGGATTCGAAGAGAGCAACCCGCGCAGCCTGCCACTAAGAGCCAATCCGCACATGCACATTTTTGAAGCGAGCTTGGCCTGGATGGCGTCCGGCGCGACGTCATCGCAGCCCGAATGGTGCGCGCTGGCAGACGAGATCGGCCAGCTGTGTCTGCGCCGTTTCATCGATTCTGACAGTGGTGTACTGAGAGAACTGTACGATGGCGATTGGAAGCCCATGCCGGGTGAGGCGGGGAGAATTGTGGAACCGGGCCACATGTTCGAGTGGGCGTGGTTGCTGCACCGTTGGGGCGGCTTGCGTGGTGACACCGCGGCAGTTGCCGCCGGGCGCCGTCTGGTTCAGATTGCCGAGACCCACGGCATCGATGCACAGCGGGGCGTTGCCTTCAATGAACTCTGGGACGATCTCACACCCAAGGATCGCATGGCTCGGCTCTGGCCGCAAACCGAGCGGATCAAGGCCTGGCTGTCGGTGGCGCACAGCGCTCCCACTGATGGTGAACGGAACGTCGCCTTCGAGCATGTGGCGCTTGCAGCGCGTGGTTTACGCAAGTATCTGGCCGAAGACGTGCTAGGTGCGTGGAACGAGCGCATGCGGGAGGACGGAACCTTCCTCGATGAGCCGGCGCCGGCATCAAGTCTCTATCACGTCACGTGCGCCATTGCCGAGATGTGCCAGATCCTGCCCCTGTTCGCTCCCTCATTGGTGATCAGGCAGGATTGATGGTCGCAATCCGATTTGTATGTCCCGGGTTGCTGTGCTATCAGGATCGCGGTTCGACTGCGCCGATCCGTCAGGTGCCACGGCCCTCCGACGAGGGCTGTCATGAAATTGAGCCACTCTGCGCCGCACTGGATCGATCGTCAGCGAGCGCCCAACGCAGTACCCAATGACTCCCACTGTTAGCTTCTATTCGGCCTCCTGGAAAGGAGGATCAGGTTGGTTCGTGCATGAACTCGCATTGGCCATGGCACAGGCAGGCGCTAGGGTAGCGCTCATTTCGCCCGCGGCCGATCCCGTATCGCGCGAGCCACAACATCCCAATCTGAAGCGCCTGTTGCTGCCACAGGGTGCAGGTGGCAGCGGGCCGGCCGTCTATCGCGCATACCGAGCCCTGCGCCGTATTGGCCTGACCTTTCCCGCATTGCTACGGGGCAGGTTGCATTCGCCGACCTTCCTGGTGACACATACCGATTGGCTTGTCACGGCGGTGCTGCAGTTCATCTGGATGCGGTTGCTAGGGGCCCGACTGATCTTCGTCGTTCACGATGTGAAGCCACATGCCTGGGGTTTTCCAAAGAGGCTACATGGGCTGGAGCGGTGGCTGCTCGGGCTGACCTATCGATTGCCAACGCACTTGGTAACCCTGACGGAAGCAGCGCGCGTGCAGTTGATAACCGAATACGGCCTGCCGGCTGGGCGGGTCACCGTGATTCCCCATGGCGCATTTCGAGGTGATAAAGATGTTCAACCGCTACCGGGAAACCGCGTCGTGCTCGTGTTCGGCATGCTTCGCCGCAACAAGCGTATTCTTGAAACCATCCAGGCCATGTCGCTGCTGCCGGCCAATTCACGCGTGCGGATGGTGATCGCCGGCGCACCACATGCTCAGGACACCGCGTACTGGCAGGATTGCACCGCTGCCCTGATACCACTGGGTAGTCGAGTCCGGACGGAGATAGGTTTTGTGCTCGAAGAGCGGGTTGGCGTTCTGGTCGCCGAGAGTGATGCGTTGATCTTGCCGTACGAAGACTTCAATTCGCAATCGGGCGTAGCGATCCTTTCCGCATTTGCCGAGCGGCCATTGATCGCTACGGCCGCTGGTGGCATCGGCGAACTGATGCAAAAAGGCCTGCAAACTGTTGTCGTTGACCGGCCTGTGACAGCAGAAACTATCGCAGCCGCGCTCGTGGCTTTCGAGGCCAAGTCAGACGATGAACTGCGGGCAATGGCCAAAATCTCGTGTGAATCGATTTCCGCGTACCTTGACTGGAGTCGTATTGGTCAGGATTATTTTCGCCTTATCACGCAGCACAATGGCAGAAACAGCGATTCCGTTTGAGGCGTAGATATATTTTTTTGCTCTGACAAAGAAGGTGCCTGATATTTCTGCCTGGCAGAGAACTGTACGTATTTGGCTTGGCCCATAGAGATAATATTGTGTTCGATATTGCAAGACTTAGAGCATCTGTCCCCTGGCCCATAAAGAGCAGATACCGCGCTGCTCGGTCGTTCTTTCGACTGATTCGGTATTCTGTCTATGATTTCTCGCGATTTTTCAGATATTCAGCCTGCTCACAGGTCAAAAAGACGCTAGCTCAACAAGACGCTGAAATCACCCGTGCTTATCACACTGTGGAGAAGGGACTGTCCATCAGGTCTCCACGCCCTGGATTCGGCAAGGATGTCATCCAACCACTTTGTTACGCGCTTGGCGACCGACTTCGCAACGGGTTGCCATGGACTCAGGCGTGCCAAGATGGCCTTGACTCGCTGGTGGGCTATGTTGACTTCAACCGTCAGCGTGGCGGCTTTGTCATTCCGGAGGTTGCAAAGGTTTTGGAATTGTCAGCACAAATGAACAAGGCTAGCGTGGCCAAGCCCATTCGTGCCATTGATCGTGAACAAATACACCGCTCAGTGAATTTCAATACCGAAGATTTCTTTTCCAGCCGCCACTCAGTTCGCCAGTTTGAGCCCGGGACGATTGATATTACTAAACTCAGGAAAGCGCTTGCTCATGCGCTGACGACTCCATCAGTTTGCAATCGACAATCAGGACGCGTGTGGATAGCGATTCGAAATGATTGCAACCTGGATTTCTTGGCCTTACAAAACGGAAATCGTGGCTTTGGTCACGAGGCCCAGGCCATTGCTATCATTACCTCGGATCTATCGGCATTCCTCGACCCCACAGAGCGCCACCAGGCCATGGTGGATGGCGGCATGTTTGCCATGATGGTGGCATTGGGGCTTCATGCCGAAGGCTTCGGCGCCTGTTTCTTGAATTGGTCGCAGACCGATGCCATCGATTTGCAGTTGCGCAGAGCAACAGGGATTCCAGCATCGGAGACTGTTATAACCCTGCTTGCTGTGGGAAATCTGCCAGAACAACTGTCGGTCGCACGCTCACACCGATTGGACGTTGACGATGTGGTTAAGTTCTTGCACTTACCAACATCATCGACGTAGATTTTCGTTTGCCACTTTGGGCCTTGTTGATGATTAAGAGCAATTAGAGTGGTAATTAGAGGTTGAAGACAAAGATTTTCATGAAAATGCGAATTGGTTTTTCCCGCATCAAGTTGCAAGTAAGAAAGATTCGTCAACGCATTGAGTTGAGGCGTCGACGCAACGCATGGCGTCAAGCCCGCATAGCGCTTTCCAAGCCGATGCAGGACCCGCCTGCTAAAGGTTTTTCAAGGCTGCTCATCATTCCCTCTGACCCTTGGTTGATCGTGGGATCACGAGGCGACGACGCCATGGTGACGACGGCGATTTCAGAGGCCCGACGTAGAAACCCGAATTGTGAAATAGGGATTGTTTGTGTCTCGCAGTCGCTTCCAAAGATCGTCGAGGAGATAGGGGCTATCGCGGTACCGATCTGGCTTGGCGTGAGCTGTGGCCCGTTTCTAGATGCGCTCGAGCACTATGACGCGGTAGCAGTGATCGGCGCCGACGTTATGGACGGGCACTTCTCTGTCTCTGATGCGTTCAGGGCTTGGTCGTTTGCCGATCTCGCTGCAAGACGGGGGCGCAGGTCAATGGTGGTGGGCTTTTCGTTCAGTCTTACGCCTGACGCTGAATTGGCCGAAATTCTTTGCGATTTGTCACCGGACCTCCATATTTACGCACGTGAGCAACTGTCCTGGGAGCGATTTAACCGAAGTTCGACAGTGCGTTCCACATTGGTCTCCGACAGTGCCTTCCTGCTACCCGCTGCGGGTAGCGGACCGGATCAGGATGCCGCGGAAGCCTGGGTGGGCCGACAACGGGCCGCGGGCAGATTTGTCTGCGCAATCAATACGCACCCGATGCTCTTTCCGGGCAACGACGTGACGATGATGTCGTGCCTGATCGACGTTCTGAGTGATGTTCTGGATGCGCTGTCCAAACGCTATGCTGTCGCTTTCATGTTGATTCCGCATGACTTTCGGTCCGATGGGCGCGGCGACAATGCCGCCCTTGGCCCGCTCAACCAACGCTTGAATGCAATTTTGGGGGACCGTGTGTTCCATGCCCAATCATCATGTCGCGCTGCAGAAATAAAAGGTCTCGTAGCCTTGTGTGATCTGCTGGTCACCGGGCGGATGCATCTCGGAGTCGGTGCGCTGTCGATGGGTGTACCAATGTGGGCTATCAACCCACAGGACAAGTTTGTGGGTTTGTTTCAGCACTTTGGATTGACTGATCTCAGACTGCAGCCAAGCGAAGCACTCGTCAGGATTCGACTCGAAGCATTTCTTGAAAGTGCAATGACATCTTGGCCTGACATTCGTGACCAAGTTCGATTGGCTTTGCCGGGTGTCTTGCAGCGCGCGAGAAAAAACTTCGCTCCGCTTGATTAATTGCCCCGAGAATTCAGGGGGGCTATTGATTGTTCGGCGTATTTCGTAACGATGGAATTCTCTTTTTGCTGGGCCGCCAGCGCTGTCAGGTACAACACCTGCGTTGTCTTTCCTTTTTACCCTATGCCACCTATTCAGGACTGTTATGACCTTGTCAGTCACCCGACCTGTACGGACGTCAAACACCGCACGTCGGCAGTACTGAAGCAATTGCGCCGCAGTGAATATGATTGACGTGCCTTGCATTGTCCTGGCCGGCAGCTTGGGCACACGGTTGCAGTCGGCCGTTGCCGAGGTGCCCAATGGTCTGGCGTCGGTGCATGATCGCCCCTTTCTGGCGTACCAGATTGAGTCCTTGGCCCAGCGCGGCGTTTCGCGATTTTTGGCGGCGCGCGGCTACGGCAGCGCCTTGATCGGAAATTGGGCTCACCGTTGGGCCGAATCACCAGCCCTGCAGCGCGTAAGCGAGGAGCAGGCTCTCTGCAGGGCGGTACCTTCGCCCATGCGATGGATGCTTGCGGCCTAGGCGTGGCGCTGGTCGCCAACGGCGTCACCTTCTTGGGCGGATCGCTGGTTGCAATGCTTGCGGCGCTGTGCCGCGATGGCGGTGAACTGCTGCGCATTGCGACCGCGGTGGTGCCAGACCTTGCCGACTTTGGTGGCGTGCAGGTCGATGAAAGGGGTCGCGTTGTGCGCTCCGTGGCGAAGGGTGCGATTGAGCTGTGTGCCTTCAAAGCGGGCCCATATCGCATCCATCGGTCGGCACTGCCGACTGACATACTGTCTTCCCTTTCGTTGGAAACTGTCGCGCTGCGAGGGCACGCGCTGCTAGGCGCGGTGAGCGCGGCAGGCGTGGCGGTCCGGTTCACCGGCATCAAGGTACCCAAGGACTGCCGGCGTTACTGTCACCAACATGACCAGTTCCGTTAGCCTGCGGCCGGCCGCGTTCATCGACCGCGACGGCGTCATCAACAAGGAACTCGCTTACGTCCATCGTATCGAGGACTTCGTGCTGCTTCCCAACGCCGTCACGGGCCTGCGGACGCTGGCACAGGCAGGCTACGCGCTCGTTGTGGTGACCAATCAAGCTGGCGTTGCGCGCGGCTACTACGACGAGTCGGTGGTTCTGAAGCTCCACGATCACCTTCGAAGCCTGCTGCTAGGCAGCGACGTGCATCTCGAGGCCATCTTCTATTGCCCCCATCATCCGGAGGGTACGGTGGCAGGGTACAAACGAGAATGCGCCTGCCGCAAGCCGGCGCCCGGCATGGTGCTTGAAGCAGCCCGGACACTCGGGCTCGACCTGGCGGCCAGTGTGATGATCGGCGACAAGCGCAGTGACGTTGACGCAGGCCGGGCGGCAGGGGTTGCACTCAACTTGCTGGTTCGCTCCGGCCACGATTTGAACGCGACGGACCAACTTCACGCCGATGCTGTTTGCACTGATCTCCTGGATGCGGCGCGGTTCGTGGTGTCTCACACGAAACCACATCACGGCAAATGAACGTCAATTGCTGACACCAAGCGCCGACAGGCTCCTAGACAAAGCCCAGATTTGAACTTTGAAAGTTCGAAAGCGTCGGAAAGATAGTTCTCAACTCGGTGCTGCTAAGGCCCATCCACTGCCCCAAGGTTGCGGCGTACTGGGCGACGGATGTACTCGGCAGCAGCCGGCCTGAACCCAGGTCGTCAGCGGTGCCCAGTGCTGTCACAGGCATGGTGCCGTAGATGCTGCGGCCCTTGACCGCGCCACCTGCAATGAAGTGATGGCTGCCCCAACCGTGGTCGCATCCGCTGCCGTTGCTGACCAGGGTGCGCCCAAAGTCACTGGCGCTAAAAAGTGTTGTATTGCTCAGCATGCCAACGCCTTGCAGCGCGCCCAGAAACCAGTCCACGGACTGCGCCACCCTGGCCATCAGCAATGGCTGGTCGCGCATCTGGTTGGCATGGCTGTCGAATCCTCCAATGGATACCATGAATACCTGACGTTTCATACCCATGCCCTTGCCAGCGGCAATCATTTGCGCCACGATGCGCAGCTGCTTGGCCAGTGAATCATTGTTCAAGGCCAGTGTGCTGCCGTCGGGCAGCGTGATGGCGATGCTGGGCAGCGCAGCTACAGTGGTGGAGCCCAGGGCAGCTTGCAGGGTGCTGGTGGTACTGAGTGAGCGTTGCACCACATTCATATATTCAGTTTGAAAGTTGTTGCTTCCGCTATTTGCCAGTAGCGTTCGAAGCGACCCCGACATGCTGTTGGAACCCGCATGCCAGCCCGGCTGGACCGCATTTACTTGTACCGGGCCGCCGGTCCCCACTTGGTATTGAGTCACGCTGTTTCCGGTCAAGAAAACAGCGTTGCCGCTCGCGGAAACGGCTGTAAATACGGGTTGCTGATTGCCAGACATCAGCAAATCACCCATGCGACCGCCCCAGCCCGTCGGTGCGCCTTCGGGTTGTAGCGATTGCCACGTTGCTTGTTGATCGTTGTGAGAGAACAGTTTGCTTGGCATGCCAACGCCGGCCTGAAAATCTGCCTTTGTCGCAGGCCTTACCAGCGTACCGACATTGGCCAACAAGGCACATTGACCTGATTCATACCGGTTGCGCAACGGCGCCAGTTCCAACGGCATGCCGAAGCTGCGGCCATTGCCTTGCGTGGCGCTGGTAATGCCTTGCAGTTTGCTGCCCGACCATGCCAGCTCGCGGCGCGCGGCAGTATAGCTGGCGTAGTTTGCACTGTCTGTGGGCACCAACCAATTGTGGGAATCGTTGCCACCTGCCATATACAGGCATACCAATGCTTTATAGCCATCGCTGGTGTTGGCCGCTTCGGCCTGTTGCGCCGCCAATGCACCCAGACCTGCCAGGTTCATGGCTAGTGGCACCCCAAAACGAGGACCAAAGGGGTTGGCGGCAACTGCGGTGAGGCCAGCAGCTGCGCGAAAGAATGCTCGGCGAGAGTTGTTCAAGGTAGGGCTCATTTCTGCACCAAATATTCAGGGGATGCCAGGGTCAGGAACACGGCGGCACGTGCTCTGGAGAGGTTGCTACCGCTGCCGCTGCTGCCAATGCTGCCTATCGAATCCATGATGATTTGTCGCAGGCCGCTGGACATCCGACCAGCCAGCATCACCAGGTTCACATGGTCAACCATGGCAGTCAGGTTGCCGCCGTTGGCCAAGGCTACCAAGGCGGAATAGTCTGACACGACATCGATGGCCGTGCCAGTCCAGCCCAAACCGCTGCTGGCCATGGCTTCTGCAGTGTTGATCCAGGCCGCGACGGAGGATTCGTTGACGAGTTGAAACTCTGGTGCCGTCACGCCGCCTGCCGCGAGCACAGTGCCCGGCGGGACATAACCGGGCCGAAAGTAGCCAAACACTGACGGTGCATACAAGACCCGTTCACCGGAGGTCGTCAACTCCCAGTCCATCATGAAGTTCCCGGTGCTGGACTTGGCGTCCATCGCACGCAGCCACTGGGTAACCCGTAGCACAGGCTCAACCAGCTTTTCGGTTCCAATTTGCGACAGATTGCGTGCTTCTGAATCTAACAAGATGCTGCGCACTACCGCTGCCATGTCGCCACGAACGCCATTGCCGTTGTTGTTGAATGCTGCGGCCACTCGGCCTACATAGGCTGGACTCGGGTTGCTGGTTACCAGGCGCTGGATCAATTGGCGACCCAGAAAGGGACCAATGTTTGGGTGAGCAAACAAGGCATCCAGCGCCATGCGCAAGTCCGTCGCGGCGCTGCCGTTGGCTGGAATAGTTACTGCCCATGGTTTGCCGCGGAACAATACCTTTTCTGCGGTCGAGTGCTCACCCGGATAGGGCTTCATCGGAAGCAGGTCAATGCCAGTATCGCCGGCGGCAGTCACGTTGGGGGTACTCCAGCGAAACACGGTGTCCGTCAGCTGGGCATCGGGGTAGGCCCAGCTCCAGCCGGTAAACACTTTGGCCATCGCCATGACATCAGCGTTGGTGTACGTCTCGATCAAATTTCCGGCGGTATCGCGCTTAGGGCTGCCATCGGCATTGAGTTCGCTAAGGCCGATCGTGAAGAGTTGCATGATCTCGCGCGCAAAATTCTCATCGGGCATGCGACCTGTTGTCAGGTCTTCTTTTCGATTGCGCATGTGCGAGAGATAGATGCCCATTGCCGGGCTCAATGCCATGTCTTCAAGCAGGGTACGGAAGTTGCCGAATGCATCTTTGTTTAGAGTGTCAAGGTAATTGGCATAGGCCCGTGCCTGCCACCAAAGATTTGAATCGGCCTGTGATACCGTGAATATCTGTTGAAGCGCGAACGCCATGCGCTTCCTAAGTTGATCCGGACTTTTGGTCGCCGTGCTCCAAAACTTTTGGCCTACCCAGTTGGCGGTGAAGTTGCTACCCATCGGCAAGTAGCTCGCGCCCAGCTTGTACTTGCCCTGAATATGGTTTACATAGTCACCAGTCGGCGGCATCGCAATTTGTTCGTCCAGCCAGGCGTTGTATGGCTTTGCCAACAGCGAATCAATAGTTGATTTGGTGGGTCCGAAGGTTGCCTGCTGCAGAAAGCGTGCAGAGTCTTGCTGGCGGGTCAATGTCCCTGCTTCCGTAGGCGCAGCGGGCCACACTAAGCGCAACGCCCCGCCCCACGCCATATCGCCTTGACCTGCGATCACGTCCACTCCGTCAAAGGCCTTATCTCCATTCCCGCGGTCGTAAATCGCGCCGGGTGCCGTGGGTGCCACGGCCTGTACTGCGTCAGCAATGTAGGCAACGAATAGATCTCGGTTCGCACCAGCGATAACTGTATCGTTGGTAAAAACCACATCCACTTTTGTTCCAGCGCGCAGGTTGCTTAGGTTGAATTTATAGTCGGCAAGGACAGTCGATTTGACTTCGACGGTTCCAATTGTTGCGCCGTCGACCCGCAACATCATCATCGGACCAACGCCGCCCGCTAAAGTGCCACGTGCACGGACGGTAAGCACTGGATTGGTTGCTGCAACAGTACCAACTTGCTGTGCGGCAGCCATGTCGGAAAATTGCGGAGAAACAGATTCAATTGTTTTTATGGCTTGGTTGGCCGCGCTGGGCTCAGCTTGCAGCGCCGCCGCAGTCGCCGCCGCAGTCGCGGCTGCGTCAGCCGAAGCGGTGGCTACCGCTTCGGCAGTTGCCATGGCGACTGCCTCGGTGTTGACTATGGGTGTTGCGTCGCTGGTTGAGGGAATTTCAGGTGCAATGACGACGGGCAAGGCTATCGGTGTGGCAGCGATCTGCACGGGAGCGGCACTGTCACTTGTCCCGCCACCACCGCCGCCGCAGGCCGACAACAAGCTTGCCAGCAAACTGGTGACGGCGATGGCGGCACAACGGCCGGTTTGCGACTTCGCGGCGGGTGGCGCGTTCTCGGTCAGGCAAGCTTGCGGGGTGGGTGTTCGCAAACGGCAGTGCGACATGAAGGCATCTCGGGTAGGTTGGCGACGGATATGGGGCTGGCAGCGCGTGGCGCGGAGGTGCTGCTGTTCCCGGTAGCTTCGACGCTTGCCTGCAGTTGCTGAAGCCCTTTGCTGTAACGGTGTGTTGTCGGTGCCCATCGCGAGCGCACTGTTTGCACTGGATTCGATGGGTGTTTTGTGGGCGACCGGCGCGGCCGGCTCAGGGGTCCGCATGAAACAGGCATGGTTCATGCCGATGCGCCCCGGCGCACCGCGTCACCACCGCGCTGCGCTCGCTGGTACCGCCAACCCATCCGCCAGTCGGGCGGCCAGGTCAGGCTTTGTAGGCCGGTGGACGTCGTTTTTGGTTCAGGACCTTGCCTCCTATCGCCAAGTCGTTCGGCGTGGTGGGGTTGTGATAGGCCGGTCAATCTGGTCAACCCGCAGCCGGTAGAAGGTCGGGTTGCTCAGGGTGTACATCATCGATCCGCCCTGCAGGCTGGGCGTGAAGTCGGCTGCCGTTAGCCGCTGGGTGCTGTCATTGACCAGCAATCCATGACCGTGGAGGTTGCCCACCGCCGTGGACGTCACCAGGTCGGCACTGCTGTGCAACAAGCTGTGCCCGGCGCCCAGGTGGTCGGTCAGCTTGACGCCGTACTGCATGCCGGCCCAGCCGGCGCTGATCGGCGCCAGCCGCTGGGCGCCGGCAGCCAGCGGCACAGGGTCGACCACGGCGCCCACCCGCTGGGCCAAAAACACCTTCCAGGGGCTGCTGCCGACGCTAGACCCGCAGCCCCGGCCCATCCAGCAGTCTGGGCGAGAAGGCGTTGTCGCGTTTGCACAAGGGTGTGGCCAACCTGCTGGCCTGGTGGGCGGGGGGTAGACCGCTATGTCAGCGAGCGGCTGGCTTGACCAGATCCAGCCGCCGCGTTGTTGCTGACAAACTCCGCATACGCCACCGCCAGCCCGGCGTCCAGCGGGGTGCTGGCCACCCAGCCGGCTGACCGCATCAGCCCCACGTCCATCAGCTTGCGCGGTGTGCCGTCGGGTTTGCTGGCGTCGTAGACGATGCTGCCGGCATAGCCCACCACCCGGGCCACGCTGGCGGCAAGCTCGGCAATCGTCACGTCGTCGCCCACGCCGATGTTGACCAGCGGCGGCTCGAAGCGGCCGGTGACGCTCTCGTCGCTGCCCAGCAATGCGTTGTAGCGGTCGTCAGTGAGGTTCATCAGGTAGACGCAGGCGTCGGCCATGTCGTCGCTGTACAAAAACTCGCGCCGGGGCGTGCCGGTGCCCCAGACGGTGACGCTGGGCGCGCCGCTGAGCTTGGCCTCGTGAAACTTGCGGATCAGCGCCGGTATCACATGGCTGTTGGTCGGGTGGTAGTTGTCGCCCGGGCCGTACAGGTTGGTGGGCATGGCCGCCAGGTAGCGGGTGCCGTACTGGCGGTTGTAGCTCCAGCACATCTCCACCCCGGCGATCTTGGCCAGCGCGTAGGGCCGGTTGGTGGGCTCCAGCGGGCCGGTCAGCAGCGCGCTTTCTTTCATGGGCTGCGGCGCCAACTTGGGGTAGATGCAGCTGGACCCTAAAAACAGCAAGCGCTGCACGCCGGCCAGGTAGGCGGCGTGGATCATGTTCGTCTGGATTGCCAGGTTGTCGCGGATGA
>JBBRSA010000054.1:0-22691 GCA_038245855.1 Burkholderiales bacterium
CCTGGCGGGGGCCTGCATGAATGCAAATCAGAAGACAAAAACCAAGTCCCTTAAACTTCCGGTTTTAACCCGGTCAGGTCAAGAAGCAAAGGGTGCTGACTCAAGCCCGCTTCAGGCTCATACCTGAATTGGAAAATACTCAAGGGTGCCAAAACTAACGATGAACGCGGTGAAGAGCGTGGCCCGTCGCGCTACATCACCATGCATCTGGCCATGGCTGAACGCCTACACGACTATCGTGAAAACGTCCGCTTAGCGAATCGCTCAATCTTTGTAAAGGCAAATTCATCCACGCCAGTCGAGAGACGTGAACTGGCTAAAGCCAATCCGCGCCAACTATTTCTCAGCGACAGCAATGGCCTACCTATCCAGCATCACACCCTCTACGACGCGTGGACCAATGTTTCCTACCTGCCATTTGAAGGCTGGTCGCCCCATGGTGGGAGACATTACTGGGCCTGCAACACACTTCTTACTTCCATCAAGAAAATTGCGGTGGCATTAGGTTCTGAGCTGAATATGACTACCAGCAGCAACTGGATCACTGGTTGTGCCAACGACACCGTGATGATGGTGATCAAGCCGCAACTTGGGCATGTCGGTGCAGCGACGACTGAACAGTACCTGAAATGGGTACTACAAGCATCAGCCCAGGTTGACCTGAACGACGGCTACCAGTCGGCGCTCGATGCTGACATGGGGCCAATCAATGGCTGAACCCACCCGCAAGAAGAACAAGAAACATGGAACAGCCAACGTACTGCCACTCCCTGAGACAATTGATGAGACTGCCCTGGTTTTTCTCACGACGCACAAAACAAGCCCGTGTCTGGTCGATTTAACTGAGTTCCGCGATGGCCGTACAACTCCCATTGGACGGGGCTCCAAACAATGGGTCGGCGACTTCTCCGGGCGGCCACTGCTAATTCAGCAATTGCTTCCGCAAATTCGAGCAATTTACTCCTCGCAGTCCCAAAATGCTAATAGATTGGTTGTGTATAGCCTGCGCACATATTGGCGCTTATTCGATGCATGCGATGCGCTGCCAACGGACCAAAGACCGCAGCGTATTGAAACGGTGGCAGAACTCAATGATTTGCACGATAGGTTGCAGGTCAGAAATCGCGTCAATGGGAATGCCACCCGCTCATTTGTGCGCCTGGCCAATGCCGCGCGAAAGCGCCTTGGACTCAATCCATTAGATTGGACGCCGATCGACCCGGTAAGTGACCGCGTTCGGGTCGCACTTGAGATGCCACAGATCAAGGCGCTTTACCACGCAGTAAAGAGTCATGTCCGCCGGACTTATACCCGTTGGGAAAACGATGCCACGCTGGTGCCATCCCAACGGGACTGCCTATATATCCTGACCTTCATTCTGATCAAAACCGGTTGGAACGATGCGGTCGCCTTGAACATTGACTGTGAGAATTACCGGCGGCCCCACATGAGTGACCCGGACCGCCATGTCTTGCATTCCATCAAAGTCCGCGCGGGTTGCACCGAACAGGTCCATGTAGGGCAAAACAGGGAAGAGTGGGCGCCTGGCAACCTTGTCAAAAAGATTATTGAACGCAGTGAGCCATTGCGTGCGCCACTTCGAACGCAGCTTACAGAACTCGAAGAAGAAACAAGCGGTCAGCGGCTGAACGATGCCCAAACGCTGCAGATAGCCCAACTGAAGAAAACCATTCGTTCCCCCTGGCTGCATGCGACACGACAGGGTATCTCCAGGATTGACGACTTCGATCCTAGTATCCCAGCATGGAGAGTCAAGGTATTGACGCCGGATTGTTTAAAGGCGCAAAGATTCCCGGGAAGCCTTACGATGATCCAGTCCGTTCAAGCCGAGGCCAATGCTATCCTGGCCAGGCACAGGCACCCGTTGATTGAAAAAATTACGCTCTCCGACATGCGGGATGCCTACATCAACTGGGCCTACTCCAGCAATGGGTATGAGTGGATGATGGCCAAACTGGCCGCTGGTCACACCACCATCCAAGCTGCCATTAGCTACTTAAGAACCCGCGCACTCAAACAGCACGGAGAGTCCGCCGTGCGCCAACTCACCACCATCGTGTTCGATGAGATCAAAACCCGCAAGCGCCTTGACCCCATTTTTTTGTATGCACGCGTGAACCGTGGGCCGCTAAGCGAGGAGCAGCGGCAACGGTGGGTTCAGGGTAAAGACCGCACCAGGGTAGGTACTGGCTGCGCGGACTTCAAACATCCTCCGAAACACGTGGCCCCGCACCACCAGGAAGGAAAAGGTTGCCGAACGCAGCGTTGCACCCTGTGTGAGCATGCAGTGGTCTTCCAAGACAGCTACCACCACCTTGCCCGGCGCAAGGCTGAGTTACTCAACCATCAAGGCACGGTCGGTATGCTGATCTGGGCGACGACAGACTTTCCCGATGAGCTGATCAAGCTGGAAGAAACCTTGACCAACTATGACCAGACGTTAGTCGCCAATAGCCAGGCCTACTGGAAGGAAGAAATCAAAGAAGAACGTCACATCACACCCAGCTTTGAGGGAACCTATGAATAATGTGAATATGCGCTCAGTGCCAGTTGCCAAAGATACCCAGGATGAAAATTGGCGAGTACCACTTCCCGACGGGTTCACTGTCACTGCCATCCATAGGATGGAGAAAGAACAACTGCAGGGTTTACAGCAACTTGCCGACTGGGGAAGTGAATGGGGCACCATCAACACGCCAGCGGAGCGTCTGCCTCCGGGCGGAGCACGCACGGACGGCATTCGCATCCGTAGCGTCAACAAATTGTGTTCACCCGGACCAGACCTGAAATTGGCGCAATTGACCTTTATGCGCTTTGCCTTGCTACTCTACTTTGCCAAGGCCAACAAAAGATCCAGTGGCTATCTCAAGGCAGGGTCAATTGGAGACCTGCTCTGGGCCATGAAAACAGTGCTTACCGCAGCGCTCACCAAACCCCCGTGCCCGCACGGCGGCTTACTAGCAAGACTTTCGGACGCTGACTGGCATGCGCGTCGTGGCAACACGATTGTGGATACCTTTGGCTACATATTTGCCCGCCTGCGTTGGTTCCGAGGTAAAGGATGGTGGCTGGATGTTCCTCTTCAACCCACCCTTGGTGAGTCGGAGGCCCATCTTGACACGGCAAAATATCCGCCTATAGCCAGTAAACCCAAAGGCGCCGGACACCAGCCGCTACCCGACGCGTTTGTCGCCGAAGCCGGATGGAGGCTGATCTGGATCCTGGAAAACCTGGGACCCACGCTGATCGACTGCGGACGGCAAATTTCGGCCATAAGACGCACGATGGTGCAGGAAGCTCTAGCAAGGGGTGTCATGCCTGATTCGATTCTCAAAAATCAGCTTTCACGTGACAGCCAATCGTTTATTGCCAGCTACGACTGGCGCACTCCCGCTGGCGACAAGATTGCCGCCTTGCCCTTCGCTCTCGACATGGCTGTAGGCAATGAAAAAAATGGGACTCGCATCGAATTCTCATGGCCACCACGCCACTTCCGCTTCGTAGACCAACTTCTGCAAATTCTGCAAGATGCGCATATGTTTATATTCTTGCTGGCTACTGGGGGTCGCATCTCTGAATGCCTGTCGTTGCAACCGGGCTGCGTCGTCTGCGACAACCCGGGCCAGGAAACCATCGCCGGGAGCACCTACAAGCTGGTCTATCGGGAAGGCGGAAAACCGCGCGACTGGCCTGTCCCCAGTGTCGTTCACAAGGCAATTCAACAACAAATTGCACTGCATGAAGTGATCATCAGCTTAGGTAACGAGGTAGGAAACCAGCCTAACTTGGCACCAGTTACGGGTATCTGGGCTACCGGCAACGGTGCCGAGGTTAGAGGGGCCGTCAAAATCCGTTTCGGCTATACCTTCAAACAACTGGGCCTAAGCCACATGCTGCAAGGCGACTCGGTCTATCCACATCGTTTCCGCAAGACATTGGCCCGATTGTGTGCGTTGGTCCTGTTTGGTGCGCCCAAGATCCTCATGGACTTGTTTGGGCACAAAGACATTGCCATGACCCTGCACTACATCAACACCGACCCCCTACTGCGGGCAGAGATGATCCAGATTGCGCGCGACATCACGATCATGTTTGCCAAGGACGCCATTAGCAACATCGATAGTTACGGTGGCCCCGCAGCACGCAAACTCAATGCGGCCATCCAGCAAGAAAAAGTGCGGCTAGGGCGTGATTTGGGAGCCGATGACATGCAGCGTTGCGCAGAGATGCTGACCGATAACGGCTCGCTTTGGACTTTGGTTCGCCCCGGCGTACTCTGTACTAAGCGCCCCAGTGATGCTGGGCCTTGCACCAAAGCGCGTGGCATTCCCGACCCGGCCCACTGCCAAACCGCTTGTGACAACCGTCTGGAACTGGCGTTCCTGCGCGACGATGTGGATCGCAGTATTGAACAAGCGGTAGGCCACTTGGAGAAGGCCTATGCCGATGACGATGAGTACGCCTCAGAAAACTGGATCGGCCAGATCCTAGCCTTGCTACCTAGGTTCACTGACGTCAAGAAGAAGTGGATCTTGCATCCTATCGTGTCACCCTTGGTCACCAAAAGCACGGAGGCGGCATGACCAACGAAGGCAAAAGCTCTATGACGCTACCACCCCAACTGCTGGCAGCCTCCAAGGCGCGCACCACTGACGTGATCGCCAAGGTCAGGGATGCCATGAAGCAAATGGAACTCGACATCCAGAACAGCGAAGGTATCTACCCGTTCAATGGTGGACGCATCACTGTTGCTGAAGTCTGTCGTCGCGCCAAGATCAGCAACATGACGCTGCAAGCACCATCGCACCGGGATAGCACCAAGGTCGTGGTAGAAGAATGGATCAAGAAGCTGACTGTGCGCTTGACCACCGGAGCCAAGATCGTTCGGAGGGCCGTGACCGACCGCGCCGAAGAATGGAAAAGGGTGCACGACGAGATTGCCACCGCTTATCACATCGATCACCTGACACTGGTCAACGTACGGGCCGAACTGGAAGAGGCAAAGAGTCGCATCAAGGAATTGGAAGAAACCAATGCGACGTTGCTTGATCAGCTGCAAATGGTGTCAGGGCAGAACATCACACCCATCACCAAGGGGAAGAGATAGCTGTAGCCGAGTCTGCTCACAGACGTGGCCATCATCGAGCTTCACAGAATCTTTGCGGAAAAATAACGACTGTCCTGTACTGGAACGAACTACCGTCTCAAAGATCATGGTGCTGGAACCTTTGAGGCGTTCACACATGTATTCAACAGCACCAACAGCATCTGGAACGATGCACGCGCTGTCGGTCACTTCAATCAATTTCATTGTTGGTTTCCTTGATCAGACTACAGGACCGTAGATACTCGGTCAAATAGACGCTCAAATCGTGCCAGTTCATCCGGCTTCAACGCCGCTGCCGTTAGTTTCGGCAGAACAGCCTGCACTACCCGGTAATGGTTGAAGCCGCCATCCTTAAGTAGCGTGATATCTTTTGCCTTAAGCCAAAAATTAATGCGCTCGATCATGCGCGGCTGCGCGCCTAGGTCGGCTTCGGCAAGGGTCACGCCTTGCAGTTCCTTGCTGTAGGCCTGATTGAAGGCCGCAATGTACGCATCGGCAGGCAGCAGGTCTTCTATGTCCGCTTCGGTTGGCACGGGGTCGAGGAACATCGAGAAGTCGAGGACTCGTTTGCGCTCGATTAGTTTCTGCCGAATCAGGTCTTCGAGTTTTTGGTGCGGAGCACCGGCGCGGTCATGCAAGACAACTATCTTGAGCTTGTTTGAGCCTAACAGCGCCACGAAGGTTGAAAGCTTATCCAGCCCGCCAACCGGAACTAGTATTGCGTCACCCAACCCCTGTTTACCGCAAGCCTCAAGCAACGCACCCATGTGTTGAAGCAAGATCAGATCTGCCGGGCCTTCGACCAGTAAGTTCTTTTTGGCGATGAATAGGTTCTGTGCAATGGAGTAGCCCAGCGCCGCCTGCAGCGGGAACACGCTTTCGTCCGAAGAGCCCGCCAAATCATCGGTGATCTTTGTACCTTCTTTGATACGGTCCTCAACGACGCGTACGTCCTCAAGGCGGGTGCTGTCCACCATGAACGGTGAATGCGTCGTGAATATGATCTGATGCTGCTGTGACAAATCGCGGATGTAGGCAAGGAAGTCAGCTTGCGCCAGTGCGTGCAGGTTCAGACCTGGTTCATCTAGCAGCAAGATCAGCGCCTTATCCGTTTCGGCTCGCGACTGCACAGCGTCAAACCACACCAAGAAGCTGAAAAACCAAATGAACCCTTTGCTGCGCTGGTCAAACGGCACCGTGACCCCGTGTCGGCGGTTCTTGATGCGAATGTAAAGATTGACTCCGTTGTTATAAGGTGCAATATCCTTTGCATCGCTCTTGAGATCAAACTCAACATCTAGGTCCTGGTTCTGCTTCCAGAACTCGAAAACCTTCTGAGTGATGTTCAGCCCAATCGCCTCCAACTTGGCTTTCGCGGTTTCGTAGCCTTCATCGCTCATCAGTTCCTGCAGAGTCGTTCCGGCTAGCTCAAGCAACCCCTGAGCGGTTTCGTCGGCGTCGGTCAAGGTATTCGCCGCTTCACGCTGCTGCAGCGAGGGCAAGTTGATCTTGCCTTCGAGCAGCTTGTAGTCGTCGAAATACAGAAACTTCGGCATAGCGGGCGACAGGTACGACTTCCAGATATGACCATCGATGGGACCCCAGCCGTTGCCATCGGTAGTACGTGCGCGCCACAAAGCAGCGAACGTGGCCAGGTTGCTATCAGGCGAAAGACTCAGGCCTTCGATTTTCGTCAGCACGTCGGCGAGATTTTTTACTTCGGCGAAAACTTTGTCCGTATGCTCCAAGCCATCAAGCGACTTTCGCAGTGCAGCCAGAGCGGCTAGCTGGTCAATTTGGAAGCCAATGCTGATCGTGTTTCCGATAGTAGTGTCCCGCGTGAAAGTTTGGCCGCCCCTGACAATTTCCGTGCCACCAAAAACTTCCGCGTTGATCCTGTCACCTAGCGCCTTCTCGATGCGGAATGTCAGCTGGACGGTCTTTTGGTAATTCTTTGCTTCGTGTTGCGCTCGGTAGCGCACAAAGTCCTTACGAGGATAGTCTGAGACGTAATTAAACTTTGCAGTCCCGAGGGGCATGGACTTGTGCAGCGCTTCTAGAAACGTAGTCTTGCCGGACTCGTTTTTGCCTACCAGAACGGTCACGTCATCTGCAAATTCCACAGGTGACGAATCCTCTATAGATTTGTATTTCCAGGCTTGCGCTTTTACGAGACTGAGCATTATTTTGTTTCTCCCAAATCCGTCTACCTGACGGTCAATGTGCGGACTGCACTGGAAAGCCGGGCTCGCCCGGCTTTGCGGTGTAGTCAGATTCCTAGGGTTTGATCTGTGTCCGCGCCGCGTGCAACTGCTTTTCGAGATCAGCTATCTTTTCCGTTGCGGTAGTCGTGTGTTCGCCTTCAATCGCCCCGATAGGCCAAACCTTAGCAATTGCCTCAAGTTGACCGGATATGAATTTGACCCAGGAAACACGTTCATCGACCCTATGCTTGAAAAGAATTGCGACAATTGTCGTAACAGCAAACGCCCCAAGCATTTCTCTGGAGGTTGGGGTTCCGGTGGCCTTGTCTAACAAGGAAAACAAGGCCGCACCCCACGCAGAGACGGCCATGATTCCAGAGGCCAGCATCGACCACGGCTCCATAACTGACATGCGGTACTTCAAAAAGAACACCCATCGGTCGGCTATTGCCTTGACCGCTGTGTTGTCATCAGTGAGAGCACCTGCAAGCTCTGACCGAAAACTTTCTATTTGTGGAAACTCATCGGTGTAATGCCGATACAGAGTGTTAGTAGACGCAAATATTTCAAGAAATCCACGGCCAACCCGCTTGTGCGTGAATACATACTCTTTAACGCCCTTTGGGGACAAAAAGTCTTCGATCGTTCGCTTTTTTTTGTTGCTTGCCAAAATTTTCCTCCTAGTGACGCCTTCCGGGCGGCTCGGTGTGCAAATGGCGCTCTGAAGCTCAGGCTCCCCGGCCTACTCGGGGTGGTCAACGAATTCAGCGCTTTCGATTGGACTGGGAGACCACAGAACCGGCTAGCTTTTGGGTCGTCGTATTGCTACTGTGCAAGGCCTTAGAGGCCTTGGCCTCCATTCCCGCACCAGTTTGCTTTCCAGATCCGCTTTGTGCCAATGCCGAGCCCGCAAGTGACTTTTGGACTTGTGAAGCATTGCTGCTTTGAAGCGTCTTGCCTGCCAGTGAACCTACGGAATTTGACGTCTGCTTGGTATTGGTTGCCATATAACTCTTTCCCTTTGAACATGGTGTACTGCCGGTGGAAAACTATACAGGTTTGGTCATGCTTTGTTAACGTCTATCCGATAAGCGCTTCATCATCGCTTTCCACACCGCCAATCAGCCGGCCAGCACCGAGAAAGTTGACGACGTTGTCAGATTTTTCTGCTTGAGGTAGCGCTAACAGATTTTGTAAGAGGCTAGGACGCACCTGCATTCTCCGCGCAATGGCTGCCTGCGGCACGCCGAAATGCTCTTTCATTACCTTCAAACTCTCGGCAACCACCTCAGGCACTTCAGTGGGGATTTGGTCATCCTCCGACTCTTTCAATGCTTCCCCATGGCGATTCAAGCCGATGTATCCCGCTTTGGCTTGTTCATCCGAAAATACTCCCAATTGCTTTCCGCGAAACAGGATGGCGGCCTTTGATACGCCCCAACGCATTTTCAGTTCCGAAAGCCCTGGCCAATTGAGGCGTGTACCGCGCAATCCAACACGACATTCGCTGGCAAAGGTTCCGCGCGGCATCAATATTGCACTGGCAAAGCGGTTGGCCTGTGTCTCAGTCAAACGGTCCCCGGTCAAAACACCAATGTGAAGCGCAAAGTGTCCCAATTCATGTGCAATTCCGAAGCGCTCGCGGCAGGCGGATCGACCGTCCCCATTTAGTGCGATCAATGGCCGCTTTGTCGCGAAAGACACTGCGTCAATTTCTTGCGCCAAGCCGTGCACCCTAAGCACAACGGCGCCGGCGTTTTCAGCAATACGTGTGACGTTGCTCAGAGGCCCCATGCCTAGACCGAAGAGCACACGAAATGCTTCAGCCGCACGCTCGATCGCCTCCGGTGAATCGGGGTCCGCTGCGACGACCTGATACGGGGGTAACTCGACGTTCTCGTCCAGTACACCCACCAATTTCTTGAGCATCTCACCGCGCGCGCGCGCGACCTGACGCAATACGACTTTGGTGGTGAGTTGACGACGAAAATGACATTGCTCATCCGCGATTGGATTCGCATCCATTTGGTAGAAAAACTCGGGCAGAACCTCCAAAGCCTCGACCAACGATGTCTCTAACAAGGCTGAAACGGATTCCGCGCCTGTTTCAACTCGACTTAAAAATTGCTTTGAAACGCCGACGCGCTCTCCTAAGTCCGTCAGTGACAGACTGTGGAAGAGGCGAATGAGTCTTAAGTTGCTTCCAATAAACTCGCTCATCACATTGAGGCGGATTCAGCATTGCCTTCGTCGCGCCGCTTGGGGGAAACCTGGGGCTTAGCAACCTCGACTGCTTGGACCACACTGTCGCTGCTCTCCAGTCGCAGCATACGCATGGTGTCAGATTCCCATTTGCATACGATCTCATTGGTTGGTGTAAAACCCAGAAATACCACTTTAGGATCACTCGTCTCGTTCACGCCGCGGTCAATGACGAAGCAAAATCGGGCAGGCTCACCTTCTTCGGCGAATTCCTGGAAATTTTGCTGGTGGCGATTGGCAATCAGCACCGCATCTTTGGAAGGGTTGCTGGGGTCATCATTGCTGAAACGGCATGGCACACCATCAATAGTAAAAACCAAATCATTGCCATTGTTGGAGATACCGAGCCAGGCATACTGGCCGCTAACTGCTTCCACAATAATCCGGCTGCGTTGACGGCCGAAAGTTGTGCAACCCCGTGTGTAACCGCCATCGGTCTCGCGGTTTAAATCGTCCTCGGTCGCAAAAAGCTCTTCCAGGAGCCATTTGGAGACCAGCGACAGTCGGTCTGCTGAAAGGCCGGATTTAAAGGTGTACGGTAGCGGCAAGTTCATTTTGTGCACTTTGTTAATTTCGTCAACGCGATTGTTGTGCACTTTTTTATATTCGTCAACCCAAATTGGGTGATTGGCGAAGTTTTCTTTAAATTTCGCAATTTGTGGCCAGCTGCAGCAGCTACCTTGCGTTTTGCGGGCTGGGGGCGCTCGCTCCATTTGAATGCGTTGCCACCGCGGCCGATGGCAGCAATACTCTTGCGATGCTTGTGCTTCGTGATGGTGAAACGCTCTCCACTCTATTGATACGTTTGAACAAGGCCATTGCCGCGGCCCACGACCACGGTCGCATTACCGACGAAGTCAACGCCATCCATACCTGATCGCACAAGGACGTCAAGGTGTGTTTGCCAGACGCATACGTTGCAGGATCCAAAGGAAGGGGACGGATTGGTGTCGCCACCTGCTGACGAGTAGCAGTGGCTCCCCTGCAGACCGAAACATTCGGGTAGCGAGCGTGGGTCTTCCGGCAACCCCATCTATACTGATGAACTACCGGCAGGCCGGATATTTACCTACCCTGCACGAGTTGACAAACTCAAAGGCCAGTCGGCATATCCAACTTGGCGTCCAGTTCATTCCGCACAGTTTGCAGAACCTGCGCCACTGCTTTGGGGTCGCTAGACTTTGCGTAGGCAAGTGTCAGCAAGGTCAGTGGATGAATGCCCATCACACTGGCGAGTTCGTCGATTTTGCTTAGCGTCGGGACTTTGATGCCGCGCTCCAATGAGCTTACGTAGGTGCGACTGGAGACAACACCAAAATCTTCTTGGGTGATTCCCAAGGACGAACGCGTCTCGCGCAAGGCGTTGGCAAATCGGTTTGAAGCATTGGCGGCAGAAGACATATGCCCCAATTACCGTCAAAAGCATGCTATAGGGCTACAATCTATAGGGCTCATTTTGGGTATCCCAGCGAAGCGACTTTGAGTCATTCTCAAGGTTGATTGCCACCCAGTTATGTCGCTATCAGGATATTCGCTACAACGTAGAGAGTTATAAAAATGACAACAACTGTGAGATGCTCGTACTCAGCCGAGTTCAAAGAGCGGGCGGTTAAATACGCCAAAGAAGTGGGCGTTTGCCCTGCTGCCGTTGAACTCGGGTTGGTTGAACAAACCCTGCGATATTGGGTTAAGCGCGCCCTTGTGGGCGAGCTGCATGGCACACCCCAAAGCGGCATGACACGTGAGCAACTGGAAATTTCCCAATTGCGTTCGGAAAACGTGCGCCTTAAAACACAGGTTCAAATTCTCGAAAAGGCAACCGCCTACTTCGCGCAAAACTCGTTGTAGGGACGGTTTCAACCGGCCCTGGCACTTGGCGCCAACCCGCTTCCGATAGGCGAATCCACCAAAATCACCCCCCTGCGTGCCAGACGCATGAAGCGTCACATCGCTGATGACTGATTTCAGGCGCATCACGCGAGACTCTGGTGCGTGCATTCGAGCCAAATACGCCATGGTCCACTGTGTAAGATCACCCCCATACCTAGCAACCAGCGGCCTGTCACACTGCTAGCGCACAAACTTTGGGCGAAACAGCGCCCGCAATTCTTACAAGACCCATGGCGACCACAAACCCGAATCTTTCCTCCTTCATTTGGTCGGTCGCCGACCTTCTGCGCGGCGACTACAAGCAATCCGAATACGGCAAAGTCATCCTCCCCTTCACCGTGCTGCGCCGCCTGGACTGCGTGCTGGAGCCCACCAAGGCCGCTGTGCTGGCCGAAAAGACCACCCGTGAGAAAGCAGGACTGAACCCCGAGCCCTTTTTGCTGCGCAAGGCCGACCAGTTGTTTTACAACACCTCGCCGCTGGACTTGAAGAAGCTCATGGGCGATCAAGACCACATTGGCGAAAACCTGCGGGCCTACCTGCAAGCCTTCAGCCCGGCCGTGCGCGACATCTTTGAGAGCTTCGAGTTCCACACCCAGATCGACAAGCTGGCCAAGTCTGGCCTGCTCTACCTGGTGACCGAGAAATTTGCCAACATCGACCTGCACCCCAACGTGGTCAGCAACGCCGAAATGGGCGCGGTGTTTGAAGAGCTTATTCGCAAGTTTGCCGAGCTGTCCAACGAAACCGCTGGTGAACACTTCACACCGCGCGAGGTCATCCGCCTGATGGTCAACCTGCTGTTCATTGAAGACGATGCGGCCCTCACCAAGCCCGGCGTGGTGCGCAGCCTTTACGACCCCACCGCTGGCACCGGCGGCATGCTCAGCGTGGCCGAAGAGCACCTGGGTGGCCTGAACCCCGATGCCCGCCTGGTCATGTACGGCCAAGAGCTCAACCCCGAGTCCTACGCCATCTGCAAGGCCGACATGCTCATAAAGGGCCAGGACATTGCCAACATCATCCTGGGCAACACCCTCTCCAGCGACGGCCTGAATGGCAAGGTGTTTGACTACGCCCTCAGCAACCCGCCCTTTGGCGTGGAGTGGAAGAAGATCGAAGCCAGCATCCGCAAAGAAGCCGAGCAGCAGGGCTTTGACGGCCGCTTTGGCCCCGGCCTGCCACGCGTCAGCGATGGATCGCTGTTGTTCCTGCTGCACCTCATCAAGAAAATGCGCCCTGCCGTGGATGGCGGCAGCCGCTTTGGCATCGTGCTCAACGGCTCGCCCCTGTTCACAGGCGGCGCAGGCAGCGGCGAGAGCGAGATTCGCCGCTACGTACTGGAAAACGATTTGGTCGAGGCCATCATCGGCCTGCCCACCGACATGTTCTACAACACTGGCATCAGCACCTATGTGTGGATCGTCAGCAACCGCAAGCCCGCAGCACGCAAAGGCAAGGTGCAACTAATCGACGCCAGCAGCTTTTGGCAGAAGATGCGCAAGAGCCTGGGCAGCAAGCGCAAAGAACTGGCGCCTGAGCACATTGACGACATCACCCGCCTGTTTGGCAACTTTGAAGAAAGCACAAGGGATGGCGTACCCATCAGCCGCATCTTCAAAAACGAAGCCTTTGGCTACCGCACCATCACCGTCGAGCGCCCCGAGCGGGATGCCGCTGGCAATGTGGTGCTCGGCCTCAAAGGCAAGGCCAAGGGCAAGCCCATGGCAGACAGCAGCCTGCGCGACACCGAAAACGTGCCGCTGGATGAAGACGTGGAGGCGTATTTCAAGCGCGAAGTGCTGCCCCACGCGACCGATGCATGGATCGACCATGACAAAACCAAGGTGGGCTACGAGATACCGTTCAACCGCCACTTCTACGTCTTCAAGCCACCGCGCCCACTGGCCGAGATTGATACCGACCTGAAAGGCGTGACCGACCGCATCCTGACGATGATTGGCGGGCTGACCGCATGAGCTTGCCGCGTTACCCGAACTACAAGGACAGCGGCGTGGAGTGGCTGGGGGAGGTGCCTGGACATTGGGAGGTGAAGCGGCTCAAACGCAATCTAAGTTTGTTGACTGAGAAAACAGATCGTCGCGAAAACCCAGTAGCTTTGGAAAACATTGAGGGGTGGACTGGCCGATTCATTCCGACAGAATCTGAGTTTCAAGGTGATGGCATTGCCTTTGACGCGGGTGACATCTTGTTTGGCAAGTTGCGACCGTACCTCGCAAAAGCCTATCGCGCTGAGTCACCGGGTGAGGCTGTTGGTGATTTTCACGTACTACGTCCTTCACCTGAAATTGACAGTCACTTCGCTCAGTATCAAATACTGAATCGGGAATTTATCGCCATTGTGGATGGTTCGACATTCGGCTCAAAGATGCCCCGTGCAAGTTGGGAGTTTGTTGGCGGAATGAAGGTGACGACTCCCCCCCTCCCCGAGCAAACCCAAATCGCCGCCTTCCTCGACCGCGAAACCGCCAAGATTGACGAGCTGGTGGCCGAGCAGCGGCGGCTGATGGAGCTGCTGAAAGAAAAGCGCCAGGCCGTCATCTCCCACGCCGTCACCCGGGGCCTGAACCCCCACGCCCCCCTGAAGCCGTCGGGCATCGAATGGCTGGGGGATGTGCCTGAGCATTGGGAACTAAAAGCGACAAAGCGACTATTCCGGGTCGTTGTAGAACCTGCACCGGACGACAACGATCATGAGCTTCTATCCATCTACACGGCCATTGGGGTACGCCCAAGAAAAGACCTTGAGGCAAAGGGCAATAAGGCAACCACCACCGATGGCTACTGGATGGTTCGCAAGGGTGACCTGATAGTAAATAAACTACTTGCCTGGATGGGTGCGATCGGGATCTCTGACTATGACGGCGTGACCAGCCCAGCGTATGACATTCTCCGAAAGCGGGTTCCGTTGGAGCCGCGCTATTACGATTTTTTGTTCCGTTGCGGAATCTGTTTTGCCGAGTTTCGACGGTACTCACGCGGCATTATGGATATGCGATTGCGCCTGTACTTCGATGAGCTAGGGCAATTGGTCATGCCCTACCCGCCGGAGGCAGAGCAGCTTGAAATTGTAAGATTCCTCCAAGTAGAACTGACTAGGTTCGACGCCTTGAGCACAGAAGCCCAACGCGCCATCGACCTGCTGCAAGAACGCCGCACCGCGCTGATCTCCGCCGCCGTCACCGGCCAGATTGACGTGCGGGGCGCGGTGGCGGCTTGATTCAATCTGCTATCAAACAAGTAGCTGCTTGCGCACGTTCCACCTGGGCTACAGGCCAATTTGATATGAAATTACTCCCACCCGGACACATCGCCCGCTTGCTACTTCAACCTAAAATATACCTTTTCAGGTAAGATTGACTATGCCGCAACAAGACAAGCCGCTGGCGTGGATAGGCAGCAGCAAGAAGGACCTGATGGCCTTGCCACTGGAGGTACGCAAGTTCTTCGGGCATGCGCTGGACTTCGCGCAGCGCGGCAGCAAGCACGACGCAGCCAAGGTGCTCAAGGGCTTTGGCGGTGCGGGTGTGCTGGAGGTGGTGGAAGACGACCAGGACGGCACCTACCGCGCCGTCTACACCGTCAAGTTTGCGCAGGCGGTGTTTGTGCTGCATTGCTTCAACAAGAAGAGCAAGCGCGGCATCGAGACACCCAAGGAAGACATGGACATTATTCGCGCCCGGCTCAAGGTGGCCGAGGCGCTTGCAAAGGAGCTGTGACATGAAGAAACAACTAACAACCCGCACCGTCAACGGCGTGGATGTGGAAATGGGTTCAGGCAATGTGTTTGCCGACTTGGGCCTGCCCGACGCCGACAAGCTCAAGATCAAGTCCGGCCTGGTGATTGAGATCACCCGGGCGATTGCGCAACTCAAACTCACCCAAAAAGCCGCCGCCGAGCGCATGGGCATTCCCCAGCCCAAGGTGTCGGCCATGCTGCGGGGCGACTTCTCGAACCTGTCCGAGCGCAAGCTGATGGACTGCCTGAACCGCCTGGGCTACGACATCGAGATCAAGGTGCGGCCTGCAGCTGAACCGGTGGGGCATTTGATGCTGGCGTTTGCTTAAACTAAGCAGACTGAAAATGGCCGACTGTCACCGGCCTGAAAATTTAAGGGAGTAACGATGCAAGTTGATTGGTCAGTCAGATTTACAGACGTCTTGATCGTCGCGGTCACATTTCTTGGCCCTATCGTGGCGGTCCAACTTCAAAAGTTGCTTGAGCGGAATCGAGAAACTAACAGCGCTAGAAATAAGTTGTTCAAGACTCTGATGGCGACACGGGCGCTCAACTTATCACCCGCTCACGTTGAAGCACTTAATGCGGTACCCATCGAGTTTTACGGCTCATCCAGCCCGCTCAAAGGCATCAATACCCGATGGAAGATTTACTACGAACATCTCCTAGCGCCTGCAAACGGTGATTCCAATTGGGAGACTAGGCGTCGAGAATTGCTGTTCAACTTACTCGTTGATATGTCGAAGTTTTTGCATTATGACTTCGATGAAGTAGACATTAAGAAGGTCTACGCACCTCAAGGCCATGCAGTCATTGAAGCTGATCAAGAGATCATCCGCAGAGGCTTTGCTGAGCTTTTCAAGGGCCAGCTCACTATTCCTGTGGAAATAAGGCATCCGGCTACTTCACCCACTGACGTAAAAGCCCATGTCAATTCATAAAGAAATCAGCTTCGAGAACGAAATTTGCCAGCACCTCAGCCAACACGGCTGGCTGCACGCTGAAGGCGACGCTGCTGGCTATGACCGCGCCCGCGCCCTCTTCCCCGCCGATGTGCTGGCGTGGGTGCAGGCAACCCAGCCCCAAGCCTGGGAAACCATTGCCAAGAACCACGGCGCTAAAGCAGAGGAAACCCTTCTGACCCGACTGCGCGACCAGCTGGACCAGCGCGGCACGCTGGATGTGCTGCGCCATGGCATTGAGCTGCTGGGCCTTAAGACCCCCTTGAAGCTGGCCGAGTTCAAACCGGCGCTGGCCATCAACCCCGACATATTGGCACGCTACGCCGCCAACCGCCTGCGCGTGGTGCGCCAGGTGCGCTACTCGCTGCACAACGAGAACAGCATTGATGTGGTGCTGTTCCTCAACGGCCTGCCGGTGGCCACGGTGGAGCTCAAGACCGACTTCACCCAGAGCATTGGTGACGCCATTGACCAGTACCGCTTTGACCGCAACCCGCGCAACAAGGGGCAGCCTGCAGAACCACTGTTGAGCTTTCCGCACGGGGCTCTGGTGCATTTTGCGGTGAGCAACAAAGAGGTGGCCATGGTCACCCGGCTGGATGGCCCAGCCACGGTATTCCTGCCCTTTAACCTGGGCGACGATGGCGCTGCGGGCAACCCGGTCAACGCTGCGGGCGGCCACCGCACCGCCTACCTGTGGGAACAGGTGTGGGCGCGGGACAGTTGGCTGGAGATTCTGGGGCGCTACCTGATTGCGGTGCGCGACAAGAAGAAACAGATTGAACGCATCATCTTCCCCCGCTACCACCAGCTGGATGTTACGCGCAAGCTGCAGGCGGCAGTGCTGGCCGACAGCCCCGGCAGTAAATACCTGATTCAGCACTCCGCAGGTTCCGGCAAAACCAACTCCATCGCCTGGACTGCGCACTTTCTGGCGGAGCTGCACCAGGCCGACCACACCAAGGTGTTTGACACCGTGCTGGTGGTGAGCGACCGCAATGTGATCGACTCGCAGCTGCAAGAGGCTTTGTTCGACTTTCAGCGCACCACCGGTGTGGTGGCCACTATCAAAAACACCGATGGCAGCAAGAGCGCCGCACTGGCCGAAGCCTTGTCGGGCGACAAGAAAATTGTGGTCTGCACCATTCAGACATTCCCTTTCGCGTTGGACGCGGTGCGAGAGTTGGCGGCTACCCAGGGCAAGCGCTTTGCGGTGATTGCCGACGAGGCGCACAGCTCACAGACCGGCGAGGCCGCATCCAAACTAAAGGCGGTGCTGAGTGCCGAAGAACTGGGCGAGTTGAACGACGGTGGCGAGGTTAGCAGCGAAGATATTCTGGCCGCCCAAATGACCAATCGGGCCGATGACGGTGGCATCACCTTCGTAGCCTTCACCGCCACGCCCAAGAACAAGACACTGGAGCTGTTTGGCACGCGGCCAGACCCCACGCGCAAGCCCGCGCCGGACAACGTGCCCAAGCCGTTTCATGTGTACTCCATGCGACAAGCCATTGAAGAAGGCTTCATTCTGGATGTGCTGCAAAACTACACGCCTTACAGCCTAGCATTCAAGCTGGCCCATAACGGACAAGAGGTGAACGACGCCGAGGTGGAGCGCAACGCCGCCATGAAAGGCATCATGGGTTGGGTAAGGCTGCACCCGTACAACATCGCCCAAAAGGTGCAAGTGGTGGTGGAGCACTTCCGCGAGTTTGTGGCCCCGCTATTGAACGGTAAAGCCAAGGCCATGGTTGTGGTGGGCAGCCGCCTGGAGGCGGTGCGCTGGCAAATTGCTATTGAGAAGTACATCAAGACCCATAACTATGTGATGGGTACGCTGGTGGCTTTCTCGGGCGAGGTCAACGACAAAGAATCTGGCGAAGAGCCCTTCACCGAGAACAGCAAGTCGCTCAACCCCGGCCTCAAAGGCCGCGATATCCGCGAGGCCTTCAAAGGCGTTGAGTACCAAATTCTGCTGGTAGCCAATAAGTTTCAGACCGGTTTTGACCAGCCGCTGCTATGTGGCATGTACGTGGACAAGCGTCTGGCTGGTATCCAGGCGGTGCAGACCCTGAGCCGCCTGAACCGCGCCCACCCCGGCAAAGACACCACCTACGTGCTGGACTTTGTGAACGACACCGCCGAGGTGCTGGCCGCGTTCAAGACTTACCACACCACCGCAGAACTCAGCGCAACCACAGACCCGAACCTGGTGTTTAACCTGCGTTCCAAGCTGGATGGTGCCGGGCACTATGACGATTTTGAAGTGGAACGCGTTGCGGCTGTGGAACTAAACCCCAGCGCCAAACAAAGCGAGCTGATTGCTGCGCTGGAGCCGGTGCAAGACCGCATCATGAAGCGCTACAAGGCAGCGGTTGCGGAGTTGAAGGCAGCCAAGGAACGCAAAGATGAAGCGGCCATCAAAGCCGGCCAGGACGATTTGGATGCACTCACGCTGTTCAAGGGTGACATGGGTGCCTACATCCGGCTCTACACCTTCCTGTCGCAAATCTTTGACTACGGCAACACGGGCATAGAAAAGCGCGCCATGTTCTACAAGCGTCTGTTGCCCCTGCTGGAGTTTGGCCGCGAGCGACAAGGGATTGACTTGACCAAGATGGTGCTGACGCACCATCACCTGAAAGACCACGGTAGCCGTACCCTGTCGCTGGGCAGTGGCGAAACGCCCAAACTGGCACCCATCACCGAGGCGGGCAGTGGCAGCGTGCAAGAGCAGCAAAAGGTCTACATGGCTGCGTTGATTGAAAAGCTCAACGACCTGTTTGGCAGTGAAACCAGCGAGCAGGACCAGCTGCGCTATGTCAACGGAACCATCTTGGGCAAAGTGGCCGAGTCCGCCACCCTGCAGCAACAGGCTGCCAACAACACCAAAGAGCAGTTTTCCAACTCACCAAATTTGAGAATTGAACTTCAGAACGCCATCATTGATTCACTGGACGCGCACAACGCCATGAGCAGCAAGGCGCTGAATTCGACCATCGTTATGGATGGACTTTTGGATGTGTTGCTGAACCACTCGGGGTTGTATGAGAAACTGCGGGGCGGGCAAAGTGCTTCACACTGAACGCAATTTGCTTGAAAACAGAACACCTGGATACTATGACTGAGACCAGATCGTAGGTGTCATTATGCGCTAGCAGACATATCTACGACTATTTCCTGATGAATTTAGATAGTCGTAGTACGTTGCCCCTAACATAAATTCGAATGGGAATACAACTCCTAAGGTGGCGCCATTGTAAGCACCCAACCAACAACACCAATATGCCGTCATGCCGCTGCCATGGCACGACATAATTACTATCAAAAGTGTAGCTGCTTGCGCAAGTTTGGCGAGGGCTAGAGGCCTAAATGGCTTGAGAAATGACGGTGCGCTCAATCACGCGGTCGTCGCCCAGCACAATCAGCGAGAACAGCAGTTCGTCCAAGTTTTCCGCCAACGCGGTCTTGCGCGCCAACAGCGGTGTGGCCTGGGGATTGAGCACCACAAAGTCGGCCTCACAGCCGGGCAGCAAGTTCCCCACCGCTGGTTGGCCCGCCGCGCCATCCAGCCCCAAGGCCCGCGCGGCCCCCGCGGTGTGCTGCCACCACAGGTGGCTGGGGCGCAGCGACACGCCCTGCTTGCTCTGCCCTTCGCGCGCCACGTAATAGGCTGCCAGCATGGTGTGAAACGGGCTAAAGCTGGTGCCACCGCCCACGTCACTGGCCAATCCATACGCAAAACCGGCGCGGTCGGCTGCGGCATAGTCAAAAAAGCCACTGCCCAAAAACAGGTTACTGGTGGGACAAACCGCCGCTGCCGCACCGGTGCTGCGCAAGAGGGCGCGGTCTGCTTCGTTCAGGTGGATGCAATGGGCGTAGATGGCGCGTTCGCGCAGCAAACCAAAGTCTGCATAGGTCGATAAATAGCTTTTTGATGCCGGAAACAGCTCGCGCGCCCAGGCGATCTCGGCCTGGTTTTCGGCCACATGCGACTGCACCCACACGTCGCGGTAGCGCGCAGCCAACTGCCCTGCCCCTTGCAACTGGGCTGGGCTGCTGGTGGGCGCAAAACGCGGGGTGATGGCGTAGCCCAGGCGACCCACGCCGTGCCAGCGCTGGATCAGCGCCTCGGTGTCGATCAGGCTTTGCTCGGTTGCATCCTGGCGGCCAGGAGCGCTTGGTTGGTTCAGTAAATCCGCCGGTGCATGGCGGTCCATCAGACACAGGCCGGTAATGAGCCGCATGTGCTGAGCTTGGGCCTGGGCAAACAAGGCGTTAACCGATTCGGGGTGCGACGTGGCAAAGGCCAGCGCCGTGGTAACCCCGTTACGCAGCAATTCTGCTATAAAAAACGTAGCTGCTTGCGCACAGTATTCGGGCTCTGCAAAGCGCTTTTCCTCCGGAAAGGTGTAGTTCTCCAACCAAGGCAGAAAACCCTCGGCGGGTGAACCAATGACATTGGTTTGCGGGTAATGCACATGCATATCCACAAAACCCGGCGCAATGATGCGCCCTGGCAGATGCTCAACAGGCACCTTGAGAAAGCGTCCCATGGTCTGCCGATAGTCACCCACCGCGTGCACCACCTGCATCCCCCTGGCATCGGGGCCGACGACGAGCAGGCCGTCTTCTTCATACCGCGCAGTACCGGGACCGTCATCGCAAGGGTCAAACCAGAGGATGGCAGCGCGGTAGGCTTTCATGGCAGCAAAGGGTAAGCGTTTCGCATAGGCTTATCGGGCAGGATTAGCGGGGCTAGCGGGCGAAGCCGTCAAATACTTCATCCAAACGCTGCACATACTGGGCCCGCAGTGACGCATCAATAAAACTGGCGTCAAAACTGTTGCGCGCCAAGCGGTAGGCATGGTTTGAGTCCATACCCAATGCGGCAAAGGTTTGGGTGAAGTTCTCGTTGATGTAGCCGCCAAAATAGGCTGGGTCGTCGGAGTTGACGGTGGCCATGATGCCCGCATCGAGCATATTTTTTAAGGTGTGCTGGGCCAGTGTGGGAAACACGCGCAACTTCACGTTAGACAAGGGACACACGGTCAGCGGCACGCGCTGCTGCACCAGGCGCTGCATGAGGGCGGCGTCGTGCGTGGCCTGCACGCCGTGGTCGATGCGCTCCACTTTGAGCACATCCAGCGCGCTCCAGATATAGGCCGACGGCGCCTCTTCCCCCGCGTGGGCCACCAGCCTAAAGCCGAGTTCTTTGGCCCGAGCAAACACCTTGGCAAACTTCTCGGGCGGATGGCCCATTTCACTGGAAGCCAAACCGATGCCAACAATCTTGTCACGCAAGGGCAGCACCTGCTCTAGGCATTCGAAAGCAGCCTCTTCACTCAGGTGGCGCAGAAAGCACAAAATCAACGACGCCGTCATGCCATACCGTGCGGGCGCTTCCTCGCAGGCCCGGTATAAACCGTTGACCACGGTCTGGGCATCCACACCGTGGCCGGTATGGGTTTGGGTATCGAAAAAGAGCTCTGTGTGCAGCACGTTGTCGACCTGCGCGCGCGCCATGTAGGCACAGGCCATGTCGAAAAAGTCCTGTTCGTTTTTCAGCACGGTGGTACCAGCGTGGTAGATGTCCAAAAACTCTTGCAAGTTGTTGAACACATAGGCACTGCGCAGGGCTTCAACGCTGGGGTAGTTCAATGCCACACCGTTGCGCTGACCCATGGCAAAAATAAGTTCGGGCTCCAGGGAGCCCTCAATGTGCATATGCAACTCGGCCTTGGGCATGGCACGCAGCAGCGCGGGCAGATGTTCGTGTGCAATGGGCCTGGGGTTCATCCGACTGCCTCCAGCAAAAAAGGTGCGATCACACGTGCAACCATACCAGAGCGCGCGCTGCGCGGGTGGATGGGGTACAGAGCTACGGTGTGACCCAGCGCCTGGACTGCCCCCGCGTTGCCGCGCAACACCTTCGCTGCTGGTGTCTATTCGGCGACAAGAGTACGCCAACAACAAAAAAGCCCTGCGGGGCAGGGCTTTTTGGTCGGTCAGCAAACGCCGACCGCTTATTGCGCAATTACGCAGCTTGTTGGCGACGACGGCGCGCCATGGCACCGACCAAGCCCAAACCAGCGAGCAACATTGCGAGTGTTTCTGGTTCTGGAACCGACGACACAACGGTACCACTGCGCACTTGGAAGTTGTACTGTCCCAGCACATTAGAGTTCAACGAGCCAGCGGTCAATGCGTTGCCGCCGCCGTTGATAAACGAACCGTTCACTGCGGAACCAGCCAACTCATACGAATTGCTCACACCGTTAGACCAGCCTGCGCGAGCAGAAGATCCACCCAATCCATTTGAACCGCCGCTAGCGCCACCGGTTTCCCACTCGACGTTGTCATAGTTAAACTGAAAGTCAAAGTCGCCCACAGCAATGTCCGAACGGTCCGTCACGATCAACTGAAAGCTATTGGTTTTGTCGGTGGCGCTTGGGAAATAACCCACGTTCAACCAATTCACACCA
>JBBRSA010000055.1:0-22063 GCA_038245855.1 Burkholderiales bacterium
AATAACTGCCACTAGCGCGGGGCAGTCTGTGCCAACCACATCACTTGCTCAAGACACGATCACATCCGTTAGTAGCACCGCAGCGGGCATGAGTGTGCAACTCCAAGGCCGTGCCCCAGTTGCTTACGACGCGATTCAATCCATTTTGTAATTACCTACCCCCATCATCGAAAGGATCGCATCATGAGCTTTCAAACAGGACTTTCAGGCTTAAACGCCGCAAGCAAAAGCTTGGACGTCATTGGCAATAACATTGCAAATGCCAACACGGTTGGGATGAAATCATCTCGCGCGGAATTTGCCGATCTTGTGGCCTCGTCGGTTGGCAGCAGTGGCGGCGGACAGAGCGCGGGAATTGGTGTTGGTGTCGCAACCGTGTCCCAACAATTTACACAGGGAAACATCAATATCACCGGCAACAACTTGGACGTTGCAATCAATGGCGGCGGGTTTTTCCAGGTAACCAAGACCGATGGCACTACCGCCTATACCCGGGATGGCCAATTTAAGCTGGACAAAGACGGCAACATCATTACCAATACCGGCGCTAACGTCATGGGGTACACCACAGACCTCTTAGGTGCACCCACCAGCATAACCCCAGTCAAAATGTCGGTGCCTACCGGAGCACCCATCGCAGCCAGTGCCACCACGGCAATCACCGCAGAATTAAATCTGGATGCCCGGGCTGCGGTCGCGGCAACAGCAACGCCACCAACCCCCCGCACAACTTACGGCACTTCGCTAACTGCATTTGATTCACAAGGTGCGCAAGTGCCCGTGAGTTTGTATTTCGAGCGTGTAGCGTCCACGGGAACCGATAACTGGGACGTCTACGACGTCGCTGCCGCTGGGGCACCGCTTTTCCAAATGCAATTTGATGCGACGGGAAAACTCACCGCCCCGGCAGCAGCCCCGACGCTGACCATTGCTACGCCTTCGGCAGTCACCCCAAGCATCAGCGCCACCTTGGACATATCCAAAGTCACCCAATTCGGCAGCAGTTTCAATGTCTCGAACCTCACGCAAAACGGATACACCTCGGGAGAGTTGACAGGGATCACCATCTCTCCCGCTGGAACAATTACAACGCGATACTCAAACGGCCAAACACAAGCCCGCGGCCAAATTGGCCTCGCGGGGTTTCGCAACGAGCAAGGCCTCACCCCCGTAGGTGGGGGCGAATATACCGAAACATTCGCATCTGGACAGCCATTGCTGGGCAACCCAGGGGTCGGCAAATTAGGTGCGCTCAGAGCTGGCGCGGTTGAAGAGTCCAATGTGGACCTCACCGCCGAGCTGGTCAACATGATGACCGCACAACGGGCCTACCAAGCCAATGCGCAAACCATCAAGACCCAGGATCAGGTGATGTCCACTCTGGTGAACCTGCGCTAAGTCGTCCAGTTAGAACCAACGGAGCACTGTTATGGACCGTCTCATCTACACCGCCATGTCGGGTGCCAACGCGGCGGCAAACCGCCAAGCGGTCTTGTCCAACAACCTGGCCAACGCATCGACCGATGGTTTCCGTGCGGAACTGTCAACCTACCGCGCAGTTCCGTTGCGAGGCGAAGGCGCCACCACGCGCGTATTTGCAGTCGAGACAACTGCAGGTTTCATGGACAAGCCGGGCCCCGCACAGCAGACCGGCCGTGCACTGGATGTGATGACCAGCGGCAATGGCTGGTTCGCCGTACAGGGGCTCGACGGCACCGAAGCGTATACCCGCAACGGCCATATTGAAGTGTCACCCCAAGGTACCTTGGTAACCAGCAACGGTTTACCCGTACTCTCCAGCGGTGGCGCACCCATTTCGGTGCCAGCTGGCGCCGAGGTCAGCATTGGATACGATGGAACCGTGAGTGCCAAGGTTGGCAACCAGCCTGGCAACGCGGTTGGTCGCCTGAAAATGGCAACACCCACGGCGGACGACCCCCTGCAGCGCGGCGAAGACGGCCTCTTTCGCGCCGCGTCAGGTGACCCATTGAACAATGACGAAACAGCCCGCTTGCACGTTGGCGCGCTAGAAGGTTCCAACGTCAACCCCATCGAAACCATGGTGGGAATGATCCAAACAGCCCGCCAGTTCGAAACCCAGATGCGCTTGATGACAACGGCTGAATCCAATGACCGCTCGGCAGCGCAACTGCTGGGCATGCAAGGCTAACCGTCGCCAGGAACACACCATAAGGAATCACCATGATCAATTCACTCTGGATCTCCAAGACCGGCATGGAAGCCCAGCAAATGCAGCTGGACATCATTTCCAACAACCTCGCCAATGTCTCGACCAATGGTTTCAAGAAATCCCATGCCGTTTTTGAAGATCTGATGTACCAAAATCTGCGGCAAGTGGGCTCGAATACGTCTGACCAAGCCACCCTGCCAACGGGCCTGCAGGTTGGACTGGGCGTACGCACTGTGGCGACAAGTCGTAACTTCTCCCAAGGTAGCCTACAACAAACTGGCAATAATATGGATGTGGCCGTGCAAGGCAATGGATTTTTCCAGCTCACCATGCCCGATGGAACCACGGGCTATACACGAGACGGTTCGTTTCAAATTGACAGCCAAGGTCGCATGGTGAACTCCAGCGGGCTGCCTCTAGCAAGCAACATCACCGTGCCCGCCAACGCCACCAACGTGTCAGTTGCGACGGACGGCAAAGTGACTGCAACCATCCCCGGTACAACAGCGTTGCAAACCATTGGCACCATCACTCTGGCCAGCTTTATCAACCCAGCCGGCCTGGAGCCCAAGGGACAAAACGTTTATGCAGAAAGCGCCGCATCTGGGCAACCCAACGTGGGGAACCCCAACGCCAACGGACTGGGCTCACTCATGCAAGGGTTTGTGGAGACATCCAACGTCAATGTTGTCCAAGAGCTGGTCACCATGATCCAAACCCAGCGCGCGTACGAGATGAACTCCAAGGCGATCCAGACCTCCGACCAAATGCTGCAGAAACTCGGTCAGCTGTGAGGTGTCCCGTGAATCGATACGCGCACCTCTCCCGAACCATTCTTATGGCCTTGGGCTTCAGCCTGTTAGGCAGCGCCTGCCAGCAATTGCCACAAAAGGTGCAGGTTGATTTTGTAGAACCCAAAAATGGCCCCGTGCAGCAACCCACTTCTGCAGTTGCGCAGCAGGCCACAGGCAGCCTGTTCCACGCAGCAAGCTATCGCCCGCCGTTTGAAGACCGCCGGGCACGGCAGGTGGGTGACACTGTGACTATTCAAATCGTAGAAAACGTCTCTGCCAGCCAAAAGTCCACCTCCACAGTCAACCGCAACACCGACAGCACCACGTCCATCATCCCTCCGCTTCCGGGCATCTTGGGTGCGGACTTAGTCAACCTGAATATGGCAACCAAGTCCGACAACAACTTTTCGGGCAAAGGGGGCACCGAAAGCGCCAATACTTTTTCAGGATCAATCACCGCCACTGTCATTGAGGTCTTGCCCAATGGCCATCTCGTTGTGACCGGAGAAAAGCAAATTGGCGTGAACCAGAACGTCGATGTTTTGCGCTTCTCTGGCACCATTGACCCGCGCCTGTTACAGCCAGGCAGCATCATCAGCTCCACCCAGGTGGCCAATGTCCGTGTGGAGTCGCGTGGCCGCGGCGCACAGGGTGAGGCCCAGACAGTTGGTTGGCTTTCTCGGTTCTTTTTAAGCTTTAGCCCTTTCTAAAGTTATCCAGAATAGTGCCGAGGGTTAACTGATCTACCCAGATCAACCCAAATACCAAAGCAGCACATGAAAACCTGGAACCTACTGGCAAGCAGCACCAGCCTTCGGCGCCTGGCCTACCTGTGCCTGTCGGGGTGCCTCATGTTTGCCAGCGCTGCCAACGGCGCACGTATCAAGGAAGTCGCCTCCATCGAAGGGGTTCGCAGCAACCAACTCACCGGTTTCGGCTTGGTTGTAGGTTTGGACGCTACCGGCGACCAAACCATGCCCTACACCACCCAAGGGTTGAGCAACTACATGCAGCAGCTGGGTTTGACGCTATCAGCCGCTTCGCTGGCCCAATTACAAATGAAAAACGTAGCGGCCGTACTGGTCACGGCGCAGTTGCCGGCTTTTGCGCGCCCTGGACAAATGCTTGACGTCAGCGTGTCATCCCTGGGCAACGCAAAATCTCTCAAAGGTGGCACCTTGATTGCATCGCCCTTAAAAGGTGCCGACGGAGAGGTGTACGCCATCGCACAGGGTAATTTGATCGTAGCGGGCGCGGGAGCCTCCGCCGGAGGCAGCAAAGTACAGGTCAACCACCTCAGTGTGGGGCGCATCCCAGACGGAGCGCAAGTCGAACGTTCGGTCCCAACGTCTCTGCAGGAGGGCTCAACGATCAACCTCAGCTTGGACGCAACTGACTTTCAAACGGCCCACACTGTAGCCCTGGCCATTAACCGAAAATTTGGCAGTGGGGTAGCCCAAGCGTTGGACGGGCGCACGGTCCAGGTCAAAGCCCCCCCCAATCCGAACGACCGCGTGAACTTCATCGCTGAGATGGAGGAGCTACCGGTCGAATCTTCCGTAGCGGCGGCCAGGGTCATTATCAATGCACGTACCGGCTCTATCGTTCTCAACCAGGCCGTCACCCTAAACCCCTGTGCCATCGCACACGGCAACCTGTCCATCACCATCACCTCAACGCCGGTCATCAGCCAGCCCAACGCGCTGTCCACCGGTGGCCAAACCGTTGTGTCAGAGAAGGCCAATATCCAAATCCAGCAAGCACCAGGCAAGCTGATTCAATTGCCCGCCGCCGCGCAACTGGCGGACGTCGTCAAAGCACTCAACGCATTGGGAGCAACCCCCCAAGATCTGCTGGCCATATTGCAGGCTATTAAATCTGCCGGTGCGCTAAACGCCGAGCTTGAGGTGATCTAGCATGGGCTACACCGCAATCAACAGTCTGTCATCCGCTTCCGCAAGCCGTGGGCTGGCGGCAGACGCCCAGTCGCTGAACGCACTCAAACTCGAAGCCGGCACCCATAGCCAATCGGCCATCAAGGAAACAGCCAAGCAGTTCGAATCACTATTTATGCGCGAGCTCATCAAGAGTATGCGCGAGGCCACCATGAAGTCTGGCATGCTGGACAGCCCCGGCGGCGACATGGGTGCAGACCTATTAGACCAGCAATTTGCGGTGCAGATGTCCGGGCAACCCGGCGGACTGTGCGACACCATAGCCCTGCAGCTTAGCCGTCAAATGCATACTCAAGTGGCAGAGACCGCACAGTCGAGTGCCAAGCCTTCACGCACGGCGTCCGTCACGTCGGCAACATCGGCAACATCGGCAACATCGGCCAATGATTGCCCACCAGCTGTCAAACGCACCAGCGGCAAAGCGCCCACCGACGCTCAAACCCACTTTGTGCATCAGCACACCCAGGCTGCCCGCGAAGCGGAGCGCAGCAGCGGCATTCCGGCCGGGTTCATGCTGGGCCAAGCCGGACACGAAACCGGCTGGGGTCGACACGAAATCAAGGCAGCCAACGGCACGCCATCGCACAACCTGTTTGGCATCAAAGCGGGACCAGGGTGGTCGGGCAAGACGGCTGATGTGACCACTACGGAATACATCAACGGAACGCCCCAAAAGCGCGTAGCCCGCTTTCGCGCATACGACTCATACGCCGATGCGTTCAAAGATTACGCCCGTATGATCAACGAAAGCCCCCGCTACGCCAAAGCACGGGAACAGACGGGCTCAGCATACGCATATGCCAGCGGTCTGCAAAAGGCCGGTTACGCGACCGACCCGGACTACGCCACAAAACTCAGCCGCGCGATCGATACCACCCTGGCGATTCAAGGTGTCCAGGCCTAATCGGAAATCACCATGGGAATTCTTAACATCGGGGTACGGGCGCTGCAGGCCAACCAGGTCGCGCTGCAAACGGCGGGCAATAACATTGCCAACGTCAACACACCGGGCTACTCGCGCCAAAGCGTCGTATTGGAGACGGTTCAGGGCCAATTCACCGGCGGCGGATACATCGGCAAGGGCGTCGATGTGCAAACCATCCAGCGCAATTACGACGCCTTCCTAACCCGCCAGTCGACCGTTGCCAGCGCGGCTCAGGCAGCAGATCAGACCCGCGCCAATTATCTGCAGCAACTCGGAAACATTTTTCCAACCGGCGACAGCGGCCTGGGTGCATCCATCAATAGCATGCTCAATGCGTACTCCGACGTGGCCAGCGCGCCTACTGACCTCACTGCCCGAACCGTGGTGTTGACCCGCATGGACGAGACGGCGGCCCGCATCCGATCCACGTCACAGCAAATTGACGATCTACAACAAGGCGTTACGCAGGCCTTGTCACAAAAGGTTGATGCAATCAACAGCATTGCCAAGAACATCGCCAGCGCCAACGACCAAATAGCGCGATTGAACGGTACTGGCCAGCCACCGAACGACCTGCTAGACAAGCGTGACCAGTTGATACGTGATTTGAACCAATATATTCAAACCACATCGATACCAGCAAACGACGGAACGGTGGGTATATTCATAGGCGGAAGCCAGGCACTGGTACTGGGAACCAATGTCTCGCCGGTTTCGATGGCAAAAGACTTCAGTAGCACGTTTAATAACAAACTGGCCATCACCAGCAATGGCGCAACCACTCTTTTAGACGAGAACACCTTAGGCGGCGGTGAAGTGTCAGGCCTGCTGCGGTTTCAAAACACCGACCTTGTTGAAGGGCGAAACTTACTGGGCCGCCTGACCACGGCCATCAGCACCGAGATGAACAGCCAGCACGCGCTGGGCTTGGACTTGGATGGAAATCCCGGTGGCAATGTGTTTACACCGATCACCTTTGGCACCCAAAACGTGTTGACTCCGGTTGCGCCAGCCCAACTCAACACCGGTGCAACTACCCTGGCACTGTCGATCAGCGACACCAGCAAGTTTGCGGCATCAGATTACGAGGTCAACTTCAGCAATGCAACGCAAGGATCCATCACCCGGCGCTCCGATGGAGTTGTAACCTCATTCGATTTTGGCGTAACCAACCCGGTGGTCGTTGACGGTATCAACATCACAAAAGGCGCGGGCGTTGCTGCAGCAGGGGACCGGTTTTTATTGAAACCATTTAGCACATCGGCCACCAACATCAGTCGGCAGTTTTCGACACCCCGCGCTCTGGCGGTGTCGAGTCCGGTTGCGGGCAGCATGGGCACCGGCAACACGGGCAGTTTGCAGATCGTGTCTTTGACAGCTCGCTCCAACGGTGCGGCGTTGACTGCAGCCCCTGTCACACTGAACTTCACTGGACCCAATAGCTACACCCGCAGCGACCAAGGCGCCACGGTGTTTACCTTCACGCCCGGCGTAGCGATTGAGGGCGCCGTGCCAGCAACAACACCTGCGTCCCAATGGTCTCTGGTGCTGCAAGGCGCCCCTCAAGCGGGAGACAGCTACACCGTCGACAAAAGTACCACGCTGGCTGCCCTGGGCAAGCTAGACCCCAAACTGAATGCCGGCAACGCCACTGGCATGATGAACCTGCGCGACAAGGCCTTGTTTGATGGCGCTGCGATGAGCGACGGCTATGCCAACCTGATTGCGCAGGTGGGTATCCGTGGCCAAAGTGCCAATTACGCCGCAACGGCATCCACCTCAATCGCATCGAACTTGGAAGCGGCCCGAACCGGCATTTCCGGCGTCAACCTAGACGAAGAAGCGGCCAAGTTGCTGCAGTTCCAGCAGGCCTACCAGGCCTCTGCCAAAATGATCCAAATTGCGCAAAACATCTTTGACACATTGATCAATGGAATGCGTTAACCGCGCTGTCGTACCAGGAGTTAGCCAATGACAACCGCTTCATTTTCCCGCCTCGGCACCGCCAACACCTACGATACGGCGCGCAACAACCTGATGACCCGCCAAACTAATCTGTCTAACGCGCAAGAGCACCTGTCTTCGGGCAAACGCGTTACCACTGCCAGCGACGACCCAACTGCGGCAGCCCAGGCTGAGCGCGCCCTCACCCGGATCGCCCGCATCCAAACCGACCAGCGCGCGCTGGAATCGCAAAAGAGCGCCATCAGCCAAGCCGAGAGCACCTTGGGCGACGTCAACTCGGCACTGCAGAACTTTCGCGAATTGGTGGTCAGTGCGGGCAATGGCAGTTATAGCGCGGCCGAACGCAAAACGATTGCGGGACAGCTCAGCGGACTGCGCGATCAAATTTTTTCCATGGCCAACAGCAAAGACAACAATGGACAGCCGCTTTTTGGCGCATTGGCCAGCGCGATGACACCTTTTGCAGGTCCTCAGGCGGCTTCGCCAGACTACACGTTCAACGGTTTACCGGGGCAAATGGCGAGTTCCGAAGTCGCCATTCCCTTCTCCCTAGACGGCGACAGCGCATTCATGCTGCAACCCAAACGCGACGGCGCCTACAACGTCAACGTCAGCGCCATTCCAACCACACGGACGCTGTCCACCGATCCGGTTTCCGTAACCACCGCCGCTGCAATCACCGGTGCCAGCTACGCCATTGCCATCACCAGCGTGGACACCACCACAACCCCCGGCACCACGGTGGTGTCATACAACCTGACCGCGACGCCACCGGGAACGGTCACCGCACAAGTTGCGCCTGGTTACCCATCAACCCAAGCGGCCAACATCGCAGTCACCGGCATGGCTGGTTTGGCCCTGACCATCAAAGGGACACCCGCTGTTGGAGACACCATCACCGTCGAGCCAAACGTCAGCTTGTTTAGCACACTGGACAACGCCATCCGCGATATCGGCGCCGCCGCCAATAACAATGCCGCGATTCAAGCGGTAAGCCAAGCCCTTGGCAACATCGACATTGGCATGGGGCGTATATCCGCCGTGCGGGGGCAGGCCGGCGATTTGCTTAACCGTGCAGACCGCATCAGCTCCGACCAGGGTAAGCGCAGCATCCAGCTGGAGAGCGACCGTTCCAAGGCAGAAGACCTAGATATGGTCAAAGGTATTTCTGACTTCCAAAGCCAGCAAACCGGTTACCAGGCCGCCCTTCAGTCTTACGCTCAGGTACAAAAGCTGTCGCTCTTCAACTACTTGGGCTAACGCCATGTCGTCGTCAGTTCTGGGCAGCGTCACCTTGGGTTATGAGCCCATCTGGAACCGGTGGCGCAAGTGTTCGGGCGTGCGGCTCTTTGTCGAAGCCGATAGCGCCAGCGCCGTCGATGCCCAACACCTGTTAGCCGCCATTGCCGAGCTGTGGCCCGAATCGGCTCCGCAGCTGATGCTGCAGGTGTGCTCGCAGGCGCTGCTGGCCGACTTGCTGAACCACGCTCCGACCAAAACCCTGCAACTTGAAATTTCTAACCCATGGCTAGAAGACGCACTCATCGCCGGCCGGGTTCGCAAGGCACACCAACGTGGCGTGCAACTGGTCTGGAGTGGCGACGCGGGCCAGACCCCGCCCCCCGAGGTCGCTGGATGGTTTAGCAACACGCTGCGTATGCTTACAGCGCACCAAGCCTTGGGGGCACTGCGGGCCTCGCTGCGACAGCACCAAGACGGCGGTATGGGGTCAGCGGCCGCAGGCAGCAGCCCGGTGGTTTCGGGCAGCCTCTACCAAGGGCTTGCCAGCCAGGCGCTGGTAGAGCACGCACTGGACCGCCAAGGTGTAGCAGGCGTTGCCGGCTGGCCTGCCGAAGAAATATTGCACGCCTACCGCTTTCAACAAATCCAGCCCAACCGGCTTGGACTCACCGCCCTGTTGAACGCCATTGAGGCCGATGAATCACTGGAGAACCTAGAGCGCAGACTAGGCAACGAACCCTTACTGGCCTACCGCTTTTTGCGTTACGCCAACTCGGCCCATTTAGGTGCGCGCACCGAAGTCGACTCCATCCGCCACGGCCTGATGGTGATGGGTCACAGCAAACTGCGCGACTGGCTGCTGGCACAGCTTCCACACGCCAACGGCGACCTGAACCTCAACCCCATCCGCACCAACATGGTTCTGCGCGCACGCATCATGGAGCGACTGGCTGACGCCGGTGCAGAGGACGATTTGCGCCGCGAAGTGTTTCTATGTGGCGTGCTGTCGCAATTGGATTTATTCTTAGGTGAGCCGTTGGGTGCGGCTATTCACCGCATTCCGCTACCCGGGCGTATTGCCTCGGCCATCATCGGCCAGTCCGGCCCCTACGCGCCGTGGCTGGAAGTGGCCAGCGCATTAGAGTCGCACAACCCCCGCATGATTCACGACGTGTGCTTGGCGCATAACATGCCCGCCGACGAAGTCAACTGTGCGCTGCTGCGCACCTTGGCGGCTATACATTAATCCACGGCTTTGGCGGAGCGTGCGCGGCCTTTAACGCTGCATGCACGCCAGCGTCAGCCCATAGGGCTATCTTGAAGCAAATGGGCGCGGCTTAAACGCCGCACTTGGGTGAACACACCGCCTGGGATTTACCCAAAAACTTGCGCGTCATCAATTCGGCACGTGGCCTGTGCTTGCCACACAAAAAACACGACATGCTCGATTGGCCGGCAAAGGTGGTGGTGCTAAACGGAGAGCCAGACACTTTGGATTTGTAGCGCAGGCCGTCTTCAACAATAGCGGTTTTGGTTACAGGTTTGCTCATACGACTATTCTAGAGCGGACTGGGGCTACCACCCACGCCTTTTTGGACGAAACCACCCGTCCGGCGGGTGACAAAAAGGCCATAAAACGGCATTCACAGCGCCGTATGGAAATAAGGAGGGAAATTACGGTCTATGTTGGCTGATTAGGGGTCCAGTAACGCTTCAAAATGCCGATAAATACAGCAATACGGCACAGCGAGAAACACCATGCATTCACCCACCCCCAACACCGAATACATCACCCAACAAGAACTGGCCAAGCGCTGGGGTCGCTCAGAGGCGGTCATTAGCCTGCACAGCGCGGTGGGTGCGGGGCCAAGCTACCTGAAGATTGACGGACGGGTGCAGTACGCGCTGCACGAAATTCAGCGCTATGAGCGTGCCTGCCTCTTCTTTGAGCCGGCAGACGTGGCTCTCGCAAACTGACAACCCAACTAATTGGGTGCGGGACTAGCGTGCCTGCGAGTGGGGGCAGTGCTCCCACGGTGGGGTGGCGCAATCGCACAGCGTTTTAAAACCGGCTGCGCCGGTCACCACGCCGGAACGCTCGCTGGGTCCCTGTCGGTTTGCTTGGGCGGCAACAGACTCCACTGCGGCATCAAGCATCCAGTCGGAAAATACCTCAATACATTCCGGGTCGACCACGTACCAGATCTTGCGCACCAGGTCCCAGCGCGCGCCCAGCTCTTTGGCAGCGTCTTTCTGGGCGAAGGGCACTTTCAGGTTAATGCGCATGGACGTATACCGTTGGCAAGATGAACAGACAGTGATTTTACGTATGCGCCAGTGCCGCGATGGCGAAGCCCCTGCACAGGGTCTTATTCGACCCGCAGGCGCAATTTTGTGTCAATCAACCCCTCACTCGTGGCAACGAACGAAGACCGACGCGCTGGATTTGAACGTGCGCGTGATCTCTCACTCTGGAGTTGGAGTTGACCGGCACCATGACGGCGTTTTCCTGTACCTGCACCAGCAAGCGCACATCCACCTTGAACCCGTCCCCCAAGCCCTTCCAGGTGTCTTGCGGCGTGGTGATGTCGGCAATCACGTTGACGCGCTGCTCCTCCACGCCCAGCGCCGACACTTTGGTGAAGGCCGCTGGCTCCACGTTGTAGGTTGAATCAGTCCAGCAGCGCGGTGACAAACCCGCGCTGCTGGACTATCGCAGCCTACCGGCGCATGCCGAGCGCTCCCACCCCAGGGATGACCACTTTTTACCGATCTTCTTCGCCTTGCCCTGAGCCTGTGCGGCCGCCCACCCCACCAACCTGAGCCATGCGCTCATGTAGAGCATGACGGACATGGATGCGTTTGCGCCGGCATGGCGGCATAAAAAAACCCAGTTAGCGACTGTCAAATACGGATAAGAAGCTATTCAATTTGTAGCAAATGGCTTTGGGAACTTGTTCAGATTCCGGGTGTGGCCAGATAGGCGGCAATGTCTGTCAGATCCTGGGCGGACAGCTTGCCCGACAACACCCCCATACCACCGGTTCCGTTGGCGATTGCGTTGGAAATGACTGTGGCGTTCACGCCTTTGAGGACCTTGTTGACACCGAGCGCTGGAGTCGCGGTGTGGCATGTTGCGCATGAAAGGCCTGTGAATGTGGTGTTGTAGAGAACCTTGCCATTCGCGGCGGAAGTTGTAGGTGTAGGTGTAGGTGTAGGTGTAGGTGTAGGTGTAGGTGTAGGTGTAGGTGTAGGTGTAGGTGTAGGTGTAGGTGTAGGTGTAGGTGTAGGTGTAGGTGTAGGTGTAGGTGTAGGTGTTCCGCAGGTTCCTACCGACAGGGCAGCTTTCTTGAAGTCGTCATCGCAGTCCTTGACCGCGTTGCCAGAATTGCAACTCTGTTCTACGTCATTTGCTTTCTGGCCGATGGCGGGCAGGATCTTCAGCAGATTGCTGTGGATGTTGGATTCTTTTTCGCCCGAATCCTTGCCTTCGTCTTCTTCGGACGAGCACTTGCCGAGTGACGATGTCTTACTGGTCTGTTGTGCACTCACCACCAGCATGCGCGCCACCTCTCCCGCCTTTTTGTAGTCGGCGCTGGTGTCTCGTTTGGCAATGAAGTTGTCAAAGAGACTCACCGACAGCCCGGTTTGGTTGCGCACATAGGCCTCTGCGGCAGTTACGCTGGTTGGTGTCTTGTTGGCAAGGTCGGCGCTGATTTTGGCCTGCACCATGGTGGTCAACGGGCTGATCACATCGGGTTTGCCGGCGGGAGCGCGCAGCGTATAGGCGGTGCCGACCTTACCGGTATCTTTGTCGGTGGCGTCCGTTCCCACCATGGCAACCAGCTTTACGTTGGGCAGATCGGCCGTTGGCACGGCCAACGTCACCTGGCCATTGGCATCCGTGCGATCCTGGATTTCACCTGTGTCGCAGACGCCGTTGTTGTTGGTGTCCACGCAGACTAGGGCGTTTCGCAGCAAACCGTCCATGACGGTCGTGGACAAGGCTGTGGTGGCAGCCTTGGATGCGTCGGTGCCGCCGCCGCCGCATGCGGAGAGGCTGAGAACGGCGGCGCTGATCAGGCCGAGTGTGAAGCGGGATGGGGTGATGTTCATGGTGAAAGTCCTTTGCAGTGGGAAACGGGTTGGTTGAAAAATCGGTTGCGTCACACGGTGGTGGTGCCGTGGCCGTTGCGGTGCACCTGGCCATCGTGCTGAACCGCCAGGTAGCGCACACCCTGGGCGTCCAGCCACGCCAGCGCCTCGGCCCCTTTGAGCATGGCTATGGTGCAGAGTGCGCCGGCGCTGGTGGTATTGGCTGCCAGCACACTGACCGATTGCCAGTAGCGCACTGGCCAGCCAGTGTGCGGGTTCAGGATGTGGCAGTAGCGCTGGCCGTTGTGGATCAGAAAGCGTTCATAGTCACCACTGGTGGCCAGCCCACCGCGCGCCAGCGGCAACTGCGCGAGCAAGGCTGGCGCTTGGTCTTGGGAGGGCCGGGGGTGCTGGATTTCAATCTGCCATGTGGCACCTTCGCATTCGGGCAGGCCCCGTCCACCCAGCGCATGCAGGTCGCCCCCGAGGTTGACCAGCGCGTGTGCAAAACCGTGACGCTGCAGAACTGCCGCGGCACGGTCGGCGGCGTATTCCTTGCCGAAGCCGCCAAAGTCCAGCTCCATGCCCGGCTGCGCCAAGCGGATGCGCGTGCCATCGCGTTGCACGCACTGCCATCCGACCAGTGGCAGCAACTCTTGCAGGGCGCTTTCTGTTGGCAACAGCCCGCGCTTGAAATCCCAGGCGCGGCGCAGTACGCCCGAGGTGATATCAAACAGGCCTCCGCTAAGTGTCCACAACTGGCCCGCAAAGTCGAGTAGGCCGCTGGTTTCCGCGTCGACTGCGACCCAGTCAGAACCAGCCGAGCGGTTGATGCGGCTGATGATGCTGTCCTCGCGGTAGCGTGAGAACGCTTTTTCAATGCGCCTCACCTCGGCCATGGCCTCGGTGGCGGCCTGGCGCATGGCGCGCTCGTTCCTGCCATCCATCTGCACGCTGCACGGGGATGCCATGGCTTGAAACGTGAAGTCCAACGTGCGCCAGCGGCCCATGGTGCGGCCTCAGAAGCGGTGGGTCAGACCCACCTGCGTGAAGTTGGCGTTGAACGGGTCTAGGTTGGGACTCCCGGAGCCACCCAGCGGTAGGCCTGATGCCTGTCGGTAGGTTTCGACCTTGATGTCAGCCGATGTGCTCGGCGACAAGGCATAGGCCAGCTTCATGGACAGCGTCACGGCACCGAAAGCGGCCAGTCGCTGGTCCGCGGAATTGTTCCCAACCCAGGTGTAGGCGCGTACCAGATTACCCACTTCGTCGTACTGTCCTTGTGGCGTGAGCAGTGGATCGCGGTAGAAGCTGGCAGCACTTTGGCTGTAGTAGCGCACGCCAGGAGTGACGGTCCACGCCCCCACTGGCTGCACCCAGTCCAGACCCACTGTGTGGGAGTTCACGCCAAATGTGTCCCTGTAATAGCGGTAGCTGCTGCGCAGCGATGCATTGAAGGCATTCAGATAGTGGTTCCAGCGCACCAGGCTGATCCAGGCGTCGCGCTGATCAGGCCGTTGGTCACCGGTCTTGTAGGGGTCGTTGTAATAGCCTTGACCGGTGCTGCGCGTCAGGTTGAATTGGATGATGTCTGCCGGGGTTAGCACCTGCGTGACGCCGCCCATAAATTCCTGTGTGCGCTTGTGCTGGTTGGTGGTGGCCGGGTCGATGGAGCCCTGCTTGTTGATGTCGTCGTTGGAGCCACCAATACCCAAAACCCAGGTCCGGTTGTTGTCTTCAGTGGACCAACGGGCATCCAAGCCGAAGGCGCGCGAGACGTAGTCGTGTTCCGTCGAATAGGCCAGACTGGCCGATACGGCTGCCCGAGAAAAATAGCGCGTGACCTTGAGGTCGCCAGCGCTGCGTTCATCGCTCATGCGGCTGGCACCTGACAACTGGGTGGAGCGCGTGTACAGGCGCGGTGAGGCGCCTGAAACGCTGTCGCCAACGGCCGAACCCTCAATCGACCAGTCGCCTGCGACCGGGGCCTGAAAGTACAGTTGCCCCGCATTGACCTTGATACGGTCCCAGCCGCTCTGGCTGTCGCTGTAGTCGCCGTACTTGACCGCAATGGTGATCTTTTCGGGAGCGGATTCTGCTGCCACAGTGACAGGAGAGAGGACGCTGAGGGCCGCCAGGCCAGGCAACAGGAGGGTTGCCAGCAGGACGCCGTTGGATGCTTGTGCGATCGGTGCGGATGTGTTGTTCATATCGGTTTTCCTGTCAATCAATTGCAACCACAGCCACCACCACCGACGCCGTAGCCGCCGCTGGAGTTTTCTTTGCTGCCATAGATGTGTTGCACGAATCGCTGGTCCAGCGGGTCGGACTCGAAAGTCATGGACGGTTTGGCCAAATTTCCCTTTTCCCAGGGACTTGTCTGGCCCAGGTTGCTACAGCCGCACAGCAGGGTCGCTACGGTGGTGAGCAGCACATATGCAATGGTGGTCTTCATGTTCAGTCCTTCAGATTCAGGGCGTGTTTAATGTGAGTTTCCAGCTCGGCGCGGTTCTCGTCCTTGAAGCCGCTGTGCACGTACATCACCTTGCCATCAGGGCCAATCAGCACCGAGGTGGGCATACCCTTGATGGCATAGGCGCGCGGGGTTTTGCCACCCTGGTCAAAGCCCACGTCGAACTTGGCCTGGTTCTCGGTCAGGAAGGCTTTGGCTTCGTCCGTTTGCTGATCGACGTTGATGCCGACCACTCTCAAACCCTTGCCGCTGAAGCGGCCTTGCATGTCGTTCATCCAGGGGAACGACTGTTTACAGGGACCGCACCAAGATGCCCAGAAGTCCAGGTAAACCGTTTTGCCCTTGTAGTCGCTGAGCTTAATGGGCAAGGCGCGACCGGGAAGTTCAAAATCCGGTGCTACCTGCCCGATTTCAACGGCCTGCGCTGGAATGGCCAGCAGGGTGGATAGCGCCAGAGCGACTGCGTGTGTGTGGAGTGGTTTCATGGCTGTGTGTGCATTCAGGTTGAGGAACAAGGACACTATGTGTAAATTGGGAAAATTTCCCTTTAAGTGAAGTTATCATACGTCTGCAGTCGATCTTTATGACGAATTTGGTAAAAAAACCCAAAAAATGTGTGTAACAATTTGTGGTGGCGAATCCCGGCATTGATGGCCTGTGCCGCCCCACCCCATGTTCGACCCCGAAACACCTGTTGACTCCCTTTTGCCCACTGCGGCAGGCCTGCCTGAGCCCGCCTTTGCCGCGCAGGCGGTGGCATTGGTGTTGCAACCTCTGGCGCGGCTCATGATTGACCACGGGCTGCAGTTGCCGGCCATGGTCGAATTGCTCAAGAAGGCGTTGGTGGACGAGGCGGTTGGGACCTACGGACTAGCCGACAAAGGCAGTTCGGATACGCGAATTGCGTTGCTGACGGGGGTTCACCGCAAGGATGTCAAGCGTTTGCGCGATGCGCCGACTGCGGCAGCGCGTGCCACGCCCATGGAGTCCGTTGCGGCATCTGTGGTGGCGCGCTGGATCAGTGAGCCGCAGTTTCTGAATGCGGACCATACGGCCCGTCCGCTGGCACGCACGCCCGGCAAGCGCATCGCCGGCGAGCCCGACTTCACCGCCTTGGTCGCGGACATCAGCAGTGACGTGGGTGCCAGGGCCGTGTTGGACGAACTGGAGCGTCTGGGCGTGGTCGATATCCAGAAGGATGGTTACGTGGTGCTAAGGGAAAAAGCGTTCGTGCCGCATGAGGGCCTGCAGGAATCGTTTCATTTCCTCGCCAGCAACGTCAGCGACCACCTGGCTGCTGCCACCCACAATATGTCGCCCGCTCGCCGGGGTCAGTCCAAACTTGAGCAAAGCGCCTTTGCCGATGATTTGACGGCTGAGCAGGCCGAGCAGTTGCAGCAACTAGCCCGTCGCCTGTGGGCTACTGCGTTGCAACAATTCCTGCAAATGGCCACGGTGGCGCACGAGCGTAGCCAGGCCGATGTAGGTCCCAAATACCGGGTGCGATTTGGCGTGTATTTCCAGGACACGCCCCAAACTCCCGTGTCGGCGGCTGATTCGCAGCGGGTCGCGGCAGGCACAAGCAACAGGAAAAGAAAAGCATGAGTCACAACAACCAACGGGATTTGCCACTCAATAGACGCAGTTGGATGGCGCTTGCAGTTTCCGCCCTTGCCGGATGCGGTGGTGGCATGGGGGGCATCAGCGTTGCCGGCGGCCCTCCCGGTACAGGGGGAACCGGGATCTATGCGCAGGGCTCCATTTCCGGCTTTGGCAGCGTGATCATCAATGGCATCAAGTTTGACGATACGGCTGCATCCGTGCAACTCAACGGTGCACCTTCTGTATCGGCCGATTTGCGCCTGGGTATGGTGGCCAGTGTGCAGGGTCAACGCGGAGCGGACCTGAGGTTGGGCGTTGCTAGCCAGATTGAGGTGTGGTCCATTGCGCAGGGCCCAGTGTCACAAGTTCAATCAGGGCAGTTTTTGGTGGCGGGTATGGTGGTTCAAACCAACACAGCCACCGTGTTCGATGGCGTTGGCGGTACAGCAGCACTAGTGACTGGCATGCAGGTTGCTGTGTGGGGCTTGCAGGCGCGAGCGGACGGCAATCGATGGACAGCGACCCGGGTGGCACGGGTGACAGACGCGTTCAACGCGGCGGTGGTGAGCAGCGGACTGGTTGTTACATCGGGATCGCAGCAGACCTTGAACGGCATGGTACTGACGGGCGCATTGGCCAGTGGCCTAGCTGCTGGGCAGTTGGTGCGGGTGCAGGGGACGCTGTCGGGCACCACGCTGTCGGTGGCGGCGGTCAGGCAGTTGGATCTGCAAGCCGCGTCCAGGTCAGACGGCGACCTGGAAATCGAGGGGCTGGTGACTGCGGTGCCGTCTGCCACACGCTTCATGCTGGGTGATGTGGAAGTAGACGCCGCCAGCGCTGTGTTTTCGACGCCGGGTGTGCCCGTGAGCGTGGGCATGCGCGTACAGGTCGAGGGTGGCTGGCTGGGTCAGGTGCTCAAGGCCGTCAAGGTGGAGTTCGAGGGCGAACTGGCACTCGATGTGGCCGAAATTGATGGCCAGATTCAATCGTTCACCAGCATCGCCAACTTTGTCATTCGGGGGCAGCGCTGCAACGCCACCGGCGCGACCATCAGCAATGGCTTGGCATCGGACCTGCAGGTCGGGGTCAAGATCAAGGTCACGGGCAACAAGGCAGGTGACGTGTTGAACGTCACCCGCATTGAATTCGACCGTTAAGACAATGACGAAAAAGCCCGGGCACGCACTGCATGCCCGGGCACAGCCGAAATAATCAACCAGCGGTCAGGGCAAACGCGGCAGCGCGCGGTCCAGCGATGCCAAAAACTCGCTGCCATTCTGGTAGCCCACGACCTTTTGGGTGATTCGCGCCGCCGCAGCGCCATCAAAGAACACGATGCCGGGCGGGCCAAACAGGCTGAAGCGTTTGAGCAAAGCCTTGTCCTCGTCGGTATTGGCGGTGACGTCGGCTTGCAGCAGGCGAACCGGTCCCAGGCGTTGTTGCACTTTGGGGTCGCTGAAGGTGAAGGTTTCCAGTTCTTTGCAAGCCACGCACCAGTCGGCATAGAAGTCCAGCATCACGGTCTCGCCCTTGCTCTGTGCCTGGGCCAGGGCCGTGTCGAGAGCGGCGCGGCTCGCTACCCGTTCAAAGCGCAGCGCGTTGTGGCTGGCAGCGGTCTCGGTGGAGGTTTGGGATACGCGGATGTGCGCCAGCGGCTGCAGTACCGAATTGCCACCCGATGCCGCGCCAATCAGGAGCAGCAAGGCCACGGCCGCCAGAGCGGTTCCGGTCGCGCGCGCGGCCACCGGTGTGCGGCGGTGCTCGGGCGACGGCGACGCAAAAACACCCAGCAAAGCCGCTGCTGCCAGCAGCCAGGCAGACCACAACAGCATCTGAACGGCACCCGCCAGCACCGGCGACACCATCCAGATCGCTACGGCCAGCAGCATCATGCCAAAGACCTGTTTGACACGTTCCATCCAGGCACCGGCCCGGGGCAGAAAGCTGCCGGCGGAGATTCCCACCAGCAGCAGCGGCACACTCATCCCCAGGGCCATGGCAAACAGGGCGCTACCGCCCAACAGCACATTGCGGGTTTGGCTGATGTAGACCAGCGCGCCGGCCAGCGGAGCCGCCACGCAGGGCCCCACCACCAGTGCGGAGACCCCGCCCATCAGGAACACGCCAACCAGCGAACCACCCTTGAAGCGGTTGGACCACTCGGTGGCCCGGCTCTGGATGGCGCTGGGCATTTGCAGGTCATACACGCCGAACATGGACAGCGCCATGGCCGACAGCATTAGCGCGAAGCTGCCCAACACCCACGGGTTTTGCAAGGCGGCGGCCAGGCCTTCACCCGCCAGGCCGGCGGCAACCCCAAAGCCCGCGTAGACCAGCGCCATGCCCAGCGAGTAGGCCAGTGACAACATGAAGCCTTTGCTGCGGCTCACGGTGCCGCTTTGCCCGGCAATCAGTGACGACAGGATTGGCACCATGGGCAACACACACGGCGTAAAAGCCAGCAGCAATCCGGCCAGCCAGAACACGCCGATGGCTTGTAGCAGACTGCCGGATGCCAAGGTGGATGCTATTGAATCAGGAGCTGCCTGCGTAGATTCCACGAGGGCTGGAGCCGAATTATTTGCTTGCACTGGAGTTGAAACCCCGTTCTGCAGTGTCACACTGGCGGGTGGGTAGCACAATCCACCGTCGGCGCATCCCTGCCACCCTACGGTGATGGGGCTGGCGCTGGTGGGCAGATTCACATCCACATCCAGCGCCTCGGTGTACACCACCATGGTCTTGTTGAAATTAGTGTCGAACAGATCCGTGCCGGGCGGCAGGGTGAGGGGCGATACAGCGGCAGGGGCCGCATCGGACTTCACCTTGATGCGGTCGCGGTACAGGTGGTAGCCCGGAGCAATATCCCAGTGCAGGTGCAGTGTGTTTCCATTGGTGGCCTTGGAAGAGAACGCAAAGGCCTGCTCTGGGGGCAGGAACTCCTCTGCCAACGCAAGTTGGCCCCCCATGCCCAGCAAAACGGCACACATTCCCGCGAATGCCGCTGGTCGACGCAGACTTTCAACGAATCGACTCCAAATTTCCATAGCAAACTCCCAAACAACTAAGAAAGTTGAATTGGAGCATATATTGGGAATATTTCCCAAAAATACAATGAAAAAATGTTACATCCGGTATCTGGCGGATGGTGAATGCGCCAGTTGGATTGGGTTGTCGTGCGGATGTCAGCACTCCATGATGTTCACCGCCAGCCCGCTGCGGGTGGTTTCCTACTGAGGGATTGCGCGGCCAGCTACTGAACTTGGTAGCAAACTCCACGCTGCAAGAATGCCGCTACTTTTGCTGCCGCGCTTTCACCTTGGCACCGTCTTGCAGCTTGATGTCGGGGTACACCACCACCTGCGCGTTCAGCGCCAGACCCTCGGGCACCCAGGCTTGCATGCCGTTGCGGGCCTTGACCGTTAGCTCTTGCAAGCGCACATGTCCACCGTCCAATACAAACACCCCCGAGCGTGACCCGATGGGGAACAGCGCACTCACCGGCACCATGACGGCGTTTTCCTGTACCTGCACCAGCAAGCGCACATCCACCTTGAACCCGTCCCCCAAACCCTTCCAGGTGTCTTGCGGCGTGGTGATGTCGGCAATCACGTTGACGCGCTGCTCTTCCACGCCCAGCGCCGACACTTTGGTAAATGCCGCAGGTTCCACATAGCTCACGGTGCCCTGCAAAACGCCGGGGCCGCCCCAGTTGAGGAACTGCACCAGTGTGCCGGGCACCACTTGCGCGGCCTCCTCGGTCAAGATGTCCACCACTACCTCCAAACTGGCAGGGTCACCGATCTCCACCAAGCCCGTACCGGCTTGCACGACGCCCGCGCTCTGCAGCATCACCTTCAGCACCTTGCCCGCCACCGGCGAGCGCACCACCACGTCGCCTTTGCTGCCCTTGCTGTCTTGGCTTGCGCTCCCGCCCGCAGCAGCGTATGCGCGCAGCGGCGCGCGGGTTTGCTCCAACACAAAGCGGGCGGCGGTTTCGGCTTGCCGCGCGGCTTCTAGCTCGGTCACCCGCAGTCGCTCGGCCAAGCGCGTTGTCTCACTTTGGGCGCTTGAGATAAAGCCCTGGCGCACCAGCGCGCTGTTGCGCTGTACATCTTGGCGGCTTTGCGCCAAGGCAGCGGTGGCCGCCGCCACGTTGGCCTGGGCCTGTGCCAGAGTCGCTTGTGCGGTGCCCACGCGGGCAGTTTGCTCAGCTTGGCTTCTGGCATCCAGCAAGGCCGGGGCCATTGGCGAGACCACGGCCACCACACCGCCCAGCACCACGCTGTCGCCCTGCACCAGCCCAATGCGCTGCAGGCGGCCAGCCACCGTGGTGGACACCACGTAGCGCTCTCGCACGCGGGTTTTTCCATCCTCTTGCACGGCGCGCTCAAAGCGGCCTTGGGTCACTTTTGCCACCTCCACCTCCATCGGCTTGGGCCAGAACGCCCAGACCAGCCCGGCCACCCCTGCCAGAACAAAAGCGCCCACCACCAGTTTGAATTTCAGGCCTTTGTGAGTCGATTGAGGCTGGTCAACCGCCGGTTTGCTCTTGGGTTGGACAGGTGCCGCGTTAGGTGCCGGTTTGGGTGTTTGGTTGGGTTCTTGGTTCATGTGGGGCTCATGGTTTTCTATTCGCGGGTTTTGAGTACGCTGACCAGGTCGAGCTGGTCGATACGGCGGCGCACGATCAGGGCGCTGACCACACCGGCCACCAGCACGCAGATCGCAGCGAACGCATAGGTGGCCGGTTGAATGGCAAAGGGGAAAGAGAATTCGTCGCTGCGAATCATCGTAACAATGCCCAGCGCCAGCAGGTAA
>JBBRSA010000056.1:0-21457 GCA_038245855.1 Burkholderiales bacterium
AAGGGGTATCCACTTAGCTCCAGCAAACCCTGAATGCTGGATGGATAACCAGCTTTTTGAATTCTATCGAATGTCCAGCAATGTTCAAGTTTTAGATTTGCCTTTGCGCTTGGTGGGCTTCGTGCGCTTGTTACGACTGGCCACCTGCGCATACGTCACGGGTTGCGTGGCCACGGCCTGTTGCAATAACCTGTAAAACAGCATTCCGCGCGAACTCGATGTCCGCCGATTGAAGCGAAACACGAATTCATCCAAGTAGGCGTCCAGATGTTCGGGCTGGACCGAGCCATGGTGTGTGCCCAAAATCCAGCGCTGTACAAGCGCTGCTACCCGATGCACCCCAGCCATGGAAACATGGGCTGGCACTTTAGAGCCGAGCATCACTGTGCGCTGATGGGGGTAACCCAACCCTTCTAATGACAGATAGGCGGCCGAGCCATCGGTATGAACTTGGGCACCGGGCTCGATAACCTCCTGCACGAAGGGGATCACGCAGGCGGCAGAGTCATTTTCGATACGGCGCAGGCGGATGCGCCCGAACCCTTTGGGCTGCAGCGTCTCCACGGCTATAACTATCTGAACCTTGGTCGTATTGCTCTTGCGCCCCACAGGCGAGATGGGGTTTTGGCGGTCTGTGATGGACAGATAGGTTTCGTCAACTTCGACCTGGCCTTTGAGTAGTTCACGACCCGGCCGGACCATCGCACTGCGAAACCGGTGCAGCATCGTCCAGGCGGTTTGGTAGCTGCCCAAACCCAGCACGCGTTGCAGCCCCAAAGCGCTTACTCCTTGCTTCTGATTGGTCAGATACCACGCTGCTGCCAGCCACACGCGCAAGGGTGTGCGGGTCTTGTCGAAGATGGTGCCCGCAGTCACCGAGCCCTGGTGTTGGCAAGCGCGGCACATCAGGCGGGTGCGGCTGGCCCGGTAGGCCTCGGCGACGTTGCCACAGCTCGGGCAGACGAATCCGTTGGCCCAACGCAGCTTCTCCAGGTAGGCCAGACAAGCTTCCTCGGTAGCAAACCAATCGAGAAAATCGTTCCAGTTCTGAGGATAGTCCTTGCCGGGAATTGGCGCTACGATATGGGTTTCCATCCAGCTATTTTGCATCAACTGGAGCTAAGTGGATACCCCTTTGTTTTGCACAGTATAGGTCTCACGTAGCAATTCGTCGACTATCCCGCAATCGCAATGATGTTTGCAAACATCGCCTACTTTTTAAGCATGACCGGAAAAGCCAATACTGGCGCGGGTTTTAGGACTTGTCCGTCATGTTATCCCCAGCGTAGGGCACAGACTGCAGGGACAACTATGAGTAACCAATCCAATTGCGGCAGGCTCAACTACTGACGCAGCACCCCTGCTAAACGCATCAGTGCCGATCCTAAATTGACCAGTGTGTTCCACTGCCCTGCTGAACTATTCTGCAAGGGACAAATAGGTGATCACCATGGAAATGGTATGCCTTCGCAGCCTGGCATTTCCAGATGTCCTTTTCGAATTTTGTGCATCAACACCCCTGCCGCCCTCTTTACGGACGCAGAGGCATCATGTATAGTAATACGCTATACATAAACACTACTGTCCGGTTAAAAGTCGAACAAAATCAACTGGTTACAGATGGGTAGGGGGTCAATTTGGGATCGATCGGGCTGCAAGGCGCATGACAGCTGGGTTTTCTCAAAAATAGAGACCGACAAAATCTGTAGACAAGTGTAAAGCGAGGCATCCAGGTGAAGTTCCTTTTTGATGATGGCGATCAGCACATAGGTCGACACGGCGCACCAGATTTGTGTCTTCACCGCGTTCTCGCTGGTGGCCAGAAATCGCTTGATACGCAGGTGCTGCTTGATCCACTTGAAAAACAGTTCGACCTGCCAGCGGCTCTTGTACAAAGCGGCAATGGTCAACGGCGGCAACGTCATGTTGTTGGTCAAAAACACCAGCGTCTTGCCCGAATCCGGGTCTTTGAATTTCACCCGACGCAAATGTTCGGGGTAGTCTTTGCGAACGTAAAAACCATTCAACGCGATACGCTGATCGCAAATCACGCCGGTGGCTCTGTCGGTTGCACTCGAGTACACCCGGCGAGAATTCATGCCGCGCTTGGCGCGGGTCACGAAAAATGCGCCACTCTGGTGAAGCTTGAACAACCGAGAAAAATCCAGATAGCCTCGGTCCATGATGTAGAAGGCGCCCGCCTCGATCGGCAAGATATCGAGCACATTGACATCGCCCAGTTTGCCATCGCTGACATGGATGAAAGCGGGGATGGCCCCTCTCAAATCCAACAAAGTATGCATCTTTACGGCCGCCTTGGTAGAACGAAAAGGTGCCCAATCGAACAGGCTCAAACACAGGTCGATGGTGGTGGAATCCAGCGCGTAAACAGTGGCATCCAGATCGACACTCATGGGCTCTTTGATGTAGAGCTCTCTGGCGCGCGCAATCAGGCGCATGGCCAGCGCGTGATAGATGCGCCAATCGCGCAAATTCAAGGCATCGGCCAGTGTCGAGCGGGCGGGCACGTTCTTCAAGCCCATGTGAAACAGCTTGCCTTGATTGGACGCGAGGCAGACCTCGATGTCGCGCAGCGATTCGCGCCATGTCAACTGCGCAAAGGCCATCACGCGAAACACATCAGCACAACTCAGGGTGCGAACGCCAGAATCGCCGTTGTGGCGTTCGATGATGCGACCAAAAGTCTTCCATGGCACGTGCTCCATGACTTGTGCAAAAAGCGTCTTGCCAGTGTTCATGCGTTGCCCCCAGTCGTTCAAACTGGTAAGCATCGCAAATATTCGAAGCGTGACAAATCAAGCACGCGATCAAAAACAATGAAATTGGGGAAAACCCTATTTTCTGACTATCTTTTTTTGCACGAATTCAAATCGTGGACACCCCAAAATCTCTGCAAACCCGCATCGATATTGGCTTTGCGGGCGATGGGCTTTGAATTAACCGGACACTAGTGATTATTTGTCTTCGGCAAGAATTGTCCAGGGTGACTTGGATCTGCAACTTCAATTCTCGCGCTGTAGACACCTTGCGCATTCGGCGCACTTGCAGTTCCAGGCACCACTTGAACATTTCCGGAGGCCGTCGAGTGACCACCAACAACAGTGCCGTTGGGCTTTACTTCGGCACCAAGAATATGTCCATCGAAATCAATGGGGGCCGTAACCTTGTTAACGGAAAGTGTAGCTTGTGCATTGAGATCAATTCCCCCCTTTGCCCCAACTAATCTACAACAAAGACTTTCATGCCCCCAATTTTTTGCATTGGGTCAACGGACAAGTCACACGATGTCCCCAGCAGCTCCAAACCATTCAACTTGCCCTCTTCGAGTGCATAAATACCTTCATCAATGTCATCATATTCAAGGGTGAAGTACTTCTCTAACGCCCGAATTTCTTGTCCCAATCCAATTTCTCCACAGATCAAACCGCAGTAGTTATGCGGCTCATTGAGAAATGTCGTTATCGTCTTCAAATTGCCATTTTCGAAATTCAACAATGCGACATCACTTTGCCAGTCATAGTTGTCATCCTCCATCTTCTTAAGGAGAATAGCCTCCTTATCCGAAGAAATGATTAAGCGCATGGGCGCGGAGTTCTCAATTTGAATAATCCCCTCAGAAGCCTCGTGGCCTTTGAGCAGATTGACCACGTTGCCATAACTAGTTCCAAGTTCAAGATTGAACATGGATTTTCCAGGAACGGGCTGTGCTTTCCAATCAAGCTTCATCGCACTACCTCCATGTCTTTGTAACGGGATCAAAAGTGATCACTTTGCCACTAGGATTTTGAAATGTGGTTTTTCCACCTTTTTCTGGCCAACCCAAAACACGATAGGTGGCCGGATCAATTACTTTCAGCTCGGAACCGTCTGCATAAGTAAATTTGTAATATTGGCCCGCGTGGTCGGATTTAGTCGAAGCAGGACTATATTGCACCCGCACAACACCAGTACTGCTACCTTCCACATTGAGGATTTGCGCATTTCCTGAACTAGATGCCCTAGCAGAACCTGGCGTAATTGTTGCGCCACCGGTGTTAAACGCTTGTTTCAAATCATCCAGAGACGCGCCCCAAACATTGCTTGTAGAAGTAGGAACACCTGCCTGGATTGACAAGTCATTTCGCAATCCCACTCCTGCGTTTGCGGAGTTGGCCGGAATCGAAGTTCCCGCAGGAACACCGGCTGTTCCATTTGCCCCTGCACCGACCTTCAACTCCGACTTGCCACTCGGTGTATTCGTCAACAGCTCAGCATCTGGCAGCATTGCATCAGGTTTGCCGGTGGACGCGGATTTGCTTGAGGTTCCTGTTGCAGCCTTTGCCTCTAGTCCTTCAACATTTGCAAGCACTTTTGGAATGTACTTGCCAGCAACCAAGACAAATCCAAGCTTCGCAGCATCCACGCCAATCTCTTTGAGCGGATCTCGTTCACCAGGGTAGGTCTTGGGGTCAAACGAATCTAGTACGCGCTGGCCTTCAGTAGATTGAAAGGACCCAACCATGGCCTTGTTGCCATCCTGAGCCTGCTGGTTAGATGCAACGGCAATACCGACGCCCAAGGGAACAGCCGCGCAACTGACCAGGGTTTCGGGGCACGCCACAGCACTGACAGATGCGATGGCTACTCCACTTACTGTTCCAAGTGCTCCCCCCGCCAGATTGACGGCACCTCCCGCACGTTTGGTGATTTCAGCGTTGCGGGTCAATGCATCACGTGCAGGGTCAAACACATCTTGGTAGACAAACTCGCCCGTTGCCCGCAAGGTTTTGATCTCATCGGTGTATTGCGCCCCATCGCTTTGCATCTTTGCCAGCTTTTGATAGTTGGGGTCGCTCTCAGGTACGCCACTGGCGCACTGCACCAAAGCACATGCTGCGGCGTCCAACCTGTCGCGCTCTCGTTGTGATTTGCCTTGCTTGAGTCCTGATAACTTTTGAGCTTCGGTCTCATGCAACTGCCTGTTATTGGCATCAACATTCAGCGCAATCATTCCGCCTTGTGCACCACCCGCAGCGCTACCCACCACCAGCGCAGTGCCTTGCAACGCAGTCTTGCTGAGTGCCTCTGCTATCTTGGGATTCACGCCAGCATCCACTAACGCTGCGTTGAGCTTGTTCTGCAAATCATCCATCAGCGGCGCAGCGCTGGCAATGGTGCCCGCCCCTGCTGCGCCCGCCGCACCTCCTGTCAATGCGCCGATGGCCGTGTGCATCAGCACACGCGACGAGCCACCTTCCTTCCAATCCTTGTAAGCCTGCAGATTCTCTGGATTGGCCAGGGCGGCATCAGCCGTACCCATGGTGTAACCCTTGCCTTCCATCTGGGCCAATGTGGAGCGTTCTTGGTCTGTCAGAATTGCTTGGCCTTTGAGGTCTTTGTAGCGGCGGGCGTCCTCATAGGGTGCTGTTTTAGATTGCGCATAGTCCCCCACCGCCTTGGCAGCCTGCTGCCCAAAGCTTTGCGTAATCGCCACCTGCGCATTGACTTCCTTGCTCACCTGCGCTTGGTCAAATATCTTCGCAATGCCCGCTTCCTTGTCTCCCGTGCGTGCGGCCTGGTTGCCCGCAATGCCGCTTATGGCCGCTTGAGTGGTGCTGGATGCCTTGCCGCTGTCTTGACCGATACCGGCACTTCCGCCGCTGCTGCCCACGGTGACCTGGTAGCTCTCTGCCGAGTAGCTGGCACTGTTGTTCAAGTCACCGGTGGTCAGCTTGGCCGTCTGGAATTTGTTCTTGTTGTCGTCAATGGCCTTTTGCGTGCTGGTGATGGCACCGCCCTTTAGGTCGGTATCACCATTCACCTTGACCTGGAAGCCGCCATCTCCGGCCTGGATAGCGCTTTGCTCGACGACGGATGTGTAGTTGCTGTCAATATTGGTTTTACCCAGCGAGATACTGCCGCCGGGCTTGGGGCCTATGGTGACGGAGCCGCCTTCGGAGCGGCTTTGCTCGGTGTAGTTACTCTTGTCTTGCAGGCTCTCGATGTTCAGGTTGCCACCCACTTGCGCTTTTACGGTGTCGGCTTTGACCAGCGCGCCTTTGAGCGTGGTGTCGCTGCCGCTGCTGATGTTGACATTGTTGGTCGCATCAATGCGGGTATGGGCGTAGCTGACGTCTTGGCCGTTGCCGTCCCCACTGCCATGGCTGGCAGATACGGTCACCCCTATGTTTTTGCCTAAAGAGACGCCTGCGCTGCTGGAGCTGGAACTCTGGCTGCTGGTCTGACTGGATGTATTGGCTGCGGCCAGCAGATTGACGTTGTTGTCCGCGCGCAGATTGACGCTATCGCCCGCTTTGACCGTGCTGCCCTGGATGGTGAGGTCGCTGTTGGCGCCGTCGCCGGTGGCTGCAATGCTGACCTTGCCTCCTGCCGCAATGCTGCTGCCCCTGGCCGTGTTGCTCTGGCTGGTGGAATTGCTTTGATTTTCAGAGGAGCCAATGCTGGCGCTGAACTGAGGGGTGGGGTCACTCATGGCCTGGGTCAGGGCCAGGGCTGCACTGGCCGCACCCAGGGCTTTCATGCGTTTATTGCTGGTGTTCTGGCTGGCCTGGTCCATGGCCTGCACGGTTTGCGCCGCTTGCAACGCCGAGCTTTGTAACGAGATAGTGATACCGCTTTGCTTGAATTTGCTCTCGGTCTGGCTGGCCGATGTCTCTCGGGCCTCCACGATGTTGACCTTTTTCGCTGTGATGTTCACATCACCCTCTGGAGTCATCACATCGCTGCCGGTCTGGGTGTACTGCTTGCCTGCGGTGATGTTCACATGGCCACCCACGCTGCCCACGGTCGATGCCGCTGCACTGGTGCTTTGCTGGCCCTGGTCGGTGCTTTGCTCTCGCTCACCCACCGAGATGCTCAGGCCCCCGTTGCTCATCAAGCCCGATTCGCTCTTTTGGTGGAAGGTGCTGGCGCGGCTGGTGTTTTGGGCCGCTTCAATGGTGACATTGTTCGCCGCCGTCAAGGTAAGGTCCTGGTCGGCAATCACGCTGCTGCCCTTGACGCCGATGCTGTTGCCGCTGCGAATGGCCACATTCTTGCCACCCAAGTCACTGCCAATAGCCTGAGTGCTGCTGCTTGCGGTGCGGTCCGTGGTGGTGCTGGAAGAAACGAAGCTGCTGCCACTGGTGGTGCGTCCGGATGAATCCGAGCGGGTAGCCTGCCCGGCTTCTATGGCCACCGAGTTGCCTGCCGTCGCAATCAATTCGCCTTTGGCTTGCACCTGGGCTGCACGGGCTGTGATGTTGTTGCCTGCTGTGATGGTGGCGTTGCCAGCGCTTTGGATGGAAGTGCCGACCTCCGCGCTTTGGCTGTTGCGGTTGAAGTTGTTGGCATCGATGGTGGCATCCAAGCTGCTTGATTGGGTCACCGTCTTGAGGTTGACGTTGTTGCCTGCTGCAATCGTGGCGTTACCCGCGCTTTGAATGGCGGCGGCAATCAGGTTGGCATCGTTACCGGCGCTGGCCAGTAGCGTGCCGTCTGCTTTGGTGACATAGAGGCCGGCCACCCGGGTAATGGCCTGGTTGCTGGTTTTAACCCTGCCGGTGTCGTTGGTGGTTTGGCGGGTGGTGCTTTGCACGTTCAAGTCACGCCCGGCGTTCACCGTCAGCGCGCTTTGGGCAAGCACGGAGCCGCCAAGGATGTTGATGTCTTGGCGGGCACTGGCATTCACCGCGTCGCCCTGGATCAGGCCACCGCCCAGGTTGTTGACGGTTTGGGCGTTAATGTGAACCAACTGGCGGCCCAGAATCGTGCCGTTGTTGGTGATGCCACCGGTCGTGGAAATATTGACGTTATTGCCCGAGAGCAATGCACCGGAATTGGCTAGGTCACCCTCACGCACCATGGCATAGACCTGGGGCACCAAGGCACGCTGCTTGCTGCCGTCTTTGAGCGTGACTTCTTTCTCGACCAGCCAGACAATGTCGCTGGTGAGCTGGGCCACTTGGGCGGCAGACAGGGCAATGCCGGGGCGCAACTGGAAGGCCTGTGCGTAGGTGACGCCAGCGTCCATCAGGGCTTGGTACTGCTGCTCGTCGCTGGTGAAATTGCCAAAGAAGCGCCTGCCGGTGAGTTGGGACACCTGTTCATTGATGAGGCGTTGTTCATAAAAACCATCGCCCAAGCGTTTTTGCGTCACGCTGGGGTCCAGTGCGATGTTGCGCAGCATGTAGTCGCTGCCCAGCCAAGCGTGCATGCTGGTAAAGCGTGGATCGGTCTCGACCAAGTAAAGGCTGGTCGGGTTGCTGTTGATTTTGAAGAGACTGCTATTGGGCAAGGTGACGGGCGCGCTCACCTGACCAATACTGAGCAAGGCGGCTGGATTTTGGGCCGTGCCAGCGCTGACACTGCTCACCGTTTGCGCACCTGCCAAAGTAACACTTGCGATGGCCGACCCGGTGGTGGCGACACCCCGGCTGATGAACTGGTTGTCGGGGATGTCGTTGGAGTAGGCCGAGTAGTTGTAATCGGCATGCTCTTCGCAGGGGTAGCAGGTGGTCCAGGTGTAGCGCTGCGCAGCCGTTCCGCGCTGCTCTTTGTTGAGCACCACTTCAATGGCCTGGTTGTCGACCGCGGTGCCGGTGATGTTGAGAGTAGCGCCCGCCAGTATCTGGCTTTCTTTGTTGACGTTGACGCCCGTTGTGTCCAAAGTTAGATTGTTGGCGGCCAGTATCTTGCCCGGGCCATTGACCCCTTCCACGGCGACTGCGCGGTAGGTGGTCTCGGTATAGGTGACATTGCAGTCGGCACCGCAGCTGGTGCCACCCGCTACGGCGGAGGCCACTTCCACCCGGTAGCCCAGGCTGTCGTAGGTGTTCTTCAGGTCCACCGTCTTGATGTCCATGGCGCCCATGGACTCCATGGTAGCGCTGTTATTGGTGACCAACGTGGCACGACCCGTCGCTTGGTTGCTGCCATCCAGACTGCCACCGATAGCCATGTCACCTTGGCTGTAAATAAGTGCACCTTCCTGGTTGTTAAGCGAACCCACGCCGATGTCCATACGCCCGGTTCGAGCGGCAATGACCGGTGCCGTTCCACCCACCACGGTCGGAGCGTTGTTGAGCGTGTTGACACCAATGGCCACGCTGTTGCCGTAAATCTGGCCGGCACCTCGGTTATTGAGGGTCGTGGCTTTGAGCACCGTCGCACCCTGGCTGTCGATGACGCCGGTGTTGGTCAAGGTGCCGGTGGTGTTCACTGCGGCCGTGTTGTAGGCGATGACTTGCCCGGAGTTGTTGAAGTCGCTGGTGAGGTCCAGGCTCAAATTGCCCTGTGAGAGCAGTTGGCCGTCCCCGGTGACGCCCGCGGCCTGCACCAGGTTCGATTGCGTTGCCACGGCTACACCGGCGGTGTTGGTCATCAGCAGCGTGCGCGCGCCAGGGGTGTTGGCGGTGTCTTGGATGCTGAGTCGCTGGGCGCTGATGAGGCCTTGTGAATTGTCAATGGTGCCCCCTGAGCGCAGGGTCAGGTCCCCTGCCGCGCGGATCGCACCGGTGTCATTGGTGATGGTATTTGCGTTGACGACGAGGGTGTTTGCAACAATACCTTGGCCACTGACCGCGTTGGTGCGGCTATTGGTGACCCGTGGTGCGGTGATGGTCAGTGCCCCATTGCTGTGGATGAGCCCTTCGGTGTTGTCAAGTACGCCACCCGCGCCGTTGACGCCAATCACGGCGGCGGCCGATCCGGTTTGAATAATCCGGCCACCGGTGTTGTTAATTGACGCGGCGTGAATGTTAATTTGATCCGCAATCGTGCTGCCATGGTCGACATTGAGGTTGCCGGTATTGAGGTTCAATGCGCCATTGCTGGCAACTTCGCCTCCAGCGCCATTGAAGTTGGCGGTATCAATGCGCAATGCGCCGCCTGCCGCGTGCTGGATATGACCGCCCGTGTTGTTCAGGGTTTGCGCGCTGAGTGTCAGGTTGGTGCTGTTGGTGGCGATGGTGCCGCTGGTGTTATCCAGGTTGCCCGTGGTAGCGATGGCTAAATCACCCGTACCACTTTGCAGCAACACCCCGGCGACGTTAGAAATGTCGCGCGCATTGACAGCGAGTTGAACCGCGTTGATGCGGGCACCGTCCGTTCGCAGTGTGTTGTGCGCCTGCGCGCTGAGTGTGCCCCGGACGGTTGCCGCGGTTTGTGTCGCGTTGATGTCTTGGGCACTGGCAGTGAGCGTGGCGTTTTGCGCGGAAAGCGTGGCGCTGCTCAGATCCAGTGCCGTTGCGGTCAAGGTGGTGTCTGCGCCCGAGGCGATCTTGCCGTTCACAACCATGCGGTCGCTTGCACTGGCGGTGAGCGTCCCCGTGCTGCCAATGACCCCTGTTGTACCCATACCCGCAGCAATAGCAGTGCCGGAGGTGGAGGTAATTTGACTGCCCACGCCTTGGGCGGCAAGACTGGTGTTGCCCTGCGCTGCAATCAGGCCTGCCCCTGTGTTGCTAATATTTCCCTGGGTCGTAATGGAAGTATTGCCACTGGCATAGATACTGCCCGTGTTGCTGAGCCAACCGTTGTTGCTCAAGACCACATCCCCCGCCGTGGCACCAATAGTGCCGCTGTTGTTCACGCCCACACCAGCTTCGGTGCCAATCAGCGTGATCTTGCCCGCATACATGCCGCCTAGGGCCGCCACGTCCAGCGCGAATGCAGGGGCAGCGCCTGTGCCGGCAATGGGTGTAGCCGTCGTGTTAGCCGCATTGACCTCATTGGCACCAGTGGTTACTTTGAGGTCTTTGGCCCAGATGCCGGCGTTGACCTGCACCGCACGGGCAATGATGTGGGTGAAGTCGGTGCTGCTGGCGTCCAGACCGGCACCGCTGAAAGAAATGTTGCCGGCCTGTACCCGATAGCCGTCCAGGTTGCCGCCATTCAAGATGGGCGCACCGGTGGTCAGTGTGACGCCGCTGGCGTTGATAAAACCGCCGCCATTGACGGCAATACCGGCCGGGTTGGCAATGATGACTTCGGCGCGCTGACCGGCCACTTCCACAAAACCATTGAGTTGACTTGGGTTGCTGGAGTTGACTTCGTTCAGGATGACGCGGGCATTGCCTGCTGCCAGGTTGCTGTTGCCCTGCACCCAGCCACCGAGCTGAGTTTGCACATTGGCGTTGCTGTTGTTCAGCACCGCGCCATTGGCTTTGACGTCAAACTGGCTGTAGACGTTGCGGCTGACCCCGGCTGCGCTGGGAGTCTGGATGTTGACCTGGGGCACGCCATTGGCGGTGGTGGTGACCAGGGGGCGCAGGTTGCCTGCGGCAGTGGTGTCGGCCACGATTTGGGCGTGGGCGGGGGAGAATGCCGACGCAAATGCCCATACAGCGCAGGCCGAGGCGACTGAAGTCACTATCGTTTTAATATCTGCTTGCGCAGGTAATACGTGGGCTAGAGCCTGATTTGACCCTGAATTTGCACCCGCAGTGCGGGTTTCACCACTGGCGGACTTGCCGCAGGCGGCGGCTGTTTCGGATACCGCCATCACCTGGCCTCGGGCTGCGTTGAAGACAAGTCGGAATAGATTTTGATTCATGCTGAACAGTCGAAAGGTGATGGTGGTATGAAGCCGAATACGTGTCGCGGCTAAAGGTAAGTAGCCGAATGTGCGGTAAAAGCTTAGAACTTGTAGAGAACGGCGACGCCAAAGGTGGTTTGCTTCGGAATGGCCTTGGTCGTGCCGGTGGTTTCACCGTTGTACGACACCGATTCAAACTCGCCGCGCAGTTCCATCTGGGGGTTCAACGCCATGGCGTAGCCCAAACCAAAACCAGTGCCTTGGTGCGTTTTGGTCTCGTCAAAGCCCGAGGTGCTGGTGTAATTCACAGACAGCTGGTGGAGTGCCAATTTGCCGTAAACCAGACCATCGCTTCCTACGCGCATACCGGGGGCAAACGACAGCGTCACATGCTGCTTGCCGACGGCAGAACTGGTGATGGCACCACTGGTCAGTGATCCAAAGCTGGTCGTTTTGAGGCCAAATGCGAGACCCGCAGTACCTACCCATTGCGGTCCCAGGTCAAATCCGTAAGACCCCACCAGGTCGGCTGCAGAGTCTGTACTCTCGAAGGTGCCAGAAGCTGCGGGCTCGAAGCTCAGTGCGTTTTTGGATGACATCAGGGAAATGCCGACTGCTGGGCCGATAAATGCAGGCGCTTTGCTGGCCTGAGCAAAGGATGGCGCAACGCAAGCCAGTGCGACAGCTGCAGCGAGTACGGTGTAAATGGCTTTCATAGAAATCCCTTAAAAAAGTGGCATCTGCCACGGTTGCTAAAAATCAAAAATTCAATGTCAGGCTGAACCCGGCGGTCTCACTGGCGGTGCGAAACCCCTCAGGCTTCTCCACCGGGCTGCCCACAAACAAGTCGTATTGCAGGTGCTTGAAACCACCGCGCAGGCCCAGGGCAGCGCCGGTGAGTTGTTTGCCTGCCAGCAAGGCGGCGCTGGGGCCGTCTACCGCACCGGAGTCCAGGGCGAAGTAGATTTCTTGACCGGTTTGGCCCAATGCCAGACTCAGGTCATTGCGCACCAGCCAGCCGCGTTCGGCGCTCAGGCTGTTGATGCCGTCAAAGCCGCGTACGGTGTAGCGCCCACCAATGGCGAAGCGGTCTTGTGGGGTGAGCGGCGTTTGGTTGTCTTGCACACGCAGGCTGGTGTTCATGCGCCATTGCTGGCTGGCCCAGGCAAAAGGCAGGGTCAGGTTGGCGTCAAGCATCAACAGGGCGAAGCGGGCTGTGCCCTCACCGGTGAGTTCTTCGGGGGCGGCAATGGCATCAAAATCGGCCGTGCCGCGTTTGAAGGTCAGGTTGCCTTCCAGCGTGGCGGCACCTAAAAACACTTTGTGGCCGGCACCGAGTTCCCAGCCACCCACGACACGACGCTGGATTTGCACCTCGGTGTCGTCAATGAAGTTATTGGATCGGCGCTGAAAGCCTTTGAGGCTGGCCGTGGTCTTGCTGCTGGCGTTGCGCCACACGACGCGCGAGAGCTTGACTTCTATGTTTTCGCTGGTGCCGCGGTAGGTGTAATCTTGGGTGACGCCCACCACATTCTGGTAATAGCGGCTACGGCTAACCGTGCTGGCCAAATTCCAGTAGCCCAAAGGCAGCGAATAGTGCACCGTGCCGCCCTGGGTGCCACCCACGGGGCCATTTGGGCCGGTGTCGCCACCACCCGCGTCATGGTTCAGTGTCGCGTAAAACAAGTCGTTCAGACCCAGCGGGTTGTCCCACGACACGGTGGTGCTGGCCTGGTATTTGCCGGTGCTGGCACTGCCGCTGTCGTCCACGCTGGCCGAGAAACGTACCGGGGTGCCCTGGCGGTAGCGAATAACGAGATCACTTTGGTCAGGCGCGGCACCAGCGGGGGCGGGTTCGATCTGGATGTCGGCATCGGCCGATGGCACGCGCTTGAAGTTTTCCAGCGCCTGTTCGACTTCGCGCAGGTTCAAGATGTCACCGGCCTGCAGTAAAAAGGCGTGCTGGGCGGGGGTGGGAGTCGAGCTGGAGCCCTCAACCGGCACAAAGCGCACGGCATGGATGCGCCCGGCCAACACGCTCAGGCTGAGTTTGCCGCCCGAGAGGTCTTGCGCGGTGGCTGCCACCCGGCTGGTAATAAAGCCGTGAGCGACCATGGCGTCTTGGGCGCGCTGCAGTACCAGGCTGATGCCCTGAGTGCCCAGGCAAATGCCGGAGCGAGTGGCCAGTGGTGAGTCGTCGCCTGCGGGGCCCGCCAAAGCGGCGGGAAGCCAGTCAAAGCGCTGCAGGTCGCTGCCCAGTAATTCAATTTGGTCGATGCGAAAGCAGGGCGATTCATTGCGGGGCAGGCGCGCGGTGGCCTTGGCGGGCTCGGCCGAAGGGCGGACGTCAGTTCCCGCTTCCAGGCGCTGGCGCTGGTCTTGCTCGCGCTGCTGCTGGCGACGCAACTCGTCTTGGCTGCGCTGTTCGGATTCGGCGTTGCTGGGTACCTGGGCGTTGCTTATGCTGCAGAACAGGGTGAGGAAAGTAAGCGCCAAGCCGGTTAGGACGTGCGCTGTTTTTTTGGTTGGGGTCGGATGGATGGTGAACAAGGCGACACGGTGTTTGTTTGCGTGGCGCAAAGTATCTAGGGTTTATACCTAGCACATCGTCTTTAAGCGTAGCTGTCTTAATTGCGCCACGTAAGCGCACCCCGTACTGCAATATTGTGTTGACCCGTTTGATTTCGGTCAGGTGCGCGCAGTGGTGCTGAATTTCTCAATCGACTTTGCTATCCCATGGAGTTAGCGCGCGAGCTACTTTTCTTCAGTCGCTCGGCCTTGACTGCACCACACTCGGACAAGATACGCCATGGGACGATGTACAGCTTGATCAGCATGAGTTCAATGAGCCCTCCGATAATGCCTATGCCCGAATATCCTAGTGCTTGCTTCCAATGCGGCGCATTGGATAGCCCGACATGCTGAAACATCAGTCCCATCATCAAGCCAAACAGAACTACCTGGACTACGCCAAAAATCGGCATGAAGGCACTGGTATCAATTTTGATCCCCGTTCGGCTGACCTGAATATGCCCGGCGCGTCTGAGCCACCAAATATTCCGGTCCAATAAATCGTACTGACGCTGAAATGCGATCACTTGGGCTCGCACTGGAGTGGTGCACGAAAACCCAAACCGGCGCGCAAACAAATTGGGGTTGAATTTGGAGGTTTCGTCGAGCCTTTCCGGTGTCCAGGTCGCCAATGCAACATCGATTGACCCTATGCCTGATATCTCTAAATAGTCACGTGCGGCGTTGCGCTGCTCGTTTCCAATATTGAGCTGGCTGGTTGAGTGTTCGTTCTCTGGCTTCATAGTTTGTCTTCGTTTTTAAGTTCTTCAGTTGTGGAGGTTTTAAGGCTTCTGGCTTCAGATTTTCATGCTGCGTTTCAACGCTCGTGATAGTCCCTCCCCGCATTGCGCTGTGACGGGCTGATATTGATCTGAACGGTGGAGCCCGATGAACGAGCCAACGCCGCCAGTTTGTCCACGGGTTTGCGCGCCTCAAAATGTGCAATCGCTGCTGCCAAAAGATTGCGGTGCTGGGCATTGACATCCTGCGTCCACAAATGTCCGTTGTAGAGCTCCAGTGCCAGGTCAATATCCTGTTCACCCAATGCCAGCGCTTCCAGAAAGTTAGCGATCTCTGGCTCGGCAGTCGCTTCCTGAAGGCGACCATCCCGGATCAACAAAAGCAAGGATTTGGCCGTCAAATTAGCCTCCATTACAGCGCAGCGTGCCACCGCAATTTGCAGCCGGATAGTGCGCAGCAATTCCAGATTGATACCGGCACCACCGGTTATGGTTCCCTCACCGGTCAACAACCAGTCTATGGATACCCCAAATACGGTGCGTGCAGCGCAAAGGAATTCCGCGCCAGGTTTTTTGTTTCCCCGCACGACATCGCTCACGAATCCGGGGGAGACGCCAATCTGCCGTGCGAATTCCGTTTGATTGACACCGGCATGCGCAATCACCTGCGACAAACGGGCAGCAAAACCATCCAAAGCAGTGCCCAAAGGTGCGTCTGGAGTCTTGTCAAATATTCTCATTAGATTTATATTTGCCTCTTTTGTGATTTTAAATAAATCACATAAAGATAGATTACTCCTTATTCGGAAGTTTGTCACCCTTTTTGCGAGCAAACATGGACGCCATCGAAATCAACTACCGTCTGCGCCGATTAGGCAAGACCCAGACGCAAATTGCCCTTGATTTGGGCGTCCGTGGCGGGGTGGTGAGCAACGTCATTAATAACCGCATCACTGCATTCGCCGTCGCGCAGTACATCGCGGAGCTTTTGGGGCTGAGCGTGCAAGACATCTGGCCCGATCGCTATGTTTTCAAACCCCGGGCTTCCACATCCAAGCGGCGGTTGGCTGACGACGTCGCTGTTTCCAGGGAGGGAACTCTATGAACTGAGTCTCACCGCTCCACTCGTTGAGGACCCAGAAAAGCAAAAAGGGCTCAGACTCCTACATCTGAACCCTTTTAAGGATGGTCTGATTAACTCGGACCGAAGACGAGTAATAGGTCATCAATTTTCGGGTGGTGAGATTTCGGTCTAGTTCGACCCGAATCCCGTCATTATTGGCGCTCAATCGGGTGTTTTCGCGCTCTGTAGGGCCATTTCCCCGTTTGCAGACGCACTCATGCCCCAGCTCCCATCAACTTGCCGCGCACCATCCACAAATTGGACAGCGCAAACAGCGTCACTAGTTGCGCTGTGTTCTTCTTGAGCCCGCGGTAACGCACCTTCACATAACCAAACTGGCGCTTGATCACCCGAAACGGGTGCTCGACTTTGGCGCGAATGCCCGCTTTGAGCTTCTCGGCTTTGTCGATCAGGGCATCGGCTTCGTTTTCCTTGTTGAGTAACTTGCGTTTGCCCGGACGCATGGCGATGTTCCAAGTCACTGCCGCATTGGCATCGGGGCGTTTGTCAACACCTTGGTATCCAGCATCCCCATATGCAACTGTCTCTTCGCCGTGCAGCAAACTGTTGCCTTCGGTTACGTCGTGTACGTTGCCTGATGTGGTGCGCATGGTGTGTACCAAGCCAGACTGTGCATCGGCACCAATGTGGGCCTTCATGCCAAAGTACATCTGCTCTCCCTTTTTGCTCGAGTGCATCTCGGGGTCGCGGGCCTTGTCTTTGTTTTTGGTGGAACTTGGTGCGGGAATGAGAGTGGCATCTACAACCGTGCCGGTCTTCAAGAGCAAACCGCGCTGGGTCAAAAGTTCATTGACGACACTCAGGATTTGCTCGGCCAGCTTGTGTTTCTCCAGTCGATGACGAAACCTCAGGATGGTGGACTCGTCGGGCAAGCGGGAGAACTCATCCAGCTGCGCAAATTCACGGTACAGCGGGGTGTCAAAGAACGCCTCTTCCATACCAGGGTCTGACAGGGTGAACCATTGCTGCAAGAAGTGCACGCGCAGCATGGTGTGCAGAGAAAACGGTGGACGCCCGGTGCGCCCTTCTGGGTAGTAGGGGGCAATGCGTGCGACTAAATCGTTCCATGGAACAACCATTTCCATTTGCTCGAGGAATACCTGCTTGCGGGTCTTCTTCACGCTGAGTTGGAGGTTCAAGGTGGCTTGCTTCATGCTATGTATTTTATAGCAATGCAGCGTTTTTTTGGTGAACTACTAACATAAATGCTTGGGAGTTATGCAGAGTTTCCTTAAGAATCCGCCCTACACATGCGGATTATGCGATTTCCCAAGTTGGCCTGTCAAGGCTGACGGCCCTCTCTTCCCCAAAAAAATCACCTGCACGCGTAACGCGAGGACGTCGCACGCGGGTATTACCTAGAGAACGCTAGCTATGTGTATGCACGTGGCTGGCACCACCATGGCCAACAGGAGAGTTGTTATGCGCAAAATTCGACAAGTATTGCGTCTCGCATTGGAGGCCGGCTTCAGCCGGCGCAGCATTTCTAAAAGTCTGCATGTAAGCCGCGACATTATTACGGACTATCTCACCCGCACGGCGGCAGCTGGGCTGACATGGCCACTGCCGCCTGAAATGGATGATGCACAGCTGGAATTGAAACTGTTTCCCGGTCAACCAGACGCAACCCTGCGCCGCCCAGAGCCCAATTGGGAGATGGTTCACCAGGAAATGAAAGCCAAGGGCGCAACATTGCAGGTATTGCACCAGGAGTTCCTGGCTGAATACCCTATGGGAATTGGCTACAGCCTGTACTGCGGACGCTACCGGTTATGGCAAAAAACCCTGAGGCGTTACATGCGGCAACCCCATGTGGCAGGCGAGCGGGCATTCGTCGATTACGCCGGCCCAACGATGGAAGTGCTCAATGTTCAGACCGGCGAGTTTAGGAAGGCACAAATTTTTGTGGGGATTCTGGGGGCATCGAACTACACCTACGCAGAGGCCCACTGGAGTCAGAAACTTCCCAACTGGATCGCCGCCCACGCCAGAATGTTCGAGTTCTTTGACGGCGTTCCGCAGATCGTTGTGTGTGACAACCTCAAATCTGCTGTCACCAAGGCCAGTCGCACCGAACCAGTGGTGCATCCGACTTATCAAAACATGGCCGCGCACTACAAAACGGTGATCCTGCCAGCACGTCCACGCAAGCCAAAGGACAAGGCCAAGGTAGAAAACGCGGTGCGTGTCGTGGAACGTTGGATTCTGTTTCGGCTGCGCAAGCGGATTTTTGCGTCATTGGAGGAACTCAACACAGCCATCGCCAGTTTGCTTGCGGACTTGAACGCACGACCTTTTCAGAAAATGTCAGGCAGTCGGCGTAGCCAGTACGAGGAATTGGATCGACCTGTTTTAAAGGCACTGCCCGAGCAGGTGTACGAATACACTGAATTCCTAAGTGCGCGCGTGGGGCAGGACGGATGTTTCAACGTGGATGGTATCGACTACAGCGCTCCGCATATGCTGAGCAGGCAAGAGATAGACCTGCGGGTGACTGCGGCAAACATTGAGATCCTGCACCGAGGGAAACGCGTCGCCAGCCACACACGCAGTGGCGGCAATAGCCCCATCATTGATCCGCAACATCTTCGTGCTGCAGATCTTCATTTTGGTGGGTGGGATGCCGCACATGCCCTGGAGTGGACCGACACCATTGGCCCCCACACCCACCAATATTTACAACAACTGTTGGCGACCAGCGGGATAAAGGAGCACGGTTACCGCGCCACCAATGCACTCAAACGCATGGAGTCAGAGTTCGGTAGCAGTCGTTTGGAGGCCGCGTGTGGACGGGCCAATGCAATCGGCGCAACGTTACTGAGCAGTTTGCGCTCCATCCTGCGCAAAGGTTTGGACAAACAGGGCGCCACGGATTTAGAGCATCAGGAGGCCACCTTTGATCACCCCAATGTACGCGGCTCAGATTATTACCACTAACCCAGGACCAAAAAGTCATGATGACACAAGCAACCCTCAACAAACTCAATGAAATGAAGCTCTTCGGCATGGTCAAAGGCTTCGAGAACCAATTGTCAAACAGTACCTCAGTTGCCCTCAGCTTTGAAGAGCGATTCGGGCTTCTGGTCGACCAGGAGCACACATACCGGGACAACCGCAGGTTAAAGCGACTCCTGACCACTGCCAAGCTGCGGGAATCGGCCTGCGTTGAGGATATTGATTTTTCACTGGGGCGTGGACTTGATAAGTCCATCATTGCATCATTAGCACTGGGAAATTGGATTCACAGCGGGATCAATCTCATTACCACGGGTCCCGCCGGAAGCGGAAAGACCTGGCTTGCATGTGCACTGGGAAACCAGGCATGCCGGATGGGAATATCTGTGGCGTTTCATCGCCTTCCGCTATTGCTGGAAGATTTTTCGGTATCCCATGGGGACGGCAGCTTTCGGAAGCGACTTGCCCAAATCGCGAAGGTCGATCTGTTGATTCTGGATGACTTTGGTTTGGGTTCAATCAACGCGATCGGGCGAAACGATATGTTGGAGGTGATTGAGTCGCGTAGTGGCGCGAAATCCACATTGATTACCAGCCAGCTACCGGTTGACCGTTGGCATGATTTTTTGAGTGGTGGAAATCCCACGGTGGCCGACGCCATTCTTGATCGGCTGGTCAGCGGGTCTCAACGTCTGGAGCTGAAAGGTGAGTCGATGCGTAAGAAGCGCCAACGCCGGACTGGCTGAAATCCACAAAGCCCATTAAATAACCAACCCGCCCAAGTGGCGGGTTTTAACTGGAAAGGGTGGCCAACTTTGGAGTGGAACAGGTGGCCAAGTTTCGATTGGAATCAGTGGCCAACATTGGACTGGAATGGGTGGCCAAGTTTGAGTGGAATATGCAATCACTGGCTCCAACTGGCTAGGTTCACGAAATCCAGCCCGAAAACTAAGCGGTAGCAAACCCACCATTGCTGAATTCCAATCCCTAGTCTCCAAGGACCTCTACGGCCGATGAAGTGTCTTCTACCGAACTGCCTCGTTCTTCTTCGCACCTTGCAAGTGTGGCTTTTGGTCGCAGGTGTAATCGCCTATGGGGAGGCTGTGTCGCAAGAGCTAAAGCCTACGCAGATTTTTGAAAAAAATGAAAAAAATATCGTTTTAGTTGTTACTTTCGATCGCGATGGCAATACCGTCGCGCAAGGCAGCGGAGTAGTACTCCAAAACAATTTGGTCGCAACTAATTGCCATGTTGTCACTAGGTCGGAACTTATTGGCGTTGAGCTCAATGGCAACCGGAAAATTGCAAAAGTTGAGGCGATTTATGCGGAAAGAGATCTTTGCGTATTGTTGGTCACAAACGGCCAAATTGGCGAGGCGGCTCAAATCGCTCTAAGGAGGCCGCGCGCTGGTGAGCGAGTTTATGCACTTGGGCACCCAAAAGGCCTCGATCTAACGATTTCCGAAGGATTGGTCAGTGGCTTTAGAACTCTATCTCAGGGGGCCTTGATTCAGTTTTCGGCAGCAATATCGGCTGGTTCTAGTGGGGGTGGGCTTTTCAACTCAAGTGGGGAACTCGTTGGAATCACAACGTCTACTTTGCGAGAAAGTCAAAACATCAACTTTGCGGCACCAGTGGATATCCTTTCTGCTTTGCTTAATCAAAAAGCCTCACAGCGCATCGCGAGCACTAATACAGGGCAGGATACACGTGACCCAGTTGCATCTGGACCACCAGTTCCTGAGGTTGTAGATTCAATTAACCGCATCGCATATTTACGATGGTTCGGTCGTCAAAGTAACAACTTGCAAAACCTCGTGTCTGATCCGGATGTTCGAAGGGAATTCCTTCAGACCGTTTGGTACGAGTCGACACGCGCAGGACTTAAACCTGACTTAGTCCTTGCCTTGATACAGAACCTGAGTGGATACAGAAAGTATCATGTCAGTACAAATGGTGGGCGTGGCTACATGCAAATTGTTACTCGGTGGACAAAGATTTTGTCCGATGGGGATGACGGAAAACTATTTCACATGCAGACCAACTTGAGATTCGGGTGTGTTTTGTTGCGCCACTTTGTTGATAAAGCTAATGATGACGTAGGGGCTGGCTTGAGAAGCTATCTTTCTGAGGCTTCCGGTTTACGATTGGATCGTGCACGTATGGACACCCTTGTAAACGCTGTGTTGACCACTAGAGAGGCCCTGGATAACTAGGTTGTTTGGACTAAAAGCACAGCTGCTAGGCTGCAATTTCCAGTGAATACAGCCACCTGTCCAGAGGGTCCCAGATTTTGTGTAAACGGCGGTTAAGTTAGACGCGCGGCGTGCGCTCGTCAACCATAGTAAATCGATTCAGGGCGGCCGTCCAATCCCGAATCGGCATCGTCCATTTCTGACTGATGTTGTTCAGTATGTTGATGCAGCTGCTTGTTGGGAGATGTCTTGATGGTCATGATTTACACACATGCGCTCAGGTTAACCGCAATGCGCACCCAGTGTCTCAGCGAGC
>JBBRSA010000057.1:0-19772 GCA_038245855.1 Burkholderiales bacterium
GACAACACTGCAGGATTCAGTGGCCTGGGTGTTCTGCGCAGCAAAATAAAGGAGGAGACCGCAGGTCGGGGGACATTTGCGGAGAAGAATAACCAGGCCGCTGAATCCCGAAGAAACGCGGCCGTGGTCTTTAGCCATTGAGTTCGTCAGCCCGCTCTTGCGCCGCTTCAAAGTCCAGATCACCGCTGTAAATAGCGCGCCCGCAAATAACACCTTCAACACCGTCGTCCTCCACAGCGCACAAGGCTTCAATGTCGGCCATGTTGGACAACCCACCCGAGGCAATCACGGGGATGGTCAACGCCTGCGCCAGCTTGACGGTGGCTTCGATGTTGATGCCGCTGAGCATGCCATCGCGCCCAATGTCGGTGTAGATGATCGATTCCACACCGTAGTCTTCAAACTTCTTGCCTAAGTCAACCACATCGTGGCGGGTGAGCTTGCTCCAGCCGTCGGTGGCCACTTTGCCGTCACGCGCGTCCAGCCCCACGATGATGTGGCCACCAAACGCGGTGCAAGCGTCTTGCAAAAAGCCAGGGTTTTTAACAGCAGCCGTGCCAATGATGACGTAGCGCAGGCCCGCATCCAGGTAACGCTCGATCGTGTCGAGGTCACGGATACCGCCGCCTAACTGCACGTCAATCTCGCTACCGACTTCCTTCAAAATTTTGCGAATGGCGACTTCGTTTTTGGGATGCCCCGCAAACGCACCGTTCAAATCCACCAGGTGCAGCCTGCGCGCCCCCATGTCCACCCATTTGCGGGCCATGACCGCGGGGTCTTCGCCGAAGGTGGTGGATTGGTCCATATCGCCTTGTTTGAGGCGAACACAGTGACCATCTTTCAGGTCGATTGCGGGGATGAGCAGCATGATGTCGGCAAGAACCGGTAGGTTTTAAGGATTCCAGTGAAGGAAGTTGCGGTAAAGAGCAAGCCCGTGGTCGGCGCTTTTCTCGGGGTGGAACTGGGTAGCAAAAATATTATCGCGCGCAATGGCGGCAGAAAAACGCTGGCCGTAGTCTGTCAAGCCCGCGCTGTGGCGCACATCCGACGGTTTTGCGTAAAAACTGTGGACAAAGTAGAAGTAGCTGCCGTCGGGCACCTCGCCCCACACCGGGTGGGCCGGGCCGCCGTGGTTGTCGTGCCAGACTTGGTTCCAGCCCATTTGCGGCACCTTGTAGCGACTGCCGTCGGGTTGGGTTTGCCCAGCCACATCAAACTTGATCACCTCGCCGGGGATCAGGCCTAGGCACGGTGTGTCTTGCTCTTCGCTGTGGTCCAGCAGCATTTGCATGCCCACGCACACGCCCATCAGCGGCTTGTGCTGCGCGGCGTGCATGACGGCGCTGAACATGCCGGACTCGTGCAACTCGCGCATGCAATCGCGCATGCCGCCTTGGCCGGGCAATACAACGCGCTCCGCGGCCAACACCTCGGCCGGGGTGCGGGCCCAAACCACGTCTACACCCGCGCCTGCTGCTGCATGAACCACCGCCTGCGTCACCGAGCGCAGGTTGCCCATGCCGTAATCCACCACTGCGACTGTTTTCTTCATGCTATGTATTTAGTAGCTGCTTGCGCATATTCTACGAGGGCTACAGGCCAATTTGGCATACAACTACAAGCTACCCTTGGTGGAGGGGATGGTGCCTGCCGTGCGCGGGTCACGCTCCACCGCAGCGCGCAGGGCGCGGGCAAAGGCTTTGAACACCGTCTCGGCCTGGTGGTGCGCGTTGTCGCCCTTGAGGTTGTCGATGTGCAAGCTCACCAGTGCGTGGTTCACAAAGCCTTGAAAAAACTCGTGGGTGAGCTGGGTGTCAAACGCACCAATCATGCCGCTGGTAAAGGGCACATTCATCACCAAACCGGGGCGGCCCGAGAAATCAATCACCACGCGACTCAAGGCCTCGTCCAATGGCACGTAGGCGTGGCCGTAGCGGCGGATGCCTTTTTTGTCGCCGATGGCTTTGTGAAACGCCTGGCCCAGCGTGATGCCCACGTCTTCTACGGTGTGGTGGCCGTCGATGTGCAGGTCGCCTTCGGCTTCAATATCCAGGTCAATCAAACCGTGGCGGGCGATTTGGTCGAGCATGTGGTCAAAAAAACCAATGCCGGTGGACAGGCGCGATTGGCCCGTGCCGTCGATGTTGATCTTGACCCGGATACGCGTTTCGGCTGTGTTGCGCGCCACGTCGGCCACGCGGTCGGCCAGCGGGTTGGGGGGTAATTCCATCAAAGAATGATTAGTCATAGTGCTTCGGTAAGGGCAGACAGGAGGCGATTATTTTCGTCGGCGGTGCCAACGGTCAGGCGCAGGCAGTTGGCCAGCAATGGGTGCATTTTAGAAACGTTCTTGACCAGAATGCCACGGGCTTTCAATCCATCGAACACTTTTTGCGCTTGGTCGGGCGCACCGTCGGTACGAATCAGCACCATATTGGCGTCGCTGTCCCACGCTTTGACACCCGGCATGGCGCGCAACGCTTCCAAAAGCATAGCGCGCTGTGCACGTATTTCAAGGGCTTGCGCGGCAAACACTTCTTGGTGTTCGAGTGCAAACAGCGCGCACTCGTAGTTCAGCACGCTGATGTTGTACGGCGGGCGCACCTTGTCCACCTGGGCGATCAGCGCCTTGGCCCCCATCATGTAACCCAAGCGCACACCGGCCAGGCCAAATTTGCTGAGGGTACGCATCAAGAGTACATGGGCGTGCTGGGCAGGGTTGGCGCGGATCACGTCCAGATACGTGCGGCTAGAAAACGGCTGGTAGGCCTCATCCACCGCCACAATACTGCCCGCTTGTGCTGCGGCGGCAATGACGCGCGCCATGGCTGCGCCGTCCCAAAGGTTAGCCGTGGGGTTGTTGGGGTAGGCCAGGTAGACGATCGCGGGCTTGTGTTGGGCTATGGCCTGCTCCATGGCTGGTGCGTCCAGCGCAAAGTCCGCGGTGAGCGGCACGCCGACAAAATCCAGCCCCTGCAACTGGGCGCTCATGGCGTACATCACAAAACCCGGCAACGGCGCCAACACCACCGGCTTTTTGCCACCGGCAGCGACCGGCACATCGCAGGCCATGGCCAGCAGGCTAATGAGTTCGTCCGAACCATTGCCCAGCATGATGTCAAAGCCTGCGGGCATATCGGCATAGGTGGCCAGCGCGTGGCGCAGGTCGTTCACTCGGCCATCGGGATAGCGGTTCAGCGCCAATGCACCCAAGCGCTGGCCCAGGGCCTGCTGCAGTTCAACGGGCAGGCCATGCGGATTCTCCATGGCATCCAACTTGACCATGCCGGCCGAGTCTTGGATGGCGTAGGCGTGCATGGACTGCACGTCTTGGCGGATGCGGCGCGCGATCAGGGTGCTGACGGCGGTGTCTGTGGTGGCGGTGGGTTCAGTCATGGTGGGCTCAGGGTATTGGGTGCGCTGCTGCGTGCGAACGGGAGGTGCAAAGTTGGCGTGCGAATGAAGGGGGCGAACGTGGTTTGAATGCGGCACGTTAGCAGGTGGTCAGTCGGCCAGCGCCAGATCGGCCGGGGTGGCGGCGAAGGGGCTCAGGATGGTTACGCCGTCGATGGCCTGCTGGTGGGGCAAGGCGGTGGTCAACACATGGCTGGCACCACTTTGCGCCGCGCTGGCGACCATGAGCGCATCCCAATACGGCAGACCAAAGCGGGCCTCGATGCCCCAGGCAGTCTCCAGCGTGCGCTGGTCAATCTGCCAAGGCTGCCACAACTGCAGGCGGCGCAGCTTGGCGCGAGCGTCGCCCTGCGGCATGCCAAAGTGCTGCGTGGCCGCCACGTAATAGGCGTTAAGCACCTGCGTACTCACCCGCCCTGCCCTGCGCTGCCACAGCGCCTGCAACCAGGCGCGGGCCTGGGCTTGGGTAGCGGGGTTGTGCGTGTCGTCGGCGGCCAAGAGCACGCCGGTGTCAACAAACACCACGGCGCCAGTGTCGGGCAAGGGGCTAGCCATGGCTGGCGTCTCGCTGTGGGTAGGCCTTGCCGGCGGAGTCAAAAACCGAGGTGTCTGCCACCCATTCGCGCTGGGCTCTAGCGTAGGCATCGTCAAACTGCATCTTGTCGGTGAGCATCTCGCCGACCAAGCGCGACACGCTGGTGTTGCGCCGCGCGGCCTCGATGCGCACCCACTCCAGGGTGGCGTCTTCGACGGTGATGGTGACGTTTTTCATTGTGAAGGCAGTTTACACGAAATTCGTGTTGCACGGGTTTCGTGTGAAAAGCACTACACCACAGGCTGACTGCTGCGCTGCTGGCGAGTGGGCGTTTATAGTGCGACGAAAGCGAACGGGGAAGAAGACAACATGATGACCATCGAATTACCATGCTCAAGTGTCCCGACACGGGCGATTTCGCTATCTTTAAGTGAGCTGCTTACGCAATACCTACAAGGCCTGAGGCCAATTCTTGGCATCAAATGAGCCGAATAGACACAATAGGCTGCAGCACACGTTACGTAAGTCTTCATGCCCCTGCCTGAGACCATCATCCTCGACGTACCGAATCTGTTGACGGCCGCCGGTGTCGTAGTCGCGATACTGGCGGCGGTTTATTCGGCTCGTTCTGCACGAGCCGCGCACAGGCAGGCCGAGGCTGCCGATGCTGCAGTTTCGGAGGCAAGAGCCCAGACCAAGCTCACACAGGAGGCGCTGAATGAAGCGCGCAGGCAAAACCAAATAACAGGGCATGGCCATCGTCTGGACGCCTACATGGCACTCCTCGCATTCCGGGGAAGAGTGACAACCACCGGTGTCGGATTCAGCTCCAGGGCAATCTGGGATCTCTGGGATCACGCCCAATTGGCCGAGTTTTACTTCACTGAGGGCGTCGCGAAACGTCTCACCGGGTTGGTCGATTCAGCACTGGAGATTCAAAGGTCACAAGAGGATTGGAAAGAGACCACGAACTTCACCGACCCTCAACGGCCAGAGAAAGTGCAAAAGACACATGAGCAATTTAGAGTCCTTCGCCAGCAGATCGAAGTAGCGGACCAAGCCATGCGTAAAGAGCTCAAGATTTCGCGCGAAGAAGACTAGCATGGTAGTCAACGTAGCCATCCTATCGGCTGGTATTCGCTAGCCGACTGTCCACCGGCAATTTCCACGTTTGGACTTAATTCAATGCTTGGCGAACTCTTAGTTTTCCTGAGTCTCGGTGCTCTAGCCATCTTCATCCTTTGGGAAGGTTGGCAGCGGCGCCGGACGTCAAACGAGCCGCTTCGACGATCGGTGATGGAACAAGGTTTCGTTCCCGGCGCATCAAGTCGTGAAGTCGCAATATTCGTAGGAGCTGGTGTTTCAGCCGTTTTCGGCTTTGTACTCATGGCTGTGCCGCCGCACCCCCCGTTTTTTGGCCGTCATGCGTTTATCAGTTCTCTACTTTTTGAATGGTTTGGCGTGTGGGGTATGCCCATGGTCTGTTGGCTACTCGCATTTGTCGCGTTCTTCGGTGCTCTCGCCATGAGGCGTAAACGTTTAAGGGGGTCAACGTGAAGTTAATCCACCCATGCAGCGCCACCCGATTTCTCCCGCACCCTCCACTAAAGAGATCGCCAAACCATGTCTAACCGCAAACTCATCAGCTCCGGCTCCACCTTTGAAACCGAAATCGGCTACTCCCGCGCCGTGGTTCAAGGCGATTGGGTGTTTGTATCGGGCACCACCGGCTTCGACTACGCAACCATGACCATTGCCGACGGCCTGCTGGAGCAGACCGAGCAATGCCTGAAAAACATCGCTGCTGCCCTCGAACAAGCGGGCTCAAACCTGCAAGACGTGGTGCGGGTGACCTACGTCTTGCCCAATGGGGCGGAGTTTCCAGAATGCTGGCCGGTGCTGCGCAAATACTTCGGCGATGTGCGTCCCGCCGCCATGATGATTTCGGCCGGCCTGGCCGACCCACGCATGCGCATTGAGATTGAGGTCACTGCGCTCAAGCAGCATTAATTGGCAGGCCGTTTGAAATGGTGCACCCCTCGACCCTGTGGATTGCAGCCGCCTACGTAGGCATGAGCCTGCCCACCTTCATCGTTTACGCCGTGGACAAGGCGGCGGCGCGGGCCCAGCGCAGGCGCACGCCAGAGTCAACCTTACACCTGTTGGCGCTGGCCGGTGGCTGGCCCGGTGCGCTGTTGGCGCAGCAGTGGCTGCGCCACAAGTCAGTCAAGCAGCCGTTTCGGGCCGTATTCTGGGCTACGGTGGTGCTGAACGTGGCGGGCTTGGTGGTACTGAGTTCGCCGTGGGGGCGTCACTTGGGCTAAATTTAAGGGCCAAATCAGCCTCTGGCCCTCGTGGAATATGCGTAAGCTGCTATGAATTACATAGCTACGTTATTACCATCAGGATGACGCGCTAAACCGCAACGGCAAGCGCTGGCCAACGTTATGTGCGCTGGCGCACAGGCCGATTTGCAGTTATGTGCGCCAATACCCCCAGTGGCTCTTCCTCAGTCTTTTCGGACGTGGGGACGCAGAGCACCGATTAAGGAGACAACAATATGAACGCAGTCAGATTACTCGCTATCGTACTTTTGGTGGGTGGAACATTGGGTTTGGTTTACGGTGGCTTTAGCTACACAAAGGACACGACCGCAGTGAAGTTGGGTTCGCTGGAACTATCGGTAAAAGAACAGAAGCAAGTCAACATCCCACTGTGGGCGGGCGTTGCTGCCATCGTTGCCGGTGGTGTGTTGCTTCTAGGCGCATCCAAGCGCGGTTAAGCCTGCGCATATTGACGGCCCATGCCGTCCCTTGCTGCCCTGCTGATTGACATTCGTGCCTGCACGCTGTGTGCGGCGCATTTGACGCCGGGGCCTCGGCCTGTAGTGCAGGCGCACGGCCAGGCGCGCATTTTGATCGCCAGCCAAGCGCCGGGGCGCAAGGTGCACGCCAGCGGCATCCCGTTCGATGATGTCAGCGGCGACAGGTTGCGGGCCTGGTTGGGCATGTCATCTGAGGTGTTTTACGACCCCCGGCAGGTGGCGATTGCGCCCATGGGGTTTTGTTACCCCGGCACCGGCCCCTCGGGCGATTTGCCGCCGCGCCCCGAGTGCGCACCGGCATGGCGCGCGCCTTTGCTGTCGCACTTAAAGCATCTACAACTCACGTTGGTCATTGGCAGCTATGCGCAGGCCTACCACCTGCCTGACGCGGGCAGAACAGTCACTGAGCAAGTGCGTGCCTGGCGCAATACCTGGCCGCACACCGTCGCCCTGCCGCACCCCAGCCCGCGCAACAACCGCTGGTTGAAGCAAAACCCGTGGTTTGAAGCAGAACTGCTGCCCGAACTGAAAGCGCGGGTGCAAGTGGTTCTGGGCCACACTCCAACCCCACCATAGTCAAAAATTTATAGCGAAATGGGTCTCTAGCCCTCGCGGATTATGCGCGAGCAGCTCCTGAATTCATAGCGAATTAACAGTGGTACACGGTGGTCAGCGCGTTGACCAGCACCAACTGTACGGGCATATCGGCCTCGTACAGGCCAGCGTTGCGCTGGAGCTCGGTGGTGTACAGGGTCTTGGCCATGCGGGGCTCTAGCGTGCGGCCATTGAGGCAGATGGTGGGCGTGGCGCCCTTGCGCACCGCTTGGTCGTGCCCCTCTAGCGCGCCTTCCATGACACCGACCAGGTAGTAATCGGAATAGGTGCTGCCCTGCTTTTCTAATTTTTCCAGCGTGCGCATTTCGCGGATGCTCATGGCGGCTGCAGGCCAGGCCACGGCAAACCCGGCGACTAGTGCAACCCATAAACACATAACGCGGAACAGTGGCCTGTGGGCGTTGGCCGAATCCGCCAAAGTGGGGGTAATTGAAGTGCGCATAGACGGTAGTCGTTCGCAGACGCGGTTTCTTACACCCGGCAGCCTATTTGAGCCGCAACTCCGCCGCCCGTGCATGGGCTTGCAGGCCTTCGCCGTAGGCCAGCGTGGCGGCGATGGGGCCGATCACCTGGGCACCGGCTTCGCTCACCTCGATCAGACTGCTGCGTTTTTGAAAGTCGTACACGCCCAGCGGGCTGCTAAAGCGCGCCGTGCCGCTGGTGGGCAGCACGTGGTTGGGGCCCGCGCAGTAGTCGCCCAGACTCTCGGACGTGAAAGCACCCAAAAAGATGGCACCGGCGTGTTTGAGCAACGGCTCCCATTTGTGCGGCTCGCGGCTGGACACCTCTAGGTGTTCGGGCGCGATGCGGTTGCTGATGGCGCAGGCCTCTTCCATGCTCTGGGTGTGGATCAGCGCGCCGCGGCCCTTTAAGGATTTGGCGATGATTTCAGCGCGTGGCAGCGTTGGTAGCAGGCGGTCCATCGCCGCTTGCACTTGGTCGATATAGGCGGCATCGGGGCACAGCAAAATGCTTTGCGCCAACTCATCGTGTTCGGCCTGGCTGAACAAATCCATAGCCACCCAGTCAGGCGGCGTTGTGCCGTCGGCCAGCACCAAAATTTCGCTGGGGCCGGCAATCATGTCGATGCCCACGGTGCCAAACACGCGGCGCTTGGCGGCGGCCACATAGGCGTTGCCGGGGCCGGTGATTTTGTCCACCTTGGGGATGGTCGCCGTGCCGTAGGCCAGCGCGGCCACCGCTTGCGCGCCACCGATGGTGAAGGCGCGGGTGACGCCGGCCACATAGGCCGCTGCCAATACAAGCTGGTTTAACTCGGGCTTGGCACCTGTTGCAGCGCCCTGCCCGCCCGTGGCGACGCTGCCGCACACGGGGGTGGGCACCACCATGATGATCTCGGCCACGCCAGCCACATGGGCGGGAATGGCGTTCATCAACACGCTACTGGGGTAGGCGGCTTTGCCGCCGGGCACGTAGATGCCCACACGGTCTAGCGGGGTGACTTTTTGGCCCAGCAGGCTGCCGTCTGCATCGCGGTAACTCCAGCTTTCGCCGCAGGCTTTTTTCTGGGCTTCGTGGTAGCTGCGCACGCGCGCCGCTGCGGCTTGCAGCGCTGCACGCTGCGCTTCAGGAATGCTGTCGAACGCGGCTTTCAGTTCAGCCTGCGTCAGCTCCAGCGCGGATACGCTGGCGGCTTGCAAACCGTCAAACCGCGCGGTGTAGTCCAGCACGGCGGCGTCACCGCGTTGCTGCACGTCGGCCAAGATATCGGCCACGCGCTGTTCGATGGCGGCGTCGGTGTCGGCAGCCCAGTGCAACCTAGCCTTGAATTCGGCCTCAAATTGGGCGCTAGCCGTTGAAAGACGTGCGGGGGCAGCTACAAAAGTCATAGCAATAATTCAGGTTAAGCAGGCACCACCACCGCGCCAGCAAAGGCGTCGATGATTTTGCGCAAGGGTTCGCGCTTGAGCTTGAGCGCGGCCTGGTTCACCACCAGGTGCGAGCTGATGTTCATGATTTGCTCCACCTCAATCAGGTGGTTGGCCTTGAGGGTGTTGCCGGTGGAGACCAAATCGACAATGGCGTCGGCCATACCCACCAGCGGGGCCAGCTCCATGCTGCCGTAGAGCTTGATCAGGTCCACGTGCACGCCTTTGCTGGCGAAAAACTCGCGGGAAATCGCTACATATTTGGTCGCCACCGTCAGGCGCGAGCCCTGTTTGACGGCCGAGGCGTAATCAAAGTCAGAGCGCACCGCCACGCTGATGCGGCATTTGGCAATCTGCAAATCCAGCGGCTGGTACAGGCCCTGGCTGCCGTGTTCAAGAAGTGTGTCTTTGCCGGTAATGCCCATGTCGGCACCGCCGTATTGCACATAAGTGGGCACATCGGTGGCGCGCACCACCAGCACGCGCACGTTGGGCAGGTTGGTGTCCAAAATGAGCTTGCGGGATTTTTCAGGGTCGTCCAGCACCTCGATACCGGCTGCACGCAACAGCGGCAGGGTTTCTTCGAAAATGCGGCCTTTGGAGAGGGCGAGGGTGATCATTTCACTCTTTCAATATCGGCGCCGATGCCGCGCAGTTTGGCTTCCATCCGGTCGTAGCCGCGGTCCAAGTGGTAGATGCGGTCGACCACCGTCTCGCCAACGGCCACCAGGCCGGCAATCACCAGACTGGCCGAGGCGCGCAGGTCGGTGGCCATGACGGTGGCGCCCGATAACTTCTCAACCCCTTCAACGACGGCCACTTTGCCGTCGATCTGGATGTTGGCACCCAAGCGCACCAGCTCGTTGACGTGCATGAAGCGGTTTTCGAAAATGGTTTCGGTCACCTTGCTGGGCCCGTGCGCAATGCAGTTCAGCGCCATAAATTGCGCCTGCATGTCGGTCGGAAAGCCTGGGTATTCTGTGGTGCGAAAGGTTTGCGCTTTGAGGTGCGTGTACGCCGGGCCATGGGCAAGCACGCGAATGCCGCCCTCCACCGCCTGCACCGTCACGCCCGCCTCACGCAATTTGTCGATCACTGCATCCAAATGGTCGATACGGCCATGTTTGAGGACCACGTCACCGCCTGTGGCCGCTACGGCGCACAAGAATGTGCCCGCTTCAATGCGATCGGCCACCACCTGATGGGTGCAACCGTGCAACGACGCGATGCCCTGAATATGGATACGGCTGGTGCCGTGGCCTTCGATCTTGGCACCCATAGCGATCAGCATTTCGGCCAGATCGGGAATCTCGGGTTCTTGGGCGGCGTTCTCCAAAATGGTTTCGCCTTCGGCCAGCGCGGCGGCCATCAAAAAGTTTTCGGTGCCCGTGACGGTCACCATGTCCGTGGCAATACGCGCGCCTTTTAAGCGGGTGCGCCGCACACCGTTGACGACAGGCAGCTTGGCGATCATGTAGCCGTGCTCGACCACGATCTCAGCCCCCATAGCAGCCAGGCCTTTGAGGTGCTGGTCTACCGGGCGTGAGCCAATGGCACAGCCACCGGGCAGCGACACCGTGGCCTCGCCAAAGCGGGCCAACAAGGGGCCGAGCGCCAAGACAGATGCACGCATGGTCTTAACCAACTCGTACGGAGCTTCGGGCGAGCTGAGCTTGCCGGCGTCCACGCGCACGGTGCCGTCGTCGCTCTGGTCGACCTGCACGCCCATGTTGCGAATGAGTTTGAGCATGGTGGTCACGTCTTGCAGACGCGGCACATTGCGCAGCGTGACGGGCTCGGCCGACAACAAGGTGGCACACAGCTCGGGCAAGGCGGCGTTTTTGGCGCCCGATATTTGCACGGTGCCGTGCAGGGGGCGTCCGCCGCGAATGAGTAGTTTGTCCATCAGGCCGCCTGTGCCGCCCATTCGCTGGGGGTAAAGGTTTTCATCGACAGGGCGTGTACTTCATCAGTTTTCATGCGCGTACCCAGGGTCGCGTACACCTTTTGGTGGCGCTGGATCGGGCGCAGCCCTTCAAATGCGGCAGAGACGATGGTGGCATACCAATGGCGACCATCGCCTTCGAGGGTACAGTGTTCGCAGGGCAAGCCCGCAGTGATTAAGGATTGAAGTTGTTCAGCGGTCATAATTTCAAACAAAAAAAATGTATTAGCTCAGCTGCGGATCTTGTAGCCCACGCGTAATAAAACCATGGCGACTGCGCTGGCAACCACTGTGGCGGTCCCCACCACAGTCAAACTCAGCCACTGCGACGTATCACTTACGCCAAAGAAGCCGTAACGAAAGCCATCAATCATGTAGAAAAAGGGATTGAGGTGGCTGACGTGTTGCCACATTGGTGGCAGCGACGCGATGGAGTAAAACACCCCACTTAAAAACGTCATGGGCATGATGATGAAGTTTTGAAACGTCGCGAGCTGATCAAATTTTTCAGCCCACAGGCCTGCAATCAACCCCAGCGCCCCCATCAGTACTGCGCCTTGCACGGCAAAGACGACGATCCACAGCGGGTGCGCAAATTCCAGTGGCACGAACCAGGCGCCGGCCAGCAAGACACCGAACCCCACCGCCAAGCCGCGGATCACGGACGAGCCCACGTAGGCCACAAACCAGTTCCAATGGGAAAGGGGCGTGAGCAACAAAAACACCAAGTTGCCCATGATCTTGCTTTGAATCAGTGAGGACGAGCTGTTGGCAAACGCGTTTTGCAACACACTCATCATCACCAAGCCAGGAACCAGAAAAGCGGTGTAACCCAGGTTGTTGTACACCTTGACGTGCTCTTCGAGCACATGCCCAAAGATCAGCAGATACATGAGCGCCATGAGTACCGGTGCCGCAACCGTCTGGAAACCCACTTTCCAGAAGCGCAAGACTTCTTTGTAGAGCAGTGTTTGCCAGCCGTTCATGGGAAGTTGGATACCACGTTGGTTTCCTTGCCACGCTGTGGGCGCGGAGGCATGGCGCCAGCGCTGCTTGCGCTGCGGTGCATGATGTCGATGAACACGTCTTCTAGGTCAGCCTTGCGCATTTCAACGTCCTCCACTGCCAGACCGGATTCACGCACGGCCGCCAGCAGTTGCTCGATCTCCAGCGCATTGTGGGCAGGTAGCTGCACCACACTGCCAGTGACCCGTGCGCGCGCCGCCAAGGCGGGGGGCAAAACACCATGGGTTTTGAAGCGCAGCACATTGCCCGACGCCGCGCTGAGCAAGGCACTGGTGCGGTCCAGCGCAACAATACGCCCGGTCTTGAGCATGGCAATACGGCCACACAGGGCCTCGGCCTCTTCTAAGTAATGGGTGGTCAGCAAGACGGTGTGGCCCTGTTTGTTGAGTTTGGAGACAAACTGCCACAGCGTTTGGCGCAGTTCCACATCGACACCGGCCGTGGGCTCATCGAGCACAATAACCGGTGGCTTGTGCACCAAGGCCTGTGCCACCAGCATGCGTCGTTTCATGCCGCCTGAGAGCTGGCGCATATTGGCGCCGGCTTTGTCAGCCAGGCCCAAGCTTTCCAGCAGCTCATCAATCCAAGCGTTATTGTTTTTGACACCGAAATAGCCGGACTGAAAGCGCAAGGCTTCGCGAACATTAAAGAACGGATCAAACACCAATTCTTGCGGCACCACACCCAATTTTCGCCGAGCCAGGGCTGGCTCGCGCTGGACATCGCTGCCCATGACGGAGACCTGGCCGCTGGTGGCCCGCGTCAGACCGGCCAGGATACTGATCATGGTGGTCTTGCCCGCGCCGTTGGGGCCCAAAAGTCCGAAAAATTCACCTTCTTCGATGTCTAGGCTGACATCATCCAACGCCAAAAACGTGGCCCCATGGGGACCGCGTGGTGACGGATACGCTTTGGAGACGGATTGGAAGGAGATGGCGGTCATGGGAGTCGACTATTTTAAGCGACCCACCTTGGGCAGGCAGGCGCAAGGCCAATTGCGGTGCGCCGCTGCTGGGTTCAGGCGCTTTGCAGCAAACCCTCAACGCCGTACAAAACAGCCAGACCACGCAAACCGTCTGGCAAACCCTGCACCACCATGGGTTTACCGACGCCGGTACAAGCACGGCGCAACGCCAGCAGCACCGCCAGCGCCGACGAATCAAAATGTCGTAGGGCCGCAGCGTCCACCTGCACAGGCGAAGGCTGCTCCGCTAGGGGCTCGATCAACTGCGCCAGGCAACCGGTCGCCTGTGCATGGGTCAATGCTTCGGGCAAAGTGAGCACATCAGCCCTTTTTGGCGTTGGCCTTGTTGCGCTCAGACAGGGAGGCAATCAAACCATCTATGCCCTTGGCATTGATTTCCTGCGAGAACTGGCTGCGGTAGTTTTCCACCAACCAAACACCCAGCACGTTCAGGTTGTAAATGCGCCAACCAGCACCTTGGCCGGGCGTCTTTTCCAAGCGGTAATCGAGTTGAATGGTGTCGCCGCCACCTTTGATTTCGGTGCGAACGATCACGTCTTTGGCGTCAGCAGAGGCCCGCAGTGGCTTCATGACGACAGTTTGGTCGGTGACCTGTGCCAGGGCACCGGCGTAGGTACGCACCAAAAGTGTTTTGAATTCCTCTTGCAAGCGGCTTTGCTGCTCTGGCGTCGCTTTACGCCAAGCAGGGCCCACGGCCGAAGCGGTCATACGCTGGAAGTTGACGTTAGGCATGATGTGGGTTTCAACCAAGGCAATCAGGCGACCCGTATCTCCGGCGCGAATGGCCTTGTCTCCACGGATGGAGTCCATCACGTCGACCGACAAACGCTTGATCAGCGCATCTGGCGCCTCATCCTGTGCATGGGCCGCAGGTAGCAAGCCCATACCCAGTGCAGCCACAACCAGTAACAAACCTCGGCGCAAAAACACTCGTTTCATATAGACCCTTTGAAAAACTATGCAGACTACACGTTACCATCAACGCGACAAGTCGCTCCCGCGCCGACACAAGCCATGACTCAGGGGTCGGATTGGGGATCGGGCGGGGGATCTTCATCCGGCGGATTGCCGTCGTACACTTTGCTGCGGCGCCGCTGCAAATAACCATCACGGATAAAGCTGTAGGGGTCCAGCGCGGCCTCCTGAACCACATTTCCGACCTTGAGCAAGCTCGCACGGGTATCAATGATATTGAGCACCGACAAACCATCACGGGTACCCGTGTCAACGATGCTATTGACCGGATCACCTTTGTAGTCGATAGGCAAAGCTGCCAACTCACGCAAGGACGACGGGCCCAGCACAGGTAACACGATGTACGGGCCGGCGCCCACACCCCAGCGCCCCAAGGTCAAACCAAAGTCAGTTGTGTGGCGTTCGATCTGCAAACCGCTTGCCACATCCATCAAACCCAATAAACCAATCGTTGAATTGATCAGCACCCGTCCGGTGTTGTCTGCCATATTCTGACCACGCAGCTGCAGCGCGCTGTTCACCAGCGACCAAGCGTCCTCCAAATTGTTGAAAAAATTACCAACGCCTACTTGCGCCCAATGGGGCGTGCCATCTTGGTACACGGTGGCAACTGGTTTTAAGACGGCTCGATCCAATTTGTCGTTGAAGCTGTAGATGCCCCGATTCATGGACTCCAGTGGATCACGCGGATTGGGATACGGAACCGACGCACACGCCTGCAGCATTGCTAGCATACCCAGCAAACCCAAACGGTGCCACCACCGTCCCACCCCACACCATGCTGGCCATGCGACAACGCGTCCTGCCGTCATGGTCATTTTCCGGAAGACCTGCCAGAAGCCCCTTCAGCCGCCTTGCTGTACAAGAATTGGCTGATCAGGTTTTCCAGCACCACGGCCGATTGGGTAGATTCCACCTCGTCTCCCGCCACCAGATTGGCCGCGTCCGCGCCGGCTTCCAGTCCCACGTATTGCTCACCCAATAAACCACTGGTCAGAATTTTTAAGGAGCTGTCTTTGGGAAAGGCATAGCGCTTATCCATGGCAATCGTGACACGGGCCTGAAAGGTCGCTTTGTCTAAGTCGATGGACTCCACCCGCCCGACCACGACGCCAGCCGCTTTGACAGCGGCCTTGGCCTTAAGACCACCAATGTTGTCAAAACGCGCTGTCACCACGTAGCTGCCGGTCGAGCTTGTCAGCTCGCCAAGGTTGGCCGCCTTGAGCGCCAAAAAAATAAGACCCATAAAGCCCAGTAGCACGAAGCTGCCAACCAATATTTCAATGTTGCGTTTTTGCATGAGAAGTCCGAAGAAAAGTGATCGCCGCGCAGGCCTAGCCCCTTGTGAACATGAGCGCGGTGAGTATGAAATCCATAAAAAGAATGCCCAGCGACGCATACACCACCGTGCGGGTAGTGGCATAAGCGACGCCCTCGGGTGTGGCTTCGGCTTCATAACCTTGGTACAGCGCCACAAACGTGCAAATGATTCCAAAAACCACGCTTTTCAGAACACCGTTGCCAACATCGCGGATGACGTCCACATGGTTTTGCATAACAGACCAGAAGTTGCCCGAATCAACACCGATTAGCACAACTGCAACCACATAGGCACCGATGATGCCAATAGCGGAGAACAAAATAGCCAGCAGCGGCATAGCGATCAAACCACCAATAAAACGCGGTGCTAAAACACGCTGGGTCGGGTCCACCGCCATCAGGTCCATCGCGGCGATTTGTTCGCCGGCTTTCATCAAGCCGATTTCGGCCGTGAGCGAAGTGCCTGCACGGCCAGCAAACAACAAGGCCGCCACCACAGGCCCCAACTCGCGCACCAAGGAAAGATTGACGATCAGGCCTAACGACTCTGACGCACCGTAGATCACCAGTGCGTAATACATTTGCAGCGCCAGCACAAAACCAACGGCCAGCCCTGAAGCTAGGATGATGATCAAGGACCGGTTGCCCACCGCATGGATTTGCGCCACCACCAGATAGGGGCGGCGCAGAGCTGGCCCCACGGCGCGTAAAAGCGCCCAGAAAAACGCTGCGGCATGCCCAATAGAAGCCAGCAAGTCCAAACATGCACGCCCCACCGTCGCCACAAAATCGCCTATGCGGTGCATCATGCACTGACTCCAAAGTCTTCCGCCACCGAGCGCGCCGGGTAATGGAAATTGATCGGACCATCGGGCTCGCCGCGCACAAACTGGCGCACTTCGGGATCCGTTGAGGCCATCAACTCAGCCGGTGTACCCTGGGCGATGATGCGCCCTTGGTTGGCAAACAAAACCACGTGGTCGCAAATGGCCATGCACTGCGGCACGTCATGGGAGACCACCAACGACGTAGCCCCGGTGATGTCGTTCAGCGTGCGAATCAGCTTGGCCGCAACACCCATGGACACCAAATCCAAACCAGCAAAAGGCTCGTCGTACATGATGAGGGCCGGGTCTAGCACAATGGCGCGCGCCAAGGCGACACGCCGCGCCATACCACCCGACACTTCGGAAATGCGCAGTTGCGCTGCACCACGCAGCCCCACCGCATTGAGTTTCATTAACACCACATCGCGAATGAGTTCTTCGGACAAGGTGGTGTGTTCACGCAAGGGAAACGCGACGTTCTCAAATACCGACAAATCGGTGAACAGAGCGCCAAATTGAAACAACATCCCCAACTTGCGCCGGTAGCGGTACAGCGCCTCACGGTCGCTGGTGTCAATCACGGCGCCATCAAAACGTACCTCACCAACTGTCGGAGCGTGCACGCCGCCGATGATGCGCAGCAAAGTCGTCTTGCCGCAGCCCGACCCGCCCAAAATGGCCGTCACTTTGCCTCGTGCAAAATTCAAACGGACATCCCGCAAAATGGTGCGACGTGCGTCGTAGCCAAACGAGACGTTGTCGACCTCGATCAAAGATTGCGCAGCAGTGGATGTTGTGGAGGAAGTCATGCAATGAAAAGGCCGGGAAGTACCCGGCCCGCGAATCATACGAGAAAACGCTGTTAGCGTGGCAGCACCGATTGTCCCATCAAAAACGCATCAACGGACCGCGCAGCCTGACGCCCTTCACGGATAGCCCACACTACCAAGCTTTGACCACGGCGAATATCGCCCGCCGCAAATACCTTAGCTACGTTGGTGGCATAACCGCCGGTGGGCTCAGTGCTCGCCTTGGCATTGCCACGCGCGTCCTTCTCAACACCAAACGACTCCAACACGGTCGCTACCGGGTTGACAAAACCCATGGCCAGCAGCACCAAGTCGGTTTTTATGACTTGTTCGGTACCCGCTACCTCGACCATCTTGCCGTTTTTCCATTCAACGTGCACGGTCTTGAGTCCGGTCACTTTGCCTTTTCCGCCGACAAATTCTTTGGTCGAAATCGCAAACTCACGCGAGCAGCCTTCTTCATGGCTGGAGCTGGTGCGCAGTTTCAGCGGCCAATTGGGCCACGTCATGGGCCGGTTTTCTTCTGCCGGCGGCTGTGGCATCACCTCAAATTGGGTCACGCTGGCAGCACCCTGGCGGTTGCTGGTGCCTACGCAGTCGCTCCCCGTATCGCCACCACCAATCACGATCACATGCTTGCCGTCGGCGCGCAATTGGCCTTTGATCCTGTCACCCGCATTAACCTTGTTCTGCTGGGGCAAAAATTCCATTGCGAAGTGAATACCATCCAGATCGCGACCCGGGACCGGCAAATCACGGGACTGTTCTGAGCCGCCTGTGAGCAATACGGCGTCAAACTCTTTTTGCAGCTGGGCAGCCGAAATAGTTTCTTTGGCCCAGTTGGCCACTTTGGACGCAGCACCCGTCTTGGGCCATTCACCCACCAGCACGCCGGTGCGAAACACCACACCTTCCGCCTCCATCTGCGCCACGCGCTTGTCGATGTGGCTCTTATCCAGCTTGAAATCCGGGATGCCGTAGCGCAGCAAGCCGCCAATGCCGTCGTTCTTTTCGAACAGCGTCACATCATGGCCGACACGCGCCAGTTGCTGCGCCGCTGCCATGCCGGCTGGCCCTGCACCCACTATGGCGACGCGCTTGCCCGTCTTGTGCGCGGGCAGCTGGGGTGTCACCCAACCGTGCTCCCAAGCGCGGTCGATGATGGCGTGCTCAATGCTCTTGATGCCCACAGCATCGTCGTTGATGTTGAGCACACAGGCCGCCTCGCAGGGCGCTGGGCAGATGCGTCCGGTGAACTCGGGGAAGTTGTTGGTCGAGTCGAGCACCGCGAATGCGTTCTTCCAGTCGCTCTTGTAGACCAGATCGTTGAAGTCCGGAATGATGTTGTTGACTGGGCAGCCGCTGACGCAAAACGGCGTACCGCAGTCCATGCAGCGGGCGCCTTGCACCTTGGCTTCGGCATCGGTGATACCGATAACGAATTCTTTGTAGTTCTTGACGCGTTCGGCCACGGGCGGGTAGCCCTCTTCAATGCGGCCGTACTCCATGAAACCAGTTATTTTTCCCATGATTCTTCTTCCAATTCGTTGAAGGGGGTGGGTGATGCACACCCCACCAGACAGTTCAGGCCTTGATTACTTGGCGGGTACCGCTTCTTTTTTTGTAGCATGCGAGGCAGGTTTTACTAGGGCTGGAGCCGCTTTTGGCAAGATCCCAAGTCCGCGTGCATGAATTTCGCCCAACGCACGTTTGTACTCATTGGGGAACACTTTGACGAACTTGGCACGCGAGGCCTCCCAGTTGTCCAATAGCTCGCGCGCGCGCTTGCTGCCTGTCCAGCGATTGTGGTCGCCCAAGAGCTTCTTCAACTGGGCTTCATCACTCTCGCCGCGGTGCCAGATGGCCTTGTCGACGCTGGCTTCTTGCTCTTTCGCAGGCAAGACCTTTTCCAAGCTGACCATGGCGGTGTTGCAGCGCTTGGCGAACTGGCCATCTTCATCGTATACGTAGGCAATGCCGCCGCTCATGCCCGCCGCAAAGTTACGGCCGGTTTTGCCCAAGACGGCCACCGTGCCGCCGGTCATGTATTCACAGCCGTGGTCACCGGTACCCTCGATCACCGCAGTGGCGCCTGAGAGGCGAACCGCAAAGCGCTCGCCACCCACCCCACTGAAGAACGCTTCACCGGCTGTTGCACCGTACATGACGGTGTTGCCAACAATGGTGTTGCGAATGGATTCACCCCGGAAGTCGATACTGGGGCGCACCACGATGCGGCCACCGGACAACCCTTTGCCGGTGTAGTCATTGGCGTCACCAATCAGGTACAGCGTAATACCTTTGGCCAAGAAAGCGCCAAAGGATTGGCCACCAGTACCTTCCAGCTGGATACGGATGGTGTCATCGGGCAGGCCTTCTGGGTGCACCTTGGTCACGGCGCCCGAGAGCATCGCACCAACGGAGCGGTTGACGTTGCGGACGAATTCGATGAACTGCACCCGCTCGCCCTTGTCAATGGCAGGGCGGCTCTTGGCAATCAACACGTTGTCGAGCGCCTTTTCAAGACCATGGTCTTGAACCAGTGTCTGGAAGCGTGGCACGTCATCAGGAACCTGAGGTTGGGCGAACAGGCGGCTAAAGTCCA
>JBBRSA010000058.1:0-18151 GCA_038245855.1 Burkholderiales bacterium
AAGCGGCCATCGGGGTGGCGGTCTTGAACCTCATGATGGCGCTCGCACGCCCGAACTCCGTGCGTGCTGAAACCGCTACCGCATAGACTCGGGCATCAAGACCAAAGCTCGCCTTTTTGCTGATCCATGCAACAACGCCTCTCAGTGCACGAAAAGTGCGATCAAAATGATGATGGGAATGGGGATGCCGAGAAATAGCAAAAGCAGTGAACGCATGGAAGTCTCCTTGGTTGGCAATCATTGGTTGTGGTCGGTGTATGACCTGGCGTCGTCGCGCTGGCGGCCACCCCAAGTGGCGCAATAGCTCGACACGAAGGCGCCGATCAACAGCGACACGAACATCCACAGCGCCGCATACGAAGAGGCCTTACGGGCCTGGTCGACGTCGGCGCGAGCGGCAAGCTGTACCTCCTGCATTTTTTTCTGCATGCGGGTATAGGTGTCGCTCACCCGTTTCTCAGCGTCGGATCGGATCAAACCGGTCCGCTGCGCCACCAGTTGGCCCAAGTAAAGAAGATCTTGGGCAGGCAAGGGGCCCGAATTTACCGAGTTCATGACAATGCGTACGCTCTGCGCATGGGTGTCTACAGGGCTTCCATCCGTGCCCGATTGGGATGACGTGTCGGTTGAGGGCGTTGATGCTATTGGCGTTGTCTCGGTGGCCACTGAGCCAGCCATGTCCTTGCGAAATAGAGTGTCGACAAAATAGTCGGTTGTGGTGCCATTGGTCACAGCAGCAGTTGTCGCAGCGGTTGTACCAGCTGCGGTGGCAGCCGTGGCCGCACCAACGGCAACGGCCGCACCGGCCTGAACGCCGCCATTGACGATCGAGCCGATCACCGAACCCAGCAAAGCGGCGGTTGCAAGTGATGCCACTGCCCACGCCAGAAATCCATGCACGGTGTCGCGAAAATAGACCTCATCGGTGTGGACCGCAGTCCATCGGGTGCGAAGCCTCCCAGCGATATACCCCCCCATGCCGGACGCCGCCAACTGGGTGAAGGACAGCCAAAGAATGGTCGAGACACCGAACGTCGTTGCACTCACGCCCGCCTGTGTCCACGGCGAAACCGACGACAGGCCCAAGCCCGTTCCCAGTAGTAGCAAAATCAAGGACAAAGAGGCCGCAGCGGCGGCACCCGCCACCACCGCACCCCAAGCCACCGCGCTTTGGGCGCTAAGTTCCGCGTTGGAAAAATGATCCGACGCGCCAGCGCGCGGCTCCAAGTTGTTGTTGGCGTAGTTCGCTGTTGCCATGGATCGTCTCCAAAACGGTTTATTGATTGCGTGAGTGGCGTGGAATGGCTTTGGTTAATTGGAGCTGCCAAGCCGATCCCACGCATCACGCGTGGCATCCTTCGCGCGGGTCCAGTCGAGCGACGACTTGCCGCGTGCGCTCTTCCAGCCGCTCGAAAGATCCGCCTCGGCATCGTCGAAGCTGCGCGCTGGGTCAAGCGAATAGCTGTTCACACCATAGCTGTAGGCCGGGCCATAGTCGTCGTAAGTGGAGCCTGCGCTCACATACGGACGATTGCTGTAGTTGTCACACCAGTACGCGTCTTCACGTGTGGGGTCGATCGATTCGGCAACGCCTTTGCCAGCGAGCCCACCGGCAATCGCACCGACCGCAGCGCCAATCACGGTGCCCACAGGCCCGGCAACCATACCGGTGGCAGCGCCCGCAGCAGCGCCACCTAACGCGGCGCCGACTCCGGTTCCAACCGGATGGGAGCCGGGTTCATCGGTAATCGGATCTCGATTGGCGCTGCCATTGCGGGTTTTTTCAATAGTATTCATTAGAGACTCCTTGGGTAATAGATCAGTGCATCAGCCAGCCCAATTGGTAGAAGTTCCGTTTGGTGTGCCAGCTGAGATCAAGAATAGAAAGGCAACACGAATGCGTCTGTGCGACAACCCACAAACAACCATTGCCTGCAAATGAAATTTGCTGCCACCTGGTCTTTTGCATCGGGGTTGCGCGGGGGGCGTGTAGCCCCGAGCGCGGAAAAACCAAAGAGATGACGAGTGTGTGATAGCGAACAGATCGCGCGCCAGGAGACGCGCAAACTGCCATAGACATTTAGGTCCCAAGTTTTGAGGCGAATCACATGAATACCCTAACAATGCCTTTAGCGCGCAGGTCGGCGCACAACCTTGTGCGGAGTCAGCAATGTGTGCCTAGGCTGTTATCAAGCTTGGATCACGCAGAAGTCACACAGTCCCCGCTTGTGCCTTTGCCTGTGCCCGAAAACCCCGTACCTTCGCCACCCGAGTTCCCAGACCCGCACGGCCCGGTGGGTGAGCCGCTACCAATGGAGAACCCCATCCCCGTGCGGGAACCTCCCACAACGCTTCCGCCCCGATCGTAAAAGTGATGGCCCTACTGGCAAGCGAAATATGAACGATCTATTGAACGTTTTGAATGGAACAGATAGCGATCTGGCGCAAGTGGTTGCACGAGAAGACTATTTGCGGCTGCGAGAAAAACTGGTTGCGCTGCAATCTGCGTTAGAACCGAATGCCACGGCTATAGATGAAGTCATTCGGGCGCTTGAGAAAGCGCAGTTGGCGTACAAAGCTACACACGGTTTGATTGGCAATAACCCCATTGGCGATTCACCCGAAACTTGATGGGAGTTCAACCGTATGGGATCAAGTAAGACACCAAAAGCCAACCTCAAGCGTTGTGCTTACCCAGAATTGGCCGTATGTATTTCCATTGATTTTCAGCCAACTCGCATAGCCATACTCTGGCATTGGGCCACTCAACGGGAAATGAAAGAGTACTAAGGAAAACGAACATGCCCACCATGGCCCTACCTGACTTTATTCGCAACAACGTCGACGTGATCGTTGCGAGATGGGAGGCGTTCGCAAAAACCATCCCCGGCGCCCGCCAAATGGATAGGGTGGAGCTGAAAGACCATGCAAAGGGGATTTTGCTGACCATCGCCGCCGACCTCGACCAAGCCCAAACCCCTCTTGAGCAGGCCGAGAAATCCAAGGGTAAGGCGCCAGATGCCAGCACGCAAACCCAGGCAGAGGTTCACGGCAATGATCGACTCTCAGCGGGATTCAACATTAATGAGGCCTTGTCCGAATTCCGCGCGCTTCGGGCAAGCGTGATGCAACTCTGGGGCGATTCGTTCCTCACGACCTCACGGGCCGTCAGTGACGAGGGAGTCCGATTTAATGAAGCGATCGACCAAGCCCTATCGGAATCGCTGGAGCGGTATTCCCGCCTGTTTGATGCACTACTGTCCTCATCGCCCGACCTGAATTTCATCATGGACACCCGGGGGCGATTGGTTTATGCCAATAAAGTCTCGGTCGGGTTGTTCAACAAGCCGCTAGAAGAAATAGTTGGCAAGAATTTTGTTGATCTCGGCCTGCCCAATGCGGTTGAACTTCAGCAGCATTTGCAGGCTGTGCTTGATACGAGGGTCAGCCACCGTGGAGAAATGTCCTTCTCGCCACAGGCCGATGGCAAAGCAGTCTTCGAATACATTTTCGAACCGGTTTGCAATGATGACGGGTATTTGGACGCGATTGCAGCAACCGCTCGAAACGTGACTGCACGCAAAGCAACCGAAGAAGAAGCCGTCCGCAACGCCAATTATGATTTTCTGACCGGGTTGCCGAATCGAAGCTATTTCCTGACTCAACTAGATCAGGACGTGAAACGTGCTGAACGCAGTGGTCTGTCGATCGCGCTGTTTTTTATTGATCTGGATGGTTTCAAGAGCGTCAATGATCGGCAAGGTCACGATGCCGGCGATCAATTGCTGCAACAGGTCGCACAGCGAATCGGCAGCTCTGTGAGAGGAACGGATACGGTTGCACGTCTGGGCGGCGACGAATTTACCGTGATCCTCACCGACGTCAACAAGGTTCTGCATGTGGAAATTTTGGTGCAAGAAATGCTCAGCGCGCTGGCCACTCCGTTCTCCATACTCGGCAAGGATGTCCAAATTTCCGCAAGCATCGGCATTACGCTCTTTCCCCAGGACGCAAGCACGTCGGACGAGCTGCTGAGCAACGCGGATCAGGCCATGTATGCGGCGAAGAATGCCGGGAAAAGTTGTTTCAGCTACTTCACCGCCTCCATGCGCGATGCCGCTTGGGCCCGCCGCAAGGTGATCGGCGAGTTGCGCCGTGCCCTGCCTCAGGGCGAACTGGCCGTTTACTACCAGCCCATCGTTGCGCTCGCGGATGGAAAAATTGTCAAGGCAGAAGCACTATTGCGCTGGCGTCACCCGACCTCGGGACTGTTGATTCCAAATGACTTCATCGGGCTCGCGGAAGAAACCGGGCTGATCGGCGAGATCGGCGAATGGGTGTTGAACGACGCCATGCACTGTGCAAAAGAATGGAGCACCTTGTTGGGCCGACCCTTCCAAATCAGTGTCAATAAATCAGCGGCGGAATTGCTGAGCAAGGTGCCGATGAAAGACTGGGACACGCGCCTGGCAGCGCTCGCCCTGCCAGGCAATAGCCTCTCCGTCGAAATCACAGAAGGGGCCCTTACCAACGAATCGGCCAACGTCCGCGAAAAACTGGACTATCTCAGAAAAGCCGGGGTCCAGTTGTCGATCGACGACTTCGGAACCGGATTTTCATCTATGCTCTTTTTGAAAAAACTCAATGTGGATTTCCTGAAGATCGACACGTCATTTGTAAGTGAGCTGGCGTCCAGCGGCGATAGCCGCTCTATAGCAGAAATGATCATCGTGATGGCGCACAAGCTCGGACTGAAAGTGATTGCTGAAGGTGTGGAAACCGTCGCGCAGAGAGACTGGCTGCAGCAGGCGCAATGCGACTACGCGCAAGGCTATTTGTTTTCGGGACCGGTTTCGTCGCAGGAGCTGGGGGAGCTACTGAAAGCGGGCAAAACGCTGCCTCCGGTTCTAACGTAAAAAGGGCTTCAATCTGCACGCACTCGACTTTTCCGCGTTTCAGTCTGTCTGTGGACGCGCAGGGGGTGCGCGCAAGCAAGTTGGGGTTCTACGCCCAAACCGGCGGAAATTTCAGACGCAGACTGACCGAGGATATGAACATACTCTGGGCTTGCATTTTTAGGCCCATATGGACGGCAAGGTGCAAAGATTTTAAGACAATACCCTAAGATTACTCTATTTATCTCAGGTTAAAATTTGATCGTCAAAACTACTCGCCGTTGGCCTTCCTCATGAAAAACCGCAGCATTACCGTCCAGGGTACCCCGGTTGGCTACACGACACGGCACGATCAGGATTACATCTCGCTTACCGACATGGTCAAACGCTTCGGTGACGAAACCGTCCTTTACGGGTGGCTACGTAACCGCAACACCGTTGAGTTTCTGGGAATATGGGAGCAGATCAACAACCCGGACTTCAAACCTATCGAATTCGATAGGTTTAAGGCCCAAGCAGGGCTCAACAGCTTTTCACTCTCCCCCTCCAAGTGGGTGGAGGCCACCGGGGCCATCGGCCTGTACGCCAAATCCGGCAGGGGCGGCGGCACCTACGCCCACCGTGACATCGCCTTTGAATTTGGCTCGTGGCTCAGTCCCGAATTCAAACTCTATCTCATCAAGGAATTCCAGCGCCTCAAAGACGAGGAAGCTCGGGCGACCTCCCTGGAATGGAATTTTCAGCGCACGCTGGCCAAGATCAATTACCGCATTCATACCGATGCCATCAGGGAGCACCTCGTCCCACGCCAGTTGACCCGTGCCCAAACAGCCACGCTTTACGCCAGTGAGGCCGATCTGCTGAACGTGGCGCTGTTTGGCATGACCGCCGCCCAGTGGCGCGAGGCCAATCCCAAGGATGCCGGTAACATGAGGGACGCGGCCACATTGGAGCAGCTGGTGGTGCTGTCCAACATGGAGAGCATCAATGCTGTGTTGATTCACCAAGGCATCCGTGCGCCTGAGCGTTTGGGTCAACTCAATGCCATTGCCATCACCCAAATGCGCTCACTCATTGGCATGGGTGCTGTCAAGCGCTTGGGCAAGGCAAATCCCTCATGATGGGGGTGCTGTCAAAAGGTACGGGTATGGGGCCACATTTGCGCCTCGCGGACACCGGTGACAGCTCCGTTTATGTGCATCGTCTGGGCCTGCACCATTTTGCTTATCTGCGCGCGGTATCTGAGGGTTTGCCCATCGGCGAGGCCGCAAAGCGCTATCTGGGGGTAGAGCATGGCCACCAAGCAAAAGTGGCCCACTTGCAAACCCGTGATGCAGTGCGTGCCGTGGCACGTCGGCGTGGGTTGAGTGCATGGCGCTTGATTGGACTGAGTTTTAACGCAATGCAGCCCGACGTGGCGAGCTATAAAGACTCCACCTACAGCCCACCCAGTCTGGAAGAGTTCGTTGCGGCCAGCGCCCTGGATGGTTGGTCTGAGTCCGATGTGCTCCAGATGCACCAGGAACTCTATCCAGCAAATGCCAAAGCGCTGCGTCGGCAGCGCGTACGTTCCCGCTTGCGGGAGCGATTGCTGAGCACCCTGCATGACCTGGAGACCGTCGCCGCCGAGCAGCCACAACCCTGCGATGCCATTGCGGGTTGGTTTGACAGCACCACCGCCGTCAAATTGCTGCGCATCGATGTGGTGATTTTGGCGCAATTGCAGGCGCACATTGCCACGGGCGGGCGGTGGTGGCGCTTACTGCCTGGGATTGGACGCACAAAAGCGCAACGAATAGCCGCGTATTTGGCCATCCTCCTGAACGAGCAGCCACAGCCATCCCGGCCAGTCTTCGCATTGCCCTCTCCAGCACGATCTCTTGACCCGACCTTGGCCCCAAACCCTGAGCACCCGCTGCTCCCCACGGACGACGACAAGCAGGCAATCGACACGTGGGTTGCGGCCAAGGCAGGCTCTGCGGCAACGGTCAGAACCTATACACGAGAGGCCACCCGTCTTTTGTTATGGCTGCGCTATGAGCGCCACGCAGCCACGCTGGGGCGCATGATGCTGTTGGACTGCCGCGATTACATGGCATTTTTGCAGCATGTGCCGCCCCACTGGATTTCACGCGCCCGTGCCAAACCCGGAACACCTGGCTGGGCCCCCTTTCGCGGTCCCTTGAGCACGCGCAGCGTACGCCAGGCCATCACCATCGTTGTGTCGATGTTTCACTGGCTCCAAGCGAGCGGCTACATCAGCAGGAACCCTTGGCTATTGGTGAACCAAAAAATTGGCGACGACAAAGAAGAACGGGTGCTGCAATCCAAAGCGCTCAGTGAAGTGGCCACGCAACAAGTTATCGCGTACTGCCAAACCAAACTGCCCGCAGCGGCGGCACAGCGCATGGCTTTTATCGTCCAATTCGTCGCCAGCGTGGGTTTGCGCAGCGCTGAATTGCTGTGCGTCAAGCTGTCCGATATTCAACACGAAGAAGAGGGCTGGATCATGCAAGTGCATGGCAAAGGCTCCAAGAACCGTATCGTGGCCATACCCCCGTCGGCCTTGCAGGCGCTCAACACCTACCTGCAAGCGCGGGGCCTGGGTGACATTACCTGCGCAGTCCCATCTGCACCGGTGCTGGCCAGTTTGCATGATCCCCTGCAAGGCGTGGGCTACCAGGCACTGTACGAGCACGTCAAATCCTGGTTATCCAAAGCCATTGACGTGGCCAACCTGCCCGCATCCGAGCGGCACCGGATGCGCCAAGCCTCCACCCATTGGCTGCGCCATACCTTTGGCACCAGGGCCATTGCAAAGAACGTACCCCTGGATGTGATTCAGGCTCAGATGGGGCATGCCAGTATCCAGACCACCACAGCAATCTATGGCCGCGCTCCCATGCGTCGGCGCATTGATGAGCTGGACCGGGCGTTTAAGTAAACCCCTTGAACATGCGCGGTGACCACAACGAGCGGCTGACCATCCTGTCAGATGCGGAAAAAACGGCGCTCTACGGAATTCCCAGTTTCGACGATTTTCAGCGCATTGAATTTTTCGCACTGACCGATGCGGAACTGGCCCTTGCGCTTGGGCGAAAGAGCTTCTTGGCCCAAGTCTATTGCCTGCTGCAAATCGGCTACTTCAAAGCCAAGCAGGCATTTTTTCTATTCTCTCTTGATGATCTTCCGTCTGAAGACGTTGAGTTCATTTTGCTGCGGTATTTCCCTGGCCAAGCACTTGTAAAAACCGCTCTGCACGCCAGCGAATACTATGTGCAGCGCAATAAAATTGCGCAACTTTTTGGCTACCGCATGTACTGCGCGGGCGACTTGCCAATACTGCAAGAAAAAGCCAGATTGCTGGCACGCACGGATGTAACGGCCACCTTTTTGCTGGCCGAGTTGATGGTCTTTTTGATTGGGCAGCGCATCGTGCGCCCCGGCTACTCCACGCTGCAAACCATCATCAGAGATGCACTCAGTGCGGAGCGGGAGCGCCTGGAGCAATTGGTCGAGGCCGCCATGACCGATGAGGCACGCGAAACGCTGGAGTTGCTGCTGGCCCATGAGAACACATTGACGGAATTGGCCGCCCTGAAGCAAGATGCCAAGAGTTTTCGCTACCGCCAGATGGGTGTTGAACGCCAAAAGCGCCTGACGCTGAAGCCTTTGTATGCGATTGCAAAAAAGCTGCTCCCAGGCCTTGCTGTCTCCCAGCGCAACATCGCTTACTACGCCAGTCTGGCTAATTTTTACACCGTCTACGACTTACGGCGATTCAAGCCCGCCAAAACCAACCTGTATCTTCTGTGCTACACATGGCAACGCTACCGCCAGCTCACAGACAATGTGGTGGAAGCCTTTAGCTACCAAACCAGACAACTGGAAGATGAGACCAAGGCGGCGGCCACCCAGCAGGCCGCCAAAATACACAACGAACGCCAACAAGCCACACCACGGGTGGGCGAACTGCTCTTACTGTATGTGGATGACACGCTCCCCGACATTACCCCTTTCGGAGCAGTGCGTCACAAGGCGTTTCGCATCATGCCGGAAGATGCGCTGCGCTCGACCGGCAAACTTCTCACAGAAACGCCTGTCAGCCAAATGGATTTGCGCTGGCAGGCTGTGGATAAGCAAAGCGGACTTTGCACCAAAAATCTACGCCCACTGGCCACCGCCTTGGAATTCGCCAGTAGCAGTGCCGGTGGCAAGGTCTGGCTGGCAGCGCTGCAATGGATGAAGCATGTCTTTGACCGCCAGCAATCCCTTGCCAAACAGCCGCACTCTGATGTGCCACCAGGAACACTTCCCAAACGTCTACGCGACTTCTTGCTAACCTTTGACCAGGACGGCAAGCCCATCGGCCTGCATGGCGATCGGTACGAGTTCTTGGTGTACCGGCAACTGCGCAAACGCCTCGATGCAGGCGATATTTATCTTGACGACAGCGTGCAGCACAGGCGGTTTTCAGATGATCTGACGTCCATGGAGGCCAAGTCCGAAGCGCTCCAGGCGCTCGACGTTCCATGGCTGCGCAAGCCGGTTGATGAAACACTGGACACACTTTTCGCTGAACTCGATGCACAGTGGCGCGCGTTCGATGAGGAGTTGCGTGCCGGCAAGCTCAAACATCTGGACTTTGATGCAGACAAGAAAACGCTCATCTGGCACCGTCACAAGGCCGACAAGGACAAGCAGCTGCAAAAGGACTTCTATGCCACGCTCCAGGCCCGCGACATTGCCGATGTCTTCCGGTTCGTGAATGGCAGGAGCCACTTCCTGTCAGCTCTGACCCCATTGCAGCCACGCTACGCCAAAAAGATCGCCGACGAAGACAGTTTGATGGCAGTGATTATTGCCCAGGCCATGAACCACGGTAACTTCAAAATGGCCGAAACTTGCGACATCCCGTACCACGTCCTGGAGGTCACACATCAACAGCATTTGCGCCCGGCAACGTTGATTGAGGCGAATAACAAAGTCAGCAACTTCATCGCCACGCTACCCATTTTTCCGTATTACTCCATCGACATGGATGTACTCTACGGCAGCGTTGACGGGCAGAAATTTGCGGCCGCCACCCCGACACTCAAGGCACGCCACTCGCGCAAATATTTCGGCAAAGACCGTGGCGTCGTCGCCTACACCTTGCTGGCAAACCATGTGGCCCTGCAAACTGAGATGCTCGGGGCCAACCAGCATGAAAGCTACTGGGTGTTTGACATCTGCTACAACAACACGTCCGACATCGTGCCCACCACGATTACCGGCGACATGCACAGCATCAATATGGCCAATTTTGCCATCCTGCACTGGTTTGGGATGAACTTGGCCCCGCGTTTCACCAATTTGCATGCCCAGTTGAGACACCTCTACGGTGGCGCTGGACAGGAGGAATACGCTGGCTTCCTCATACAGCCTGTGGGTCAAATTGACCGTAACCTAATTACCTCCGAGAAGGCCAACATGGACCAGATTGCTGCTACGCTGGCTCTCAAGGAGATGAGCCAAAGCGTGTTGATGCGCAAAATCTGCACCCTGTCCGGGCATCACCGCACACGCAAGGCCATCTTTGAATATGACAAACTGATTCGCAGCATTTACACGCTGCGTTATCTGCGCGACCCCCAATTGCAGCGTGATGTCCACCGCTCTGAAAACCGCATTGAGTCCTACCACCAGCTGCGTTCCACCATCGCGCAGGTGAACGGCAAAAAGGAACTGACCGGGCGCACAGACCTGGATGTGGCAGTCAGCAACCACTGTGGCCGTCTTATCGCAAACGTAGTGATCGCCTACAACTCCTTGCTGTTGTCAGGCCTGCTGAGTCGCAGTTTGACAGCCGGTAATGACAAAGCCTTAGACAATCTGCGGCGCATCTCCCCGGCGGCGTGGCAGCACCTGCATTTTCTGGGGCATTACGCATTCCGTGACAAGGGCATGCCGATTGACTTGGATGCCATCCTGGCGGAAATCAACTGGGCTTAAACTTTGCAAGCAATTGAATGGCTCTATCCATGAATGTCCAGCATCTACTTCCCCGGCTGACGGTCAACCGACAGTTTGCTAACGACTTTTTGGCGGCAAAGGCCCCCTGCTTTGCGCTTGGCATGATAGAGGAACATCAAGAAGCGCTGGGACTCATGGCACTGCGCCCGCCCCAAGCCCTGCCGCAGGAAGTGCTGGCCTTGGGATTCAATTTCGGCCACACCTTGGTGGGCAACGCAGACTATGAAGTAGTGCATTTTTCCTTTGAGTTCTATGGCTTCGCTACCTACGATGTTCTGCTCAACCCGAGCAACCCGCTGGTCAACGCGGTCCTGTCCAAAATGTTGGCCAGCAAGGAGTACTTTTTCCTTGCCATCGGACCAGACACGACCGTCACTGCTTTTCGTGCTGAGTTTGGGGCAAACAATCTAACAGTGCTGCAGGATTATTGGCCCCGTCTGCAAAAATCTCGAACCAACGACGTACAGTACCAGGGAGCGGTCAGAACATTCCAAAGGCAAATTCAAGCACCCAATGCTTTGTTAACGTGGGTGTGCCGCGACAGCATGGAATACCTCGATCTCAAGCAAGACCCAATGGAGTTGACTCCAAGTGGAGCCCAGGCTCCAAAAGACAAAGATCGCGCGCAGCGGCTCGCCATCGCCCAATTGCTGGATGCCAAAGTTCGTGAGTTTGAAGGTCAAGGGGTCGATTCCCCATTGGATATGCTGGGCCGCATGGCACCGTACATGGAGCTTTTTCGTCAATTGATGCAGTCGGTGGACAAAGGCGAGATGAACGCGCTTTGCGAGTCTCACCCCGGTCTGTATCGCTTTGCCAAGCTGCTGGAGCACTTGGCAAAGGGTATCCAATCTGGGGAAATCAAGGTTCCGCGCTGACAATATGCGACCACACCGTCACTCAAATTTCCCCGTTTGCCACGCCGTCTGAAATTCCCGCCGGTTTGGGCGTAGAACCCCTGGCTGGACGTCCATACCCATATTGACGTAGTCGTGTCATCCACTTGGCGAAATACGCGAACTCTGGAGGAAATTCAAAGGCTGTTGCCGCAGGCGCTAGCTAGTCGCATCGTTGGGATGACACCCAGGATGGATGACGAGAGCTATGCGCGGCAAGCGGAGTGCGAAAGCTGGATGCGTTTGCATCGGGATCCATGGGATACGTGGGTGGCGCTGGATGATCGGGCCTGGAATTTTAGGCCGTTCGAAAAGCGGCTGGTTTTGACCAACCGAGCAACTGGGCTCGATGTCAGAGACGTTAAAAGCTTAGAGGTAGCGATGTAAATCTTCAATCTCCCCTAGGAGTCTGGAGGGCAGAAATATTTTTCGAAGCTCGAATAAATTTCAACCTCTCAGATATTCCGCGCAATTAAAGTCGTAAACAGGTTATTGAAGTCGTAACCACGGAACAAGCATCCATGCGGGTTTGCGGCATACCAAATTGACAACGCTTGATTCTAAAGTCTTAGACATCGGCCAATAGTACGGTCAACATATTTGATCAATTGAATATTGCCACTCATAGTTGGCCACCGATTTCAAGCGTGCGCCCAATACCGGCTAGGGGCCAAGTGCAGTCAATGGCCAATGACTGCTCTTAAGCGGTGAATTCGTCGCTTTCGCGAGTTACTTGCTGTTGAGTTCAAATCGCAGCTCCAGGCGGGTCCCAGTCATTCGAAATTGACGACTGAGTTTTTGCCTATGGTTAAGCAACTTGTGATTTGGGCACATCTGGAAGTTGATCGATGGCCGCTTCGTGAAAAGCATTTTCTGATTTTAGGTGCCGCAACCCGGCGTTCAGCAGGCGGACCCTTTACTCACGGCTCCATACGGTTAAAGAAGCGCATGACCATGCTGCCCATGTCGATCAGCGCACCCATGTCACGCATTTCCGGCACTTTTTTCAAGTCAAGCATCCATGCGTCCATGTTGGCACGCGTGTCAAAACGCATCACCATCAGCCACTCACCGCTTGCCTCGTCCTTGGCCAGTTCGCGTGAGATGTATCCAGCTTGCTTCTGAATGGCACCGTCGCGAATGCGCGCTTCGACGGCCATAAGCTGGGCATCGGTTGCGCCGGGTTTGAGTTTAAAAATGGCGGTTTCGATGCATTGTGTTGCGGTGGCGGTCATAGTGGTTCCTGCAAAAGAGGGTTGGTTTAGAAAAAGGGCGCACAGCAGCAGGCTGATCAGACGGCCTAAGCGCTGCAATTTCATCGCCTTACGCCGAACCACATCCGCGACATCAAACCATCGCGTTTAATGAACTGATGGAACACAGCGGCACCTGCATGTAACAGCACCATGGCCATTAGCAGTTTGGAAATCACACCATGTGCTCCCCGCGTCGGCAGGCCCCAAAAGTCGGGCGGCAAGTTGCCGTGGCCGTTAAACACAATCTCTGGTAGCCCGCCCATGATGGACATCGCCAGGCCGGTTGCGATTTGCGCGAATAACAATCCATAAAACCCCCAATGGGTCCAGATTGCCACTTGGTCTGCCCACACCATGCCGCTGCGGGCAGGCGCTGGCTTATCAGAGCGCAGGCGCACGATCAGCCGAACGATGAGAAACACTGCAACAGCCATTCCCATCGCCATATGGCCCTTGAGGTGATCGATTTTTTCAGGGCTGCTGTTGGGTGTAGCGGCAGTGATGAAGTGCCCAGCGAAGAGCATCGCCACAATCATCAAGGCCATCAGCCAGTGCAGTCCAACGAGCAGGGGAGCGTAACGTTTCACCATGGTGCTGATTCCAATCACTCAACTTTTCAATTGGCGCATGCCAGTGGCCCAGTCTTCCAGGTGGTGCACCCGAACGATCTGGCCATTTTCCACTTCATGGATATCGGTGGTATCGATCTTGAAAGACTTGCGGCCGTCACATTCCATGCCCATGAAGTTACCCTTCGGTGAGCCGGTGGCCACGGCGCGCACAACAACCTTTTTGCCGTCCACGCCGATCACCAAGTCCTGAGGCGCCCACACCAGGTCAGGAATGAGCTTCCAAAAGCCGGCTACCTGCTGGATCAACGTGGCTTTGTCTTTCGTGCCCTGGCTGTTGATGGATTGGAAGCTGTCAGCAAGGATTTTCTCCAACACGGCGGCGCTGGTGGTCTCGCTGTTCACGGTGAGCGCCTGCTTGTAAAAAGGGGCGATGATGGCTTGTACTTCGTCTTTGGTCATAAAAATCTCCGGGTTTGTGCTAACAGAAATCGAAAGATGGGTGTCGTGAACTGCTTACTTGGCGTTGAGCTGGCTGATAGCAGCAGCCCAGTTACCGACGTAATCGGTTCGCCCGATTTTTCCGTCCTTGATGGTGTGAATGTCAATTGCCATGATGGAAAAGGACTTGCCGCTGGGCTCAATGCCGAACAAGGGCTTGGCTGGTGTGCCGCTGATGGTGCGGCGAACAATGACTTTGTCACCGCTGACCATGATGTCTTTGACTTCGCTGCGAAGGTTTGGAATCACCCCTGCAAAAAATCCGGTTTCCTTGGCGAATTGCTCGCGGCGCTTGCGGTCTGAATCGTCGGTAGAGCCAAAGCTCCAATCCGGGTTCACGGTTTTCTCCATGGCCTTGAGTGCCTCGTCTCCCTTGTGCTGCAGGCTCAGTACTTCATAGAACGGTGCCACCAGCTGCCTAGCCTGGTCTACGGAAATGGCAGGGGCCGCATTGGCTGAGGCGCTACCCGTCTTGAGTTGCCCTAGTGCACTGGCCCAGTCTTCGACGTGGTAGGCGGTAATGGCCTTGCCGTCTTTGATCGTATGGATGTCAATGGTCATGATCTTGAAGCTCTTGCCTCCCACGGGCACGCCAAAAAAGGGAGCTACGGGGGTGCCACTGGCCTCACTGCGCACAATGATGCGATTGCCGTTGACCAGTACGTCTTTGATATCCCACTTCAAGTCGGGGATCAGCTTGCCGAACCCGGTGACCTGGCCCACAAAGGCCTCGCGCCCCTTGAAGTCGGTCTCGCCCGAGTACGACTTCCAGTCGGCCGACAGCGCTTGCTCGGCCAAGGCTTTTACGTCCTTGGTTGCAGGCTGGTTGAGCATGTCGTAGAACGGAGCAACTTGCCTACGGGCCTGTTCGATGGTCATGTTTTGGGCGAAGGTCGGGGCTACCAGGGTGGCGGCAAGGATTCCTATGCAAAGTGAAATGGAACTGCGTGAAATGATAGGCACCGTGGACATGGGGTTCATGAGATTCATGGGATGGCTCCTTAAGGTGAATGGGTTCGCGCGGCTTGCCTGCTTCGTAGGTCCACCGTTAGCTGCGATTTTGGACACCTATGCCGATTGAATACAGGGCAAAATAGGTGCAAAGACTGACAAATTTGGACATTTTGAATGGCGAATACACATCCGAAACCAGCAAAAAAAAGAGCCGTCAAGCCACCCGCTAAGCCGCCCGAGCAAGTGCGCTACGAGGCGCACAACAAGCTGGGCATAGGTGTAGAGACTTTGAGTTTTGTGCAACTACGTCAACGTGGCAAACCCGAGCATCTGGCCGCCGTTCAGCGCCTTTCACTATTGATGTTTGTGCTTTACACCGAAGGCAGCAGCACGCACATGGTGGACTTTGTGCACTACTTGGTCCAGCCCAAAACTCTCGTCGTCGTGCAACCTGGCCAATTGCACCAGTTTGCCCTGCACGAGGGCATGCAGGGGCAGTTGTTGGTGGTGGACCCACAGTTCATGCTCCCCGAGCGTCTGGCACAACTAAAGCCACTGTTAAGTGGCCAATGGCCGGTGTGCTCACAGCTGGACTCTGCCACTGCCCAAGAACTTTTAAGTATTCTTGCGCAGCTCGCTGCCGATACCATCCGTCACGCGCAACCCGCGTTGCTAGAGGCCCTTGCCCGACAACGCCTGTACACGTGGCTGCTGCTGCTACGCATCAGCTGGAATCGACACGGTGATGCGGCAGTGCCAGAGCGAAAGGCGACGCACCTGGTGAAAGAATTTGAAGGTTTGCTGGAGAAACACTACCCACAGCAATGGACCGTACAACAATACGCCCGCAAGCTAGGGTATGCCGAGAAAACATTGACGCGCGCCTGCCAAGCCTATGCCGGCATAAGCGCCAAAGCCGCCATCGATGCCCGGCTAATACTTGAAGCAAAAAGATTGTTAGCGCACAGCGAAGACACCATTGACACCATAAGCGCGAGGCTGGGTTTTGACGATTCCAGCTCAATGATCCGTTTTTTCAAGCGGCTGGAAGACGTGACACCAGCGATTTTCCGGTTGCGCCTGCGCCAAATTAGCCCCCCATAAAAGGCTAATCGGCTTTTGGAGCGAGCCTGCCCACCGCGCTGCTGTTGCTCGCTAAATGTGATCTAGGTACCCGAGAATTCTTGGCACCGCTAGACCCATACTTCGCGTTTTGGCTTCTCTCTACGAGCGACCAGCCGATCATAGTTTCGGCGGAACAGTGCAACCGCTGCCGCCGTACCGATCCGTCGAATGTCCTCCTCAACCCAACCTTCTTGGTATCGGAAGGGTTTCGCGGCGCCCTCGGCAATCAGCAGATCACCCAACTGTTGGCTAGTTGCGAGATGAATTTCGCCGTGCAGATGGACATGACCGAGTTCATCATCAGCAACATAGAAATCAACGCCGTCCACACGTGCATGATCTGAAAAATGCCAATGTACGGTTTTGGTTACGCCCGGCCAACTGGCCACTGCGTCTATGACAGGTTGAAGAGGCCCATCAAGGATGGGGGCAGGCGCAATCGGACCCTTCTGTGCGCGCGGCAGTGTGCCAAATGCGTTGTCGTTCATATGCTCTCTTTGCTCTCTACATACCCGCTGTTGGTGGTCGTTGCATGGTTCATTGATAGGGCAGCGCAATTACCCCAGCTTTATCGGGTTGGCCTCGTACACAGCCATCTTCGGCGTGTCCTCAGCAAGCTCCTGCACAAGCTTACTAAATGTGCGAGAAGCGGGCACAACGAAATGTGCCGAAAGCGCCGCCATGTCGATCCACTCTTCCACGAACACTAGCCTGTGCGAGTTCTCAACATCCTGGAGCACTGCGTGCGAAATGCAGCCCAGCTCCAGCCGAGAACGCTTAACGTGCTCCAAGCTAACGGATATCGCTTCATCAAGCTTGCCGGGTTTTGCAGTGAAACTTCCTGTGACCAATATCATGTTTGTACTCTCATTAGTTCTCGGTCGGTGGTGTGGAGATGCACGGGACAACGGTGCCCGTTCGATTCGCCCCTCAACTCTCCAGCGCCTGAATGACAAGTTCACTAGTACGACCACCAGAAGATCCTTGCTGACCTGAAATCAGCAAGTGACCTTGTGGGAGTCTGTGGGTTTTGGCAGGGCAAGGGCTGGCCACGGGAGCTTACGTGGTGGATTCTTCCGCAAGCGCGTGGGCTTGGTATTGCGCACGAAGCCTCTCGGGCAGCCATTGAGCATGCCTATGAAGTCTTTGGCTGGCCGACGGTGGAGACCTATATGAACGATGCCAATGCGCCCGCGCGTGCATTGGTTTTCAAACTGAGTGGAAAAAGCCTGGGACGAAGACAATTTCCTGACGGGGCGGAGCGCGATGTGTTTCACCTGCCGCGCTAAGCGGCGCGGCGGTTCTGCAAAAGCGGTGTGGCCACCTGCGGCTTGAGGCCACGGTGCCAGCGCATGCCAAGCGAATCCCCTGCTGAATGCCCTATATCGCCAGCTTGATGAACTGGATAGGCTTGGTCCTGCAAGCCGTGGGTGTTGTCTGGCTGTTGGGTTGGTAGAAAAAAACCGGGTAGGTGCTTGCGCCCCTACCCGGTTTTTCGTCCTAGGTCCGTACCGGACTGACGCGAATTACCAGAACTTGTACTCTGCCTTCAAACGCAGGCTGCGACCTTGTGTGTCTTCCAGATTTTGGATGGTTTGACCGCCACCTGACTCGTTCACGCCACGCAGGTCAACTGGCGGGCGACGATTCAGTAGGTTGCGCACAAAGGCGGTCAAGGTCAGCTTCTCCAGGTAGGCCAGACAAGCTTCCTCGGTAGCAAACCAATCGAGAAAATCGTTCCAGTTCTGAGGATAGTCCTTGCCGGGAATTGGCGCTACGATATGGGTTTCTATCCAGCTATTTTGCATCAACTGGAGCTAAGTGGATACCCCTTGTTTGCATACAGCAATACGCCGTGCACGCCTGTTTATGGGGCTTTGCGCTAAGTTTTGCTTCTCAAGCCTGAGCGGGCTGATTGCGAGCTTGCGACGCGAGATTGG
>JBBRSA010000059.1:0-17613 GCA_038245855.1 Burkholderiales bacterium
CACCCGTGCTCAGCTCGAGGAAATCGCCAAGACCAAGATGAAAGACATGAACGCTGCCGACCTCGAAGGCGCCGTTCGTACCATTGCTGGCTCTGCCCGGTCTATGGGCGTGACTGTGGAGGGCGTGTAAATGTCCAAGCTTACTAAGAAACAAAAGGCGCAAGTCGGGAAAATCGACGGCAACAAACTGCACTCCTTGGGTGATGCGCTGGGACTGGTCAAGACCTTCGCCACAGCCAAGTTTGATGAGTCCATCGACGTTGCCGTGCAACTCGGTATCGACGCCAAAAAGTCTGACCAGGTCGTTCGTGGTGCTGTCGTGCTGCCAAACGGTACCGGCAAGACCACACGTGTTGCGGTGTTTGCGCAGGGCGCCAAGGCTGAAGAAGCCAAGGCCGCTGGTGCTGACATCGTCGGTATGGATGACTTGGCCGCAATGATTAAGGCTGGCGACATGCCGTTCGACGTCGTGATCGCTGCGCCTGATGCCATGCGTATCGTTGGTACCTTGGGTCAGATCCTTGGACCACGCGGCTTGATGCCTAACCCCAAGGTGGGTACGGTAACGCCGGATGTCGCCACTGCGGTTAAAAACGCCAAAGCCGGCCAGGTGCAGTTCCGTGTCGACAAGGCCGGTATCGTGCATTCCACCATTGGTCGCCGTTCGTTTGAGTCGGCCCAGTTGCAGGGCAACTTGGCTACCTTGGTCGAAGCACTGGTGAAAGCCAAGCCGGCGACCAGCAAAGGTGTGTACTTGCGCAAGGTTGCCGTATCGTCCACGATGGGCGTCGGTGTTCGGGTGGATATCCCCTCGATTACTGCCTGATTGCCAGGTAGCAAAAATCTGGATGCCTTGAAAGAGGTGTCCGATGTGGTGGGCTGTTGCAAGTCTAGGCGAGCAACAGGTCATCCAAGACCGTTGGTGTACTGAGTGCGTTTCGCACGGATGTACTTAATCCAGCCATTGCGGGTTTGTCCCGCAATGCAGCCAACGCAGATGGTGATCCCGCTGCATACGGAACATGTTTCCTAAACAGTTGGTCGCTGCAATGTGGAGCGTCGTAAGGGTGAATTCCCCCAGACGCATTTTTAAGGAGTAGACCTTGAGTCTTAATCGCAGTGAGAAGGAAGCGGTCATCAGTGATGTGACCAGCCTCGCCGCTAAAGCTCAAACGCTCGTGATCGCGGAGTACCGTGGCATCACGGTCGCCGACATGACCAAATTGCGCGTCGCAGCACGCAGCAACGGTGTGAACCTGAGTGTGTTGAAAAACACCCTGGCACGCCGTGCTGTTGCCGGAAGCGCATTTGAAGTTGTCGCTGACCAGATGACCGGTCCCCTGATCTATAGCTTTTCTGAAGACGCAGTCGCCGCCGCGAAGGTGGTGGCCGAGTTCGCGAAAATCAACGACAAGTTGGTCATTCGCGCCGGTGCGTATGGTGGAAAAGCTCTGGACGTGAACGGCGTTAAACAGCTCGCAAGCATCCCTTCCAAAGAAGTGTTGTTGGCGCAGTTGCTGGGCTTGATGCAATCCCCCATTTCGCGTACAGCCCGTGTGCTGGCCGCACTGGCGGGACAGCGTGGCGCAGGTGCAGCAGAAGCTGCTCCCGCAGAGGCAGTGGCAGCTTAATTGCGCCCTTGTCTGTAGTAACCAATATTGTTAGGAAATAAAAATGGCATTCGATAAAGACGGATTTTTGACCGCGCTGGACAGCATGACGGTCATGGAACTCAACGACCTGGTGAAAGCCATCGAAGAGAAATTTGGCGTAAGCGCTGCAGCAATGTCTGCGCCTGCTGCTGGCGGCGGCGCTGCTGCTGCGGTCGAAGAGAAGACCGAATTCAACGTGATGTTGCTCGAGGCAGGCGCCAACAAGGTGTCGGTCATCAAAGCCGTGCGTGAAATCACGGGTCTGGGCCTCAAAGAAGCCAAAGACATGGTTGATGGCGCACCCAAGGCCGTTAAAGAAGGCGTGTCTAAGGCTGATGCTGATGCCGCTTTGAAGAAGCTGGTTGAGGCAGGCGCCAAGGCTGAACTCAAGTAATTGGCTTGCCGCATGGGCTGGGAGTTCCTTTGTGGACTCCCAGCCCTTGCCGCTTGTGGGTACTTTGTTAGTGCGCACTAAAAAGTCGTGTTTTCACCGCTTTTTAGTGTCTTCTGACCCCGACTGCAGAAGATGCCTTGGTACGGGTTGCGTGCAATGCGCAACCGTCCGCCAATGATTGGTAGTGGCCAATCACCAAGAAGAAACACAGTCGCCTAGGACCCCGAGGATTCCTCAGTCTTTGCCCGGAGATCTAATGGCTTACACATACACTGAACGCAAACGCATTCGTAAAAACTTCGGTAACCGCGACAGCGTTCTAGAAATTCCCTATTTGTTGCAAATGCAAAAGGACGCGTACACCGCGTTTTTGCAAGCAGATGTGGCGCCGAAGAAGCGGACCACCGAGGGCCTGCAGGCTGCGTTTGACGCCGCTTTCCCCATTGTTTCGCACAATGGCTTTGTCGAGATGAAGTACCTTGAGTACAACTTGGCGAAGCCGGGGTTCGATGTGCGTGAGTGCCAAACCCGTGGCCTGACTTTTGCGTCCGCCGTGCGGGCCAAAGTTCAGCTGATCATTTATGACCGCGAATCGTCCACGTCGCAAAATAAAGTGGTCAAAGAGGTCAAAGAACAAGAGGTCTACATGGGCGAAGTGCCGCTCATGACCAACAAGGGTTCTTTCATCATTAATGGCACCGAACGCGTGATCGTGTCTCAACTGCACCGCTCTCCCGGTGTCTTTTTTGAGCATGACAAAGGCAAAACCCACAGCTCGGGCAAGCTGCTGTTTTCGGCGCGCATCATTCCGTACCGTGGTTCCTGGCTTGACTTTGAATTTGATCCAAAAGATCTTCTGTACTTCCGCGTCGACCGCCGCCGCAAGATGCCGGTCACAATTTTGCTCAAAGCCATTGGCTTGACCAATGAGTCGATCCTGGCCAACTTCTTCGTCAATGACAACTTCCGCCTGATGGACAGCGGCGCGCAAATGGAGTTCGTGGCTGAACGCCTGCGCGGCGAAGTGGCGCGTTTCGACATTACCGACAAGAGTGGCACCGTGGTGGTGGCTAAGGACAAGCGCGTCACCGCCCGCCACACCCGTGAATTGGAACAGTCCGGCACGACGCACATCAGCGTCCCTGAAGACTTTCTGGTTGGCCGGGTGGTTGCGCGCAACGTGATTGACGCTGACACCGGCGAAATCGTGGCCAAGGCCAACGAAGAACTGACCGAAGCATTGCTCAAGAAGTTGCGTTTGGCTGGCATTGAAGATCTGCCATGCATCTATACCAATGAGCTTGACCAGGGTGCGTACATTTCGCAAACCTTGCGCACGGACGAAACGGTTGATGAATTTGCTGCGCGTGTCGCCATCTACCGCATGATGCGTCCTGGTGAGCCACCGACGGAAGATGCCGTGCAGGCTCTGTTCCAGCGCTTGTTCTACAACCCCGACACCTATGACCTGTCGCGCGTTGGCCGCATGAAGTTCAATGCCAAGATGGGCCGCGCCGAGTCGACAGGACCCAAGGTATTGACCAACGAGGACATCCTCGCAGTGGTTAAGATTCTGGTCGACCTGCGCAACGGCCGTGGAGACGTGGACGACATTGACCACTTGGGTAACCGCCGCGTGCGTTGTGTTGGTGAATTGGCAGAAAACCAATACCGCACTGGTTTGGCACGAATTGAGAAGGCCGTTAAAGAGCGTTTGGGGCAGGCGGAGCAAGAGCCTTTGATGCCGCATGACCTCATCAACAGCAAGCCGATTTCTGCTGCGCTCAAAGAATTCTTTGGTGCGTCTCAGCTGTCGCAGTTCATGGACCAGACCAACCCGCTGTCTGAGATCACCCACAAGCGCCGTGTATCGGCCCTTGGCCCAGGTGGTTTGACACGAGAGCGCGCTGGTTTTGAAGTGCGCGACGTGCACGTCACCCATTACGGACGCGTGTGCCCTATTGAAACGCCAGAGGGACCAAACATTGGTCTGATCAACTCGCTGGCTTTGTACGCCCGCCTCAATGAGTACGGTTTCATCGAGACACCGTACCGCCGCGTGGTCGATAGCAAAGTCACCGATGCTATTGACTACCTGTCTGCCATCGAAGAAGGCAAGTACGTCATTGCGCAGGCCAACGCGGTTCTGGACAAAGACGGCAAGCTGACCGGTGATCTGGTTTCGGCACGGGAAAAAGGCGAGTCCATTTTGGTCGGTGCAGAGCGTGTTCAGTACATGGACGTGTCCCCTGCGCAGATCGTATCGGTGGCGGCATCCTTGGTTCCCTTCTTGGAGCACGATGACGCAAACCGCGCATTGATGGGGGCCAACATGTCCCGTCAGGCCGTGCCGATTTTGCGGCCCGAGAAGCCTTTCGTCGGCACAGGCATTGAGCGTGTCGCAGCCATTGACTCGGGGACCGTTGTCACCGCCACCCGTGGCGGATTGGTGGACTATGTGGATGCGACCCGCATCGTGATTCGGGTCAATGACGCGGAGGCACAGGCGGGAGAAGTCGGTGTTGATATTTACAACCTGATCAAGTACCAGCGTTCCAACCAGAACACCAACATCCACCAGCGTCCCATCGTCAAGAAGGGCGACATCCTTGCCAAAGGCGACGTTATTGCAGACGGCGCTTCTACCGATTTGGGTGAGTTGGCATTGGGCCAAAACATGCTGGTGGCGTTCATGCCATGGAACGGCTACAACTTCGAAGATTCAATCCTGATCTCTGAGCGCGTGGTTGCAGAAGACCGTTACACCTCGATCCACATCGAAGAGCTGGTCGTGATGGCGCGTGACACCAAGCTGGGCGCAGAGGAAATCACCCGTGATATCCCCAACCTCAGCGAGCAGCAACTCAACCGTTTGGACGAGTCGGGCATCATTTATGTGGGTGCCGAGGTCGAGCCAGGCGACACCCTGGTTGGCAAGGTCACTCCCAAAGGTGAAACCACGCTCACGCCCGAAGAAAAGCTGTTGCGTGCCATCTTCGGTGAGAAAGCCAGCGACGTCAAAGACACGTCTTTGCGCGTGGACCAAGGCTCCAAAGGTACCGTGATTGATGTGCAGGTTTTTACCCGCGAAGGTATCACCCGCGACCGCCGTGCACAGCAGATCATCGACGACGAGTTGAAGCGCTTCCGTCTGGACTTGAACGACCAAATCCGTATCGTCGAGGCCGACGCATTCGACCGAATCGAGAAGCTGTTGGTTGGCAAGGCCGCCAATGGTGGGCCACAAAAGCTCGCCAAAGGCACCAAGATTGACAAGGCATATCTGGCATCCGTGGAGAAGTTCCACTGGTTCGACATTCGCCCTGCGGACGACGAAGTGGCCAGCCAACTCGAGAGCATCAAAAACTCGCTGGAGCAAACCCGCCACAGCTTCGACCTCGCTTTTGAAGAAAAGCGCAAGAAGTTGACACAGGGCGACGAGTTGCCTGCGGGCGTGCTCAAGATGGTCAAGGTCTATATCGCGGTCAAGCGCCGCTTGCAGCCCGGTGACAAGATGGCCGGCCGCCACGGTAACAAAGGTGTGGTGTCCAAGATCGTTCCGGTCGAAGACATGCCTTACATGGCCGACGGCACGCCGTGCGACATTGCACTCAACCCCCTGGGCGTTCCCTCGCGGATGAACGTGGGTCAGGTCTTGGAGGTGCACCTGGGTTGGGCTGCCAAAGGTATTGGCCAACGTATTGGTGACATGTTGCAAGCCGAAGCCAAGGTGGCAGAGGTTCGCAGCTTTATGCAGGAGCTCTACAACGGTTCAGGCCGCAAGGAAGAGTTGGCCCAGCTCAGCGACAACGATGTCTTTGAAATGGCAGCCAACCTCTCCGGTGGGGCAACGTTTGCAACGCCGGTGTTTGACGGCGCTTCGGAGGAAGAAATCCGTGGAATGTTGAAGCTGGCCTACCCAGAAGATGTGGTCAAGGCCAAGGGACTGACGGCGGCACGTACCCAAGCCCATTTGTTTGACGGCCGGACCGGCGAACCATTTGAGCGTCCAACGACCATTGGCTATATGCACTTCCTGAAGTTGCACCACTTGGTCGACGACAAGATGCACGCCCGGTCAACCGGACCGTACAGCTTGGTAACGCAGCAGCCTCTGGGCGGTAAGGCACAGTTTGGTGGACAGCGTTTTGGTGAGATGGAGGTTTGGGCGCTCGAAGCCTATGGCGCCGCCTACACCCTGCAGGAAATGCTGACTGTGAAGTCGGACGACGTGCAAGGCCGTACCAAAGTATACGAAAGCATCGTCAAGGGCGAGCACTCTATCGAAGCCGGTATGCCGGAATCGTTTAATGTCTTGGTCAAGGAAATCCGTTCCTTGGGTATCGACATTGAACTCGAACGTTCTTAATTGAAAGGGAAAGAGTCACATGAAATCTTTACTCGACCTGTTCAAGCAGTTCACGCCGGATGAGCACTTTGGTGCCATTCAAATCGGGATGGCTTCGCCAGAAAAAATCCGCTCTTGGTCTTTTGGTGAAGTCCGCAAGCCAGAGACTATTAACTACCGCACATTCAAGCCAGAGCGCGATGGTTTGTTCTGCGCCAAGATCTTTGGCCCTATCAAAGACTACGAATGCCTGTGCGGCAAGTACAAGCGCCTCAAGCACCGTGGTGTAATCTGTGAGAAGTGCGGCGTTGAAGTCACACAGACCAAGGTTCGCCGCGAACGTATGGGCCACATTGATCTGGCCGCGCCGTGCGCCCACATCTGGTTCCTCAAGTCCCTGCCAAGCCGTCTGGGCTTGGTGCTGGACATGACTCTGCGCGACATTGAGCGCGTGCTGTACTTTGAAGCCTATGTGGTTACCGACCCTGGCATGACCCCACTGAAGAAATTCAGCATCATGACCGAAGACGACTTCGACGCTAAGTTCAAGGAATACGGCGACGAATTCCAGGCCAAGATGGGCGCCGAAGGTATTAAAGACCTCTTGCAAAGCATCGATATCGAAGGTTCGATTGAGAAGTTGCGCAACGACCTGACAGGTTCTGAGCTCAAGATTAAGAAGAACGCCAAGCGCCTCAAGGTATTGGAAGCCTTCAAGAAGTCGGGCATCAAGCCCGAGTGGATGGTGCTGGAGGTGCTGCCCGTGTTGCCGCCGGACCTGCGTCCGCTGGTTCCTCTGGACGGTGGCCGCTTTGCGACCTCTGACCTGAACGACCTGTACCGCCGCGTCATTAACCGCAACAGCCGTTTGCGCCGTTTGCTGGAACTGAAGGCGCCCGAAATCATTGCGCGCAACGAAAAGCGCATGCTGCAAGAAGCCGTGGATAGCTTGCTGGACAATGGCCGCCGCGGCAAGGCGATGACCGGTGCCAACAAACGCGCGCTCAAGTCTTTGGCAGACATGATCAAAGGTAAGTCCGGACGTTTCCGCCAGAACTTGCTGGGCAAACGCGTCGATTACTCTGGTCGTTCCGTGATTACCGTCGGGCCAACGCTCAAGCTGCACCAGTGTGGTTTACCCAAGTTGATGGCTCTGGAACTCTTCAAGCCGTTCATCTTTGCGAAGCTCGAAACGATGGGCATTGCGACCACCATCAAGGCGGCCAAAAAAGAGGTCGAGTCCGGCACCCCCGTGGTGTGGGACATTTTGGAAGAGGTCATCAAAGAGCACCCGATCATGCTCAACCGTGCACCTACGTTGCACCGTTTGGGTATCCAGGCCTTTGAACCCATCCTGATTGAAGGTAAGGCTATCCAGTTGCACCCACTCGTTTGCGCGGCATTTAACGCCGACTTCGACGGTGACCAAATGGCGGTGCACGTACCGCTGTCGGTCGAGGCGCAGATGGAAGCCCGTACTCTGATGCTGGCATCGAACAACATCTTGTTCCCCGCCAATGGTGAGCCATCTATCGTTCCTTCCCAAGACGTCGTGCTGGGCTTGTACTACACAACTCGTGACCGTATCAATGGCAAGGGTGAGGGACTGGTCTTTGCAGACACCGGTGAAGTGCAGCGCGCATTTGACGCCGGTGAGGTCGACCTCAATGCACGTGTCAACGTACGCCTAACTGAGTACACCAAAGACAAGGAAACTGGTGAGCTGACACCCTCAACCAAGCTGTGGGAAACCACTGCAGGGCGCGCATTACTCTCCGAGATTTTGCCCAAGGGGCTGCCGTTCTCCAACATCAACAAGGCGTTGAAGAAGAAAGAGATCTCCAAGCTCATCAACGTTTCGTTCCGCAAATGCGGTTTGAAAGAGACGGTGGTGTTTGCGGACAAACTCTTGCAAGCGGGTTTCCGTCTGGCGACCAGGGCCGGTATCTCGATTTGTATCGACGACATGTTGGTGCCGGACGAGAAGCACAGCATCATTTCCCGTGCGCAGAAGGAAGTTAAAGAGATTGAGCAGCAATACGTCTCCGGCTTGGTGACCTCTGGCGAACGCTACAACAAGGTCGTGGACATCTGGGGCAAGTCAGGTGACGAAGTCTCCAAGGTCATGATGGCCAAATTGTCCAAGGAAACGGTGACTGATCGCCATGGCAAACAGGTTCAGCAAGAGTCGTTTAACTCCATCTACATGATGGCTGACTCGGGTGCGCGTGGCTCGGCTGCGCAGATTCGCCAGGTGGCCGGTATGCGGGGATTGATGGCCAAGCCCGACGGCTCCATCATCGAGACACCCATTACCGCCAACTTCCGCGAAGGCTTGAACGTTCTCGAGTACTTTATTTCTACCCACGGTGCACGAAAAGGCTTGGCCGACACGGCGTTGAAAACCGCCAATTCCGGTTACCTCACCCGCCGTTTGGTGGATGTGACCCAAGACCTGGTCGTGACTGAGCAAGACTGCGGAACCCACAATGGCTACCTGATGCGCGCCATTGTCGAAGGCGGTGAGGTAATTGAATCCCTACGCGACCGCATTTTGGGTCGCACTGCAGCCGAGGAGATATTGCATCCCGAGAACCGCTCCGTACTGGCGCCTGCGGGAACTATGCTGGACGAAGACATTATCGATGTCCTGGAAGTCGCCGGTGTTGACGAGGTCAAAGTGCGCACTGCGCTCACCTGTGAAACCCGTTTTGGTATTTGCGCCAAGTGCTACGGCCGCGACTTGGGTCGTGGTGGTTTGATCAATGGTGGCGAGGCGGTTGGTGTGATCGCAGCCCAGTCTATCGGTGAGCCGGGCACCCAGCTGACCATGAGGACCTTCCACATTGGTGGCGCGGCTTCACGCGCAGCCATTGCGTCCAGCGTAGAGGCTAAGTCCAACGGTACTATCGGCTTTAACGCCACCATGCGTTATGTGACCAATAGCAAGAAGGACTTGGTGGTGATTTCCCGTTCGGGTGAAATCGTTATTCACGACGAACACGCCCGAGAACGCGAGCGCCACAAAGTGCCCTACGGTGCGATCCTTACTGTCAAGGCAGACCAGGCCATCAAGGCCGGCGCGATTTTGGCCAACTGGGATCCATTGACCCGTCCGATCATTACAGAGTTTGCCGGTAAGGCGCACTTTGAGAATGTGGAAGAGGGCCTCACCGTTGCCAAGCAGGTCGACGAAGTCACCGGCTTGTCTACCATGGTGGTCATTGATCCGAAGCGCCGTGGTGCGACCAAAGTGGTTCGTCCACAGGTCAAGCTGATTGATGCGTCTGGCAACGAGGTCAAGATCCCTGGCACCGACCACTCGGTAACCATTGGCTTCCCAGTGGGCTCGCTGGTTCAAGTGCGTGATGGCATGGATGTGGGCCCTGGCGAAGTGCTGGCCCGTATCCCGATCGAAGGCCAGAAAACCCGCGACATTACCGGTGGTTTGCCGCGTGTCGCTGAGTTGTTCGAAGCCCGCACGCCCAAAGACAAGGGCACCTTGGCCGAAATTACTGGTACGGTGTCCTTCGGCAAAGAGACCAAAGGCAAGATCCGTTTGCAGATCACTGATCCCGACGGAAAAGTCTGGGAAGACCTGGTGCCCAAGGAGAAGAACATCTTGGTGCACGAAGGCCAAGTGGTCAATAAGGGCGAGTCTGTTGTAGACGGTCCTGCCGATCCGCAAGACATCCTGCGTTTGCTGGGTTCCGAAGAGCTGGCGCGTTACATCGTCGACGAAGTGCAAGATGTTTACCGTTTGCAGGGCGTGAAGATCAACGACAAACACATTGAAGTGATTGTTCGCCAGATGTTGCGCCGTGTGGTTGTTGAAAACGCAGGTGATTCGAGCTACATCAATGGTGAGCAGGTCGAGCGTTCTGAAATGCTCAACACCAACGATGCATTGCGGGCTGACGGCAAGATTCCGGTCACTTTCACCAACTTGCTGCTTGGTATCACCAAAGCATCTTTGTCGACCGACAGCTTTATCAGTGCGGCGTCCTTCCAGGAAACTACGCGCGTACTCACCGAGGCTGCCATCATGGGCAAGCGCGACGAGTTGCGTGGTCTCAAAGAAAACGTCATCGTGGGACGCTTGATTCCAGCTGGTACCGGTATGGCTTACCACGAAGCTCGCAAAGTCCGCGAGAACATGGACGACGCCGAGCGTCGTGCCATTGCTGAGGCTGAAGCAGCGGAGTTGGCGGGTAACGAAGAATCGGTTTCCGAAGTGCACTCTGACGAAGGAACTGCAAGCGAATAACTTGCGCTGCTACATTTAATGTAGCGCCCCAAGCCCGTTTTGCGAGGGGCTTGGGGTTTTTTGTTGATACAAAAATGAATGCTTCAATGATGCTTTGGATTGTCGTTGCAATGGTATTGTTCTGGGTTGTGGGTCTGTACAACCGACTCATGCGTATCCGGGCCAGATCCATGGCTGCGCTGCGCTCGGTAGAAAAACACATGCGCCACTGCATCACGCTGGCGCAATTGCACATCGACCATGTAGACACAGCACACGAAGTGACACCGCAACGTACACCCGATGGTTTGTGCCAAGAGCAGGCGCAGCTTTTGGTCAATCTACAGTTGTTGGATCAGGCGTTGAAAGATGCACGGGGAATGCCTTTGGCGCGCAAGTCTGTGGCCCGTGTCGGCGAGTTGTTTGAGGTCACACAAAGCCTTTGGCTTGCGAACTGCACTAGCGCGGTAAAACAAGGCCGGGGCGCGCCGCCAGAGTCCATACGTGTGCAATGGGACACAGCGGCTGGCAAAGCGCAGACAGCGAGGGCCGGTCTCAATACCATCCTGTTTAAGTACAACGAAGCCATCTATCAACTTCCAGCGCGCCTGGTTGTTGGTGTGTTGGGCTTTCGTCCCGCAGGCCCCATGTGAGCACTGCGGCGCCTATGCACGAGTCGGTACCCTTGTGGCGCCAGTTGACGGCGACTGCGGAGGTCATTGCGGCCGTGCGCGGGGGCGCATCTGGGACCGTCGCTATGGAGGACGTCACGGCTACGCTGCGACCCGGTGTCCAGGCTTTGGCCTTTCAAGTCTGGCGGAATCTTGGTCGGGCAGAGGCGCTGCGCACGCATTTGGTGCGTAAGCGGCCGCCGCCGCCAATGGATGCGCTGCTGTGTGTGGCGCTCGCGCTGGCATGGTGCCCAGACGACTGTCCCTACGACGGGTTTACATTGGTGAATCAGACGGTAGAGGCAGCCAAGCGGCAGCAGGCCACGCAAGCCCAGGCCAGTTTTGTGAATGCGTGTTTACGACGCTTTCTGCGTGAACGCGAAGCTTTGGTGGCGCAGACGGACGCCGATCCGGTCGCTCTGTGGAACCATCCATTGTGGTGGATTAAGCGCCTTCAAAAAGACCACCCTTCGCACTGGCAAGCGGTGTTGCAGGCTTCAAACAAGCAGGCCCCCATGACTCTGCGACTCAACCATAGCCAGACGAACCTCGTCGACTACCGGGCTATTCTTGAACAGGCCGGAATCGCCCACCATATTGATGTGTTGGGCGCCATTGTTCTCGACGCGGCTTTACCGGTTCAGCGTATTCCTGGCTTTGGCGATGGTGCCGTATCGGTGCAAGATGCCGCAGCCCAAATGGCGGCCCCCTTGCTGCTGCAGGGATTTGCGGTGGACGCGCCGTTGCGCATACTCGACGCCTGCGCCGCGCCAGGGGGAAAGACTGGCCACTTGCTGGAGTTGTGCAACGGCGAAGTCATTGCCTTGGAGATCGATGCCCAGCGATGTGAACGGATCCACCAAAATACGGCACGCCTTGGTTTGCATGCAACGGTCTTGACGGCCGACGCAGCCCGCCCTGACCTGTGGTGGGATGGCCAGCCTTTCGATGCCATATTGCTCGATGCGCCCTGCACCGCATCCGGCATTGTTCGCAGGCACCCAGATGTACGCTGGCTCCGCCGCGAGTCTGACATCGCCCAGCTTGCCGCACTGCAGCAGCGCTTGCTCAAGGCCCTGTGGCCTTTGGTACGCCCCGGTGGACGCCTGCTGTACTGCACCTGTTCGCTTTTCTTGGCTGAGGGCAGCAACCAGGTGCAAACGTTTCTTGCAAACAACACCGATGCGATATTGCTGCCGTCTCCGGGCCATTTAATGCCCACACACCATCGCAAAGGCGGCGCCGTCCCGGACAATACAGAGCGTGATCACGACGGTTTCTTTTACGCGCTCCTGCAAAAACGGATGGCTTCCTAGTGTCATGCGTGGGCTGCTCCTGTCCATGCTCTTTATATGGGTCGGTCTTGTTCACGCCCAAAGCAGTGCCGACGTTAGCCAGTTTCGCGTAGATGTCGTAGACGATGAGATCGTCGCGTCCAGCAACATCGTTTTTGAACTACCCCCGGCCGTCGAAGATGCGTTGCTCAAAGGTGTCCCTCTGTTTTTTGTTAGCGAGGCTGATATCGTGCGGGAGCGCTGGTATTGGTACGATAAAAAGGTGACTTCAGTGCGCCGCTACACACGCCTCGCCTATCAACCACTAACCCGGCGTTGGCGGCTCAATGTTACGGCCGGTGGTGCTCGGGAAGGGGGCGCTGGCCTAGCGCTTAACCAAAGTTTTGACACCTTGGAACAGGCGCTGGCTACTGTCAAACGTGTTGCCTACTGGCCGATTGCGAATCTTGCGGAGTTATCCAGTGACGTTAAATACAAGGTCGAATTCCGCTTTCGCCTTGACGTCAGCCAGCTCCCCTTGCCATTCCAAATTGGAACCCTGGGGCAGACCGAATGGGATCTCGCCGCAGCGGCCACAGCCCCGTTGACAATACACCCCCCCAAATGACGCGGGCTCCGCCCAGTGCTACCACTGCCCCTCGGCAGTCCAGTGCGCGCGCTGTACGCTGGTTGGTGGCCACCGGTGCCTTGACCATGGTGGTGATTGGTATCGTCTTGTTGTACTTGCTGACGCAGGCCACCAATAATCCGGAAATGTACGAGCGCAACTATGCGCGGCTTTTTACCATCAATGTGGTCGTTGCGTGCCTGCTATTGGTGTCTATTGTGTGGGTGTCACACCGTCTGTACATGCGGTTCCGACAAGGCAAGTTTGGCAGTCGTCTGCTGCTTAAATTAGCCACCATTTTTGCATTGGTGGGTATTGCGCCGGGCCTGCTGATCTATGTTGTTTCCTACCAATTTGTGTCGCGTTCTATTGAAACTTGGTTTGACGTCAAAGTCGACGGTGCATTGGAAGCCGGTCTCAGCCTAGGGCGGGCAACTCTTGATACCCTGGCAGGAGAATTGAGCGTCAAATCCCGTACCGCAACCCTACAACTCTCAGACAAACCCGACGCCATGGCGGGCGCACAACTCGGTCGCTTGTTAGAGTCGCTGGGGGCCGACGACCTGTCTGTATGGGGTGATTCGGGAGAGTTGATTGCGAGTGTGGGGCAATCTGCTTTCAAATTGACGCCGGAAAGACCGACCGTCAGTCAATTTCGAGCGGCTAGCACGGAGCGCGTGTTTTCCTGGATCGAAGGGCTTGAAGACGTGACACCTGGCGCACTCGGGACCCCCCATGTCAAGGTGTTGGTTCCGTTTGTGAGTGCCAAATTGGGCTTGGCTGCCGATGTGCGATACCTGCTGGCATCCAAGGCGATCCCTCCCAACTTGGTCGCCAATGCGGTAGCGGTCGAGAGCGTCAACCGCGAATACCAGGAACGCGCTTTGGGCCGTCAAGGCCTCAAGCGTATGTACATCGGAACCTTGACGCTCAGCCTGTTCCTAGCGGTTTTTGGCGCCATTTTACTCGCGGTTATCTTGGGCAACCAAATCGTGCGGCCTATGTTGCTGCTGGCCGAAGGGGTCAGTCAAGTCGCCGCCGGCGACTTTACGCCCAAACTTGCCATGCAGGGCAGGGATGAGTTAGGGGGACTTACACGGGCCTTTGCGTCCATGACAGAGCAATTGGCAGATGCGCGCCAAGCCGTTCAAAAAAGCATGCAGCAGGTCGATGCGGCCCGGGCCAATCTGCAAACCATATTGGACAACCTGACTGCCGGAGTTTTGGTGTTGGGCCCCAAGGGCCAAATTCGCTCCTCGAACCCGGGGGCAACGCGCATTCTTAAAGTTGACCTTGATGCACACACCGGCCAGCTCTTGTCTGATGTCGAAGGCCTGCAGGTCTTTGGGCAGTCGGTGCAACACCAATTCGCTGATTTCTTGACCTTGCACGCCGAGCATGGTCTAGACCATTGGCAGCAATCATTTGAACTCGGTGCCATGGCAGACCCTATGCAAAGTCCCTTTGAGCGCGCAGTGACTCTGGTTGCGCGGGGTGCGGAATTGCCGGGTGATGACCGACTATTGGTATTTGACGATATTTCGGAAATTGTCTCGGCCCAGCGCGCACAGGCCTGGGGAGAAGTCGCTCGCCGGTTAGCACACGAAATCAAAAATCCACTCACTCCGATCCAGTTGTCCGCTGAACGACTGGAAATGAAGCTTTCTGGGAAACTGGCCAACGCTGACCAAGCCATTCTTAATAAGTCTGTCAAGACCATCGTCGACCAGGTAGAGGCGATGAAGCGCTTGGTCAACGAGTTTCGTGATTACGCGCGTTTGCCGGCTGCCGAACTCAAACCGGTCGACCTAAACGCACTCGTGCACGACGTTGTGCAACTGTACGAAAATAATTCCGCCGTGCCCATGGTGTTAGAGTTGGAAGCCAACTGCCCAACAGTCATGGGCGACGCCCAACAACTGCGCCAAGTTATCCACAACCTCTTGCAAAATGCCCAAGATGCCTGTGAGTCCATGCCGGTTGTGCCTGGTGTTGAGCGCTCGGTCACGTTGCGCACCCAGTGGCAACCTGCCACCGAACGGGTTCGTTTAAGCGTGCTCGATAGTGGTGCTGGATTCCCAGAGCAAATCCTCAAAAGAGCCTTTGAACCGTATGTCACGACCAAAACCAAAGGTACCGGTTTAGGGCTCGCCGTAGTCAAGAAAATCGCAGATGAACATGGCGCGCGCGTTGACATCAAAAACCGCGTACTTAACGGTGCCGTGGTAGGTGCGCAAGTATCGTTATCATTAGCGACCGACAAAAGCGTTCACGCATGAGCGCATCACAATAGAGAGACAGCACGTACACCATGGCAAATATTTTGGTCGTTGACGATGAGCACGGGATCAGAGACCTACTCTCGGAAATCCTGAATGATGAGGGACACAGCGTCGAGCTCGCTGAAAATGCGGCGCAAGCCAGAGCAGCGCGCCTGCGCGAGCGGCCCGACTTGGTGTTGCTCGACATCTGGATGCCAGATACCGACGGCGTGACCCTGCTCAAGGAATGGTCCTCCACTGGCTTGTTGACTATGCCTGTCATCATGATGAGTGGGCATGCAACCATCGACACTGCCGTTGAGGCAACGAAAATCGGCGCTCTAGCATTTCTTGAAAAACCTATCACCCTTCAGAAATTGCTTAAAGCGGTTGAACAAGCGCTTGCGCGCGGCAGCTTTCGCAAGCCTGTTTTGACCGTAGAGTCGGTGCTTACCGTCGCAAGCATAGAGCCCCTCGGTGTTGTGCAGCACACGTTAATTGGTGCCACCGAATCCAGCTTACAGGCTAGTCAAAATTTTGTGCTCGACAAACCCCTGCGTGAAGCCCGCGACGAGTTTGAAAAGGCGTATTTTGAATACCACCTTTCGCGCGAGAGTGGGTCTATGACCCGCGTTGCCGAAAAGACCGGTTTGGAACGCACCCACCTGTACCGTAAGCTCAAGCAGCTGGGCGTCGATCTCACACGCGGCAAGCGCAGTGGCAATTAACAGCGCGGCCGCTAAATTTGGCAATTCTTACTGCTATAATTTCGGACTCAGGCCCGGTAGCTCAGTCGGTAGAGCAGAGGATTGAAAATCCTTGTGTCGGTGGTTCGATTCCGCCCCAGGCCACCAAATTGATCAGCCCATCTCCATGATGGGTTTTTCTTTAAGTCATATGCGGGAATAGCTCAGTTGGTAGAGCGATACCTTGCCAAGGTATAGGTCGAGAGTTCGAGCCTCTTTTCCCGCTCCATATGGCCCAATATGCTACCGAAGCCCATCCATTGCGATGGGCTTTTTGCTGTCGGGGGTTAGCGAAAATTTGTTCAAATTTGCGCGAGCACTTTTGTCGCAAATTCGCGATCAGATCCAGATCATTTTTAACAGCCGGATCATACGATTTCCGTTGTCAGCGATATAAAAGGTTCCGTCTGGGCCAACTGCAATGCCCATGGGGGCGTTGAACTTGGCGTTTAGGCCAACGGCATTTGCTAGGCCGCTGCTTCCATAGCCTGCTAACGTCGTAACGACGCCAAGCGGTGTTACGGTCCGAATTTCGTGGTTGCCGGTGTCTACCACGATGATGTTGCCCTTGCCGTTAATCGTGAGGCCTTGTGGGTTGTTAAAACTTGCAGCAACACCCGTGCCATCGTCTGCGCCTTGAGCACCTGAGCCTGCCACGGTTGTCACGTTTCCGGTGGTTGTCGATATCTTGCGAATTCGATTGTTTACGGTGTCGGCAACATACACGTTCCCACTCGTGTCGGCTACAACGCCCGCTGGAAAGCTGAAAGTCGCATTAGCGACGGTGCCGTCGACATGACCGGCGATGCCCGTTCCCGCGACCGTGCTGACGACCGTGCTGACGACGCCCAGTGGTGATATTTTTCGGATGGCATGGTTGCCGCTGTCTGCCACATACAAATTGCCGGATGGATCTAACGCTAGGCCCTTTGGGCTGTTGAATGTTACTGGAGAAACGTCGGAAAGTCCCGGGCTGCCGTTGCCCGCAAAGACAGCTATCGTCGGCGGGGTTGTATTTGAGATTTTCCAAATCCGATTGGAAAATTCGCTCACGTAAATGTTGCCATTTGAATCAATGGCAATACCCTGTATTCCTACTGAAGTACCGAGGGTTGCGTATGTGCTGACCACTCCGGCCGGCGTTACCTGTCTGACTAAGTTCGCATCGCCAACGTATAAGTTACCGTCACTCGAAAGTGCGACTGCAGTGGGATTATTAAATGTGACATTGCTGCCTGTGCCATCGGTCACGCCATAATTTCCGTTACCAACGAAGGTGCTGGCTTGCGCCACGTACTTAGTTTTGTGAGCTCCAGCGTCATAGGGGTCGCCGCCGCCGCAGGCAGTGAGAAGCGCAGCAAAGCAAAAACCAAGTAGAGATAAATTAAATTTC
>JBBRSA010000060.1:0-16637 GCA_038245855.1 Burkholderiales bacterium
GACGGCAGTCGAGGCCGTAATCGCGCGGCGTCCGGTTCTCAACTGTCCGCCACCGATGACCGGTCGGCTGTGTTGGCCTGGCTGGCCCGCTATGCAGATTCGCCCGCCACGCTGGCGAGCTATCGCAAAGAGGCCGAACGCCTCTTGCTGTGGTCGACACTGCAACACGGCGCGGCACTGTCGGACCTGACGCACGAGGACTTGCTGGTCTACCAGCGCTTCCTGACCGATCCACAACCTGCCGAGCGCTGGATCATGGAGCCAGGCCAGAAACCCGCGCGGGACTCAATCCGGTGGCGACCGTTCGCGGGGCCCTTGGGGCCGTCGAGCCAGCGCCAAGCGCTGTCCATTTTGAATGCTATGTTCTCCTGGCTGGTCGAGGCGGGGTACCTTGCTGGCAATCCTTTATCCCTGAGTCGGCGCAAACGTAAGTTGGCACCACCGCGCGTAAGCCGGTTTCTTCCCATGGAACATTGGGACGTAGTAAAGGCCACCATCCAGGCCATGCCCGTCGGCACAGACCGCGAGCGCTTGCAAGCGGCGCGCTGCCGTTGGTTGTTCTCATTGTTGTATGTCGGTGGTTTACGTGTTTCCGAGGTCTGCAGCACGACCATGGGCGCTCTGTTTAGTCGACGGGGATCTGATGGGCATGAGCGCTGGTGGATGGAGGTCACTGGCAAGGGCAATAAGACTCGACTGGTGCCCGTTACCGGTGAGTTGATGACCGAATTGGTGAAGTACCGCAAATCGTGCAGTTTGAGTCAGCTTCCTTTGCAGGGCGAGAACACCCCTTTGGTCATTCCCATTATCGGCTCCAGCAAACCCATGGCGCGCAGCGGTATTCATGAGGTAGTAAAGAGCGTATTCCGCGCAAGTGCAGCCCGGCTGCGCAAAATAGGACCGGAGTTTGAAGCCGCCGCAGTCCACATTGAGCAAGCCTCGACGCACTGGATGCGCCACACCGCAGGCAGTCACATGAGTGAGAAGTCTGATTTAAAGGTGGTGCGTGACAACCTGGGGCACTCCAACATCAGCACCACCAGCATCTACCTCCACTCGGAGGAGGATGGCCGGCATGACGCCACCAATGCGGTACATCGGGTGGGGTGGGGGTTGCAATAAGCCTCAAATGTCGTTTTCTGTAGCCTCGCTCCCACCACCCGTAATCGGCAGAAAGCGCACCAATCTACACGAAAAGGACGTACCTTGGAAAAATAGCCGATTTGCAAGTCATTGATTTAATTGACCTTTTTAAAACAAAGCGCACCAATCTGCAAGAAAAGGACGATTACCCCTCCATGCGGCGTTGTTGAATAAATCGACTTTGGCGGGATCAATCCCAGATTAGGGCATGATTCCTGCCAAACTGTCCGACCCCAAAGCCCATGCCCTACAAATTCAACGAGAGTCGGCGCCACAAGATCAAGAAAGCGCTCTACAAAGTCACGAATTGGGCCGAGTACAACGACGCATTGCGTAATCGCGGCGACATCACTATATGGTTCACGCAGGATGCGGTTGACAATTGGCGGCCGCCCAAGACCGGAGGTCGTGGGCGGCCGATGGAGTATTCGGATCACGCAATCGATACGGCCATGCTGATCCGCCAAGTGTTCAAACTGGCATTGCGCCAGACCGAAGGGTTCATGACATCCATTGCGCGAATCATGGGCGCGACCATTGCCATCCCCGACTTCAGTTGCATATCCAAACGCACGGTTAAGCTGCCAGTCATTTTGCTGACCAAGGCAATGAAGCCTGGAAGCGTGGTCATCGTTGACAGCACCGGGCTGAAGGTCTACGGCAAAGACGAATGGCACCAGGAAAAACACGCAGTGCCTGCGCGGCGCACCTGGCGCAAATTGCATTTGGCTATTGACGAACACCATCAGGTACTGGCGTGCGAGCTGACAACGCCAGAGGTGGGCGACCCCACCGCCGTGGTTGATCTGCTGGAGCAGATCAACACCCCGTTTAATGCCTTTATTGGAGATGGCGCCTATGACGGCGAGCCTGTTTCTCAGGCAGTGTTGTCGCGACAACCTCAAGCCCAAGTCATCATTCCACCGCACAAAACTGCCGTGTTGTCAGAGCCCGGTGACACTCAGCGTGATTGTCATATCAAAGACATCGCAGAGAAGGGGCGCATCACTTGGCAACGTGAAACCGGCTACAACCGGCGCAGCCATGTTGAACTGGCGATGCAAAGGTACAAGCGCATCTTCGGCAACACGATGAAAGCGCGCGCCCTTGCTCAGCAAAGAACTGAGGCGAGGATCAGTGCGTCTGCACTGAATCGGATGACAAATCTGGGAATGCCAATCTCGGTGAAAGTCTGAAATGGAAGGTGAAATGGGCCGCCTTCGGCTCGATTTCGATTTATTCAACAACGCCAATTGAGACCATGCACATGGTGAAGAAGGGGCAGTTGCACTGCCCCGGTGGCAATTCCATGTCCGCCGCTGATCAGTTCTACAGCCTGGCGTTTTGAACTTTGATGAACACGGCGCATGTTTTCGACCAACCAACGCTATTGCGACAAAACCGACGGAGCTCACTACGTACATCGGGGATTGGAGGTCGATTTGGGGGTAGGTGGAACTATTGTCTTTGGCGTAAACATTGCTATCCGTTATTGTCTTGTAGACAAAGTTACTGGAGGAACCCGTGCCGATGGATAGTGAGGCAACGACATTTGTTGTAGCGTCTTCAAGCGTGATCAAATGTTTGCCAGTAAGAGAGCTGTTACACATCATGTCTGTCTTGCCGTCACCATTGAAATCGCCATAAGCGAGACTGGTAGGATCACACCAGACATTGGGCCACCAACCAGGCGATGTAAACGATCCGTCGCCACTGGAGAACGCGATGATATGTTTGCCATCTTCGGCATTACACATCATGTCTAATTTGCCGTCACCATTGAAATCACCATATTTGAGGTGAGCAGGATCGCACCACGCTCCATAACTTGGCCACCAACCACCGCCTGGCCCACTGAACGAGCCATCACCATTGGAAAAGACAACAAGGTGACGCCCATCAGCAGAGTTGTTACACATCATGTCTGTCTTGCCGTCGCCGTTGAAATCACCGTAAGCGAGACTGGCAGGATCGCACCAGACATTGGGCCACCAACCAGGCGATGTAAACGATCCGTCGCCACTAGAGAACGCGATGATATGTTTACCATCATCAGCATTGCACATCATGTCTAATTTGCCGTCACCATTGAAATCGCCATATTTAAGGTGAGCAGGATCGCACCACGCTCCACTACTTGGCCACCAACACACCGGCCAATCACGCCGATGGCTTCGATTGTCTGTGCGATCGGAAACGTTTTGCGATGGCTCTTTGCGCCAATTTATTGACTGGCAAGGCCACGCAGACTTAGAACACGTGTCAGTGAACTACAGCATATTCAACTTCACGGACCAAATACCCTTTGCGGTGGCAGGTGTCGTGGCCGGAGGCACAAAGACGGCAGGACGGGAATTTGATGTCGCACTTGTTAGGACTTGTGCGACACCTACCCTCCGAGGAAATTGGCAATTCTTGCCATTGGTGCTATCCTTGGTGCATGACTGCAACCATGAACATTTCATTGCCCGACAGCATGAAGGCGTTTGTAGACCAACGGGTGAAGACTCGCGGCTACGGATCACATAGCGAATATCTGCGCGATTTAGTGCGCAGGGATGAATTAGAAGCCGCTAAGGACAAGCTACGAGCCTTGGTGGCCGAAGGACTTGTCTCGCCTCCGGGTGGTGCATGGGGTGATTTCAAATCGTCCCTTGTCAATCGGGCAGAAGAACACCGCGCCGCGCAACGCCAGCGGCAAAAGTGAGGCATGAAGCACCGCGCTCTACGGCTGTCCGCCGAAACCGACATTGACACCGCGTTTTCGTACTACTTGGATGAGGCAGGGGCCGATGCGGCCATAGGTTTCTTGGATGAGGTCGAAACGGCCTTGAGCCACATTGAAAACAACCCTGGCACTGGTTCACCACGTTATGGTGAGCTGTGCGAGGTGCCCGGTTTGAGACTATGGCTCGTTACCCGCTACCCCTACGCCATCTTGTACGTAGAACATGCCGCACATTTGGACGTGTTGCGCGTTCTCCACCAGCATACCGATATTCCGGCACATTTGACTGATAGTTTTTGATATAGGTTGCCGTGACGGTTTAACTGGCGATCACTGCTTATTTTTAAGCGCCGCCCGCAACGAATCTCATTTTTTTGTTATGCCGTAATCACGGCCAGCATGCCGCCAAGTGTTTCCCGGTCGTCCTGGCTAAAGCCAAACGCTGGGTCAGTGCTCAGCAGGTTGGGGCAATTGGGAGCGAACCAGGTGCCCTGGTCGTCAATGGCAATCCAAGGCTCACCGGCTTCCCGGTTTTCTTGCATCCAACGCTCACATTCCCATTGGCGTTCGTGCTCTGGTGCCGCGTCAGAGACGGGAGTCACGCCAATCACGCGAGGCTGTATATCGGCAGCGAAAAACTCTGGTTCTGTTGCGTTAGTGGTGTCCAGACGAAAAGAATTGCTCGCTTGGCGTGGTGATCAAGCGGCAAGGCTGTAGAACTGGTTGGCTGCGGACGCGGTTGATCCGGCTGGGCAGTCCAACTGCCCCTTCTTGATCATGTGCATGGTCTCGATTCCGGCGATCAGTTTCTGGGCGCTCCAAAATGACTTGAATCCAAGCATCGGATCGGTGACCCTTTTCACCGCTCGGTGGTCCTGCTCAACAATGTTGTTCAGATACTTCGATTGACGCAGTTCGATGTCCAAGCAGGCGTCTTCGTTGACGCTGCGTATGGCCGCAGTGTTGGCCCCACTTTTGTCAATAGCTATCTTATCGGGCAAGCCGTGCAGGTTGATGGCACGTTCCAGATAACGCCGTGCAGCGGCCTTGTCGCGCTTGGCCGTTAGCAAGAAGTCCACCGTGTCACCGGTCTTGTCTACCGCACGGTACAGGTATTTCCACTGGCCCGCGACTTTGATGTAGGTCTCGTCCATGCGCCAACTGGTTCCAACTGGTCGCTTGCGCTTGCGAAAGACTGCAGCCATCACTGGCAGAATTTTGATTGCCCAGCGGTGCACCGTGACGTGGTCCACGAAAACACCGCGCTCCTGCATCATCTCCTCGATGTGGCGCAAGCTCAGCGGGTAAGCCACATACCAGCGCACGCAGGTCAACATCACCTCAAGCGGGTAGTGCAGCCGCTTGAGAACCTTGCGCAGGGTGCTGTTGATCAGACTTTGACGGAAATCGAGCATGGCCCGGATTGTCGTTTATGCTTATCGCAACAGAACCGCCGAGTTTGCGACGCAGCAGAGCGCGATCTTCGAGGACGACCTCGGCCACTCGCACCAAATCAGCCTGGCCGAATGGCGCGAGCGGCCGCTGCGCGAGCAGCTCGTGGAGCGCGTCGCCTCGTTACTCGGTTCGCAGCTTTGAGTGTCGGCGAAGGCATTGCCCAAACTATGGGTAATGGTGGGTGGCGTCAAAGTTGGCCTTCAGCCTTGAAACTCCCGCTGCGGGTGCCGGTGCATGGCTACCCCCTCAATAAAAGCGCCCAGATAATCCTGCGCGCATATATCGCTGATTACCAGTCCCGGGTCTGCTCCACCACATTGCAACGTGTCGGTGATACCAGCTTGGTCTAGCAGGCGCTTGGCTGCGCCAAGAGCCAAAATGGTCTTGCCATGGCGGTACTGGTCCTGGATATATGGCATTGTGTGTTCATCGGCGGCCAGTGCCGCAACACCCCCGTCACCATCTGTGAGTACGATTGCATCGAACAGAAATGCAGGCTCGTTTTCAAGTGACGCAGCAGCTTCTACCGCCGTACCGTCCACTGTTTTAACGGGCCCTATGCGTGGGGCAACGAAGCGAGGCACAGCGCCCTGCGCGGCCAGGGCAGCATGCACCGCAACGGCGCTTTTGCCCACCGTTCCGTCGGCAACCAGAATGGCGATCGTGCGCGCAATGATCGATCCGTCGCCCGGCCTTGCAGTCAGCGAAAGTTTTGAAGAGACCGCCACCTCAGGCGTGGGCGGTGTGGCCAGTGCCCGCGGTAGGGCGTCGGGCAACGGGCTCATGCGCAGGCCTTCGGCCACCTGCTGCGCAAGCGCTTCAGACACGTTGCGCAACGACGCCACCATGCGCTGACGAATGGTAGGCACCATCACCTTGCTCAACTCAAAGCGAAACGCCGCCGCAATATGTGCCTGCTCTACCGGCGTCTGGCTGTCATAGAACAGGGTAGCTTGTGTGTAATGGTCTGCAAATTTTTCTGGCTTTCCGCGCAGCTTGGAATGGTCTTCCTTGGCTTGCAGGCGCTCGGGCACCGTCACAAATCCCTGACCAGCACCTGCCTGAAAGGGACAACCGCCGCCCAGCGAATTGGGCTCGTAAGACACACGCCCTCTAGGGACCGCCTGACGGTGCATACCGTCTCGCTGGTTGTTGTGCACTGGTGCTACTGGTGCATTGATCGGGATCTCGTGGAAATTGGGTCCACCCAGACGCGTAATCTGCGTGTCGACATAGGAGTGGATGCGTCCAGCCAGCAACGGATCATTCGAGAAATCAATGCCAGGTACCACATGGGCCGTACAGAACGCCACCTGCTCGGTCTCGGCAAAGAAATTGTCAGGGTTGCGGTTCAACACCATGCGGCCAACGGGCGTAATGGGTACCAGTTCTTCTGGGATGAGTTTGGTGGCATCCAAGATATCAAAGCTAAATCCCTCAGCTTGTTCCTCGGTAAAGATCTGCATGCCCAGCTCCCACTCCGGGAAAGCGCGAGCCTCAATGCGCTCCCACAGGTCGCGACGATGGTAATCGGGGTCTGCGCCTGAAATTTTGACGGCCTCGTCCCACACCAGCGAATGGGTGCCAAATTTCGGGTTCCAATGAAACTTTACAAACACTGAGGCGTTGTCCGCATTAACCAGGCGGAAGGTGTGCACGCCAAAACCCTCCATCGTCGCGTAGCTGCGCGGTATGGCGCGGTCACTCATGACCCACATCAGGGTATGGGTGGACTCTGGCATCAACGATACAAAATCCCAAAAAGTGTCATGCGCACTGGCGGCCTGCGGCATCTGGTTGTGGGGCTCCGGCTTGACCGCATGTATCAGATCGGGGAACTTGATCGCGTCTTGAATGAAGAACACCGGCATGTTGTTGCCCACCAGGTCCCAATTGCCCTCGTCGGTATAGAACTTGACAGCAAAGCCGCGCACATCGCGCGCGGTGTCCTTAGAGCCGCGCTCGCCGGCCACCGTGGAAAAGCGCACGAACACGGGCGTGATCTTGCCTGCCTCTTGAAAAGGCGCAGCCTTGGTGTGCTGCGTCAACGGTGCATAGCATTCAAAATAGCCATGCGCGCCCGAACCGCGTGCGTGCACGATGCGTTCGGGAATACGTTCATGGTCGAAATGGGTTATTTTTTCGCGCAGGATGAAATCTTCCAGCAGCACCGGGCCGTGCAGTCCCGCTTTCAGCGAGTTCTGGTTGTCGGCTACCGGAACGCCCTGGTTCGTGGTCAGTCTTTGGCCACCGGAATCCACGCGAACTCGGTCCAAGGTTTCGATAGTTGCATTCACACCTTCAGGCGCCAAGCTACCTGTTTTCTGCGTACCACTTTCTTCACTGAGCGTGCTGCCCGTAGGCAGGCGGGATTCGGGCTCCTGGGCCTGACCACGAGATGGGTTCATGGCGTTGGCAACGCCATGCTCCAACGACTTGTTGGCGTTGAATGGCATGGCCGCGGCCAGATGGTCGGTTTGCAGCGCCTTGGCTGCGCCAGCCCGGTCAGGGCTGGGGGGTAGTGGTGTTTTGTTCATGCCACTTGGCCTTTCTTGTCGGCCACAAGCTCCGCCTTGCGCGCGGCGATCTCTGCACCCAGCGCCACCATGTCTAGCTTAGTGGCGTTGGCTTTGCGGAACATTTCGTTTTGTTCTTCTTTGACGTGGTGTTTCACGTATTCGGACATCACCTTGATCTTGGCGTCGAACATTTCGCCATCGGGCTCCACGCCCTCAACCTGCGCGATTAGCGCCTTCAAGGTGGCATGTTCGACGGTGGCTTCAGGAACCAGTTCCCTGTCCTTTAAAGCCTTCTTGACGGCGGGGTAGAAAATTTCTTCTTCAACCTGGGCGTGCACACTCAGCTCCAGGCAGATCTGGGTGACCAAGTCTTTCTTCTTTTTAGTTGAACGCGCTTTCTCGTAGTCGGCAAACAGGGCGCTGACCAGTTTGTGATCCGCGCGCAAAAGCTGGATAGCGCTCTGTGTTTTGGGTGCGCTGCGTGGAGCTGTCTGGGGCTTGGTCTTGGAAGCAGTGGTCATTGGATCTTTCCTTTTAAAAATTTCAGTTTTGAAGAAGAGAGATTCAAAGGTAAGTCAGGTGGACATTGGCATCTGTGCGGTGTCCAACATACGTTTTACAACGAAAAAAATAGCCCGTTCGCGCTGTCTAATGCCTTGGCGCGCAGATAAATAGGGCGGGCCGAAAGACTGTCGGATCAGCTGCATCTACCGCAACTGCGCGACGACACCGGCATCGCCACATCAACCCAACATTGAACACGCAGATTCAGGTCGACTCGACGGGACTCACGCCAGTTGAAACGCCTTCTCGATTCTCTTCAGCACGCGGTGTGTTCGCAAGCGCACAGACATCCCGCCGCCCGAAACAAAACAATGGGGTGGTAATCGTTTGATAAAACCCATGCACCACCACCAATTACTATGATGGCTGCCATAACCAATGATTACGTTGCAGTATGGCGAGAGATTAGCGGCAGACTGGTCCCCCTCATTGGTCAACGGGGCTTCGCGGCTCTTTATAACCGCAGTCTGTACGCATCACGCGCCGATCATCCATTTTTGAAAACCGTGGGCCAGGGTCCGCTGTTGCCCGTTGACTACGCCGCCTTGCAGGGCGCTCTGGCACAGCAAAACAATGCACAGGCAGAGGCCGCTATCAGCGCCATGTTGCAAAACTTCTACACACGCCTTTCTTACTTGATCGGTGAATCGTTCACCGAGCGTCTGCTCCGATCCATTTTGGATATCTATTCCAGCGGCATTGCCGTACCGAAAGTGAACCATGACCATGCGTAAACCCACGATTCACCGCTTGCCAACCGGCGTGCCAGGGCTGGATGCGGTGCTCGGCGGGGGCTTACCCGAGTTTTCATTCAATTTCATTGCAGGAGCGCCAGGCAGCGGCAAAACCACACTGGCCCACCAAATCATGTTCGCCATGGCGACTGAAAAGCAACCCGCGATTTACTTTACGGTGCTGGGTGAGACACCGTTAAAAATGTTTCGCTACCAACAGCAGTTCGACTTTTTCGACAGCGAAAAAGTAGGTCATTGCGTTCACTTCATCAGCTTGACGGATGACATGGTGGATGGCAATCTGAGTCAAGTGTTGGCCCGCATCGTCGCCGAAGTGGAGTCGCGCGGGCCCGCTGTGGTCTTCGTCGACTCTTTTCGGTCCATGCGCATCAACAACCAAGGTGACGCCGACTCGCAACGCAAATTGCAACAGTTCATTCAAGACCTCAGCGTTCTGATGACAAGCTGGCAAGCCACCACCTTCTTGATAGGGGATTACGCAGCGGACGATGATCGAAATCCCGTTTTGACCGTCGCCGACGGCCTGATTCGTTTGTGCCAAAGTGTGCAGCGCAATTCGGTCGTCCGAAAAATGGAGGTCGCCAAGATGCGGGGGCTCTCCACTTTGCCAGGCATCCACACGTTTCGCATCAGCGATGCTGGGATCTCGGTGTTCCCGCCGCCAGTGCTGGAAGCACCGAATAATTCCACACCAACATCTCCGCCCGAGGTTCGACTGCACATGGGCATTCCTGGCTTGGACGAGATGATGGGAGGCGGCCTGCCAAAGGGCTACTCTCTGCTGGTTGCCGGTCCATCGGGATCCGGTAAAAGCATCATGACCGCGGCTTTTTTAGCAGAGGGTGCGCGCTGCGGAGAGACCGGTGTCATTGCTGCCTTTGAGCAGCGTCCCACCCAATCACGGGGCCCGGTGATGGCAGAGCTCATCCAAAGTGGCCGTATTGGAGTGGTCAACACGCGGGCACCCGGCATCTCGGTGGATGAAGTGGCAGGGCTCCTGCTCGTCGAAATTCACCGACTCAAGGCCACGCGCATTGTCATCGATTCACTCTCAGGTTTCGAGCTGGTCCTGGCACCGACGTTTCGGGATGACTTTCGGGAATCCATGGCCCGCATGGTGTCGGCCTTGGCGAGCAGCGGGGTGACTGTGTTAATGACCTCGGAGCTGGAGGACCGCTACGTCGACTTGCGTTTTAGCCCCTACGGAACCGCCTTTTTGACCGACGCAATCATCGTTCAACGCTACGTGGAGATTGACAGCTGCCTGCAGCGCGTCATGGCCGTCGTCAAGGTACGGGCCAGCGCACACTCTAATCAGCTTCACCAGTTCCACATCAATGATGATGGCATCCAAATCGGCGCCATGCTGGGCGGGCACGAAGGATTACTCGGTGGGACACCTTCACAAGTCGATGGCACGCACCGCGCCATCAAAGTGCAAAACGGCCCCTCAATTGCGCACCCAATGTGATCCAGTATGAAAAATATCCTAACGACCGAGAAAATTGCCGTGGCAACTCAAACACTGGCACAACTCCGACAGCAAGAGGCCACCTTGCGCACCGAGCTGGGCAGGTTAGAGGATGAAATAGCGGCAGCACACGAAGTTCTCAATGGCAACTTGCCTGCTGAAATTGTTGAAGCCAACGAGAACCTGCTGCTAGCCGCCCTGCGCTCGGAAACGCTCGCGGACAGGGCATTCAACGAACTAGAAGAACTCACGCGAACCAGTCAACACGATGGTTTGACCGGCACCCCCAACCGGGCACTGATGCAGGACCGAATGGAACACGCGATCACCGTCGCCTACCGGCATGGCACAGACATCGCGGTTATTTTTGTGGACCTCGATCATTTCAAAGACATCAACGACACCATGGGTCACCGGGTTGGCGATGAGGTTTTGACCACCGTGTCACGCCGCTTGGAGGCGGCCGTTCGCGACTCCGACACTGTCAGTCGACACGGTGGAGACGAATTTTTGGTGTTGCTGTCTGAGGTGGCCCATCCCGCCCATGCGGCCATCATTGCCAACAAGATTCTTGCCAGCTTTGATGAGCCATGTCAGATAGACGGTCACGTGCTGCAGGTGTCAGTGAGTCTGGGTATCGCTCTGTATCCCAAAGATGCGCACGACGTGGCGACCCTCATCAGCCGGGCGGACTCTGCCATGTACCAAGCCAAAAAGGCAGGTGGCGCACGATTTGAGTTTTTCAGCCATGCCGCATCCGACGTTGCCAGCCCGCAGAACAATACGCTCCATGGACCGCCAAATTCTGATTCAGGCCGACAATTTTTGCTACCCGATATGAAGCCGGGAACTCAGGACCTGCGGGTTCGTGAACGTCGCAAAAATAGCAACCATGATCGGCGTCAAAGCGCCGGATTAAGCGCACGGCGCATGGTGCATCCGGAACCCGGTTTGCACCGTCCAGCCAACGCGTAGTACAGGATCCATCGCCAGGCTTTACGGTTCAGAGGCTACTTGTGCGGGAGCGCACGGTGGACGCAACAAAGAATGCGTAAAGTAGTTTCCGATGAGTCAAGAAAGTTCTTTCCTGGTGCGATTCAAAGCCGGTCACGGTTGCACGTGCTTCATGCGTTGTGCCTCCTTGGTCGGTTTGGAAAAGTGGTCGGTCCTTCTTCTCATCGTTGCGGTCCGGCATCCGTTGAACCGTGGATCTGTCACCCAAAACCGGGTGGCGTTTTTAACTTAAGGAAAACTACATGTCCAATAGCAATACAGGTAACAATGCAGCGCGTGGCTCATCGGGTTCAAATTCCGGCGGTCAACAAGGATCTCACAGCGACTCTAGCAGTCCAAGCAACAGCCGCGATGGCAACAAGAGCGCTCAAGCTTCAGGGAAGCAACAAGACCAAAGTTCTTCCAATACAAAATCCCCAGGAAGTACCCATGACGGTACCCATGGGCAGCAGGTGAAAACTGGTCAACAAAGCCAAAAAAATGACTGAGTAGGTTCGCTGGTTTGCGCTAGCGAGGGCTTCGCTATTGCGGAGCCCTTTTTTTGGGGTAATCCTCCTTTTCAAGAAGATTGCTGCAATTTCCATCTCGGTTAAGTTCGCCCAGTAAGGGCAAGCGGCGATGTGTTTGCTACCAACGTAGGCCTGAAGTCGTGGCTTGCCCCGTAGCCGCTTGCAGCGAACTATAGGTGACGCCATGACTACCCAGCTTCAATGTGTGTCAACGCACTGACGCGCCACAGGTTTGGGCGCAACCTGTGCCTTCATTCTCAGGACATTGCCATGAACCCATCCTCCACCACGCCATTGAACACCACACCTGTCGACGAAGACCTTGCCGAGCAGGCCCATCCCGGCCACGGCGTCCCCTCGCAGGACCCAGCGTCCGCGGCACAGTTCCCATTGGGACCCGAGGAAGCCCAGCGCGAAGCCAACTCGGCTTTGATGGGCGGCGGCGTGGTGGCCGGTGCTGCGACCGGTGCTGCCATCGGCGCCGCAGTCGCTGGTCCGGTGGGTGTCGTGGTGGGTGGCACACTAGGTACCGTTGTCGGCGCATTGGGCGCTTCTGCTGCGGGCACCATCGCGAATCCGGACGACAGCGTTGATCGCGGGTGACCGGCCGGGCCCACCTTCACTGGTAGCCCACGCCCATCACGTAATTGCGCAGTAACTCCTCTTCTTGGTTACCAGCCGCCAGCAGTGCGCGCAGCCCGTCGCGCGCATTGAGCACCCCGAGTGGTTTGTTGGCGGGATCGACGACCAGCACATGGATGAGACCCTGCTCGTGCATCATTGCGAGCACATCGGACAATGTGTCGTCGCTCGCGCAGGTCGTGATCCCCCGCGTCGCCACATCGCCCGCGTGCGTGGTAAAAAAGTCGGCTTGCCCCAATCCCAACTGCCTGACGAGCACCGTCTCGGTGATGGTGCCCACCGGCACACCAGCGGCGTCACACACCACCACCACGCTGATCTGTGCGTTGGACAGCAGTGCCGCCACCTCGACCAATAAGGCGTCCACACCCACGGTTAGCAGTCGCGAGCGGCCCACAGCCTCGATGGCGCTGACCCGCGCAGACACAGCGGCGCGCGCCTCAGCCGTTGCGACGAGTGGGCCTTCGGTGGCCTGCGTGTCCGGTGTGCGCGCCGTCATTGGGCTAACGCCTGCTCAAGCTGCGCCTTATTCATCGTTGACCGCCCTTTAATGCCGTGTTGGCGCGCCTCGTTGCGCAGCTGGAGCACAGTGCGACCGCCTGCGCCCTTGTGTGAGCGCAAACCGCCCCGCCGACTGGCGGACATGTCGTTGATGGAGGAAGGGCTCGCCTGCACCGACTCACCGTGCTGCGCCCGCTCCTTGTTGACCACCCGTGCGGCGATCTCTTCGGCCAGTGGCAGAGGCTTGCCCCGGTCGATTAGGCTGTCCTTGATGTGTACGTATTGGCGCTCGCGCTTGGCGCTCCAGGTTTTCTGAGGCATGACGGTTCCTTTCAATGGGTTGTTGGGAGATGCGAATCGCCTCTTACGCGTTAGTGGCGCTTTTGGCGAGCGTCGCCTGCAGACCGATCTCGGCTACGCTCGCCAGCGCCTTCGACAGTGGGCATTCGCGTTTGGCGGCCAGCGCAATCTCTTGGAACCGCGCTTCGTCGATGCCCGGAACATTGGCCGTTAAGGTGAGTGCAATCCGGTCGATGACGAACCCATCGCCCGCCGTTGCCAGGCGCACACGGGCCTGGGTGTCGATCGAAGCGGTGGCGAACCCGGCCTTGTCGCACGCAAAGGAGAACGCCATCGTGAAGCACGCAGCGTGGGCAGCTCCCAGGATCTCCTCGGGATTGGTGCCACGCCGGTCGTCTTCAAAGCGGCTTGCGAACCCATAGGGGTACTGCTTGAGCGCACCGGTTTCGGTGCTGATCTGTCCCTGGCCCTTTTTGCCCTGGCCTTCCCAATGCACGCTGGCGGTTTTCTCGATCATGATGAATCCTTTCGCATGAGTGTTTGCAGAAGTTATGAAAATAGGGGTGTCACTTCGGTCGCGGAGGCTTGATGGTCTTGTCGGGCAGGCTCAAACGCCCGGCGCGCAGTGCCTCTACGGCGTTGACTACCGAGCGGGCAACATTGCGAACCTCTTCTTGTACGGCGGTGTCTTGGTCCAGTGCGTCGTGGCTGCTGTAGTAAGGCCCGTAGTAGCCGATGTAGCGGTCGAGTTTGGCGGTAGCACCGGCGTCGATCAGGCCCATCCACTCCAGCCAGTCGCACAGGTTGCGGCGGTGGTCTTCGACGCCGGCGACATCTCCGTGCACGACCACACCGAACGCCCGGCCAGCCAGGTGTTTGGGGTAGTTCCAACCCTGTTCTTCAATGCGCTTGGCCTCGACCACACGCTTGCCGTGGGTGGTGGTGGGGTCCGGGTTGCCACCATCGGCACACACCAGTCGGTCGATCATCAGTTTGAGTGGGCTGGGCGACTGGTACCAGTAGGTTGGCGCCAACAAGATAACGGCATGTGCGGCAACCCAGCGTTCATAAATTTCGGCCATCCAATCATGGGTTTGCGCGAGCGCGTGGTTCGGGTAACAACTGCAGGGCCAGTGGCACAACGGCATGGCGCTCGACACGCAGCCCTTGCAAGGGTGGATGTTGCGGCCGTACTCCGAGGTAACAAGGCTCAAATCCAGCACGTCGGCCTCGATGCCGGCGCCCTGCACAAGCTCCCGGGCGATCTCGGTCAGGCGCCAAGTCTTTGAGACTTCACCGGGGCAGGTTCCGTCGTTGCGGGCGCTGCCGCACACCAGCAGCACGCGCGACTTTGTGGCGGGGTTGCCCCAGGCGGCGTGGTTCAAAAGCGCGGGTTTTCGGGTAACACTGGCGGACCAATCCCTCCTCAAGAATTGGGGATATCGTGTACGGTAGCGGGGTGGCGCAGGCCTACCTGACCTGCGCCGGATCAGGTGCGCAGAGGCTGCAGTTGCCCAAACCCAAGCAACGTGAGCCAATGTGGGTGTTCTTGACCCGTCATCAACTGCTTGGGACTTTTGCCCACCCGCTCAGCTACTCTGCTGCGTAGGAAACTACGGTGGTTCAAGAAGAACTGCAGCAAACCCAGGTACTCGCCGCCAAGCTGGCGACGCAGCGTGAAATAGTTTCGCAGTCTTGAGTTCAGGTTCTCCACCATCGAGCTGCACCTCGGTGTTTGGGCCATGGCCTGCATCACGGCTTCAAAGACAAAGTGACATTTGTCTCCCATTTGAGAGCACAGTTGGCACCAACCCTGCCAGTAAGCAGGTGATGTTGTTGGCTTGCGCTGCAGCACACAGGCTTGGCGCACCACCGACATTGGCACAGCGTGGGTCTGGGCGATGGCCTCCAACTTGTCATCAAGTACCCCGGCAAATGCGAGCAAGTCGTCACGCTGGTTTTGCAGAGCGATGCGCACGCTGCGAATACGCTTTTTGTCCAGGTGTTCGCGTGCCAGCAACTCAGCGGTGACAAAGTCGTACAGCTCCAGGCGGATGGCCAGACAGGGACCAGCGAGCTCCAATACGTCACGGCGCAGCCACTGCGTGAGCGTCTTGACATCTTTGGCCAAACGGGATGATCGCTCCTGGGCGAGTCGTGCCATGCCGAGTTGGCGCGCGAGTTTATTGCCGACGCCGTCCTTCTTGGCGGCGTCCATCTTCAATTCCAAGGCACAACACTGGGTGGTAACACCCTTGGCTACGCTGGCCAATACATTGGCCAAACTCTCGCACTGTTGCAAGATGTGAAACACATCGCCATGGCAGGGCTTGTCCTGCCACACAATGACTTGCCCGGCGCGCAGTCCCGTGCCTTGGTCAGCGACCAGGTAGTCAGGATTGAATCCTTGGTCACAGGCGTACAGCAAGTGGATGGCCCAGGTGTTTGCATCGCGTTGCTGCGCAGCAGCGAGCAAATAGCAGTAGGTTGAGTGGGCATCAACGCCGACCAGGACCGGCTCGTTGCAGTGGAAGATTTCGTCATGCAGGCCAACCCGAATTTGAGAGAGGTCCTGCTCTGCGTTGATGTTGGTCGCACGCTGGGCAGCGAGTTGATGCAGGTTGTGCACGGCACCCAGGCTGATGGGAACGCCCAGCATGTCGCGCATGAATTCGACCACGCCACGATAAGAGCTATGACAGATCAAGGTAAGGGATAGAGTGACCTGGTGCAGCCACTCTTTTGTCACTGGAAGGGAAAATAGGACAGCATCGTCTGCGCTGGGTGAAGCAAAAGCCTCTTGCAGCGCATCCCTTGCTTTTGTCTGCTGCGCGTAGATGAACTTGCGGCTGACTTCATTCTCTGCGGCGAGGTGGCTGATGTTGGCGGCACCAGTCATCGAACGAATGGCCAGCTCAATACGTTGGGCTGAAAGAAGTTTGGCTGCCGGTAAAGTCGTAGTGGTCATGCCGATATGCTGCTGTAAATGAGGGGCAGCAAGTATCCATGACTCTGAATTCGAGTCGTTGACGGGTA
>JBBRSA010000061.1:0-16161 GCA_038245855.1 Burkholderiales bacterium
CAATGTGGATCGCAAGACCCGCAACATCCAGTTGTCCATCAAGGCCAAGGATGCCGCTGACCAGGGTGAAGCCATGGCTGCTCTGAGCCAGTCTTCTGCCCGTGAAAACGCTGGTACCACCAGCCTGGGCGCTTTGTTGCGCGCCAAGCTGGACAACAACTAATCCTGCGTTGTTGAACTGAACGAACGACCGACGGCCTCACGGCCTCGGTCGTTTTTCATTGAGAGACCCTAAACTGCCATGACCCGATCTGATCTTGTTGAAGAGTTAGCCAACCGGTTCGCCCAGTTGACCCACCGCGACGCGGAGTTTGCGGTCAAAGCGATTTTGGATGCCATAAACGATGCTCTAGTGGCCGGGCACCGCATTGAAATTCGGGGTTTTGGCAGTTTTTCCATCAACCACCGGCCGCCCCGAATGGGACGCAACCCGCGCAGTGGCGAGAGCGTCGCGATCCCCGAAAAACGAGTCCCTCACTTTAAGCCGGGCAAGGCCTTGCGCGAATCGGTCGACCAACGCACCGCCGAACTTCCCGTCGACCCCAAACCCTGATCGACAACGTTAGAATCCGTAGCCACTGGGGGCATCGATGAAACAACTTGCATGGTTCTTGAAATGGACGCTTAAAGCGGCTATTTTCTTTACCCTTTTTGCATTTGCACTGAACAACCAACACGACGCCACCGTGCATTTCTTTTTTGGTCAGCAGTGGACTGCGCCCTTGGTTCTGGTCGTACTCAGCGCATTCGCCTGTGGACTGATGCTGGGTGTTCTGGGAATGGTGCCACGCTGGTGGCAACACCGCCGCGAAGCTACCCGCGCACGGCGCGCAGCAGCACCCGCAACCAACGCCGAAAAGGCACCCACACCCCAACCACAGCCACCCTATGGAATTTGACATCAGCCTGATCCTGCTGGCTTTGCCTGTGGTCTTTGTGCTGGGCTGGGTTGCGTCTAGACTGGATGTCCGTCAGCTCAGGATCGAGAACCACCAAGCGCCCAAGGCCTATTTCAAAGGGCTGAACTTTTTACTCAACGAACAACAAGACCTGGCCATCGACGCCTTCATCGAAGCCGTCCAAAGTGACCCCGATACCTCTGAGTTGCATTTCGCGCTGGGCAACCTGTTTCGTCGTCGTGGAGAATACGAGCGCGCCGTGCGCGTGCACCAGCACCTGCTATCCCGCGCCGACGTCAGCGACGACGACCGCATGCGCGCCCAGCATGCACTGGCACTGGACTACCTCAAAGCAGGACTGCTAGACCGCGCCGAAGAGGCCCTGCTCAAGCTCGAAGGAACCCGCTTTGAAGGCCAAGCCCGCCTGGCCCTGCTGGCCAATTACGAGCGCTCGCGCGACTGGGAACATGCAGCGCAGATGGCGCAAAAGCTGGAGTCTTCCGGACACGGCAGTTTTACCGGTCGCCTGGCACACTACCTGTGCGAACAAGCTATTGCCAGCAGCGCCGCCGGCGACTTCGATAAGGCCACTGCATATTTGCTCCAGGCGGTTCACATTGCACCCCATGCCCCGCGTCCCCACATGGACTTGGCCCGCATTTACACGCTGCAGGGCGAGGCAGACCGGGCCTGCCTGACGTTGACGCAAGCCATGGTTGTCGCTCCCGCCGCCATCCCCCTGATTGCGCCCTTGTTGGCACAGGCCGCCATTGCCTGCGACCAAGTTGCCCGTGTGTTGGACCTGCTTAAGGCCAGCTACACCCAAAACCACTGCTTGGATGTGGTTGACGCCGTTGTCGCACTTGAAGCCGCCAGCGGTGCCCCCACAGCCAGTGCCCGTGAATGGTATGCCCGTCATTTAGCGAGTGAGCCCTCCTTGGTCGCCGCCGCAAAGTGGATTGCAGGCGAAAAACTCGAACACGAACAATTCCATCCCCAGGTGCAACGTGCGCTGGACCACGCCGTCAAGCCCCTCACCCGCTACCGGTGTGCGGCCTGCGGGTTTGAGGCCAAGCAGCATTTCTGGCAATGCCCCGGATGCCAAACCTGGGACAGTTACCCCGCACGACGGGTCGAAGAGTTATGACGCAATCCAACCCCTGCGTGGCGCTCAGCCGCGAACACATGGCTACCGCCCGCGTATTGGTCGTCGGCGATGTCATGTTAGACCGCTACTGGTACGGCGCAGTTGACCGCATATCACCAGAGGCGCCAGTTCCGGTGGTGCGTATCACCCACGAAGAAGAACGCAGCGGTGGCGCCGCCAACGTGGCCTACAACGTCGTCACGCTGGGCGCGCAGGCGTCCTTGCTCACGGTAGTCGGTGACGATGAAGCCAGCCACAAGCTTGAAGCCTTGGTGGCGCAAACCGGCATTCATCCTCACTTTGGACGCGACGTAGACCTCAAAACCACGGTCAAACTGCGGGTCATCGGACGCCAGCAACAACTGCTGCGCCTTGACTTTGAGAACACCCCAAAAAACGAGGTGTTGGCCTCGCAAACCACCATTTTCCAAACACTCTTGCCCGCCCACGGCGCCGTACTTTTTTCCGACTACAGCAAGGGAGGATTGGGCCACGTCACCGACATGATTGCCCTTGCACGTGCGGCTGGCAAACCGATTTTGGTCGATCCCAAAGGCAGCGATTACGCACGCTACAAAAACGCCAGCGTCATTACCCCCAACCGAGCCGAAATGCAACAGGTCATTGGCCATTGGCGGGACGACGATGACCTGCGCACCAAGGCCCACCAAATGCGCGAGCAGTTGTGCCTAGACGCGGTCTTGTTGACCCGCAGCGAAGAAGGCATGACACTTTTTGACGCCCAGGGCGAACTGCATGTAAGCGCCCAGGCCCGCGAGGTGTTTGACGTGACCGGTGCTGGCGACACCGTGATTGCCACCATGGCGGCTTTGACGGCTGCGGGTGTGGGGTACCGCGACGCACTACCGCTGGCCAACCGTGCCGGTGGCTTGGTGGTGGGCAAATTTGGCACTGCCACTGTTTCTTTTGAGGAGCTTTTTGCATGACCCGTATCGTGGTAACCGGCGCGGCCGGTTTTATTGGCAGCAACATCATCAAGGGGCTCAATGCCCGTGGGCTGGACGACATCATTGCGGTCGATGACCTCAAGCAGGGTGACAAATTTCGCAACCTGGCTGCACTGCGTATTGCAGACTACGTCGACGCCGAGACGTTTTATGATGATTTCGCGTCCGGCAACTACGGACAAGTCGAAGCCGTTTTCCACGAGGGTGCCTGCAGCGACACCATGGAGCAAGACGGCCAATACATGATGGCCAACAACTACATGCTTTCGCGCGACCTGTTTATGGCCTGCCAAAAACGTGGCACCCGCCTGCTGTACGCATCCTCGGCCGCCACCTACGGCGGCTCTAGCACCTTTCGTGAGGACCCAGCTTTCGAGCACCCGCTCAATGTGTATGGCTACTCCAAGCTTTTGTTTGACCAGCGTATGCGCCGTGAATGCGGCAACCAATTTGAGCGGACCAAGGCAGGTCGCACCCATCAGGTGGTTGGATTTCGCTACTTCAACGTCTACGGCCCGCAGGAGCAACACAAAGGGCGCATGGCCAGTGTGGCGTTTCACCAGTTCAACCAATTCCAAACAGAAGGCCGGGTCAAGCTGTTTGGCGAGTACGGTGGCTACGCGGCGGGCGGGCAGATGCGCGACTTTGTCTACATCGACGATGTGGTGGCGGTGAACCTGTGGTTCTACGACAACCCTGCACAGTCGGGCATTTTTAACCTGGGCACCGGCCAAGCCCAACCGTTTAATGACATCGCCATTTCCGTGGTCAACACCCTGCTGGAGCAGCGTGGTGAAGCATCGCTGAGTCTGGAGCAAGCCGCCACACGCGGTCTGATCGAGTACATCAGTTTTCCCGACGCCCTGCGCGGTAAATACCAAAGTTACACCCAGGCCGACCTGAGCGCGCTGCGTGCCACGGGCTGCCAGCATGCCTTTGCCAATGTACAAACCGGCGTGCGCAACTATGTCCAAATACTCAGCGGCGTTTGACGCGGGCCCCATGCAGACTCCGCTATTAGCCACGCTGCGACGCGCTTGCGTCCTCGTCACACTGCTGTGTTGCGCGGCAGCTCACGCGGGTGTGGATGTCAACACCGCCACCGAAGCCGAACTGGACGGGGTTAAAGGCATCGGCCCGCGCACAACTGCCATCATTTTGGCCGAGCGTGCCCACGGTCCCTTCAAAAACTGGCAGGACCTGATGGCGCGTGTCAAAGGCATCAAGCCCGCCAGTGCAAGCCGCTTGTCGGCAAACGGCCTGACCGTGGACGAGACACCCTTTGCCCCCCCGCCAGGGAAGAGCCCCTGATGCTGTCGGTACTGGCCATCTGCGGCGGCGCCAGTCTGGGCGCCTTGGCGCGCTGGGCGTTAGGGCTTTGGCTCAGCCCGGGTGGGTTGATTCCCTGGGGCACCCTGGCCGCCAACCTGCTAGGAGGCTATCTCATTGGCATATGCATCGCCCTGTTTCAGGCGCTACCGCAAATCGACCCCGTTTGGCGTCTGGCCCTGGTCACCGGATTTTTGGGGGCGCTAACGACCTTCTCTAGCTTCAGCGCCGAAGTGGTGACTCTGCTCATGCAACAGCGCTATGCCCTAGCCGTGGGCACTGCGGCCATGCACCTCATGGGCTCACTGCTGCTGACGGTGGCGGGCATGCGCACCTTTCACTATTGGTCGACCCTGGCCTAGGGCTAGCGCTTGCCTAATGCCACGCTGCCTGCGATGAAGCGTTTTTTGCTGGCTCTTTTCAACGCCACTTTAGGGCCGCTATTGGCCCTGGTGCTGATTTTTGAAGAATGGGGCTGGGAACCCCTGTCGCACCTCATTGGCCGCCTTGCGCGCCTGCCCTTGTGGGCTCGCATGGAAACGTTCATCGCCGGTCTTAGCCCCTATGCGGCACTGGTGTTGTATTTGGTCCCCATCGTCTTCTTGATTCCCATCAAGCTGTTGGCACTGTATTGGATAGACGCGGGCCATATTGCACTGGGCCTAACCGTAGTGATACTGGCCAAGGTTGTAGGCACTGCAGTTGCCGCGCGGCTCTTTACGCTGACCCACCCCGCCCTGATGCGCCTAGCCTGGTTTGCCCGCTTCTATGGCCGCTGGAAACCCTGGAAAGACGCACTCATGGCCCGCATCAAAGCGTCCGCGCCCTGGCGCACCACCCAGTCCATGGTGCGTAGCGTGCGGCAATGGATTCGAGACACTCTGCCAAAACGTTAATCGTCTGCACCAAGGCAAACTGATCCTGAAAAATTAATGGTCAAATTGGCCGCTAGCCCTCGCCAAATATGCGTAATCCGCTATCAAATTAATAGCAACCAGGACCCCGCTACAGCCCAATGGCAGCCATCGCGGCCTTCGCAATGGCAACGTCATCGGTGGACTTGACCCCACTCACTCCGATTGCCCCCAGGCATTGGCCGCCTTTGATGATTGGCACGCCGCCCTCCAGCATGCCCTCCAGCGTCGGTGCGCTCAGAAACGACATTCGCCCTTCGTTGATGATGTCCTCGTAGACCTTGGTCTCGCGCCGCCCCAGTGCCGAGGTGCGTGCTTTGGCCGGCGCCATGTACGACGAGTTGGGCGCCGCACCATCCAGACGCTGAAACCACAGCATGTGGCCACCGTCATCCACGATAGCAAAACTCACCGCACATTTGATTTTGAGCGCATGCGCCTCAGCAGCGGCAGCCATTGCGCGTACGTCTGAGAATTCGAGTACCGATTTGGTTTTCATCCTAAAGCCCTTAAGGTTGTGGGCTCACAGCATACCAATCTTGATAAAGCCTAAAATTGCCCCATCTGTTTTTTTACAGATACCCAAGGAGTTTTCTCACAATGACCGACCGCATCCCAACTTTGACCCCCAATAGCCAGGGCTATTTGGTTTCTGACTCACAACGCAACCGGGTGTTGCGCAACACGTATTGGCTGCTTTCGCTGAGCCTGATCCCCACCGTGCTGGGTGCGTGGCTGGGCGTGGCCACCGGCATTACCCAGCAGCTCAATGGATTTTTGGGCATGGTCGTTTTCTTGGGCGGCGCATTCGGCTTCATCTACGCCATTGAAAAGACCAAAAACTCAGCCACCGGCGTGCCGGTTTTGCTGGGCTTTACCTTCTTCATGGGCCTGATGCTGTCGCGCATGATCGCCATGGTACTGGGTTTTAAAAATGGGCAAGAACTGGTCATGACCGCCTTTGCGGGCACTGCAGGTGTATTTTTTGTCATGGCCAGCCTAGCCAGCGTCATCAAGCGCGACCTCTCAAGCATGGGCAAATGGCTGTTTGTCGGTGCCATGGTGGTCGTGGTGGGTGGCGTCATTAACGTCTTTGTGGGCTCCACCGCCGGCATGGCCGCTATTTCGATGGCGGCCATCGGCATCTTCAGCGCCTACATGCTGTACGACCTCAAGCGCATCATTGACGGCGGCGAGACCAACTACATCAGCGCCACGCTGGCCCTGTATTTGGACGTGATCAACGTGTTCCAAAGCCTGCTGGCACTCTTGGGTATCTTTGGCGGCGAGCGCGATTAATTGCGCCAATGTCAGGGTTTGGCAGGCAGTTTGCGAACCCGCTTCACCCCCAAAAGGCCCTCACGGGCCTTTTTTTGCATCCCATATTGGGCAGCGCACTCAATAGTGGGCACAATGCGCCGATAAACCAACCATGTATTCTTCGCACCCCATGAAACGACACTTGGCAATTCTCGCCTTCGCACTATTACTCGCCGGACTAGCCGGGTGTGACCAAATCACAGAGCTCATGGCAGACCCCCGGGTAGCCCAGCGCGCCGCTGACGCCAAGGCCATAGGCAGCGCCTGCCGCTACGGGGTGCGCAGCATTGAAGACTGCTACGCCATGAACGACAAAGTGTCCAAGGCGGGCATTTTTGAGGGCTGGAAGGAAATGGACCAGTACATGCGGGACAACAAGATCGACGGCATCCCCTTCAGCGGCTCTAAAAGCGCCAGCCCGGTGGAAGAAGTGATCTCCGGAGCCACGACTAGCGGCTCTAGCAGCGAATCAGCGTCGGACAAAACCGGCACCGACGACAAGTCCAAAGCGAAGGCAAAGTCTGACCATTGAATCAACCATACCGCCAAGCGGAATGTCCCCAATCACTGCGTTTGGAAGTCTGGAATCACCAGACTGCAAGGCAGCCTAGTCGGCTTAAAAGGTTTCCCAGTCTTCATCGCCACCGGCCGGTGTGGTCTTGGTTGCCACCTTGGGTGCGGGCACGTTTGGCTTAGCCAATGCCGGACGGGGCGCCGAAAATTTGGCCGATCCGCCGCCAGATGCAAGACGCGCTGCGCCAGACTGACCGCCCACCTTGGGTGGCGCAGCGACCGGGCGGCGTTGCGGCTGACGCGAACGCGGTGCCAGGGAGCCTTCGTTACCTAGCTTGAACGATGCTACGGTTTGCACCAGGTCTTGGGCCTGCCCTTTGAGTCCACTGGCAGCTGCGGCCATCTCTTCCACCAACGCGGCGTTTTGCTGTGTGGCCTGGTCCATCTGGGCCACGGCCTGACTAACCTGACCAACACCCAAAGACTGCTCATTGCTGGCTGCACTGATCTCGCCCATGATGTCGGTGACCCGTTTGATGCTGTCGACCACCTCAGTCATGGTTGTGCCTGCCTGGTCAACCAAGGCGGTACCTTGCTCAACGCGGTCCACGCTAGTGCCAATCAGGCTCTTGATTTCTTTGGCCGCTTCAGCGGAGCGTCCGGCCAGTGAGCGCACCTCAGAGGCTACCACCGCAAACCCACGGCCTTGCTCACCGGCGCGGGCTGCCTCCACCGCCGCATTCAGGGCCAAGATATTAGTCTGAAACGCAATGCCATCAATCACACTGATAATGTCCGAAATTTTGCGGCTGGCCTCGTTAATGCCTTTCATGGTTTCCACCACCTGATTGACCACGACGCCGCCTTGCTTGGCCACCGAGGACGCGCTCAAGGCCAACTGATTGGCTTGGCGGGCACTGTCGGCATTTTGCTTAACCGTCGAACTCAACTCGGCCATGCTGGCAGCCGTTTGCTCTAGCGCGCTGGCTTGCTGCTCAGTGCGGGCCGACAGGTCGTTGTTGCCTTGGGCAATTTCTGCGCTGGCCGTAGCCACGCTCTCCGAACCTTGGCGCACACTGGATACCACAGTGGCCAAGCCACCTTGCATGTTCGACAGCGAGGTCAACAGTACAGCCATTTCGTCTTGGCCATCGATGCGAATCTGGTTGGTAAGGTCACCCTCGGCCATGGCGTTGGCGGCATCCACACCCTGCGACAACGAGGTCGTGATGCTGCGAATCAAGGTCCAGCCAAAGAAACATGCAAGGCCAATACCCAGCAACAGCAATGTCCATATCAACCAGCGCGCACTGGAGTAGCGGCCTTGACCAGCTTCAAACTCGCGCTTTGCCTCGCGGATCTGCAAGGCATTCAAATCGGCAATATTTTTACGCACTTCAGAAAACAGCGTCCGAAATTTGTCGCCGTTGAGCGCCTTGGCGGTGTCCATGTCGCCGCCCGACAGGGCTGCCACCATGGGTTTGAGTCCCTCCGCCGAATACTTGTCCCGCGCAGCCTCCAGATTGTGGGCGAGTTGGTCTTCATCGGACGACAACTGGCCACCCTTGTACGCCGCCCATGCCTTATTAATCGTCTCGGTATTTTTTTGCACCACATCGACCGCACGTTTGCTGTCGTCGGGCATGGCAATGGCATTGGCCAGCTCAGCCCGATTCTCCTGCATGAGCGACTGCACTTCGGACAGATAACTCAGGGCCACTGTACGGTCTTCGTAAACCGTCTTAACCGATACATTGGTTTGCTCAATGCCACGCAATCCCGTGAGTGCGATCACCAACATTAAAAATGATGAGATGCCAATCAGCACCATGAGGCGGGTTGATATTTTCAAATTATTCACGGAAGGTTCAACCTTTGAATTGCAAAAAGAAAATTGATACGGAGCAATATCAAGCATAGGCCTATGAATGTCAATCGGGAAAAACCGTGAAAGGCCCGAATGCAACAGCACCTTGTTATACCCTTGACACTTAAAATTGACACAAGCAGTGCGGAACACGCCCCCAAGAAACTACGTGCTTGAAGTACACGAAAACCTCCCCATCTACATGGCCACCCCATGTCATCCCACTATGTGGTGAAGCTGCGTCGACCGCACTACCAGACACTGAACACCATGAACCTGGCCGAAGCCATGAATCTGGGCTGCGTATGCCGCACCCTCAATCCGCAGCGCCTGCGAGAACAGTTGGAAACCGACCCCAGCCTGCACGGCATGGCGGGGGCCTTGGCCAGTAGCCACCCACACCTGTTTTCCCAAACGGCGGTGTTTCTGGATGCACGGGTACACGCCACACTGGCGCGCGCCATTGCCGCTATTGAGCGTGTCTTCGCACGGCCCGGCTACCAGCAATACACACTGGCCCGGGCTGGCGCGATTGCGCAGCACAACTTCGGCCCCGTGGGGGCATTCATGGGCTACGATTTTCACATCAGCGTCGAAGGGCCGCACCTAATCGAAATCAACACCAATGCCGGCGGCGCTCTGCTCAACGCTGCCTTGGCCCGCGCGCACCAAGCCTGCTGCGGCGAACTGGAAAAATTGCTACCACCCTATACCGATCTGGCGCGCCTGGATGCTGAACTGCTGGACATGTTCCAAGCTGAATGGCGCAGCCAACGTGGCACACAAACCTTGCGCACAGTGCTGATCGTCGACGATGCTCCCGACACCCAGTACCTAGCGCCTGAATTCGAACTGGTGCGCCAGTTGTTACAAAGCCATGGTTTGCATGCGGTCATCGCCGACGCCAGCGCGTTACGCATGGAGCATGGCGCGCTGTGGCACCCGGCTTTGCCACCCGGCATGCCGGTTGATCTGGTGTACAACCGACTCACCGACTTTGACCTGTCCGACCCGCACCATGCCGCCCTGCACGACGCTTATGCAACCGGTGCTGCCGTGGTCACGCCTAACCCCAGAGCACATGCGCTGTACGCGCACAAACGCAACCTCGTGACTTTGGGCAACGACGACCTGCTGGCCACATGGGGCGTCAGTGCCCAAGACCGCGCCCTGCTGCACGCCACCATTCCCCACACGACGGTAGTGCACGCCCACAACGCCGACGCACTGTGGGCCGCGCGGCGCACCCTATTTTTTAAGCCAGTGGCGGGTTACGGCGCCAAAGCCGCTTACCGAGGCGACAAGCTGACCAAACGGGTATGGGCCGAGATTGTGGCGGGTGACTTCATTGCCCAGAAAATGATTCCGCCGAGCGAGCGCATCGTCGACGTGGACGGCACCCCAACACGCCTGAAATTGGACGTGCGGGCCTACACCTATCGGGGCCACATCCAGCTCCTAGCCGCGCGTACCTACAGTGGCCAGACCACCAATATGCGCACACCGGGCGGCGGCTTTTGCCCGGTAGTGGTGTTACCCGGCGCGTCCATCACCGATGGGGTTTTACCTACGCCTGTGTATCCGGGATGCCTCTGCTGATTCAAGGGCACAACACAATGGTCAGCAAAGCCGATGCATCTTCGAGCGCGGTCAGGTTGTGCACCACGCCGCCGGCCAAGTACAGCAGCTCCCCCGCGGACAGGACCTGATGCTCGGCGCCGCACGTAAAGTCGATGCGGCCCTCCAAACAATGCACGGTAATGTCGCCGACAACCTTGTGGTCGCGCATGGATTTGCCCTGCGGCAACACCAGACGAATAACCTCAAGCCGTTCGGTCTTGAAAATGGCGGTGTTTTGCTGTTGTGACAATGTGCTCCCCAATGGGCGCACACTGACGGGTTGACCTGAAATGGCATGGGGTATGGCCATGATCTTTTCTCCTAGCTGGCGATGAATAAGACTCACGGAACTATAGTCCGAATAAGCCCGCCATTCCAGCTTTGGGGGCAAGCACTCAGACCACTCACGCAGCCAGCGTATCGGCCATACGTTGCGCACACGCTTTGGCCTGCGCCGCATCACGCGCTTCCACCATTACCCGCACCAATGGCTCGGTGCCACTGGCCCGAATCAGCACCCGCCCTGTGTCACCCAGCTCGACCTCTACCGCCCGGTGCGCCTGCGCCAAGGCCATGTTGGACGTCCAATCTTGGCCGGGGCGCAGGCGCACGTTGATCAGGGTTTGTGGAAACAGCGTGACACCGGCCAGCAGCTCCGCCATGGTTTTGCCGCTGCGCTGCAGGGCTTGCAACACTTGCAGAGCCGAGATGAGCCCGTCACCCGTGGTGTGTTTGTCCAGGGCCAGCAGGTGGCCCGAACCCTCGCCCCCCAAGATCCACTTATTCTTTTCCAATTCTTCCAGCACATAACGGTCGCCCACCTTGGCACGCACAAACTGCACACCACGCGCCTTGAGCGCCAATTCCACCGCCAGATTAGTCATCAGCGTGCCCACTACACCGGGCACATGCTCGTCGCGGCTCAAGCGGTCGTCGGCCATCAGGTAGAGCAGCTCGTCACCGTTGTACAAGCGCCCCTGACCGTCCACCAGTTGCAGTCGGTCAGCATCCCCATCCAGCGCAACACCAAAGTCGGCACCGTGTTGTTTGACTGCATCCACCAACGCTTGCGGGTGCGTGGCGCCCACCCCATGGTTGATGTTCATCCCATCGGGGGAACACCCGATCTCGATCACCTCGGCCCCCAGTTCGTGGAAAACTTGCGGGGCGATGTGGTAGGCCGCGCCGTGTGCGGCATCGACCACCATCTTCACGCCCTTCAAGGTCAAGTCGTTGGCAAAGGTGCTCTTGCAAAACTCGATATAGCGACCTGCCGCGTCGTCCAAACGGCGGGTTTTACCTAGGTTGGCAGAGTCTGCCCATAATGGGGGCTCGTCCAGCGCAGCCTCAACGGCCAACTCCCAGGCATCGGACAACTTGGCGCCCTTGGCGCTGAAAAACTTGATGCCGTTGTCCTCGAACGGGTTGTGGCTGGCGCTAATCACAACGCCCAATGAGGCCCGCTGGGCACGGGTCAGATACGCCACGCCGGGTGTTGGCAACGGGCCAAGCAGCACCACATCCACGCCCGCCGAGTTAAAGCCGCTCTCCAGGGCGCTCTCGAGCATGTAGCCCGAGATGCGGGTGTCTTTGCCAATAAGCACCGTAGGGCGGACCTCTGTCTGCTTAAGCACCCGCCCCACCGCGTGGGCCAAGCGCAACACAAAGTCCGGGGTGATGGGGGCCTGGCCTACGGTGCCGCGAATGCCGTCGGTGCCAAAATATTTGCGCGTCATATGCTTTCCTGAATCAAAGGGTGTTGTTGTCAATGGGGGGCAGTGCTACGTGGGGGCAGTTTGACCAACCGCTTCTGCGCGCTGCACGGCCGCAAGCACTTGCAAGGCTTGCACCGTTTCGCGCACATCATGCACCCGCACGATGTGTGCGCCGCGCTGCACCGCCAACACTGCAGCGGTGGTGCTGGGCACCAGTCGGTGCTGATTATCCAACGTGGCCGCCGCAGCCAATGAGCGCTGGGTGACCGCCACCAGCGAGGACTTACGCGACCAGCCTGCGAGCACCGGGTAGCCCAGGGCTGCAATCGCCGCCTGGTGCGCTAAGAGCGAAAAATTTTGCTCAACCGTCTTGCCAAAGCCAATCCCTGGGTCCAGACAAATACGAGCCGAATCGACTCCTAGCCCTCGTAGACGCTGCGCGGATAGCTCTAAAAACGATAGCACTTGGGACACCACATCACCGCGCATGGGCGCAAGCTGCATGGTCTGCGGCTCACGGTGCATATGCATCAGGCACATACCGCAGCACGGGTGGGCGGCTACCACGTCGAAGCCGCTAAGGGCGTCACCACTGTCCTGCCAGCGCAGGGCCCACACGTCGTTGATCAGATCGGCGCCCAAGTCCAGCACCGCCCGCATCACCTGGGGCTTGTAGGTATCAACCGACACCGGCACACCCAGCGTGACTGCGTGGCGCACCACGGGCAGCACCCGCGCCAATTCATCGGCCAGGCTCAGCATGGGGGCGCCGGGCCGGGTGGACTCGCCGCCGATGTCCAAAATGTCGGCACCATCCGCCAGCAGCTGCTCGCAATGCGCCATCGCGCCCGAAGGTGAGCCATGCAGGCCTCCGTCGGAAAACGAATCCGGTGTGACGTTGACAATGCCCATCACCCTCGGGCGATTCAGGTCAATTACAAAACGGCTGGTCTGCAGGTGCATGGTGCATGGCGATCAAAAAACAAAACGGGGCGCAAGGCCCCGTATGGTCGTATGCTGGCCCGATCAGGCTGGCGTGTGCGCTGGAGCCACCGCCACCACGGCCGTGCCACCGCTGTCGCCACCACCGGAGTTGGGCGTGCGCGGTGCCCAGTCTTTGGGGGGGCGTGGATCTTTGCCCGCCATGATGTCGTCAAGCTGGTCGCTGTCAATGGTCTCCCACTCCAGCAAAGCTTTGGCCATGGCGTGCATTTTGTCTTTGTTTTCTTCGATCAACGTACGTGCCAAGGCGTATTGCTGGTCAATGATGCGGCGCACCTCGTCGTCGACCTTGCGCATGGTCTGCTCGCTCATATTGGTCGTTTTGGTAACAGAGCGGCCCAAAAAGACTTCGCCTTCGTTCTCTGCATACACCATGGGGCCCAGGGCGTCGGTCATACCGTAGCGGGTAACCATGTCTCTAGCGATGTGGGTTGCGCGCTCAAAGTCGTTGCTGGCACCGGTGGTCATCTGGTTCATGAACACTTCTTCAGCAATACGGCCACCAAACAGCATGCTGATTTGGTTGAGCATGTACTCGCTGTCGTAGCTGTAGCGGTCTTGCGCAGGCAGACTCATCGTCACACCCAAAGCGCGCCCACGGGGAATGATGGTGACCTTGTGCACGGGGTCACACTTGGGCAGCATCTTGCCTATTAACGCGTGGCCTGACTCGTGGTAGGCCGTGTTGCGGCGCTCTTCCTCGGGCATGACCATGCTCTTGCGCTCAGGACCCATTTGAATCTTGTCTTTGGCTTTTTCGAAGTCTTGCATCTCCACCACGCGGGCGTTGCGCCGCGCAGCCATCAGAGCGGCTTCGTTGCACAGGTTGGCCAAATCGGCACCCGACATACCGGGTGTTCCGCGTGCGATCACGCTGGCGCTGACATCTTGGCCCAAGGGCACTTTGCGCATGTGTACATTCAAAATTTGCTCGCGGCCACGAATGTCGGGCAGCGTGACATACACCTGGCGGTCAAACCGGCCGGGGCGCAACAAGGCCGAGTCCAAAATATCGGGGCGGTTGGTCGCAGCAACCACGATCACACCGACGTTGGTCTCAAAACCGTCCATCTCAACCAGCATCTGGTTCAAGGTTTGCTCGCGCTCGTCGTTGCCACCACCGACACCCGCGCCACGTTGGCGACCCACGGCGTCGATCTCGTCAATAAAGATGATGCAAGGTGCGTTTTTCTTGGCGTTGTCAAACATGTCGCGCACACGGGATGCGCCCACACCGACAAACATTTCCACAAAATCAGAACCAGAAATACTGAAGAACGGCACCTTGGCTTCGCCCGCAATGGACTTGGCCAGCAGCGTTTTACCGGTTCCCGGTGGGCCCACCAACAGCAAACCACGGGGAATACGACCACCGAGTTTCTGGAATTTGGCAGGGTCTTTCAGGAAGTCAACAACCTCTTTGACCTCTTCTTTAGCCTCGTCACAACCAGCCACGTCGGCAAACGTGACGGTATTGGTGTTTTCATCCAGCAAGCGGGCTTTACTCTTGCCAAAGCTGAACGCACCGCCCTTGCCACCGCCTTGCATCTGGCGCATGAAGTAAATCCACACCCCCACCAGCAACAGCATGGGCCCCCAGCTCACCAGCAAGGCCATGAGCAACGAGCCCTCTTCGCGAGGTTTGACGTCAAACTTGACGTTGTTATTGATCAGGTCACCCACCAAGCCCCGGTCCAAATAGGTAGCGGTGGTCTTGATTTTGGAATCGTCGGTCTTGACCGCAAGAATATCGGTGCCGCCCTGGCCCTCTTGGATCACGGCGCTCTTGATGTTTTTGTTGCGAACCTCATCCAGAAAGTCAGAATAGCCGACGTTGGTCACGCCGGACATGCTGTGCGAATCGAATTGCTTGAATACAGTAAACAGCACCAAGCCGATCACCAACCACACTGCAATTTTTGAAAACCACTGATTATTCAAGCGAAGCTCCAAGAGGGGCACCAATAGGAATATCGGTGCGCTGCGTATCTGCGACCTATTTTAGGCGTTTCAAGGCATTTAAAACGGTATTTTGTGGTTTTCGCCCACACGGGCGCCATGGAATTGGGCGCCATGACCCATGTCAATGTGCAGGCGTGCCTGGCTTCAAACCCAAACCCACCAAAAAGGTCTCGGATGACCGGTCGCGCGAGGCTTTGGGTTTTATGGGTTTGACCACCTGAAAAGCGTCTTTGAAGCGTTTGACGACATCGTTATAGCTGCCGCCGTGAAACACCTTGGCCACCAGTGCACCGTTGGGCTTCATGTGGTTTTGGGCAAATTCAATGGCCAGTTCAACCAGGTTCTCGATCCGGGCCGCGTCTGCCGAGGAAATACCCGACAGATTGGGCGCCATGTCCGACACCACCACGTCGGCTTGGCGCCCTTGCATGGCCGCTTCCAACTGGGCGAGAACCTCCGCCTCCCTGAAGTCACCTTGGATAAAAGTCACCCCTTCAATGGGATCCATAGGCGCCATATCCAGCGCAATGATGCTGCCATTGAGGTCGCCCACAGCGGCGCCGTCTGGCGACAGGCGCCTGCGCACGTACTGACTCCATGCACCCGGGGTACTGCCCAGGTCCACCACCAGGTTACCCGGTTTGATCAGGCCCAAGGTCTCGTCAATTTCCTTGAGCTTGTAGGCCGCGCGGGCACGGTAACCCTCCCGGCCCGCGAGCTTGACGTAGGGGTCGTTGATGTGGTCGTGCAACCAGGCCTTATTAACCTTTTTGCCCTTGCTGGGTGTTTTCATTCTGACTTTCTGAGTGGGCGGCTCTACCGCCCACGTTTCATTCAACCGATAATAGCGGGATGCCTCTTATACAACTCACACCCGCCCAACGAAAAGAACACCGTTCTGAAGC
>JBBRSA010000062.1:0-14136 GCA_038245855.1 Burkholderiales bacterium
GGCTGCGCCGGGTGCTGCGCGATTTGCCTGCGGCCAAGACGGTCGAGGATGTTGAGGCGTTGCTGCCTTGGAATGTGCGCATAGCAGATTTATCGGGCGAAACGGCCGATTGACTTACTGGGGTTTGTGGAGCACTTACTATGGAAGTGCCACGGTAGAGTTGCATACCGATGCGGTCAAAGTTGGTCAACGCGTACTGCTGATTGACGATTTGATTGCGACCGGTGGCACCATGATGGCCGGTAGAAAACTTCTAGAGAAGTTAGGCGCAACGGTGATGGAGGGTGCTGCGATTGTTGATCTGCCTGAGTTGGGAGGATCGACGAAATTACGTAACGCGGGACTTCCGCTTTTCACACTCGTGGATTTCAGCGGCCACTAACGTTAATTCAGGTCGCCATATTGTGTGCCACTGAGTGGTGACCCCGAATCGTCAATTTGTGTGTCTTCAAATGTCGGCAAGGGCGCTGGGTTGCGTCGGCCGGAGCGCACCAACTCACCTTTAACCACTGGTGTGGGTGACGGTGCAGCCGTTGCCAAAGCCTGCTTGAATGCAGCCACTTCGTCCGCATGCAGCGGCTCGTAACGCGGCTTGCTAAGCCCGGAAGCAGCAGGCGGCCTCTGGGGGGGCGTCGCGGGGGTGCTTGCGCTCAGGGGTGTGGGAGCGGATGGTCGGCTCAGTCCCGCAGTAACCGTCTCATTGACGCGCCAATAGACCGAAGTCACCAATATGTCATAACGCGACTTGGCGTTGTGCGCGATGAGGCGTTCAATTTCTGCCAATCGGCCCGTTTCAGCCACATAGCGCCGGTCAATGTCCATCATGATGAGGTACTGCCGCCCCCGAGAGTCCAAGGATAAGACCTTAAATTTGTAACTGGCAGACAAGATGCCCGCACTCGTCAGGGACTCGCGCACCACGCTATACAGTTGCTCTCTGCGCTCCAGCCGTTCGGTCTTTCGGTTCGCTGCGTGGTTCTGAGCCGGTGCTATGAACCGATCGTTGCCCTTGGCCGATGGATTAAAAGGCACTGTGGCGTCGACATGGCCCAGTCCGGAGCTGTCTACGATGCCCAAAGCGTTGTCACGCGCCTTATTTTTCTTTGTGAACCAACTTAGCAATGACATCAGCAACTTTCGTAATCGGCAACGGCAACAGTGTAAGCCACGCTACTTTCCAATGCAAAATTTTGAGAATATGACGCCCAGAAGGTCATCCGAAGTGAACTCGCCGGTGATTTCGCTTAAGGCGTTTTGTCCCAGACGAAGCTCCTCGGCAAGCAAGTCTAGCAGTTGTACTTGGGCAGCCAAGTGCGCAGCTGCAGCCTGCAAGTGGTCGTAGGTGCGGCGCAAGGCTTGTAGGTGCCGCTCCCGCGCAAGGAACATTCCGCCGGCGCTCGCCTGCCAACCCGCGGCCTGCAATAGGCGTTGACGCAATACATCCAAACCCACCCCGGTCTTGGCGGAGAGGGCAACTCCTTGGGCTGGCACGACGCCCGAAGCGGTATCGACCTTATTCCAAACGTCGAGAATGGTCACGGTTTGGCTGATCTTGTTCCGTATTTCGCTTGCAATTGCGTCGTCTGCTACGGTGTATTCGGCATCTTGCTGACGGCTTATGTCGTGTAAAAAGACCACGGCATCGCAGGCGGCAATTGCCTCCCACGCTCTTGCAATGCCGATTTTCTCCACATCGTCTTCGCTTAACCGCAGGCCTGCTGTATCCACGACATGAATCGGCACACCCTCAATCTGAATGGTTTGTTGAACTTTGTCCCGGGTAGTACCGGGAACCGCAGTCACAATGGCCAGTTCAGCCCCCGCTAAAGCATTCAGCAAGGAGGATTTACCCGCATTGGGCTGCCCCGCAATGACCACCGTGATGCCATCGCGTAATAACGCACCTTGCGTTGCTTGCGCCATCACCCCTTCGAGTGCGGCAGTCAAACGCTCCAGCTGTCCGTGGGCATCGGCCTTTTGCAGGAAGTCGATCTCTTCCTCAGGGAAGTCCAAGGTCGCCTCGACCAGCATCCGCAAATGGATAAGGGCATCCCGTAAAGCATGAATTTTTCGAGAAAACGCACCGGACAAGGATTGGCTCGCACTGCGTGCGGCAGCCTCAGTACTGGCGTCGATCAAATCTGCGATGGCTTCTGCCTGCGCCAGGTCAATCTTGTCGTTTAAAAAGGCCCGTTCAGTAAATTCGCCTGGGTTGGCAATACGCAAACCTTTCAGACAACCCGCATCCCGCAAGTCAGAGCCTTTGAAGTTGGCAATCTCTAGACAACGTGCAAGCAGCAGTTGCAACACCACAGGGCCGCCGTGCGCCTGCAATTCAAGCACGTCCTCGCCGGTAAATGAATGGGGCCCGGGAAAATACAGCGCCAATCCCTGGTCGATAGGCACGCCCGCACCATCACAAAATGGAAGATAGGTTGCCTCACGTGGTCGCAGCGCGCGACCGAGCAGATGTTCCACAAAGTGGCTTAAATCCTTTGCGCTGACCCGCACGATACCGACAGCGCCACGCCCCGGTGCAGTGGCGATGGCAATGATCGGCTGGCTGTTGCGCGTCAACATGGCTAAAAACAGGGGGCCAATAGCCAAGGGCCGCTATCTGCGGCCCTTGGCTTATCGAAACTTTGGCAAATTGAACTGTGGTGGTACGCCCATGCGTGTATTGATAATCCACTGCTGGGTAATCGACAATGCGTTATTGGTAATCCAGTACAGCACCAAGCCAGCGGGGAAGAAGAAGAACATCACGCTGAAAATCAGCGGCATAAACCACATCATCTTGGCCTGCATAGGGTCCGGAGGCGCAGGGTTAAGCGCCGTTTGCAATAGCGTTGTGAGCGTCATAAACACCGGCAAAATGAAATACGGATCCGGCGTGGACAAATCGTGAATCCACAAAATCCAGGGCGCATTGCGCATTTCCACGCTGGACAGCAACACCCAATACAAGGCAATAAACACGGGGATCTGAATCATGATGGGGAAGCAGCCACCCATAGGGTTTACCTTCTCTTCTCGGTAGATTCGCATCATCTCCTGCTGCATCTGCTGCGGATTGTCTTTGAGGCGCGCTCGCATTTCCATGATCTTGGGATTAACCGCTTTCATCTTCGCCATGCTGGAATAGGCCTTTGCATTGAGCCAATAAAAAGCGATCTTCAACAACAGTACCAAAGCAACGATGGACCAACCCCAATTCTGGAGCAGACTGTGCAATTGGTTGAGAAGCCAGTACAGCGGCTTAGCAATGATGGTGAAAATACCGTAGTCTTTCACCAGTTCGAGGCCAGGTGCCAACACCTCAAGCTTCTTTTCCTCTTCAGGCCCAGCAAACAGATCGCTGTCGATTGTCTGACTGGCGCCTGGCAAGAGTGTGCCGAGCCGCATGACCATTGCGACCGAATATTGATTGTTACCCAAACTCGTGACGCGGAACTCGCGCGGCAAATCTTTGCCATTCGGGTAGTTCAGCAACCACGCCGAAACAAAGTAGTGCTGCACCATGGCAATCCAGCCATTGTTGGCAGGTGGCGGAACCTCCGCCTTTTTCTTCTCGATGTCTACAAAAGTAATTTTGTGGAATTTATTTTCGTCGGTGTAGGCAGCTGGGCCGGTAAACGTGTTGGCACCGAGCATAGAACCCGCTGCCACCTTGCCGTGACGCGCGAGTTGCAAATACAACTGGGCATCCACCGGTTTGTCGCTCACATTCAGTACTTGGTGATTCACGCGTATCGCATAGGCGCCACGGGTAAAAATATAGGTTTTGATGTACTTCAGTCCACCTATGGGCGCCGACTCAAAAGCAACTTCTAGCGTGGTCTGCCCATCTGCCAAGGTCCGAGAGCCTGGCCTCACGGACATCAGACTCAGGTGATTGGGCACACGCTCACCCGAATCAACTGCATTCAGCAGGCCCGTCTGCGCAACATACCGGTCCTCAAGTGAAGTGTCTTCCATCAAGACGACCGCCTTACTCACATGTGGCGGGACCGGCTTACCCAGAATACCCTTTACCGCTTCCATCAGACCACCACTGTGGTTTTGCTCGTCATACTGCCGCAGCGTCAATTCTGAAAGCGTACCTCCGCGGGTATCTATGACGGCCTGAAAGACATCGGTGGTGACTGCGATTTTTTCACCGCCGGACTCCAACTGCGCGGGCTCGACCATGTGGGCCAAGTCCTTGCTTTGGGATGCGGCTATGGCTGGCACTTCGCCATCACTAGGCTTCGCGCGAACCGACGGCACGGTCTGCTGCGCCGAACTCGGAAAAAACGTTGCCTTATGGCCGTTGTGTATTTGCCACTGATCCCATAGCATCACCATGGAAAAACCAAAGACCACCAACAAAATGGTGCGACGAATATCGTTCATGACGGATTCTTTTTTGAAATAGTAGTCAACCGACTAAACAGCCGAGGCGGAGCTAAAGGGACGGGATCACACCCTCCCGCGCACCACGGGTGGCAGCGGGCAAGGCGATTGAGCGTCAGGTACGACCCAATTGCCGCCCCATGGGATTCCAAGGCCCGCAGGGAATAAGCTGAGCAAGTAGGTTCAAAACGACAACCTGATCCTAAAGAAGGACTCAAGAATAGCCGGTACGCCTTGACCAAGCCAATCAAAAGGGCCCGCATCACCGCCCGACTTTCGGAGAGAAAGAAGGTGCCATTGAATGTGTCTGCGCACGCAAAAACAACCGCTGCAACTCTTCTCTAACCGCTGCTTTTAGCGCATCGGACGTGGCACTCACAAAATGACTGCGGTCGAATGCACTTCGCAATCGCACTAAGTGCGCACGCTCCACTAACGCCGACTCCATTCCAAAGCCAATCTGGTATATCTGGCGCTTGATGGTGTTACGCGTGACAGCACGCTTAGCCCAGCGCTTGGGCACCATTGCGCCCAACCAAACACCGGTCAGTGGAAAAAGCGCTACAGGGGCGCCATTGTCAACTGCGTGAGGTGCGAGATCCAATGCGCAAGAGTGCAAAGCAAAATGCGTGGTTTTAGCGAGCATTTGACCGGCAAGCACAGCTTGAAACTGCGGACGGGTCTTTAGTCGATGCACAAATTAGCCAAGCAAAATCGACGCGGCTGCCCTGAACAGGTCAGGCCCAACACGACCCCGATTGCCAATTAGACAGCCAGGCGTTTACGGCCTTTGGCACGGCGTGCGTTGATGACAGCGCGGCCACCGCGGGTTTTCATGCGAACCAGAAAACCATGCGTACGAGCGCGGCGAATTTTGGAAGGTTGGTAAGTGCGTTTCATAATAATCTCGTCTCTGTTCCCCGAACACAATCAGGGTAACCGCGGATTATCGCAAACTTTCGGCCCGTCGGCAACACCGATAGACTGAATTTCCTAAATTCGAGCGCCAATGGCTGTACTTTGTAGGTTGTGGATAAGGTTTTGATAAATTACAATCCAACCCCTGATCCATCGCAACTATCCACAGACTCTGAACTAACATGCCCGAGGGAATACCATCCAACCTACCCCTGCCATCTGGATACGACGTCGGCCAAAGTCTTTGGCAAAGTTGCGTTGATCAGTTGGCGCAGGAACTTCCCGAACAGCAGTTCAATACCTGGATAAGACCCCTAACAGCGCAGGTCGCCGAAGATCTGTCCACGGTCACAATATACGTAGGCAACCGGTTTAAGCTCGACTGGATCCGTGCCCAATACACCAGTCGCATCGCGACAATGCTAGAGAAGATGTATGGTCAACCCGTCATCGTTGAGTTGGCAATCACTCCCAAGGAAAACACAGTCAGACCTAGCTATGCACTAAAGGCTCTAGACTTAGTGCCTACTGAGGACAACCTGACTTCGAGTGAACCGATTCCGTCGGGCTTACCCAAAAATCGTCTCAACAGCATGTTGACGTTCGAAACCTTGGTGGAGGGCACTGCCAACCGTATGGCGCGTGCCGCAGCCATGCATGTGGCCACTATTCCGGGGCATATGTACAACCCGCTTTTCATTTACGGTGGCGTTGGCCTTGGCAAGACCCATCTCATGCACGCGGTGGGCAATCGCCTGCTATCAGACAAGCCGGGCGCAAAAATTCTCTACATCCATGCAGAGCAATTTGTCTCAGATGTGGTTAAAGCCTACCAGCGCAAGACTTTTGACGAGTTCAAAGAACACTACCACTCGCTGGACTTGCTGTTGATCGACGATGTGCAATTCTTTGCCAACAAAGATCGAACGCAGGAAGAGTTCTTCAACGCCTTTGAAGCACTGCTTGCCCGTAAATCGCACATCGTCATGACCAGCGACACCTACCCTAAAGGCTTGGCGGACATCCATGAGCGGCTGGTTTCGCGGTTTGATTCGGGTCTAACGGTGGCCATCGAACCTCCTGAGTTAGAGATGCGCGTCGCGATTCTTATCAACAAGGCTCGGGCCGAGGGCTCCGAAATGCCAGAAGAGGTGGCTTTTTTCGTGGCAAAAAACGTGCGCTCTAACGTGCGCGAACTCGAAGGTGCGCTGCGGAAAATTCTGGCTTACTCCCGCTTCAACCAGAAAGAGATCTCCATCCAGCTCGCGCGCGAAGCCCTTCGAGACCTTTTGTCGATCCAAAATCGGCAAATTTCGGTGGAAAACATCCAGAAAACCGTGGCCGACTACTACAAAATAAAAATCGCGGACATGTATTCCAAAAAACGGCCAGCGAGTATCGCCAGGCCGCGCCAGATCGCCATGTACCTCGCAAAAGAATTGACCCAAAAGAGTTTGCCCGAAATCGGCGAATTGTTTGGAGGGCGTGACCATACAACCGTCTTGCATGCTGTCCGGAAAATTGGTGGCGAACGCCAACAGTTGACCGAACTCAACCAGCAACTCCATGTGCTAGAACAGACGCTCAAAGGTTAACGACCATAAAGCCTATGGGCCACAGCCAAAATCGCGACAGAACCCCAATAAAGCAGCGAAAATGGCACGTTTTATAAAAGTAGCTGGCGCGGGTGGCGCGGCTTGCATCGTAGAAATTTAATAAGAGGTTGACATGATCGTATTGAAGGCAACGCAAGACAAGCTGCTCTCGGTTCTTCAGTCGGTGGCCGGCATTGTTGAGCGCCGACACACACTGCCCATTTTGGCCAACGTATTGCTTCGCAAAACGGGCACATCGGTGCAGGTAACCACCAGCGACCTAGAAATCCAAATTCGCACGACCGCAGAGCTGGGTGGCGACACCGGCAGCTTTACAACCACCATTGGCGCACGCAAGCTCATCGACATCTTGCGCACCATGCCTTCCGACCAAACGGTGTCACTGGAGTCAAGCCAAAGCAAAATTATTGTTAAAGGTGGCAAGAGCAAGTTCACCCTGCAAACCATGGCAGCCGAAGACTTTCCGCTGGTGCAAGAGTCTGCCAACTTTGGCCCCTCGTTCAGCGTCCCCCAGAAGACGCTGAAGAGCTTGCTCAGCCAGGTGTCATTCGCCATGGCTGTGCACGACATTCGCTATTACTTAAACGGCATCTTGTTTGTTGCCGAAGGGCAACAATTGAGCCTAGTAGCCACCGACGGCCACCGTCTGGCTTTTGCGTCGGCCACGCTGGATGTTGAAGTGCCCAAGCAAGAAGTCATTTTGCCGCGCAAGACGGTAGTGGAGTTGCAAAGGCTTCTGTCTGACAACGAAGGCGCCATCGAAATGCAATTCGCCAACAACCAGGCCAAGTTTTTGTTTGACGGCATGGAGTTCGTCACCAAGCTGGTTGAAGGCAAGTTCCCAGACTACAACCGCGTCATACCCAAGAACCACAAAAACAGCATCACCGTGGGCCGCGCAGCACTGTTGGCAACCTTACAACGCACCGCCATTCTTACCAGTGACAAATTCAAGGGTGTTCGCCTCAACCTTGATCCGGGCAGCCTGCGGGTGGCCTCTAACAATGCCGAGCAAGAGGAAGCCGTCGATGAACTCGACATTGACTACGGCGGCGACAGCATCGAAATCGGATTCAACGTCACCTACTTGATCGATGCACTCGCCAACATGAGCCAGGATATGGTTCAGCTGGAGCTGTCAGACGGCAATAGTTCGGCACTGATCACCATCCCCGACAACGCCACCTTCAAATATGTGGTGATGCCCATGAGGATTTAGCGTGTGATACCTTAAGCGCCCGACCGCACAAACCCCCGCCAACCGGGGGTTTGGTCATTCAAGCGTTTGTGAATTTTGAAAATTTGACGGGCAGATTCTTAGACCTGCCCCTACTAAGTGAATTGAGCCATGACCGAAGAAAACAACGCCACCCCACCCGTCAACCCCACTGACGCCACTGTCAATACGGGCGAAAGCGGCTTGGACAGCTCCAACTTCCAACCCACCATTGATGCGCACCAAGAAGGAGCATCAGAAGCCTATGGTGAAGGCTCGATTCAGATTCTGGAAGGCCTAGAAGCCGTGCGCAAACGCCCCGGCATGTACATTGGCGACACATCAGACGGCACGGGCCTGCACCACCTGGTTTTTGAGGTGGTGGACAACTCCATCGACGAATCGCTGGCTGGCCACTGCGACGATATTTTGGTCACCATCCACTCCGACAACTCCATCAGCGTGGTCGACAACGGGCGCGGCATTCCTACAGGCGTCAAGATGGACGACAAGCACGAGCCCAAGCGCTCGGCGGCCGAAATTGCCCTGACTGAACTGCATGCTGGCGGCAAGTTCAACCAAAACAGCTACAAAGTCTCCGGCGGTCTGCACGGCGTCGGTGTCAGTTGCGTGAATGCGCTGTCCAAAATGCTGCGCCTGACCATTCGGCGCGATGGCAAAGTGCACGTCATGGAGTTCAGCCGCGGCTTTGTGCAAAACCGCATCACTGAAATGGTGGGCGGCGTTGAAGTCTCGCCCATGAAGGTGACGGGCGAGACCGAAAAACGTGGCACCGAAGTGCACTTTTTGCCCGACTTGGAAATCTTTCAAACCAACAATGACTTCCACTATGAGATTTTGAGCAAGCGCCTGCGCGAGCTCAGCTTTCTGAACAACGGCGTCAAAATTCGCCTTAAAGACGAGCGCACGGGCAAAGAAGACGACTTCTCGGGCGCCGGTGGCGTCAAAGGCTTTGTCAACTTCATCAACAAAGGCAAGTCGGTGTTGAACCCCAACATTTTCCACGCCATGGGCGACCGCCAGAGCGACCAGCAAACCAACATCGGTGTCGAAGTGGCCATGCAGTGGAACAGCGGCTACAACGAGCAAGTGCTGTGCTTCACCAACAATATTCCCCAGCGCGACGGAGGCACCCACTTAACCGGCCTGCGTGCGGCCATGACCCGCGTCATCAACAAGTACATCGATGACAGCGAACTGGCCAAAAAGGCCAAGGTCGAAGTCACTGGCGACGACATGCGCGAAGGCCTGTGCTGCGTGTTGAGCGTGAAAGTACCCGAACCCAAGTTCAGCAGCCAGACCAAAGACAAGCTCGTCAGCAGCGAGGTGCGCGGCCCGGTGGAAGACATCGTTAGCAAACTGCTGTTTGACTACCTGCAAGAGCGCCCAGCCGACGCCAAGATCATCGTCGGCAAAATTATTGAAGCCGCCCGCGCGCGTGAAGCCGCCCGCAAAGCGCGTGACATGACCCGGCGTAAAGGCGTGCTCGACGGCATGGGCCTACCAGGCAAGCTGGCCGACTGCCAAGAAAAAGACCCAGCCCTGTGCGAAATTTACATCGTCGAGGGTGACTCCGCCGGTGGCTCTGCCAAGCAGGGTCGCGACCGTAAATTCCAGGCCATTTTGCCCCTGCGCGGCAAGATTCTGAACGTGGAAAAAGCACGCTACGAAAAGCTGCTCACCAGCAACGAAATTTTGACGCTCATCACCGCCCTGGGTACTGGCATCGGCAAGGCCGGTGGCACCACCGGAAATGACGACTTCAACGTCGCCAAGCTGCGCTACCACCGCATCATCATCATGACCGATGCCGACGTTGACGGCGCCCACATCCGCACGCTGCTACTCACGTTCTTCTACCGCCAAATGCCTGAGTTGGTGGAGCGTGGCCATATTTACATTGCGCAACCACCGCTGTACAAGGTCAAGGCCGGCAAAGAAGAGCTGTACCTGAAAGACGCCCCCGCACTGGACGCCTTCTTGATGCGCATTGCGCTGGTCAATGCATCCGTCTTCACCGGCGGCCCCAACGGCACCACCATCTCTGACGACACCTTGGCCGGACTGGCGCGCAAGCACCAAATTGCCCAAAACGTCATTGCGCGCCTCAAAAACTTTATGGATGCCGAAGCGTTGCGCTCTGTAGCGGATGGCGTGACGCTGAACCTGGACACGGTGGCCGACGCCGAAGTGTCCGCTGCGGCCCTGCAAGCCCGCCTGCCCGATGCCGAAGTGGCTGGCGAGTTTGACGCGCGCACCGACAAGCCCATTTTGCGCATCAGCCGCCGCCACCACGGCAACGTGAAAAGTAGCGTGCTGACACAAGATTTTGTGCACGGCTCTGACTACGCCGCACTGGCGGAAGCCGCCCAGACGTTTGACGGGCTGCTGGGCGAAGGCGCACGCGTTATGCGCGGCGAAGGCGAACGGGCGAAGGAAGAAAAAGTCAGCGATTTCCGTGAAGCCATGGCGTGGTTAATCGCCCAGGCGGAACACGCCACCAGCCGCCAACGCTACAAAGGCTTGGGTGAAATGAACCCCTCCCAGCTGTGGGAAACCACCATGGACCCCACCGTGCGCCGCTTGCTGCGTGTGCAGATTGACGACGCGATTGAAGCCGACCGCGTGTTCACGATGCTTATGGGCGATGAGGTTGAGCCCCGCAGAGAATTTATTGAAGCCAACGCACTACGGGCTGGCAATATTGATATTTAGAGTCAAATTGGGCTTTAGCCCTCATGGAAACTGCGCGAGCAGCTACTAAAGTTATAGCAAAAAAGACCCGCTTTGCGGGTCTTTTTGCATGAATTCTTACGACTGATCGACCCGATCATGCGCGTATTCTTTGCACATGCTCCAGAAGACCGTTGCACGCGTCTTCCACCAAGTCGAGCACTTCATCAAAGCCCGCATCGCCACCGTAGTACGGATCTGGCACCACCGGGCTATCCGATTGCTGACAAAACTCAGTTAGCCGCCTGACCTTGCTTTGGTGCTGGGGCGGGCACAGGTCCTGAATCAGGGCCAGATTGTCTTAATCCATGGCAAGGATCAGATCGAAATTTTCAAAATCCGCGTCGCAGATCTGGCGGGCGCGCAGGTCGGACAGGTGATAGCCGCGGCGTGCCGCGTGCTTTTGCAATCGGGCGTCAGGCGGGCTATCGAGGTGGTAGTTGTGGGTGCCGGCCGAATCGACCTGCACGCTCCTATCCAGCCCCATCTGCTTTAACTTTGTTCGCAAAACGCCATCGGCCGTGGGGCTGCGGCAGATATTGCCCATGCAGACGAACAGGATGGCGTAGGGTCTCATAAGTTCAGGAGTCTTTGACTGCTCAAGCTTTGTCATCGTTAACTCTAAAACAAAAAACCCGCTGAGTCGCAGCGGTTTTTCCTAGTTTTATAAGAAATCAATGACGGACTTGCATGAACTGCTCCGCGCGGTCGGTGGCTACGAAACGAATAATTCCGCGTGTTTCCTCAGAACACCCTTTGAGGACAATTTTCTGCATGATTCCGGGGCCTTCTAGGCGCAGTAACGTGCCCACAGTTCGGCCTGACTAGGGAACTGGTCGAGGGTGAGGATTTGCGCCAGCACGCCAGTGGAGAGCGTGGCGTCGCGGAAGACAAAGCCGTCGCCGTTGCTGCTGAACACAAAGGGCACATCCAGCAACTCGGCATAACGCAGCGCTTGCTGCATGCCTGCTCCAACAGACTGGTTGTTGTCTTTAGCCTCGACTACGGCCAGCGGGATATTGGGCTTGAGGAAGAGTGCGTAGTCGGCCCGCGGCACGGTACTCTGGTCGCGGTGGGACTTATTGCCGCGCACCACGACCCGACCAGCACGCAGGGGGAATTCATGAAATATCTGATCCAACACATGCCAACCCGCGCGCCCCATTGCGGGGCGGATGTATTTGTCGCAGATGTCGCTTTCGGATAGATTTTTCTTGTCCAAGACCGGTCCCTGAGTCGTTGAAAGTTAAGTGTCTTATCGGGCGTATTTTGGCCGTATTTCTAGCAACTGGGGCCATTGACAGCCTGTTGAACGTCTGTTCGCCAAGGCAAGCCATTTTTGACCAATCGTGAACTGGTTACACGCCAAAAAGAATGAGGCTCTCGTCTGCGAGGCCCTATTTCCTTTGCACGCCAATCCATTGGCTTAGTGCGCCAATTTCATGCACAGCCCCCACAAGGGCACCATCTACGCCTACCCTCAGGCTTGGGGCAGTGCTTGTCCTCTTTTGGGATTGGTTAGCTTTTGAAAGCGTGGGGAAATTGTGATGACGTTCAGCAGGCTATTGTTAGGCCTTTTTATATCAACGCTGGTGAGCAGCTGTGGCGGCGGCGGTGACGTGTCGCCGGGGCCCACGGGCGATCCTAATGCGCTGATTTACGTTTCCAAAATTGGACTCAGTACTGGGCTTGACTATGCGTTTTCCGGGACGACGGTGCAGTTTGTGGGGGGCGTTTGCGGCGGTGGATATGGCAGGCTGTCTACGATGTGGACTTACGGTGACGGCGCCAGCGGGACGTCTAGTTCACACTATTACAGCAGCCCAGGAAACCCCGTCACGGTGCGTGTCACCTGCACCGATGCGAGCAACAACGACAAAAAATACGGAATTACGCAATTTGACTTCACTGTGGCACCTTAGGCGGAGTTGAAGTAATAAAACGCGTAGTCGCCCGCACCGAAAAACACAAAAAGGGCTGTAGCAATACAGCCCTTTTTGCATGGTGCAACTCAAACGCCGATTAGCGGCGTGGTGTCATCGGGCCGCGGCCTTCGATGTGACGGAAGTTGATGCGGCCTTTGCTCAGGTCATACGGTGACAGCTCCAGCGAAACCTTGTCACCCGCCAAGATGCGGATGTGGTTCTTGCGCATTTTGCCGGCCGAGTAGGCGATCAGCTGGTGGCCGTTTTCCAATGTCACGCGAAAGCGCGTGTCGGGCAACACCTCGTCAACGACGCCCATCATTTCAATCAGATCTTCTTTAGCCATAGAGTACTCCTAATCAATTCTAATTCGTTTCAGTTTGTTCAGTGGGTCCGCGTGGTATCACGGACCCAATCAATACCCTGCTCAATCGCAAAATCGGCGGCAGCGTCATGGGAGGCGAATTCGTCATGGAACCGCATCACGCGGTCCGTGGTGGCGCTGCCGCTGCCGCTGGCAATTGATACCTGCGCGGCAAACCGCCCGCCTGACAAAGGCCGGGGGCACGCTGCGATTCGATACTTGCCCATCGTAATGGGCGTCTGTTTTGTTGTTGTAGTAAAAATCATCTAAAAATCAAAGGGGCTTAGGCCATGTAGCCTTGAGCGCCCGAAAGCAAAATTGGCATGCCCTCATGCCGAGGTACCCATCCAATCTCCCTGACAACCCATTCACTTAGATCGGGTTGGCCGGGTACGCGCCATAGCAGGGGCGTCGTTAGCAGAAGGGGAAAGCCACACCGCCGTGAGTAGGTAGTGGGTACGCAGTTGAGGGGCTGGACTGGCGACCCCTCTGCCGGGGGTGTAGTTGCTTTCACCGAAGTGTGGGCATGGCCAGTCGCCAATAGCGACCGAGTAATGTAACACGGCTGGCGATTTCGTGCGCGGAGTGTTGTATATACGCACCTAAAACCCGAGTCGTCCTCACTGCGCCTACGCAGACTGACTGGTGCGTTTTCGGCTTGCAGACTTAGCGGCTACGGGCTTGCGGGTATTGGCAGTTTTAGCCACTTTTACCGGGGTGGCCGCTACAGGCTTCGCTGCGCGGGCGAGCTTTGCAGTGGGCGCGCTTGCACTGTTTTGCTTGGATCGCGCCACCAGCGCCAACTCGCGCACGCGCTCAATGTCTTCGTCCGAAAAAGGTCCGTTGACGCCGGAAATGGCGGCCAGCCGCATGCCGTGCTTAAGACCCAACTGGTAAATCTCACGCACTTTTTCCCACTCAATCGCGCGGCCCACGGTGAAGTTTTCA
>JBBRSA010000063.1:0-14002 GCA_038245855.1 Burkholderiales bacterium
CAACAACATTACGACGACTGCCACAGTGCAGGGTGGTTCGGTCACTGCCACCGGTGCATTACTTGGCAACAGCTTAGCTGTCACCACCACCAGCACCTTTACTGGTGCTGCGACGTTTAATGGCGGCATTACCGACACCGGTAACTTTGCCCAAACTGGTCTCGGTACGTTCAGTACCGGTACTGGGGCCGTCACCTTAAATGGCAACACCTCTGTATCCGGGACCAATACGTTCACCACCGGTACCGGCGCCACCACCTTGGGTGGCACCCTGGCTGTTACCGGCCCGAGTATTTTCACTGGCTCCAGTACGTTTAACGGCGGCATCACCGACACCGGCAACTTCGCCCAAACCGGCGTCGGCACCTTCAGCACGGGCACCGGTACAGTCTTACTCAATGGTGCCACGAGTGTCTCAGGCGCTAACACTCTCAGCGTCGGTACCGGTGCCACCACATTGGGCGGCACGCTCGCCGTCACCGGCAGCAGCACACTCACGGGGCTACTGGTCGCGAACGGTGGCGTATCTGTCAGCGGCAACTTCACCCATACCGGCGCCGGCACGTTCAGTACTGGTATCGGGGCGGTTAGCCTCAACGGCCCCACCAATGTCACCGGTACCAACAACTTTGCCGTTGGCACTGGCGCCACGACCTTGGGCGGCACCCTCGCCGTCACCGGTGGTACGACGCTTAATGGTACGCTAGGGGTGAATGGCCTGGCTAGCCTCAATAGCGGCCTCAACGTCACTGGCGCCACCACCCTTAATGGTGCTGTTTCAGTCGCGGGCGTAAACACCTTCACGACTGGCAGCGGTACTGTTAAACTCGGTTCGCTCGGTGCCGGCATCGTCCAGAGTAACGCAACTGGTGTGCTGAGCAGTGGTGCCGTTGATCGCAACAGTGCAACCTTGTTGACCAGTAATCTCAATGTTGCCAACGGCGGCACCGGTTCAAGCACCGCCGCTGGCGCCCGCACCAACCTCGGTGCCGCTGCTAGTGGCGTCAACGGCGATATCACGAGCTTAACCGCGCTGACTAGTATCAATAATGCCTCGGCTGGCCTGGCGGTTGGCAATGCCGGCCAAGCCCTGACGCTGCAAGGCAACGCCAGTTCCGTCTTTACGGCCACAGCCAGCGGCTTTACCACGAGCGTCGGTTTTGCCAGCCCGACTGCCAATGTTAGTTACTTATTCGGGACCGCTCCAGCCGGAACCTACAACATCTGTACCACCATCGGCAACTGTGCGGGAGTTGGCGGCGGCGTTACCTCGGCTGGCGGCACCGTCGGCACACTGGCACTCTTTAGCGGTACCCAAGCAATCGGTGATTCAATCGTCTCCCAATCCGGTGGCACCATTACCGTCGGCGGCACGCTTGCCGTTAACTCAATCGCCCCAACCGCTGCTTTACTTCTCGGTGTGACCGCCCAAAACGTCACCGTTCAGGGCGCTGCTGTTGCTATAACCAGCACGTCCGGCGCCAACACCAACACGCTGAGCTTTGCAACGCCCAGCGGCAGCAGTCACGCCGTCACGCTACCCAATGCCAGTGGCACGGTGGCGGTCAGCGCCAGCGGCCCGCTTAGCCTAGATGCCAACGGTAACCTGACCTGTGCCACCTGTACAACGAGCGGCGGTGGCGCTGGCGGGGCAGTCGACTCAGTCAATGCTATGAATGGCACGTTATTAGTCCAAGGTACCGCCAATCAAGTTATCGTTGCCAACAATGGCGGTACCAGGACCATTACTCTCAGCACCCCCCAAGACATCAATACCAGCAGTAGTCCGACGTTTAGTAATATGACTCTGACTGGTAACCTCGGCGTCACTGGCGCCATCACCGGCGCCAGCCTGGCGGTGAGCGGTGCCGCTACGGCTACCAGCTTCAATGGCCTGACGCTTACCGCCAACGCTACCGGCTTTAGCGTTGCCGGCGGCACGGCCGTCCGGACGGTTACCGTCACCAGTAACGTGACGCTCGACCAGAACTTAAGTACTAGTAGCTCACCAACCTTTGCCGGCTTGACCCTCGGTACCGCTCTGAGCGTTGCCAATGGCGGCACCGGCGCCAACACAGCTGGCGCTGCCCGCACCAACCTTGGGGCTGCCGCCTCTGGCGCCAACGCTGACATCACCAGCCTATCCGGCTTAACGACAGTCCTGACAGTCGGGCAGGGCGGCACGGGTGCCAATAACGCCGCCAGCGCCCGCACCAATCTCGGCGCTGCATCCTTGGGGGCCAACAGTGATATTACGAGCCTCACTGGCCTAAGCACGGCACTTTCGGTTGCTCAAGGCGGCACGGGGATCAATGGCGCCGCTGCACCAAACGGTAGTCTACTAATAGGCAACGGCACGGGTTACACGCTGGCTACGTTGACGGCTGGGGCTGGTGTTAGCATCGCCAATGCCAGCGGTTCGATCACGATTACCTCGAGCGGCACATCCGGCGCCGCCAGTGGCGATTTAACGGGCAGTTACCCGAACCCAACCATTGCTAAGTTGCAAGGTACGACCGTTACCATCGCCTCGCTCGCCAGTGGTGACGTCCTGCAATACAACGGTAGCGCCTTCTTAAACGGCCACCTCACCAATAGCAACCTGACGGCTGGCAGCTTTGGCGCCATCACCGGCGTTGGCACGCTCGGCAGTCTGACCGTATCAGGTGCTAGCACCTTCCAGGGTGGCGCCACCCTTGGTGTGGCCAGCTCGAGCACCGGTACCCTGACGCTGGCTAACAGCACGAGCGCCTTTACGGGCGGCATTCGGGTCGCCAGCCTTACGCAGAGCACCATCTACACGCTTCCGGCCAGTACCGGTCCGACTGATTCGTTCTGTCTCGTCACCCTTAACAATTGTAGCGGTTCGGGTGCCGGCAGTGTCGGCGCGCTCGACGGCGGTACTGCTAACGTTAAGGGTGCAACCATCTCGGCCAACACCCTGTTCTTGCAATCTGCCAGCACTAGCTTTGCCGGCCTGGTTAACATTAGCCCGCAGAGCTTTGCCGGCGACAAGACGTTCACTAACGCCCTCACCGTCACCGGCGCCAGCGCTCTGAACGGCGGCCTGACCGTCGCTAGTGCGACCGCTACGCAGGATCGTATTCTTGTTGCCATTGCTGCCGTTGGTGCCGCCCGCTTTGATGGGACCATCACCAATGCCGACCTGACGGCTGCCCGCACCTACACGTTGCCGAACGAGTCCGGAACTCTTTGTACGAATGCTGCGACGGGAGCCTGTAACGCGCTGCCGTACTATATCCAAAATAGTGTCAGTCTACAGACGGCATCGAACTTCCACATTTCTGGCGCCGGCGTAGCCGACACGAGCCTGAACACGCCCGTACTTTCAGCTACTACCAGTGTGACAACGCCTTCCCTTAGATCTACTGGCGATCTCACTATTCTGCCGAATGGTGGCGCCAATGGTATTACGATGACGAGTAGCTTTGTAAATATCAACTCACAAGTGACGGTGAGGGGCCGTGCCGGTTATGACAATCCTGGGGGAACCGGTCAGGGATCTCCTACCACTCTAACCGTCATTGGCGGCGTCGGTGGTAATGGCAGGGAAGTCGGTGGGACCGGCGCAGATGTTAGCATAGCCGCAGGTGCTGGCGGCTGGGATGGTATGTCTGGCTGGTTGGGCGGACAGGGTGGTGACGGCGGTAATATCTATTTGAACGGTGGAGCCGCGAAAACTGGCGATGGAACAGACGGTACTGATGGTGGTGTTTATATATCCGGCGGGGCCGGTATTAGCCACGGCATCGTCTCCTTACAGGGTACGGGTGGTTTAGTGAGCATGGGTGGTACTTTGAGTGTGGTCGGCGCGACTGCTCTTAACAGCACCTTGGTTGTGACTGGTGCGACTACTCTCAATAGTACTTTGGCCATCAACGGCGCAAGCATCTTCAATAATACTGCCACTGTTCATGCTACTTCTGCCACCGCCTTCCAGTTGCAGAATGCCAGCAGCGTATCGATGTTTAATGTCGATACCACTACCGGTAACATCACGCTCGGCAATGCTACAAATGGAGTGATATTCGCACCAGCCACGGGCTTGACGGCCTACGGCAGCGCTCAGCACACCAAATCCATCGTGCTGACTCCGGAGTATACCGGTGCGGTGCTGGATGCGCTGAGCGACACCGGCGGAACCGTCAACTGTGCGACAAACAATAATGGTACTATGACGAGCGGTCTCGACCTTACGAACCGGATGAACTACTACAATTGGACTTCTGGCCAGGCGACTAGCCAATGTTACGACGTGGTCGCGCAAATCGCCATTCCGAGTGACTGGGCGGCGTGGTCGAGCACGACACCATTTAGCGTCAAGCTTAATACGGACAGCATTGCCAATGGGCAGTACGCTATGGAAATACGCAACTCGAGCGGTACGGCCGAAACGAGCACTGCATCTTGGGCTACGATCGGCAGCCTGGGCGCCGCCGGCACTTGGACGGCCACATCACCGAGTACGCTCAGCAGCACCACGGCGGGCTACACGGCCGGCGATTATTTGACGCTACGCATCCGGGTGAGCGCGAAGAGCGGTGCGAATATTAAACTTGGCAACATCACACTAAGCTACAAGAGTAACTACTAACAAATGAGCACTATAGTACATAGCAAACAAAAAATAAACCGTGTGCGGCTGCGACTACAGCGGCGCTGGCGGCACGCTGGCGTGGTTATGTGGTGGCGCCGTCAAAACAAGCGCTATGGGCTGCTATGGCGGGTGGCTAACTTGGCCGTGGCGCTCCTGGTGTTACTGAGTGTTTTGTTCCCAGTCGCCCAAAATGTCATTGCGCAAGCCCATTATCGTTTGAGTGATGCCGCCACGCAACTTGTGGGCAAGACCGACCAAAAGCTCGCCAAACAACTCACCTACGATAGCAAAACAGGCGTTTATCAGTTCAATAAGGACGCCATTAAATCCACCGACACCAACCCACTAGCTCAGCTAAAAAACCAAGTTGGAAAGGCGGGCGGTACAAAAAAGGATAAAAGCCTGTATGCCCTCGACGTGCCAAAAGATATGAGCCAGGGCGTGACGTATCATGACATCAACTCGCAGCTAAGCTTTAGTCTGGTGCCGCAGTATAAGGGTGCTGAAGGCAAGGCAGAGCAGGGGCACTTAGTGTTTCCGCTGGCCGGCGGCAATCAGGCCATTTATACCCTTAAGAACAACGGGCTCAAAGAAGACATAGTCGTACCAAAGGTTACGCAAGACTCTATGACGTTTAGCTACAGTCTGAAGTTGCCCAAAACATTGGAGGCGAAGGTTATCCCGAACGGGGACGGCGCCATTGGTATATATTCGGCCGATCCGGCGCTGTTCGGTAACATTACCTACAGTACGGGCAAAGACCAGGCAAACGTTGAAAAAGCGCGCGAGAGTGGCGCTAAAACTACGCTCGTGTTTGGCTTGCCGGCACCAGTCATCAAAGCCCAAGCGGGCAAATCTATTGGCAGCGCCAGGTTTGCGCTAAATGGCAGTCAACTCTCGGTTATTGCGACCGGATTGTCTGGTGTAAAATCACCCATAACTATCGACCCGAGCGTAGTTGTAACCAGCACATCTGACTTTCAGACGGCGGGCAACAATGAGGGCAATATTGATTTTGGTACGGCCGGGCAGGCATCGCGCGGCGGCCTGACTGGCGGTAGCGCCAGTGGTGGCTGGACTGCCACCACCAGCTTCAGTACTATCCGGAGTGGCCACACATCTGTCGCCTACAATGGCTACGTCTATATCATCGGGGGTATCGCTAACACCATCTTTCAAAACGACATTCAACATTGTCCCTTAAACGTCAACGGCACCGTTGGCACCTGTGTCCAACAGACCAATGCCTTCACCACCGCCCGCGATTATCACGCCTCCGTTGTCTACAACGGCTACCTCTATATCATCGGGGGTAATGCTAACACCATCTATCAAAACGACATTCAACATTGCCCCCTCAATGCCGACGGCTCGGTCGGGACCTGTGTCCAACAGACCAATGCCTTCACCACCGCCCGCTACTTACACACTTCGGTCGTCTACAACGGCTACCTCTACATCATCGGGGGCACTAACGGTACCAACCAAAACGACATCCAACATTGCCTCCTAAGCGCCGACGGCTCGGTCGGGACCTGTGTCCAACAGACCAATGCCTTCACCACCGCCCGCTACGGCCATACTTCAGTCGTCTACAACGGTTATTTGTATATCATCGGTGGCAACGCTAACTCCATCTATCAAAACGACATCCAATACTGTCCCCTAAGCGCCGACGGCTCGGTCGGGACCTGTGTCCAACAGACCAATGCCTTCACCACCGCCCGCTACTTACACACTTCGGTCGTCTACAACGGCTACCTCTACATCATGGGCGGTAGCAGCGGCAGCAGCGCTCTCAACGACGTCCAATACGCCCCCATTAATGCCAACGGTACCATCGGCACCTGGACTGCCACCACTAGCTTCACCACCGCCCGCTCAGGCCACACCTCCGTCGCCTACAACGGCTACCTATATGTCATTGGAGGCTACGGCGGCGCCAACCTCAACGACGTCCAATACGCCAAAATTGACCCGCCGGGTGTTACAACCCCATATACCGCCACCACCAGTTTAACCACCGGCCGCCAAGGCCACACTTCTGTCGTCTACAACGGCTACCTCTACATCATGGGAGGCTGGAGCGGAGGCTACCTCAATGACGTCCAATATGCCCCCATCAATGCCAATGGTACCATCGGCACCTGGACCGCCACCACTAGTTTCGCTACCATCCGCGCCGCTCATACATCAGTCGCTTATAACGGTTACCTGTATGTAATGGGCGGCAATAATGTGGGCAGCTACTTCAGCGACGTCCAATATGCTCCTATCAATGCCAACGGTACCATTGGCACTTGGACCGCCACCACCAGCTTCACTACCGCCCGATATAACCATACCTCCGTAGCCTATAATGGCTATCTCTATGTCATCGGTGGCTACAATGGCGGCAGTGGCGTTCTTAACAACGTCCAATATGCCCCCATCAATGCCAACGGTACCATTGGCACTTGGACCGCCACCACCAGCTTTGCTACCGCACGTTCCAGCCACACTTCTGTCGTCTACAACGGCTACCTGTACGTCATGGGCGGTAACAGCGGCACCCCTCTCAACGACGTCCAATATGCTCCTATCAGTGCCAACGGTACCATTGGCACTTGGACCGCCACCACCAGCTTCGTTGGCGCCCGATTTAGCCATACCTCCGTTGTCTACAACGGCTACCTCTACATCATGGGCGGAAAGAACTTTAACTTCGATTTGGCTACCGTCCAATACGCCCCCATAAACGCCAACGGTACCATCGGCGCCTGGACCGATATCAGCAGCCTCACTACCGCCCGCAATTCTCACGCCGCCGTCGTATACAATAACTACCTCTATGTCACGGGCGGTAACGGTGGCAATGGCCTCAACGACGTCCAATTCGCGACAATCAACAATGGTGGGGCAGGGACCGCCAGCGCCTGGACCGCCACCACCAGTCTCACTACGGCCCGCCGTGCCCACACCACCGTTGCTTATAACGGCTACCTTTACACCATGGGCGGCACCACTACCGGCAATATCTCCCTTAATGACGTCCAATACGCCCCCATCAACGCCAATGGCACCGTCGGCGCTTGGACCGCTACGACCAGCTTTCCCACCGCCCGCGAATTTCACACCTCCGTCGCCTACAAGGGCTACCTCTACGTCATGGGCGGCTACGGCGGCGCCTATCTTAACGACGTCCAATACGCTCCCATCAACGCCAATGGCACTATCGGTGTTTGGACTGCCACCACCAGCTTAACCGCTGGCCGTGCATACCACACATCGGTCGTCTACAACGGCTACCTCTACGTCATGGGCGGCGTCGACGATGTTGGCTACATGGCCCTTAACGACGTCCGATACGCCCCCATCAACGCCAACGGTACCATCGGCAGCTGGACCGCCACCACCAGCTTTGCCACCGCCCGCTATGGTCATACCTCTGTAGTCTACAACGGTTACCTCTACATCATGGGCGGCACCGACGACGGCGGTGGCAACATCAACGATGTCCAATACGCCCCCATCAACGCCAACGGTACCATCGGCACCTGGACCGCCACCACCAGTCTCACCCCCGCTCGCTATTATCACACCTCCGTCGTCTATAACGGCTACCTCTATGTCATAGGGGGCTACAACGGCGTCAGCAAAACCAACGATGTCCAATACGCCCCCATCAACGCCAACGGTACCATCGGCACCTGGACCGCCACCACCGCCTTCACCACCGCCAGCTATCATCTCAAAGCAGTCGTCTATAACGGCTACCTTTATATTATGGGTGGCTTTAACTCCAGCAACGCCTACCTCAACGACGTCCAGTATACGAGCCTGCAAAGTATGCCGCGTGTTGGGCGCTATTCTAAGCTCGTCGACCTGGGTTCAAACGCCAATGTTACGAGCATTACCTATAATGGAACCGCTCCAGCCGGCGCGGTAGCGGTGTCGTACAGGGCCGCGAGTTCGTCTGGCATATTCGGTTCTAGTGGCTTAGCCAGTGGCGTTAGCGGCTCAGGCTGCTCTACGGGCAACACAACCAATACGAGATACGTATTCGTGACGGTGACGTTGGATGACTCCTACGGACTAGGGACGGGCGGAGGCTTTGCTGACATTAACGGCACGCCCACTAATCTGACCGACCTAACGATCAACTTTACGCCATCTCACCCATTGCCAAGTATCCGACTGCATGGCGGCAAGACACTGCAAGCTAGTGTGCTCGCACCCCTCGACACCTGTATTTAAACCTATTGCACCTCCAACCTCATACTTCTCACTGTCATCCTGGCACAATGGAGGTCCAACCCTCAATTGTCATCCTGAACATTCCCCTTGTCATCCTGAACATTCCCCTTGTCATCCTGAACTCGATTCAGGATCCAGAAAAAAATTGGTAGCCTAGATACCGGGTCAAGTCCGGCATGACAAAGAGGGTGGCCCAACACTCTCACTGTCATCCTGAACACTCTCACTGTCATCCTGGACTCGATCCAGGATCCAGAAATATGAGTCGCCTAGATACCGGGTCAAGCCCGGCATGACAAAGAGGGTGGCCCCAACACTCTCACTGTCATCCTGGACACTCTCACTGTCATCCTGAACTCGATTCAGGATCCAGAAATATGAGTCGCCTAGATACCGGGTCAAGCCCGGCATGACAGTTGCGCTGAGTCCGGCATGACAATACACTGAGTCCGGCAGAACAGCTCCGTAAGCTCGGCATGGCAGTGGCAACATCTGCTATACTCTGAATTATGAAACAACAAAAATGCTTGGCTCGGTCTCGACGCCAACTCAGCTTGATCCTCGGTCTTGCCATCGCCTTTGCAACGATAACTGCACCAATCTGCGCCAGTGCCACCAGCCAAAGTTATAACGTGCTTAACAATAAATCTCAGCCTGGTATGCTGATGAGCCTGACGGCTAATACCGGGGTGGTCGAGCCAGCTACCGACAAAAACGCCTCGCTGCTGGTCGGTGTTATTAGTACCGGCGACACCGCTTTTGATGCACAGCCTGGGCAAATCAGTGTTGCTGGCGACGGACAAGTCAGTACGCTCGTGAGCACGCTTGGCGGCGACATTCGGGTCGGCGATCGTATCGCGCCGTCGTCGTTGGCGGGGGTTGGCGAAAGGGTCGCGACCAGCGGCTGGATAGTTGGTATCGCCCAGGGGAGTCTCGACGCTACGACTGCCGGGGCGGTGGCCTCGACAATTACCGATAATAGCGGCGGCAAACACCAGGTGTACGTTGCGAGCATTCCGCTCGCCGTTCACGTGACCTATTATGCCGCTCCGGGCTCCGCCAAACCGACAACATTTATACCTGAAGCCGTGCAGACGGTGGCTGATGCCATTGCCGGCAAACACGCATCGGTACTCGGTTTAGTGCTGAGCTTTTTGTTGCTTTTGGTCGGGATTCTTGGGGCAGGGCTGGTGGTGAACGGGGCCGTGCGGGCTAGTATTGCGGCGATTGCCCGGCAGCCACTGTCTAAGGCGCCGATTCTGCGCACGATGCTTAAATCTATTGGGGCTTCAGGTATCATTGTCGGCACGGTCATCATTGGTGCCTTGCTGTTGCTGCGCATTCTGTAGAGTACTAGCTAGCCCGGCATGACGCCATGACACAACGAAAGGCCTAAACCCTAAATTGTCATCCTGAACTCGATTCAGGATCCAGACAGAAATTAGTAGCCTGGATACCGGGGCAAGCCCGGCATGACAGCTCCGTAAGCTCGGCGTGATACAAGAGAAGCCCGGCATGACAATCGCATACGCCCGGCATGACAGCGCGGGAAGCCCAGGCCTATCTTTTGTCATACCGGGCTTGATCCGGTATCCAGAAATTGCAGTAACATTAAATCTTTCTCATTTCTATTTCAAAGTTTGGCGGCGGGGCGGTATATTAACGCCAGCTATGAAGACTTACTACGTGTATATCCTTAGCCCGTGAAAAGCAGCTCAAGAATTGGCGGCGTGACTGGAAGTTACACTTGATTGAACAGATCAACACTAATTGGCGCGACCTAAGTGGGGATTTCTAGATACCGGGTCGAGTCCGGCATGACAGCTGCGTAAGTCCGGCATGACAAAAGAGAAGCCCGGTATGACACCATGACACGAGAAAAGGCCTAAACCCTAAATTGTCATCCTGAACTCGATTCAGGATCCAAAAATATGAGTCGCCTAGATACCGGGTCGAGCCCGGCATGACGGGGCGAGGGTTCTAGATACCGGGTCAAGCCCGGCATGACAGGGTTGGAGCCAACTATAAAACTATCCAACTATCCAACTATCCCACTATTGAACTATCCAACTATCCTACTATCCAACTATCCAACTATAAAACTATCCAACTACTGAGTAACAAGGTAGTCGAACACATAACTGGCACCATGCGTGGGGGTGGTCGATGTTTCGATAGTAAAGAAGCTAGCGCTACGGGTGGCGTAATAGTTGAGGGCGGAAGCATCACCAGTGATCGGCGTCAATTGGACCTTCGGAGTCGTCGTAAATTGGGTGTGAAAGTTCAATATTGCCATTTCACCGGCGACGAGCGTGCCGTTGCCAATGGTGATGGTGATAGTGCCGGCCGTGTCGTTGCCGCTTACGGTTACCGTACCGCCGCTCGTGCCGTTGCTGGGAGCAACCGTAGGTGTGGTGCCGCTCGGTACCAAATGTCCGCCAAAGTTTATGCTACCACTGGCGTTAACCGTCGTAACGCCGAGCGAACCGACATTCAGACTGGCAGCCGAGAGCGCTCCACCGACACTGAGAGCACCGCGCACAGCTAGGTTACTGTTGATGCCGACCGCACCCTGGAGCGTGGTCGTACCGCCGACAACAACGTTGCCGGCGACGTCGAGCTGTTTGTCGGCTTTGAGCGAACCTTGGACTTCTATATTATTTTTAAAAAGGGTATCTGGTGATATGGTCAATTGCTGCACGGTCTTACCGGGACTGGCTTGGGCAGTCAGCTTATTGAGGGTGCCGTTATCGAGACTTTGCGTGTTAATGGTGACGACCGTCGGGGCAACCTTTTTGGCAGGCTGCTTGAATAGGGCGACTATAACAACCGCGAGCACCAAGCCCACGATGATAATGACAGTGATGATGACATATTTTGGCAGCCGGGGGGTTCGCCGAGTAGGCTCGGCGGGGTTAGTGGACGACAGCGTGGAATGATCTAGTGGGGAGTCGGTCAGCGTTTCGAGGCTTGTCTCGTCGTCGTTCATAATAGTACCATCATACCTTTTATGCTTGGGGGTAGGCAAGACTATTGTCCAAAGTTTATGCACATATATAAGACAGAAGGGGCGACTACCGCCCAAGACTCGCAAATTTTCACATCCGCCAAGGGCCGAGATTGTCGCTTAAACAGACGCGAAGATACGAAGGCGTTTATGCTACTATATTCTTATGATAAAAATCGGCTCTACGAAGCTGTTAGCCAAGCACCACACGGGCAAAATACGGCCCCACAAACATACCTCCTACGGTAGTCTGGCGATTGTCTTGCTGTTGGCGCTGGTGCCGATGATCGCTGCCAGCCGCTCAATCGCCTATGCCGCAACTGAAGGGGGTGGTGCCTACGGGGTGTACGCCGTTGTACCCGGGCCGACTCCAAAGTCGTCGCCGACGATAGCTAATCTAGTAAACGGTACAACCTACACGGTGGGTGACCCAATTGTGGTGCGCGGGAGTTGCCCGAGCGACACCCTGGTGAAGATCTTTAAAAATGAGATATTGGCCGGCGCGGCCCTGTGCCAAAACGGCACCTACCAGCTGTCAATCGATCTATTCGTCGGCAATAATAGCCTGATCGCCCGCGCCTACAATGCCAATGATGTCACGAGCCCAGATTCGACGCCGGTAAGCGTGCAATTGTCGCTGCCGGGTTCTTCGCTGGTTGGTACCGACCAGCTCAACACGGCTGGGGCGCCGGCCGGGCAGTTTTATGTAACAAGCGAGGTTTCCCACCGTGGCGTGAATGCCGGCGACAGCGTGAGTTGGCCGCTAGTACTGGTTGGTGGTCAATCTCCGTATGCGGTAAGCATCAGTTGGGGCGACGGCAAGACCGACCTGTTGAGCCGTTCCGAACCCGGCCAGTTTGATATTAAACACGTCTACGACAAATCCGCTGGCGACAAGGGTAGTTATACCGTCGTCGTGCAAGCTATTGATCAAGCAGGGAACAAATCTTATATACAATTCGGGGTAATAGTCAGCGGCGGTGTTCAACCGGGCATCGTCGGTGGCGTCAAAGGTGGCTACGACCGTTCGACGCTCATGCGGCTAGCCTGGCAAATGTTGGCAGTAGCGGTGATTGTCGTAGCCAGCTTTTGGATCGGCGAGAAGCGCGAAGCTAGAATACTAAAACGATTAGTTGCTCGGACGGTATGAATTTTCGGCCGCAATCGCGTAGACGGTATATAGGGGCGTTCGCGGGGCTAGCGGTTGTTTTATCCGCTGCGGTGACGGCTTGGGCATCGGCCAGTAACACCGGTCAGATACTTACTCCTGCTAAAAAAACACTCGCTCAATCACAGGCCCAGGCCCAAACCTCTCAAACCTACGACGGCAGCTATATGACGTTCCGCTATAGCGGCCAGTACCAGGCGCACAGTCGAGCCGCCAAAGATATGGACCTAGAATTATCCATGTTGACCGCTGATACGAACTACGACAAGCGACTGGCCGTGTCGGTGTCAAACCTCCCCGGAGGAAGCCTAGACAATAACTCGGCCTACCTACTGCGCAAAAGCCAGCCTTTTATCTACTCTAGCCGCCAAGTGAGCGTTGACGGCGGTACGGCCGTAGTCTGGACGAAGACTGATGGACTGGAGCAGACGGTATTGATCCCACATGGCGACAAAGTTGCAGTCTTAGCTTTTTCGACCGTTGGAACAGTTGATGATCTCCAGTCAGAAGTCGACACGTTACTCACCACATTTCAATGGAAGACGTAAAAACCATGGAGAAGGCACTTTAAATGAGATTTTTGCACATCGGTTTAACCAGCCTCATCTTGGGTAGCTCGCTGTTTGCGGCGATGCCGAGCAGCAGCAGCTACCAATTGCATAATTACGGCTTTGGATCGGGCGGTACGAGCACTGCAACCTCGACCAACTATTCACTGAACGCCACCACCGGCGAAACCAGCGGGGCAGAGGCAACCAGCACTAACTACAAGGCCCGTTCCGGCAACCAAAATTCGCAACAAGCCCACGTGCCCGATGTGGCGTCCTTAACCAATCCGGCTAATTACTACAATAAACTGAAGTTTATAATCACCCCCGGCGCTAACCCGAGCGATACGCTGTTTTCGATCGCTATTTCGAGTGATAATTTTGTTACCACCCAGTACATTAAAAGCGACAATACGGTTGGCAGC
>JBBRSA010000064.1:0-13992 GCA_038245855.1 Burkholderiales bacterium
CACCTTTTTGGGCGGAAGCAGCATGCGTGATTTGATTTCGATCAGCATGGCAGCCATCAACAGGTATTCCGCGGCCAGCTCCAGGTTGTGCTAGCGGATCTTGTCCACGTAGACCATGTACTGCCGGGTCACGCTGAGCATGGGGATGTCCAGAATATTGAAATTCTGCTTGCGGATCAGGTACAGCAGCAAGTCCAGCGGGCCTTCAAAGGCCTCCAAAAAAACCTCTAATGCGTCGGGCGGTATGTACAGGTCCTGTGGCAACGCGAACAGCGGCTCGCCATACAGGCGCGCCAATGCAACCTGGTCCACCACCTCGGGCATGGTAGGCAGGTCGGGTGCTTGCGGGTCAGGGCGCACCAGTGCGTCGCCACTCGGTGCGCTCATGAAAGTGCTATTGATTTAGTAGTTGCTTGCGCAATATCCGCGAGGGCTAGATCCATATTTGACGCTTATTCCGGCTGGGTCTGGTAGACGTAGGGTTGTTGGGCCACTGTGCCTTCGCGCATCGCTTGCTGCGCGGCGCGGTCAATCTGCTTGTCCCACAGCAAACCACGGCCCTGACGCTGCTGGGCTTCCAACGCGGGTTGGGTGACCTTGAGTTGGTCGATGAATTGCGTGGCTTCGGAGCGGTAGTCCGGACGTCGAAAAATATTCATGGGATAACCCTTTGTAAGCCTAGGTCTGCCATTTTACCCAGCCAGGTGCAGCTCCAATGCTGTTCGACAAGGTACTGCGGTGTTGCCTGATCTGCAGCGCCGCTACAACAGGGCGGTGCAGGCGATGCAACTCGTCAACCGTTCGGCCGCTTATGCGTTACTCTCTGCAGCGTTCTAAAAAAGAACGCGGTTTTTTTATCAATCGAATCCCTAATTAAGGAAAACTCATGAACAAGGTTCTTGCTACTCTGATTGCTGGTTTGCTCGCTACCTCTGCTTTTGCAGCGACTCACGATGGCGCCATGAAGGATGTGAAAAAAGAAGCGGCCCCCGCTGCTGCCGCGCCCGCCGCCGCCACACCTGCTGCTGCTCCTGCTGCACCGGCTGCGTCTGCTGCAGACGCAGCGCCGATGGAAAAGAAAGCTAAAAAGGCCAAAAAAGCTAAAAAGGCTAAAAAAGCAAAGAAAGCGCAGATGGACAAGGCCGCTGAGCCAGCAGCCCAGTAACTGGCTTAGCGCCACTACCAAAAGCAGGGGTTACCCTGCTTTTTTTTCGACTCGACCACGGTCTTCACCGCACCCACTGCACTGTCCAAGGCGACAGCAGCACAGTTTCGCGTGCACGATCCGTGCACACGTGGAGCATCCTTTGGACAAGTCCAGTGTCAGCGAATACCATAGCTATTGCGCTTGGGTCTTCGCCAGACTTTGGCAATGCTAGGGAGTACATAAAATGAAATTGCTGTGGCCCATGTTGCTGGGCGTGTTTCGAACCGCCTATCTGGCTTACGCAGTCTGGTGCTTGTTGTTTCCTGTGGCGTTGCTGGGTTTTGCGATGGTGCTGTGGGGTGGGTTCGGTGACGACCACACAGTGTGGCGGGACGGGGCGCATACGGTTCTGGCCCTGTTAGGCGCTCTGGCCGTGTATGGCATTGTGGCCGTCTATGCCCGGCGCAATGGGGATGATCCCAACCCTTGGCAGAGCGGCTTTATGTCTTGGTTTGGCACACTCAAGCTCTTTTCCAACGCAGGCGGTGCAGCAGGCGTTACGGTGGGTTGGCCGTCTGCGCACCTGGTTGAAAACCCCCGTGGGTATCGCATTTCTGGGCGTGATTCCCGGCAAATCTTGAATCTGTTGCAGCCTGGCGACATCTTGTTGCGCGGATATGAAGGTTATGTCGATGGCGAATTTATTCGCCGCTCGGCGCGTACGGCTGCCAGCGGCTTCGCACCTGGTTGGTACACCCATGTTGCGCTGTACGCGGGGGATTTGACCGCATCCGATGCACACCATGTACCTATTGCTTTTAGGAACCGCGCAGACTACTTCGCAATGGGCCCAGAAATGGTCATTCACTCCATGGCCAAAGGGGTACACACCGAAGATGTACTCACGTTTTTGCGCTGTGACTATCTGGCCGTGCTGCGTATGCCGCCCCAGTTAAAGCAAACACCCACCAAGCTGGCGCCGACGCTCAAAGCCCCGCACCGGCAACACAGACCCGCAGCATCACCGTCCGATGCGCGGTGTGCCGCATTGATCCAGGCGCTGGAAGACGGTCAGTCGGTTGACCGGGACGTGGTTGTGGATGTAGCGCGCCAGTCGGCACTAGAGAAGATTGGCAATGCGTACGATTTCGATTGCAGCGACACCCAGTTGTTTCACCGCTTTAGCTGTGCAGAGCTGCTCTACTACTGCCTGCGGGGCGTGCAGGGAGCGTTGGCCTTGCAGCCACAGCCGCATGCGCTGTACCCCTTGGCGCCGTGGTTTCCCCGTTTGCATTTGTTAGAGCGCACCACCATTACCCCGGACGACTACTACGGCCTAGCCACCAGTGGCCACCTGGAGTGCGTGTGGGAAGATGCAGCGAGCCAAGCTAGGCATGAAAAATGGAGAGCCAAATCATGAGCCACTTCCTGCGAATACCACGCCTTCGACACCATTTTGTCGAGATGCTGGGCCTGCGTATGCAGTACCTCGCTGGCGCCAGCGAGCGTATGGAGCATGTTCGGACCAACGCTGTGCTTGGCGTAACGGTAGGGGGGCTTTTTGCCGTCTTCAACATGGTTACCCCCGGTATGCTGGTATTGGGCTTGGTGGAGCTGGCCGCAGTCGCTTTGCTTTTGCTGCCAGCAGTCGTCATGGCGCGGCGCACCCAGCGGGTGTTGTTGTGCGAGGGCCTGATCATGGCGGCGGTCGTTGCCATCTTTGGTGCGCTAATTGTTTTGGGTGGCCTTGAAGGCACTGGCCTGTTTTGGGTGTATTCGGCCCCCTTCATTACGTTCTTTTTAAAAGGACAACGCCAGGGCTGGTGGTACAGCGCGGGTTTCGTCGCGCTGGTGATGTTGTACTTTGGCATTCAAAGCCCGAGTTGGGGCTGGGCCCACCAGTACTCGCCCATAGTGACCGCGCAATTTTTGCTGTCGCTGTGTTTTTACACGGTTCTGGCGGCCAACATCAATTTGCTGCGCAGTCGGTTTGAAGAAAAGCTGCAAAAGCGCGTGCTGGAAAAGACGGCCGATGCCAAGGGGCTGTTGTCCCAAATGCAGTTCTTAGCGACCCATGACACCATCACCGGCTTGCCCAACCGCGCCCAGCTGCTGGACTTGCTGCCCAAGGAGATGGCCAGTGCACAGGCCAGTGGACACGGGCTGGTCATTTGTAATGTGCGCCTAGAGCGTTTGTTCGAGTTGAGTAACGTGTTGGGTATTGACGGCGCAGACAACCTGGTGCGCCATGTGGCGGTGGTCTTGACCGAGATCACGCAAGGGCACGGAGTGCTGGCGCGTATGCGCCGCGACGAATTCGCCATCATTTACCGACTGGATACGCCGTCGGTCAAAGCAGAAACTATTGGGCGCTTTATTACTGAGCGGCAATTCTCCGTGGAGGACCAAGGCCTGTCTTTGTACGTGGAGCTCACCCTGGGCCTGGCCATTTACCCCGACCACAGTGATGACCCACATTTGCTGCTCAAAAAGGCCGAACAAGCCATGCTGCAAGCGCGCAAAAACGTGCAGCCCTGGTCGGTATACGACGCGGTGCAAGAGCAAGTGTTTCTGCGCCACCATCTGCTGTTTGGTAAGCTGCGCGACGCCATGCTGAAGCAGCGGTTGGCCATGCATTACCAGCCGCAAATCTGCTTAAAGACCGGGCTTGTCATCGGCGCTGAAGCCTTGGTGCGCTGGCCCGACCCAGAGGAGGGCATGATCGGGCCGATGGTGTTCATACCGGTGGCCGAAGAATCCGGCTTGATTCGCCCCTTGACCAATTGGGTGGTGGGCGAATGTATGCGGGAATGTGCCCGCTGGCAGGCTGCGGGTTTGCATCTGGATGTGTCCATCAACCTGTCAGCCATGAACCTGATGGACCCGGAACTCATGGGTGTGCTGCAGGCCAGTTTGAAGGCAACTGGGTTGAACCCAAAACGGGTCAACCTGGAAATCACGGAGAGCTGCTTTATGGCTTCACCCAAACGCGCAATAGACGGCATTCAGTGCATTCACGAGGCTGGCTTCAAGCTGTCCATTGACGACTTTGGTACCGGCTATTCGTCCTTGTCGTACCTCAAGAACCTGCCGATTGATGAGCTGAAAATCGACCAGAGTTTTGTGCGTAAGTTGCTAGAGACGCCAGGGGACCAAGCCATTGTGGAGTCCACCATTGCCTTGGCGCACAACTTTGGGCTGCAGGTGGTGGCCGAGGGTATTGAAGACGACGCCACCGCGCAGTGGTTGCTGGCGCACCAGTGCGACATTGGCCAAGGCTACACCTATGCCAAACCTATGCCGCCTGAACAATTTATCGCGTTTGCCAAAGCACGCGGCATCGCTTCGCATTCGGAGACGGAACCCATCTCTACGCCAGCCGCCTTAAGCTGACAACCCACGTCGTCCCGTAGCGCCGCCGTACAGGTGGAAGTTGATGTCTACCCAAAGGCGAGTCGCAGCGCCAATGCCACAAACACCACGCTGGCGAAGCGGTTGGGCCGCCACCGCCGCTCCGTAGGCGATTGCGCCAAACACCAGCAAGGCAGCCAGCATAAAAAGGCTACCCAGAAAGCAAATTTGCAGCACCATGTTCCCGTGGGCCGGGTTGGTGAATTGGGGCAGAAAGGCGACAAAGAAGATCGCCACCTTGGGGTTGCTCACGTTCATCAGCACACTGCACAGCCCCAGCACCGCCAGCATGCCGGCGCCCCGCCCATGGCTTGCCGCGTGCAGCAAAACAAACACGTTGTCGGGCCTAGGGGCTAGGGCTAGAACCACGGAAGCAGCGAAGAAGGCGAGAGTAGTGTCAAAGGGTGGCATTCGTAGTTAACGGAATCATTGGTCTAAAGAATATTGGTCAAATCGGCCGGTAGCCCTCGTCAATATTGCGCAAGCAGCTCCTGATTTAATAGCGATTTCATGATCAGTGGGTGCTCTTAGTGCGTGCTTGCTCGAAGAGGCTTGCGGGGGTGCTTCTATCGGCACCCTCATTGTGCCGCGCTGCGCCATGCTGGCCGCGCCCCTTAAACTCAAGCCAGATTCACCCCACCCGAACACCCGATGCTGCGATTCGCCGCCAATGTATCCATGCTCTTTACCGAGTATGCCTTTCTTGACCGATTTGACGCCGCAGCCAAGGCGGGTTTTGGTGCGGTTGAGTTGCAGTTTCCTTATGCGTTTTCCGCCGCTGCGATAGGCCAGCGGCTTTCATCCAGCGGCCTGCCGCTGGTACTGCTCAACTTGCCGGCGGGTAATTGGGAAGCGGGTGAACGCGGTATCGCATGCCACCCAGGCCGCGTTGACGAGTTTCGCGCCGGTGTGGCCCTTGGGTTCGAATATGCCCGTGCATTGGGGGTGCGCCAACTCAATTGCCTCGCGGGTATTGCGCCACCGGGGGTGTCCGACGCGCAAATGCACGCAACTTTGGTTGCCAACCTGGCGTTTGCCGCAGCGGCTTTGCAGACGCACGGCATGCGACTGTTGCTGGAGCCTATCAATACCTTTGATGTGCCCGGCTTTTACGTGAACCGCACGGACCAGGCCTTAGCCATTCTGGACGCGGTGGGTGCACCCAATGCCTTTGTGCAATACGACATCTACCATGCGCAGCGGATGGAGGATGAACTGGTGGGAACTTTGCAACGTAACTTAGCGCGCATCGGGCATATTCAGCTCGCCGACAACCCAGGACGCCATGAGCCGGGCAGTGGGGAAATTAACTACCAATTTTTGTTGGATTGGCTGGGCCAGTCCGGTTACGCTGGTTACGTGGGCTGCGAATACATTCCACAAGACGCGGGCCCCAACCCTACCCAGGCGGGGCTAGGCTGGCTGGCTGCGCATGGCCAGACCCTTGTGGGCTCCATGGCATGAATACTGCGCAAATGCTTACGCTGGGCGGCTCTGCCCTGGATGACCCGCGCGGGTTCTTGGCCCAGCTATATTGGGCGGCGGTGCACAGTGCTTTGCCACTGCACAACATGCGTGCGTATTTGCCGCAACCGCCCAAGGGAAGAACCTTGGTTGTGGGCGCTGGTAAGGCGGCAGGTGCTATGGCACAGGCGCTGGAGTCGCTGTGGCCGGCAGACGCACCCTTGGGTGGTTTGGTGGTTACCCGCTACGGCCACATACCCCCGCGCCCGGTTGGTGTGCGTCAGCGCATCGACGTGGTCGAGGCCGCGCACCCGGTCCCCGACGCGGCGGGCATGGCGGCTGCGCAGCGCATGCTGTCGCTTACCCACGGGCTTACCGCAGACGACTTGGTGTTGTGTTTGATTTCGGGCGGCGGATCGGCCCTGCTGACCTTGCCAGTTGAGGGTGTCAGCCTGCACGACAAGCAGGCTATCAACAGCGCGCTGCTGCGCTGCGGTGCCAGCATTGCCGAGTTCAACGTGGTGCGCAAACACCTCTCGCGTATCAAAGGCGGGCAGCTCGCTTTGGCCTGTGCGCCTGCGCCGGTGGTCACGTTGGCTATCAGCGACGTGCCGGGCGACGACCCCGCCACCATTGCCAGTGGCCCCACCGTGGCCGACCCCAGCACCTGCGCCGACGCGCTGGCCATTGTGGGCCGCTACGGTATTGGGGTGTCAAAGGGCGCGCTTGACCAGTGGCAGCGCGGCGCACTGGAAACACCCAAGCCCGATCACCCGGCCTTCCGTGCGAATGTGGTGCACCTGATTGCCACGCCGCAGCAGGCTTTGGAGGCGGCTGCGGCGCAGGCGCGCGCGGCCGGTATCACTCCCTATATTTTGAGTGACCAGATAGAAGGCGAATCCCGCGAGGTGGGTCGGGTGCATGCGGCTTTGGCACGTGCCGTGGCCCAAAGAGGCCAGCCTTTTGCCAAGCCCTGTGTCATTTTGAGTGGTGGCGAAACGACTGTCACCCTGCGTGCAAGCCCGGCGGGCGCACCGGTTGGGCGTGGTGGCCGGGCAGGGGAATTTTGTCTGGGACTGGCTTTAGGCTTACAGGGTGAACCGGGCGTTTACGCGCTGGCGGCTGATACCGATGGCATAGACGGTGTGCAAGACAACGCCGGCGCGTGGGTGCTGCCCGACACGCTGTTGCGTGCCCAGGTCAAGGGGGTGGCGGCGCGAGACTACCTTGATCGCAACGATGCGTACGGTTATTTTTCGACCTTGGGTGACCTTTTCGTGACCGGCCCCACGGACACTAATGTGAACGACTTTAGGGCAATTTTGGTGCGATAGGCGCCGCCTTGGCAGCACCGTCACGTTGCAAATGCTTGATCTTGCGCAAGGTGTACCGGGCCCAAGCGCGGCACAGTCAGCCCCATGATTGCCCAAGACTCCATTATCCATTCACGCCCAAGCCAGACGTTGGTCGCGGGTTCCGTGTTGTTGCGACGTGCAGCCGCCTTGGATGCGGTTTATTTCATTGAGTCCGGTCGTGTGCAACTCGGCGTAGTAGGTGCTGACGGATCTATGGCCCACCAGTTGGGTGAGGTTGAAGGCCCGGGCTGGCTGGGGGCAACCGCCGCCGTTTTGGACCTGCCCAGCGCCGTTGATGCCATCGCCGAGACCGCTGTGGCCGTGCGCCGTATTCCATTGGCCGACTTTCGCTCCAGTTTGTGCGTGTGTACGACAGTGGAAAACTCGGTGCTGCACGATGTCGCCAGGGCCCACCGACAGCAAATCGAAGTGGCAGTGAGCCGCTTAGCCAAAGATGCCGAGGCGCGCTGTGCCGAGTGGCTCTTGCGCCATGCTGAGTCCAGCGACAAGGGTGTGTGCTCGGTGCGATTGATGCAGCACAAACGTCTGATTGCCGCGCAATTGGGCATCGCCCCCGAGACCTTATCGCGCGTGTTTCGCCACCTGCGCGAGCGCAGCCTCATCAGCGGCTCAGGCCGGGTGGTGAACTTGGACGACCCCAGCGGCTTACGGATGTTGGCGGGCGTTTAGGCCGTTTTGTAGCCCATCGATTGGGGAAGCCACAGCACGATCTGTGGAAACAGCGTGATAGCCAACAGCAGGGCCAATAACATCACCAGAAACGGCCAACCCTCGCGCATCATCTCGCTAATGGGAATACCGGTCAGTGCTTTGGTTACAAAGAGCAACATACCAAAGGGTGGGTGAATCAGGCCAATCATCATGTTCAGGACCACCAGCACCCCAAAGTGCACCAGGTCGACCCCCAGCAACTTGGCAGCGGGCAGCAGCATCGGCACAAACACCAGCAGCAAGACCGACACGTCCAGAAAACACCCCAACGCCAAAAACATCACATTGACCAGCAATAGAAACTGGGTCTGTGACAGGTGCATGCTGTCGACCCATTGCGCCATGGACTGGGGAACACCTTCTGAGGTGAAGCTGTAGCTCAGAATAAAAGAGCCCGCCAAGATCATGGTGATGACCGCGCTTGCGCGGGTGGACTCCATCACCACACCCCAAAAACTGCGCCAGGTCAGTGCGCGGAACACGACCGCCGCCAGAATCAATGCGTGGAGGGCGGCTACCGCCGCCGCCTCGGTGGGCGTAAAAATGCCGGCGTAAATGCCACCCAGCAACACAATAGGCATCGACAGGGGCAGCGCGCCGCGCCATACCAGGCCCGCCCATTCGGAGCGGGGCACCGGCTCGTCCCTCGGCATGTTGCGCTTAACGGCGATGGCGTGGACCACCAGCATCATGAGTGCGGCCATCAAGAAGCCCGGCACTACTCCGCCTAAGAACAGGGCACCAACCGATGCGCCTGAGACCATGCCGTAAATCACCATGGGAATGGACGGCGGAATCATCGGCCCCAGGGTGGCACTGGCCACCACCACCGCACCGGCAAAGCCGCGTGAGTATTCGGGCTTTTTGAGCATCTGTTTGATGGTGATCAAGCCGGGTCCCGCCGCATCGGCAATGGCGCTGCCGCTCATGCCCGAGAAGATGACGCTCACCACAATATCGACCTGCGCCAACCCGCCCCGCATGCGCCCGACCAAAATGCGGCAAAAGTCAAAAATGCGCTCGCTCACCGTGCCCGCATTCATGATGTTGGCCGCAAAAACAAAGAGCGGTACGGCCAGCAACACATAGCTGTTGTACAGCCCGTTGCCCACCTGCTCCGCCACCAAACCCAGGTCTTGGTGCTTAACCAGCAAATACGCAAAACCAGAGGCCAGCATGGAAAAACCAATCGGCATGCGCAGCACCATGCCCGCGATGAGCACGCAGACGAGGACGATAAGGCCTGTGGTCATGTCAAAGGTTCAGTTCAAGGGTTGCCATGAGAAAGGGCCCAGCAATAGTGCGGGCCCTTGGGGGGTGCCTCAACCGCCAAAGCAGCGGGCGTGAGGTATTGTGGCAGCAGGTGCTTATTTGGCCTGAATGTCAACCCGGCGATCGGCTTTCAAGCAGTCAATGACGGCCGGACTTGCCTTGCCCTGGCATTGGTCGGCCTTGGTCAAAGGCGCAGCACTACCCATGCCCTGGGTTGTGATGACAGAAGCCTTGATGCCCTTGGCAACCAAATAGCGCTTGACGGATTCGGCACGTGCCTTAGAGATCGCCATGTTGCGCTTGGCATTGCCCAGGCGGTCGGTGTGACCGGTGATGGTGATCTGAGTAGCCGATTTGAGCTGGTCAGCAATGGGTGCCAATTCAGCATCGCTGCCTTTGCGCAAGGTTGCTTTGGCATAGTTGAACAGGCCATCTGCAGACAGCTTGATGGTTTTGGGTTGAGCAGCTGGCGTTGGCGTCGAGGCAACCGGTGCGGCGGCTTTGGCTTTAGTGGCAACAGCAGCAGGTGCGGCGGCCGTATTTTCTTGGCATTCTGGCAATGCCATTGCGGGCGTCCAGTTGCCCGACCGCCAGCAGCTGCCGTCGGCATTGCGGGCGATTTTGCCGTTGCCATCGGTCACGTAACCGTCTGTGCTTGCGGCAAAGGCGGAGGAGAACAGACTGGCGCTGGCCAAGGCCACGGCGGCAGCGATCAGGGCGGGTTTGGCGAAAAGAGAGCGTGAATTGTTCATTGTTTAATTACTTTGATGAGAGAGCGTTCAAAGTGGCAGTGTGTGAAAGCCACCCATTACTGACTTGGGGAGGCAGGCAGGTGCCCGCACCCCCCGGATTGTGTGGCGGCTTACTTGCTTGGGTAGGCCAAATCAGCGCGGCGGTTCTGGGCATGGGCTGCCTCGTCATGTCCAGTGGCTTTGGGCTTCTCTTTGCCAAAGCTGATGGCTTCCATCTGGTTGGCTTTCACACCGTACACAGCAAGTGCTTTGCGCACGGCTTCAGCACGTTTTTGGCCCAGCGCGAGGTTGTACTCAGCACCACCTTGCTCGTCGGTGTTGCCTTCAATCTTGATGGACACAGTGGGGTGAGCTGCCAAAAACTTGCCATGCATTTCGATCAGGCCATCGGCCGCAGGCTTCACCACGTATTGGTCAAAGTCAAAGTACACACTGCGCTGTTGCGACAGGGGGTTTTTGGGGTCCAGGTAGGGCGCCACAGCCATGCCAGTTGCCGAAGCGGTAGTGACTCCAGGTGTTTGGGTATTGGCGGTTGGCGCGGCTGGCGCAGTGGTCGACGTGGTGGCCGTGGGCTCAGCGGTGGAGCTGGCTACCGGTGTGTGGCTGCAAGCGCCCAAGAACAGGCTTGCCGCCATGGTGGCAGCGAGGATCAAACGGTTGTTGATATTCATATAAATTCTCCAGTTAGTGAATCAAGTTGGCCATTAAAAAGCGATTTTCGTACGATTGCATACAAAATGAAAAACCTTTCGATTTTCGCATGCCGCCGGTGGACGCCCATTTTTTCTTCATTTTCGAGGCCTGTTTCCGTGTAAAGTTATGTGTTGTTGGTCTGTTGCAACGCGCTATGGTGCCAGCGGTGGTAAAGGCGCGGTTCCGCAAACGGCCTGCCACATTCCCCAGACGCTGCGCACAACCAGTGCAAGCAGCAAGACCACAAACGGCATGAAAACCCACATCATGGGCAGTTCCAGTACCGGCGTTCCCTCGCGTTGCATAAAGTGCACATAGTCCCAGGTGGCGGGCAAGCCCACCAAGGCCATGCTGCCAATGAGCAGATGCCCGGCGGCCGTCATCCAGCGGCGTGTGATCGGCCCCGCGCTGTTCCAAACCAGGTCAAACACCACATGCTCACGCTCCGGTACCACCAAGGCGGCGGCCCACAGGATGACCCAAATGTACAAAATGACTGCCGCCTCATCGGTCCAGGGCAGGGGCTTGTTGAACCCGAAGCGGGCGGTGATCTGGATGATAAAAACGCCAAACAGCGCCAGAAAAAGCCCGCCGCCTATGGCGTTGGCAGCGCGTTGTAGCCAAAGGCGCATAGGTGTGCCTTAGCGCGTCAGGTTGATACGCTCCACCAGTCCCTTGGGCCATACTTTGGCGTAGTCCGACTTCTGGTAGGTGGCTTGCACGGACTTGCGAAAGGCGTTCACGTCGGGGGTCGTAACCTGCAGCCCCTCTTTTTTGAAGAATTCGACCAACTGCGCTTCTTCCTTGATGCGGTTGTCGTTGTTGTAGACCGCTGCGGCCTGTGCGGCTGCACTTACCTTTTGCCGCTGTGCGGGTGTCAGGGCCTGGTAGGCTTTGCTGGCAATGGCGATAAACAAACCGTCGACTAAGTGGCTGGTTAGCACGATCTGCTTGGTCACTTCATAAAACTTGGCCGCGCGGGTGCTTGGCAGCGGGTTATCTTGGCCGTCGATAGTGCCGGTCTTGAGTGCCAGATACACGTCGCCAAAGGCCATCGGTGTGGCGGTGGCGCCCAGGGCATCTCCCAAAAAGAGCCAGTCTTTGGAGCTGGGCATGCGCAGCTTCACATTTTTGAGGTCGGCTGGTGTGCGCACGCTGCGGACTTCGCGCAAATTGACTTGGCGGGTGCCCAGGTAGCAGGTGGACAGCACCGTGATGTCCATCTTGTCCGACACCGACTTGAACAGCTCAGCGCCTATCGGGCCGTTAAAAACTTTTTGCTGGTGCGCCGGGTCGCGCACCATGTAGCCTGCGGTAAATACTGAGAACGCGGGCACTTGTTTGGCGATGTCGGACGCGGATACCGATGTCAACTCCAGGTTGCCCCGCGCCATGGCGATGGACTCGGCGCCCTGCTTGAACAGGGAGGCGTTGAGGTTGATCTGCACATCAAACGTGCCCGGTGCACTTTTTTCCAGCGCGTCTTTGAACACGGTCCACATCTTGGCGTGCCAGTCGTCAGGCACGGCCGGGGTGGAGACACGCAGAACGATTTTGGCTTGTGCCATGCTAGGCAATGCCAGCGTGCCCAGCGCGGCGGTGGCGCCCAGCAGGGTGCGGCGGGTCCAGTGTGTTGCGTGGCTCAAGGTGTGTCTCCGTAGATCAGGCTGCAGCGCAGGGGTGGCGGCTATTCTCCCACCATTGTGGTGCGCTGGCGGTGGGCCGTTTGTTGGGTGGCTCAGGCGGCTGGTGTATGGGCGCCAGGCTAGTGAGGCCCACTAAAATCGCCGTTTGTAGCCGTCTCGCTGGAGGGGAAATGACATGGTCAAGCATTGCGTAAAAAGAGTATGGGTGTGTGCCGCATTGGCCTTGTGCGCCGTCGGTGCGGCGGGGGAAGGCGCGACTCAAAGCACCGCTCAGCCGGCCCCGGCGCAGCCAAAACAGGGTGCTGGCCCCACTGGCGCAGACTGGCTCAAGGACCCCGACAGCGGCTGCGCCGTCTTCAATATTGACCCGCAGCCGGATAAATCCATTCACTGGTCGGGCGCCTGTGTCGACGGCTATGCCGAAGGCCATGGCGTCTTGAAGTGGCAGGACGGCAGCGGCGGCAACGTGATCTACCACCGGGGTAAGCTGTCGGGTCACTTCGCTTACGCCTGGAAAGACGGCTTTCATTACCTGGGCGATTGGGTGGATGGCAAGCGCCATGGCAAAGGGGCATTGACCTGGCCCGAAGGCGACCGCTATGAGGGTGATTGGGTCAACGGCAAGCGCGACGGCCATGGCGTATTCACCAAAGTCAACGGCGAAAAGCAAGACGGCACGTGGTACGACGACAAGTTCATCCAGTAGCCGCTACGCGCGTGGTAAGGGCCGTCGCTCCTGAGCGGGATGCGGTTGGCATAGGCCGCCTTGACCCCGTCGTCTAAGTGGAGCTCCGTTTCCGGTCATCAAGCGCCATTTCCGGTTTGTCAAGCTGCGTTACCGGGGGTTGAGGAAGAGCAGACCTCTCCTAGAGAACCGCCAGTGGGCAGTTTTTGCATTTTTCATGGGATAGGGGGCCCCAATTGACGGCAAATTAGTCCATTCGGACTATTGATCGATTGATGAAATTCGACGAGAGTTGGCACTCAACGCTTTACTAAGAGGGAATACCCATGATCCGCAAATCCGTAACCGCCTTAACTCTTATTGCTGCCTTTGTGGCGGCACCTGCTTTCGCTAGCGCAGTGCACGACGCGTCTGCGTTCACGGGCAACACCTTGGCTGCCAATGATGACGGCTCCACTGGAGTCGTGAATATGGGTTTTAACGTCAACTTCTTTGGCCAGAACTTCAGCAGCCTGTATGTGAACAACAACGGCAATGTGACTTTCAATTCTGCGTTGAGCACCTTCACGCCTTTTAGTTTGCTTTCCACCAGCACTCCCATGCTGGCCCCCTTCTTTGCCGACGTGGACACTAACGGGGCAGGCAGTGGCTTGGTGCAATATGGTCAGTCCACTTTGGGTGGTCATAGCGTGTTTGGTGTGAATTGGTTGAACGTGGGTTATTTCCCAAGCGCCACCGACAAAACCAATAGCTTTCAGTTGATCGTGACGGACCGTTCGGACATTGCTGTGGGCGACTTTGACTTTCAGTTTAACTATGACAACGTCGAGTGGGA
>JBBRSA010000065.1:0-13304 GCA_038245855.1 Burkholderiales bacterium
GCAGACGCGAGACCGACATTCACCGTAGACCATGTATTGCACATAGTTCAACAATACGGGACGCATGTTACGCCAACTTTACCGGTCTGGCGACTTTCTTTCGTTTGGCCGCACCAACAACATGGCATCCCCGTAGCTAAAAAAGCGAAATTCCCGTGCAATCGCCTCGCGGTAGAGCGCCATGATGTGGTCATAACCGGCAAAAGCGCTGACCAGCATCATCAGGCTGCTCTTGGGCAGGTGGAAGTTGGTTATCAACACATCGACCAGTTTGAAGTCGAACCCTGGGGTGATGAAAATACCCGTATCGCCCCGCGCCACACCGCTGTGCGCCCAGCTCTCCAGCGTGCGCACGGTTGTGGTGCCCACCGCCACAACGCGTCCGCCGCGTGCACGGCAGTCGGCTATGGCCCGCTGGGTGGCATCGGGCACCTCAAACCACTCGTTGTGCATTTGGTGCTCCGACAGGTTCTCGGTCTTGACCGGCTGGAAAGTGCCTGCACCCACATGCAGGGTCACGTGGGCTTGCTGCACGCCCATGGCGGCCAGTTGGTCCAATAAGGGCTGGTCAAAATGCAGCGCGGCGGTGGGGGCGGCCACGGCGCCGGGGTTTTTGGCAAACACGGTCTGGTAGCGCTGGGCGTCCTCGGCCGTGTCAGCGTGGGTGATGTAAGGCGGCAGTGGCACGTGGCCGTGGCGCGTCATCAGCGTGTAGGGATCGTCGCCAGTGTTGTTGCTCAGCACAAATCGGAACAGGGGGCCGTCGGCATGGGGCCAGCGCCCCAGCATGGTGGCGCTTAGGCCGTCTTCTTGGCCCGCAGCACACACCAGCTTGACCGTGGCGCCCACTTCGGGCTTTTTGCTTACCCGCATGTGCGCGGCCACCTGGTTGCCACCCAGAACCCGCTCCACCAACAATTCGACCTTGCCGCCAGTGGTCTTTTCGCCAAACAGTCGCGCGTTGATGACCTTGGTGTCGTTAAACACCATCAGGTCACCGGCGCGCAGCAAGCCGGGCAGATCGCGGAAGATGCGGTCAACGCTGGGGCTGGTGGTGCCGTCTAGCAGGCGCGAGCCACTGCGCTCGGGGGCCGGGTGCTGGGCGATGAGTGCTTCGGGCAATACGAAGTCAAAGTCGCTGAGGGTGTGGGTGGTGGTGACGGTGTTGGTCACCGTCACGGGTGTGGGCGCATGCATGGGACGTTTGAGGGCCGGACGGACCCGTTCCAAAATGAAGAGGGAAGCATTATCGGCGGATGGTGCGGCGCTGGTATAGGTAGCGCAAAAAAATAGAAGGTCAAATAGGCCTCTAGCCCTCGTGGAGTCTGCGCAAACAGCTACTTTTTTAATAGCGATTTTTGGGTGGAGTAAATCCGTTATGACCAACTTTTTGCCAATGCCAATGCCAATGCCAAAAGTCAATCTCAAGCCGAATCCTAAGCCCGCGGCTGACTCACATGCACTACAGCGCAAATGCCGTTGCAGGCAGTAGCAATCGCCCCGGCTGTCCTACCAAGTCCAGAAAACCGAAATGCCGGTAGAACGCTGCGGCAGCGTCGTCTTTGGCATCTACAACGATACCCACAACGGCCAGTGCCGCGCTGGCCCGCGCTACTTTTTGGCAGGCGTCAGATAGCAGTATCGAACCCAAGCCTTGGCCTTGGAATGTGCTATCAACCGCCAAGCGCCCAACCAGCGCCACCGGTATGGGGTAGCGGGGTAGCCTTTTCGCCAATGCCGTTGGCACATCAGCGCAGTGCACGCTGCCGGCACTTAACGTGAAGTAACCGGCCACCCGGCGTGAATCACCTTGCGGCGTCGCTACAAATACGCGTGTCACATTGCGCCGAACATCCTGCGATGCATAACGACAAAGGTATTCTTCTAGCGGGGCTTGCCCACACCGAAAGGTGGCTGCATCTATAGCACTGTCAAGGGCGCGAATGTGGTACGCCGTTGTATGTGCCGTCACGCCACAACCTGTGCTGCGTGCCGTTTGTGCGCCGTTTGAAGCGCCGTATTGGCGGGTGCAGGGGCATCCAGCGCGGTCAGAAAGGCCTGAAAATCTTCGGGCTGCAGGGTGATGCGCTCATTGGCTTGAACCACTTTTTCCGCCGAAGCGAGGGCGTTGGCCAGCACAAACTCAGAGACGCTGACGTGGGTATAGGTGGCGGCCTTGTCTAGTAACTGGCGTGCGTAGCTGTCGCAGCGTATGTTTAGGCGGCTTTCCTTGACGGCGGTTTGTCCCATGGCGAACTCCTTGATGAATGGCAAGGTGGATTGTGCGCCAATTGTGAGTACATTTCAAGCGTGAGCTGCAGGCAAAATCCGCCTATGCCCACGCAGCCCGTCCCATCACGCGCCCAACCCTCTGCAAAAAGCCGTGCAGCCGCAGCCGTGCCCAAAAGCCCGACGCAGAAGGCATTGGAGAAGCTCGGCCTCAAGCGCGATATTGACTTAGCCCTGCACCTGCCGCTGCGTTACGAGGATGAAACCCGCATTACCAAACTGGACGAGGCGCGCGAGGGCGACGCCATCCAGATCGAGGCCACCGTGACGGCCTGCGAGGTGAGCTACCGCCCGCGCAAGCAGCTCATCGTCACGGTAAACGACGGCACCGACTCTTGCACGCTGCGTTTCTTCAACTTTTACCCGTCGCAGCAAAAAGCGCTGGCCGTGGGCAACCGCATCCGCGCCCGGGGCGAGGCCAAGGGCGGTTTTTTGGGGTGGACCATGTTGCACCCCGCCTTTCGGTCTGCCGTGGGGGATCTGCCCCACGCGCTCACACCCGTTTACCCCACGGTGGCGGGTTTGTCGCAGCCAGTGCTGCGTAAAGCGGTACTGGCGGGCCTGGCGCAGGCGGATCTGACGGACACCTTTGCACCGGGCGATCTGGATAAAATTAATAGCCATATTGGCCACCAGCCCTTGTGGACATTGCGGCAGGCGCTATTATTTTTGCACCATCCGACGCCCGACGTGTCGCTGGACACCTTGCAAGACCACAGCCACCCTGCGTGGCAGCGGCTCAAGGCCGAGGAGTTGTTGGCGCAGCAGCTCTCGCAGCTGCAGTCGCGTCGCGAGCGGGCTGCACTGCGGGCGCCGGTATTGGCGGTGGCGTCATCGGCAGCTGTAGCACCCCTGCACGCACGCTTGTTGGCAACGCTGCCCTTTGCCCTGACCCCAGCGCAGCAGCGGGTCGGTGACGAGATAGCGCACGACTTGTCGCGCCCCGTGCCAATGCACCGCCTGCTGCAGGGCGATGTGGGCTCGGGCAAGACGGTGGTGGCAGCGCTGGCGGCCACGCTGTGTATGGATGCGGGTTGGCAGTGCGCGTTGATGGCGCCGACCGAGATATTGGCCGAGCAGCACTTTCGCAAGCTGCTGAGCTGGTTGGAGCCGCTGGGCATCACCACCGCGTGGCTCACCGGCACGCAAAAGGCCAAAGAGCGCCGCGCCATGCTGGCGCTGATCGAGAGTGGTGAGGCTGCGCTGGTAGTCGGCACCCATGCCGTCATTCAAGACAAAGTGCACTTCAAAAATCTGGCCTTGGCCATAATCGACGAGCAGCACCGCTTTGGCGTGGCCCAGCGCCTAGCGCTGCGCAACAAGATGGGCGCAGGCATCGCCGCCGGGCCGCCCCTAGGCGATGCGGCTCCCTCGGGGGGCAGCGACCCGCGTAGCGGTGGAGCGTGGGGGCAGGCTACTGCCGCCGCCGGGCCGCCCCTAGGCGATGCGGCCCCCTCGGGGGGCAGCGACCCGCGTAGCGGTGGAGCGTGGGGGCCTGTCCCTATGGAGCCCCACATGCTGATGATGACGGCCACCCCCATTCCGCGCACGCTGGCCATGAGCTATTACGCGGACCTGGATGTGTCCACCATTGATGAGCTGCCGCCAGGGCGCACACCCATCATCACTAAAGTGTTGAACGAGAGTCGCCGTGACGAGGTGATTGAACGCATTCGGGCGCAAATCGGGCAGGGCAGACAGGTCTACTGGGTGTGCCCGCTGATTGAAGAAAGCGAGGCGCTGGACCTGACCAACGTCACCGAAACCCATCTCGAACTGAGCGCCGCGCTGGCTGGCACCCGCATGGCCAGCGGCGAGCCTGCGCTGGTGGGGCTGCTGCATTCGCGCATGGGCAGCGAGGATAAAAAGGTAGTGATGGCCGCCTTTAAGGACGGGCACATTGCCGTGCTGGTGAGCACCACGGTGATTGAAGTGGGGGTGGATGTGCCCAATGCGTCCCTCATGGTGATAGAACACGCCGAGCGTTTTGGCCTGAGCCAACTGCACCAATTGCGCGGAAGGGTAGGGCGCGGGGCTGCGGCATCGGCCTGTGCGCTCTTGTATTCCACCGGTGATGCGCCGCGCCTAAGCGAGGCGGCCCGCGCCCGGCTCAAAGCCATGGTCGAGACCAACGACGGTTTTGAGATTGCCCGGCGCGACCTCGATATTCGCGGCCCAGGCGAATTTTTGGGTGCGCGACAATCTGGGGAGGCCATGTTGCGTTTTGCCGATCTCAACCGTGACACTGCGCTGCTCGACTGGGCACGACTGGAGGCGCCTATGATGTTGGACAACCACCCGGCATTGGCTACGCGCCACGTTGCGCGGTGGTTGGGTGGAAAAACCGACTTTCTGAAGGCCTAGGCAGCGTATGGGAACCATTGGATTTCTCCCGCTTATCTGGTGGTCCCTGGGGGTCGCAGGTTTGGTGGGTGCGGCTATGTATTTGGTCATGGAATACCAGGCCTATATGCTGCGAACCGACGTGCGTGGCATACCCGGCGGGCTGCGTTTTACCTCACGCCTTTTTGTCGCCGAGGCGCGTTACGCTGCCAAGCAACTTGTGGTGGAGGCCCGCAATGCCCAATACAAGCGGCACCCCCTGCCCGAGGGTAATGAAGTGCTTAAAACGGGCGAACTGACTGCCACCTTGCCTGCGGCAGGCCTGCAATTGCAGGTGTTTCGTACGGTCGAGAAAGGCCCCAGCGCCGGTGCCCCCAAGGACACCGGTTTGTGCCAAATCGTGTTTGCCGCGTCCGACGAGCTCAAGATGCAGGCCAGTCACAGCATCGTGGGCGAACGTGCGGTGCTGCGGCTCGAAGGCATACCGGCCCCTATCGCCAAAGATTTTCAAACCTTTGCCAACACCCTGCAGACTTGGCTGGACAAGGTGGAGCATGGTTTAAAGATGGAAATTGAGGCGGCCCGTTTGCGCGAGGAGGAAGAGGCGCGCGCGAAAGTGCAGGCCGAACGCGAGGTCCTGGCTGCAGAGGCCGCCAAGGCCCCGCTCAGCGACGAGCAGCGCGAGGCCCGCGCCGCAGAGCAAATTGCCAAATGGCGGTTGGCGGCGGGTTTCAAGGGCAACGCGACCGAAGTCAGCATTGAACCCAATGGGGATATTCGGTGGTTTGTTGATCTGGGTTCCGGCGGGCGCGCCATTCTTCATGCCGACAAGCGCACCTTCAGCGGCAGCTTGAGGGGTGCAGTAGTTAACGCGGTGGACGGCGAGTTGGAGCTGGGTGTGCGTGACGACTATTGGACCGAAGAGGACCCCCATCTAGCGACCTTCCGCATTCTGGGCGGTGCCTCGCCCGACGTACGCCGGGCCTGGAACGAACGCCTTGACATTTTGGTGCAAAGCCTGGGCTAATAACATGACACTGACTGAACTGAAATACATTGTGGCCGTGGCCCGTGAACGCCATTTTGGCAAGGCGGCAGAGGCCTGCTTCGTGTCGCAACCGACGTTGTCGGTGGCGGTCAAGAAGTTGGAGGAGGAACTCGACCTCAAGCTGTTCGAGCGCAGCGCCAATGAGGTGACGATTACGCCGCTGGGTGAAGAGGTCGTGCGCCAGGCACAAAGTGTGCTGGAGCAGGCGGCCAATATCAAGGACATCGCCAAACGCGGCAAAGACCCATTGGCCGGGCCGCTCAAGCTGGGTGTGATCTACACCATTGCCCCCTATTTGCTGCCCGACCTGGTCCCCCAAGTCATCAAGCGCACGCCGCAGATGCCGCTGATTTTGCAAGAAAACTTCACCGTGAAGCTGATGGAGATGCTGCGCACCGGCGAGATTGACTGCGCCATCCTGGCCGAGCCGTTTCCGGATGCAGGCTTGGCGTCTGCCGCCCTGTACGACGAGCCGTTTATGGCCGCCCTGCCCATGCTGCACCCCTTGGCGTCGTTGCCGCAGGTGAGTACCGAGATGCTTAAGAAAGAAACCATGCTGCTGCTGGGCAATGGCCACTGTTTTCGCGACCATGTGCTGGAGGTATGCCCGGAATTTGCCCGTTTTTCTAGTGACGCGGAGGGCATTCGCAAGAGCTTTGAAGGCTCGTCATTGGAGACCATCAAGCACATGGTGGCGGCGGGTATGGGTTTAACCTTGGTGCCACGTTTGAGCGTGCCAGCCGAAGCACTGGTGGCGAAAACCCGGCGCCGGGCTGATACCTTGGTCAAATACCTGCCGGTACAGGACGGCCCGGGCGGCAGCCCTCCCACGCGCCGGGTGGTGCTGGTTTGGCGCCGCAGTTTTACCCGCTACGAAGCCATTGCGGCGCTGCGCAACGCCATTTACGCCTGCGAGCTACCGGGGGTCACGCGTTTATCATGATTTTGGCCTCTAGCCCTCATGCAGACTGCGTAAGCAGCTCCTAATTTAATAGTAAACACGGTGCGTAATAAGCTTTTTTTGTACCTGGATCTAATCCGCTGGAACCGACCCGCAGGCTGGTTGCTGTTGTTGTGGCCCACACTCAGCGCCTTGTGGCTGGCAGCCGGGGGCTTTCCCGGTTGGCATTTGTTGGTGGTTTTTACGCTGGGCACGGTATTGATGCGCAGCGCGGGGTGTTGTGTCAATGATGTGGCCGACCAAGAGTTTGACCGCCACGTCAAACGCACCGCGCAGCGGCCCGTCACGCGGGGCGCCGTATCGACGCGGGAGGCCTTGTTATTGGGCGCGGGACTGGCGCTACTCGCCTTTGGCTTGGTCTTGACAACGAATGTGGTCACGGTGGCGTGGTCTTTTGCGGCGCTGGGTATTACGGTGCTGTATCCGTTTACCAAGCGATGGGTTTCCATGCCGCAGGCGGTGTTGGGGCTGGCATTTAGCATGGGTATTCCCATGGCCTTTACGGCGGTGCAGGGCGGTGTGCCCGGGCTCGCATGGGCTTTGCTTGCGGGCAATTTGTTTTGGGTGCTGGCCTATGACACCGAATACGCCATGGTGGACCGGGACGATGACCTGCGTATTGGCATCAAGACCTCGGCCATCACCTTGGGGGCGTGGGATGTGCCGGCCGTGTTGCTGTTTTACGGCTTGTATCTGGTGATCTGGGGGGTATCCGTGTCCGCCGCGGTGCAGGGCTTGGGGTGGTGGCTTGGGCTGGGTGGTGCCGTGTTGCAGGTGGTGTGGCACGGGCTGCTGATTCGCTCACGCTCGCGAGAAGGATGTTTCAAGGCCTTTCGCTTGAACCACTGGGTGGGTTTTACTCTGTTTGCCGGTATTGCAAGCGCGTTGCCGTGGTGATGCGGCATAGGCGCCCATAAAAAAAGCCCGCCTTTGTGTATGGCGGGCTTTTTTATGGTGATCAAGCCGCGGTGCTGCGGCTTGATTGTTGGGCGGAGCCTTAAATTACTTCTTCAGGCACTCGCTCATGAATGCCTTACGCTCGCTGCCCTTCTTGCCCTTGGCATCAGCATTGCAAGTTTTCATTTTGCTTTGCTGTGTGGTGCCGGTGGCTTCTTTAGCGGCGCCGGGGACTTCTTTAGTGGTGGCTGCGGATGCTGCTGCTGCGGGTTTGGCGCTCAGGCATTCTTTCATGAAGGCTTTGCGCTCGTCGCCTTTTTTGCCAGTGGCGTCTTTGTTGCAGGTCACCATCTTGGATTGCTGGGCGGTCTTAACGGCTGGGGCCGCTGGTGCTGCGGGTGCGTCTGCCGCATATGCCGCGCTCAGAGAAAGAGAAAGACCCAAAGCCAGCAGCGTAAACAGTTTCTTCATCATGGTTCCCTAAAGTAGATGGTGGCAGCGCCACCGTTGTGATAAATCCGAACCGGATTCGAGCATATAACGCAGCATCGCGCAATGTGGATGACCCGCCCCGCAGGTGCCTGCCCGTAAAATCTCGCCATGTTATCTGTTAAACACGAACTTCTCGGGGTGCTGGCCACCGCTTTGGACAAGCTTTCCCCTGGCGCTGGTGCCAAAGCGGCGTTTGAGTCACCCAAAGTTGCCGCTCACGGCGACCTCGCCACCACCGCCGCCATGCAACTGGCTAAGCCGCTCAAGCTCAATCCCCGCCAACTGGCCGAAACCCTACGGGCGGATTTGCTGGCCCAGCCCGCGTTTGTGCAGTGGGTGGACGCGGTGGACATTGCCGGCCCCGGGTTTATCAACATTCGCCTTAAGCCTGCTGCCAAGCAACAGATCGTGCGCGAAGTACTTGCCGCTGGCGCCCAGTTTGGCCAACAACCGCGCAATGGTCAGCGGATGATGGTGGAGTTTGTCTCGGCCAATCCTACCGGGCCTTTGCATGTGGGGCATGGCCGCCAAGCTGCCTTGGGGGATGCGATTTGCAGCCTGTTTGAAACCCAGGGATGGGAGGTGTGCCGCGAGTTCTATTACAACGACGCCGGGGTGCAAATAGGCACGCTGGCCACCAGCACCCAGTTACGCGCCCGAGGGTTTAAGCCGGGCGATCCCTGCTGGCCGACCGACCCGGACAACCCCTTAAGCAAGGGCTTTTACAACGGCGACTACATTGCCGACATTGCGGCTGACTTTTTGGCTGGCAAAACGGTCAAGTCCGACGACCGCGCATTCACCGCCTCGGGCGATGTCAATGATCTGGACGGCATACGCCAGTTCGCCGTGGCCTACCTGCGCCACGAGCAGGACCTGGACTTGCAGGCCTTTGCAGTCCAGTTTGACAACTACTACCTAGAAAGCAGTCTGTACACCAGCGGCAAGGTGGATGACGCCGTGCGGCGCCTGCAGGCTGCGGGTAAGACCTACGAACTCGACGGTGCGCTGTGGCTCAAATCCACCGAATACGGCGATGACAAGGACCGTGTCATGCGCAAGGGCGATGGCACCTACACCTACTTTGTGCCCGATGTGGCCTACCACATCACCAAGTGGGAGCGTGGGTACCACAAAGTGGTCAATATTCAGGGCACCGACCACCACGGGACGATTGCGCGGGTGCGCGCCGGGCTGCAGGCGGCCGATGTGGGCATTCCTAAAGGGTTTCCAGACTACGTGCTGCACACCATGGTGCGGGTCGTGCGCGGCGGCGAAGAGGTCAAAATTTCTAAACGAGCGGGCAGCTACGTGACGCTGCGCGATCTGATCGAGTGGACCAGCAAGGACGCGGTTCGCTTCTTCCTGCTCAGCCGCAAGCCCGACACCGAGTACACGTTTGACGTGGATTTAGCGGTCCAAAAGAACAATGACAACCCGGTGTATTACGTGCAGTACGCCCACGCCCGTATTTGTTCAGTGTTGGCGAGTTGGGGCGGCGCAGTGGCGGACCTGGCCGGGGTCGACCTCGCGCCATTGCAAAGCCCGCAGGCGCTGTCGCTCATGCTGCTGCTGGCCAAATACCCAGAGATGCTGACGGCTGCTGCGGTGGATTTTGCCCCCCACGACGTTACGTTTTACCTGCGCGAGCTTGCGGCAAGTTACCACAGCTACTACGATGCCGAGCGTATTTTGGTGGACGATGAGGGTGTTAAACGGGCCCGATTGGCCTTGGTCGCCGCCACTGCGCAGGTGTTGCACAATGGGCTTGCTGTATTGGGCGTGGGTGCACCGCAGAAAATGTAGTTAATTTGAAAAGAAAGCAGCGCATGAAGCAAGAGCGTGGCGGAACCTTACTGGGTTTCATTATTGGTGTGGTCGTTGGTTTAGGCGGGGCATTGGCGGTGGCCGTGTACGTCACCAAAGTACCAGTCCCCTTTACAAACAAAATTCAGAGCCGATCGGCGGAGCAAGACGACGCAGAAACCAAGAAAAATAAAGACTGGGACCCTAATGCGCCGCTCTATGGCAAGAACCCGGTCAAAGCTGCGACGCCGTCTTTGCCGAGCCCTGCGACCGACGCTGCGGGTTCGGTGCCCACACCCGCAGCAATGCCCACAGCCAAAGCCGGTGACGCCAAAGCCGAAGCTAAGGCCGAGGTGAAGCCCGCAGTTTCCGCTGACCCGCTGGGAGACTTGGTCAAAGCCAAATCGGCATCTGTTGCAGTGGCTCCAGAGCCGTTTTCTTATTTCGTCCAGGTCGGAGCGTTTCGCACGGCTGAGGACGCCGAGGCACAGCGGGCCAAGCTTTCGCTCAGTGGTATCGAGACCAAGGTGTCGGAGCGCGAGCAATCGGGACGTATGGTCTACCGCGTTCGGGTCGGCCCATTTGCCCAAAAGGAGGATGCCGAGCGCAGCAAGGAAAAGCTAGACAAATCCGGTCTGGATACGGCTTTGGTTCGTGTACAGCACTAGCGCATGGAACTTAATTCCTTGTGGCCTGTCTCATACACCTATTTGGAGTGATTGGAAATGCATATGAAACGTCGTGAGTTTGGTCGATTGACTGCAGTGGCTGCATTGGCATCGTCGGGCGTTGCTGCGCCGTTGGCTTGGGCTCAGGTTCAAAGCCCCAAGGCAGGGACTGATTACCAAGTGGTGAATCCTCGGGCTCCGGTGGAAGCTCCCGCTGGCAAAGTCGAGGTGGTTGAGTTTTTTTGGTACAACTGCCCGCACTGCAATGCCTTTGAGCCTGCTCTGGAAGCGTGGATCAAGAAGCTACCTAAAGATGTGGCGATGCGCCGGGTGCCGGTGGCGTTTCAGGACAGCTTTGTGCCCCAGCAACACCTCTACTATGCGTTAGAGGCAATGGGTTTGGTTGAGAAGCTCCATACCAAGGTATTTGCAGCCATTCATGTTGATCGGGTCAAACTCGAAACGGCGGATGCCATCGCCGACTGGGTGGCGCGCCAAGGTGTTGACAAGGCCAAATTCTTGGACCAGTTCAATTCGTTCTCTGTCGCGACCAAAGCCGCACGGGCCACACAACTCCAAAATGCCTACAAAATAGAGGGTGTTCCTGCGCTTGGTGTGGCGGGGCGTTTCTATACCGATGGAAGCATTGCGCACAGCATGGAACGTGCACTACAGGTCGTTGATGCGTTGATTGTGGACGCACGGGCACGGCGCTGAGGCTGCATAGGACTGGGGTGGGGTAACCGTTTGTGCGGGCACACATAGTGCCACAGGGGCAACGCGTCGCGCGATGCGGTCCGACGGTTTAGATGCGCTCAAGCGCAGTTCGTGAAAGTCACCACCGTGGCGCCTGGGGCAACGGTGGTGTGCTTGTAATTAACCGCCTTTTTTGGAGCGCTTCCCAGGGTTCTTTTTGCTGCGAGTCGCCGTGCCGCGTTCGAGGCTAACCCGCTGGCCACGGCCTCCGGTGGGCAAGGACATGCCGGGCAGTGGCTTGGGTGCGGGAGTGGCTTTGCGGTCTGCTTCAGTAACGATTTGTTTGCCCATGAATATCTCAAAAAGTAGAGTTGAAAACCGCTATTAGGCCATAGGTCTGAAACACAACTTTCAGTTGCCAATGTGTCGGTCGGAAAAATGCGCAGTTCAATCGCAGTTATTCCATTGGCGCACAAGGCAAACTTGGGCCATTTTTTGTGCTCGAGAGACCTCTTCTGGCGTCAGCTTGTCGAAAATCAGGTCGCGGTGTCGAATGGGCTCAGCGTGACCAGAGGTGGCGCCCAGACTGAACCACATATACGCGCGAACCAAGTCTTGCGGCACGCCCAAGCCTTTTGCGTAGAGCAGGCCTATGTTGTTTGCGGCGATGACAGCCCCTTGCGCAGCGGCCAGTCGATACAACTTCATAGCGGCTGCGTAGTCTTGCGAGACACCTTGCCCGTTTTCTATCAATTCCCCCAAATTGATCTGGCCGGTGTCGTCGCCCTGTTCCGCTGCCAAGCGATACCACTTGTAGGCTGTTGTAAAGTTTTGCGGTACGCCGATTCCGTTTGCGTAGATGAAGCCCAGGTTGATCTGAGCGGACACATAGCCTTGGTCTGCCGATAGGCGATACCATTTGCGCGCAGTTTCATTGCTTTGGGGCACCCCTATGCCGTTGGCGTATCTCAGGCCAAGCGCAAATTGCGCACCGGCGTGGCCTTGCGCCGCAGCCAATTGGAAGAGTGAAAGTGCTTTCGCGGGATCTTGTGGTGTCCCAAGGCCGTTGTTGTACATGGCTCCAAGGTTGGCCTCTCCCTTTGCAAAGCCTTTGTCGGCAGCCATGCGGTACCACTTTAGTGCTTCCACGTAGTCCTGTTTGACCCCTTCTCCCTCTTCGTACATGATGCCCAAAATGTTCTGGGCACGGGGGTAGCCTTGCGCTGCAGCCTGACGATACAAATTGAGTGCTTGCGTCGAATTTTTTGCGACGCCGGTACCGGTGTCATACATGGCTGCTAAATTGGTCAGCGCGCGCGGATACCCTTGGGCAGCGCCTAGTTGGTACCACTTAACGGCCTCTTCCGCGTTGCGTTGTGTCCCCCGGCCCAGCTCGTACATGCGTCCGATGTTGGTTTGAGCGACTGCATTTCCGCGGGCTGCTGCCAGCTGGTACCACTTGAGTGCTTCGGCGTAGTTCTGAGCTACCCCTTGGCCGTCTTCGTACATCATGCCCAGGTGGTACTGCGCCCGGACATCCCCTTTGCCGTCACTGTTTGCGGGCTTCTGCAAGCGAGCCGCAAAGACAGAGTCGCCTCGCTCATAAGCGCTATCGATGTCAGAGAGGTCGCCTGCGTACGCATGCGGAACATGCAGCAAAAGGGTACTCAACGCCGTCAGTAGAAGTCTTTTCATGGTCGGATGGAAGAGAGGCGAAGGCCGCGCCCGAGCAAGTATCGCATTGCCAGATGTATTCAGGCAATTCCGAATACAAAGCGGCTTACAGAATCTCACATGGAGAGAAAATTTCCTACCGCAGTTGCGCAGAACAAGATAATCAGGCTATGATCGAAGGCTTCGCTGAATACAGTTTGGCAAGAAAAAGTTTTCAACCCCATTTTGATGGGGGTCGAAAATTGTGCTAGAATACAAGGCTTCGCTGATCGCAGCGAAGAAGATGAAACAAGCGACAAAGTGAGTTTCAGATCATTAAAAATTTACAGCCGATAAGTGTGGGCGTTTGAAGGCGATTGCCAAGTTCTTCGGAACTATGTCTTAACTGACATACAAACGCTCATGAATGAAAAGAGATGCGAACTTCAGC
>JBBRSA010000066.1:0-12222 GCA_038245855.1 Burkholderiales bacterium
AACGCCACCAAGGCGGCGACACGCAGCCAACGCCTGAGTCTGCTCAGCGTCCCGACGTAGATCAGCTCCATCACGTTCATCATGGACGCGATGGTCGGTCAACGTCTGCCTCAACTCAAGATGCCGCGGCTGGACGCTTACACTCCAGCACCATGGAGGCGTGTTCCTTTTCCTCGTCGCGGTTGTGTTCAAGAATGGCCTTCAGCTCTGGGTCTTTGCAGGCATCAGCACGCTGGTTGTACCAATCAACCGCTTCTAGTTCCTCCATCAAAGACACGATTGCGCGGTGCATATCGCGCGTCTCATCCGAGAGCTCTCCTTTGGGTTATGGTGTGAACGTGGCCATTACAGCACCAAGGCCGCTGGCCGCATCAGCAAGCCGCCCTTGGTTGTGCGGCCCCCTCGCTTATGCCTTGAAGGTGGTGCGGATCTTCGTTTCAAGTGTTTTTGACAGCTCGGTCAGGCGCTCCATCAGGTCATTGAGCGTGGTGACTTTGGGGAAACCCACGCGGTCCAGCGCCTGCTCTACCAATGCATCGATGCTGGTACCCACGCGCTCGATGCCTTGGTCAATGGCGTCTGTGGCACCCGTTATGCCACTCTTGAGCCGTTCGATGTGGGTTTCGATGGCCTGGTTGGCCTGAGACTCTAGCGCGGCGCCGGCCTGCACCAGTGCTTCAAACGCCTGCTCCCCTTTGGTGCCGGTGGCGGCATTGGCTTTGGCCAGTGCGCCCAGGCCTGCGAGCCAAATAGCGCGTTGTGAATCAAGCAGTTTGAACGACGCATTGCGCGTTTGGCGCAGCACGGTGCGTGCGCCTTTGCGCCCGCTTGCGGTCGCCTTCTTGGCGGCCTTTTCCAGCGAAGCGGCTTTTTGTACAGCGGTGGTGCGACGCACCGGTTTTTTGACGGCTTTGCCCTGCTTGGCGCTGACCACCTTTGGGGCTGGACGCAGTGCAGTATTGCTAATCTGGCGGGTGGTTTTGAGTTTGGAACGGGTGGTTTTGCTTGCTGCGGCTGGCATGTCAAATTCCTTCAAAGTAGTGGGCAGTCATGGGTAGTTAAGGGGCGGTGGCGTTAAGAGCCGCAGTGTACGCCCAGGGCGTGTACCAATTGCCTTCAATGGATGCCATCACAGGTGGGCATAGTAAAGCCAGTGGTGCAGGGTGAATAGGACGATGGGGCCAGACTAAGTCACAAGCGGTTTGGTGATGAGTGTCTTACACTTTTTTCGGTGTTTTGATCGTTTTGATTGTCTTGTGTGCAGCAATTGACAGGTAACTGGAACCGGTCACTACCGACTTGCCAGTCTGGCTTTCCAGTTGGTTGCGGGCTTGGGCTGCGATACGACCTCCGGCTTTGGCCGCAACCTTGTTTTGCGACATGCCGGTGGCATCCACATTCTCTGCAATCTGCCGGGTGGACAACTCTGCCAGGGCCGTGAAAATAAGCTCCGCCTCACTCATGTGATCGCGCAGATTGTGGCTTTTTAGCCCCTTCAATTTCTTGTGCTGCGACACACTCACACCAGCCCATTCTTGGTGGATGATGTTGGTCAGGATGGCGAACTCGCTGCCCGCCTTGATGTCGTGCTCGCTCCAAAAGTCGGTGAGTTTGTTGCGGGTTTCCTGCCCGGTCATGCGCTGCTGAATCCACTTTTCGCTGCGCCCGTGCTGCTGCCAGGTCTGGCGGGCACGGTCCAGAGACAAAGCAGGATCGGACATCTCCTGCATACGCTCATAGCCCACCTTAGCCAGCCAGAGCTTAATGGGCTCGGCCTTGTGGCTGGGAACGGATTGCACCAGGCGCAGCAGGGTTTCGGCGGCGGCTACATCCGTGAGGTAATTTTTGCCATCCGCAGCGGGCAATTTCAGTCGGTGACAATTTGTCACCGACTCGCTGCCCTCTTTGCTGAGCCGTTCTTTTAGCTTGTTCCAGTATTTGCGTGCGGTCTGGTAGTCGGCCTGCTGTGTGAGCACCTGTACCACGTCAATCACCGAAAACCACCAGGTTTCGGAGTCTTCGTCGTACACGCGGCGGATGGACTGGCCATCAAATTCGGTGGGCAAAATTTTCATGCACAACTCCAATCAACAACGCCTTACAGGCCAACGCACCGCAATGGCATAATATACTGTATATATTACCAGTAATTTAGTTGCAATTCAGTCCAACCCATTCACCGTATCCGGGTCCGGCTCCTCACCAATCGTCTGGCGCGTCACCAGCGCTTGCACCGTCAACCAATCGCAAAAAGCTTTGATCTCGGGGCGTTGTGCGCTGCGCGGGCCCACGATGAGCCAGTAGGCCAGGGGCGACTCCAAGCGCGTTTCGGGCAGTACTTCGACCAAGTCGCCGCTGGCTAGGCTGTCGGCTATCAGCGGCATACGCGCCAGCGCAATACCCTGCCCGGTGAGGGCGGCCTGGGCGATTTGGTGGGCGTAGTTGAAGTACATCCAGCGCTTGGGCTCAAAGCGGTGCAAGCCCTGCGCGTCAAACCAGCGCTGCCACGACAACCACTCCATGTGCACCGTGCGGTGGGCATCACCAGCCTCCACCAAGGCGAACTGGGCCAGGTCTTTGGGCGTACGCAGTCGGGCGCCGCCTTTGAGCAGCCACGGGCTGGCCACGGGGGTGAGTTGTTCGCCAAACAGGCGCTGCGCTTGTTTGGGCACGCGGGTGGGCACGCTGTAGCGCAGGGCTAGGTCTACGTCCGACGTGTCCAGGTCCACCGCGGTGTCCGTGGCGTCAATGCGGATGTCGATGTCAGGGTGCTCGCGCTGAAACGCCTCTAGGCGTGGAATGAGCCACATCGACGCAAACGACGCCCAGGTGCTGATGGACACACTCTTGCGCCCCGCGCTTTGGCGCACCATGCGCACGGTGCTGTCAATGCGCTCTAGCGACGGCGTGACGGCACGCAGCAGTTGCACTCCGGCCGAAGTCATTTCGACCGCGCGGGTGTGGCGCAGAAACAAGGGCACACCTACCTCGTCTTCCAAGGACTGGATTTGCCGGCTGACGGCTGACTGCGTCAACGACAGCTCTTGCGCCGCTGCGCGAAAGTTCAAGTGCTGGGCCACGGCCAACAAAGCACGCAAATGCCCCACCGCAATGGGGCGGGTGCGTAGGGGCGTGTGGGGACTGAGGGCGCTGGGGGGTGGCGGCGTTGGCATGGGGTATTCATTCCTAAATGGCATCAATAGCGTAGCGCGTTTTCATTGAACTGACTAGGGTTGCCGAGCGATCATTCTTACCCAGAGCACCCTATGGCACACCCCGCTGCACAATCTTTGCATCAATCATCAAGCTCAGCGGCACCCATCGGTGCGCGCGCGTCGCGCCACTACGCTGCTGGTGCAAAGCGGCTGTGTGTGGGTAACCCTGGACGGGCCGCATACCGGCGCAGCCAACGACAGCGGTGATGTGTTCTTGAACGCAGGCAGCAGCCGGGCGGCGGCTAGTGATTGAGGCACTGGGCACTGCCACCGGCGATGCGGCCCGCCTTAGCTGGAGCCGCGTGGCGCCCGCTTATGGCTATCTGGGTGCCGTAGGTGTTTTGGGTGTTTTCGACACCTTGGCAGTTTTGCGCGGTGCGGCCTTCGGTTCCTTACGTGGGGCTTTGGCCGGTGCGCGGGCGGCCAGGGCGGCGTCCAATGCCAGCCGGGCCCAGGGCGCCATGGCGTGTGGCGAGTCCATCGCCTCTTCCGGGGCGCTGTAGTAGTTCACAACAGTAGTGGGCGAAAGGGGCGGGAGCACTGGCCATGGTGGTGCGGTGTTGCGAGGGGGTTAGCGTCGTGCTATGCGCAGTGGAACATCGCGCTCATAACGCTACAGGTTATCTACCAGGCACTCCAGCCCAGCACCACAACGGCACCGAGCAGGCCGATAATGGACATCCGCCAGGCCGACAATAACCCCAAAACAAGGGTAGGCTGGATCGCCGCTTAATCAACGGAACCAATTGCATCAGGAAGGACATTTTTGTGGCTACTTCAACTCAGGACAACCGTGGGCAACACCCCGACGAACCGTCACCGGTCATCGACGTGGTGATTATGGCGGCCGGCAAGGGAACACGGATGAAGAGCCGCCTGCCCAAGGTCTTGCACCAGTTGGCCGGGCGCTCGCTGTTGCAGCATGTGATCGACACCGCAGGCGACTTGCAATCGCGCAAGGTGGTGGTGATCACCGGCCACGGCGCTGCAGAAGTTGAAGCAGCCTGCGCAATGAACACTGAGGACAGAGCCCAGTTTGCCTTGGAGTTTGTGCGCCAAGAGCCGCAACTGGGCACGGGCCACGCGGTGCTGCAGGCCATGCCGCTGCTCGATGACGATGGCATTGTGGTGGTGCTGTCGGGCGACGTTCCGCTGACCGAGGCAGCCACGCTGTTTCACCTGCTCAAAGCCAGCCAAGGAACGCGTTTGGCACTGCTGACGTTAGAGATGCCCAAGCCCGACGGCTATGGCCGCATTCTGCGTGCGGGTGGTTCACCCAAGGGGCCGGTCCAAGCCATTGTGGAGCACAAAGATGCGTCCAAACTGGAGCGCAGCATTACCGAGATCTACAGCGGCATCATGGCGGTGCCAGCGGCGCACCTCAAACGCTGGCTGGCGCGGCTGGACAACAAAAATGCCCAGGGTGAGTACTACCTGACCGACATCGTCAAATTTGCAGTGGCCGACGGCGTGCCGGTGGTGGCCCACAAGATTACCGATGCGGTACAGGTAGCTGGGGTCAATAGCCCCGTGCAACTGGCCGAGCTAGAGCGCGCCTACCAACTGCAGCGCGCCCACTACTACATGACTGAAGGGGTGCGCTTGGCCGACCCGGCGCGTTTTGATGTGCGCGGCGACTTGCTGTGTGCCCATGATGTAAGCATCGACATCAACTGCATTTTTATGGGCCAAGTCAGTCTGGGCGAAGGCGTGTCCATCGGCGCGCACTGCGTGATTGCCAACGCAGTGATTGAGGCGGGCGCGGTGATTGCACCCTTTACCCACATTGACGGCGGCAACATGGGTGTCACCGTGGGCAAGGGCGCCCAGGTTGGCCCTTTTGCGCGTCTGCGCCCTGGTGCGCATTTAGGGGCTGACGTGCACATTGGCAATTTTGTAGAGGTCAAAAACTCCACCCTGGCCACTGGTGCCAAAGCCAACCACTTGGCCTATTTGGGCGACGCCACGGTGGGTGAGCGGGTGAACTACGGCGCAGGCTCCATCACCGCCAACTACGACGGCGCCAACAAACACCGCACGGTGATTGAGGCCGACGTGCATATCGGCAGCAACTGCGTGCTGGTGGCACCCGTCACCATTGGCGCGGGCGGCACGGTGGGTGGGGGCTCCACCATTACCAAATCCACCGAACCCGGCGCCTTGACCGTGGCGCGCGGCAAGCAGGTGAGTATTGCCGCATGGAGCCGCCCTACCAAAGCACCTAGCGCGCCGAAAGCGCCGAAAGCAGCAAAGGCCGCGAAAGAATGACCGAGGCACAGCGCATCGCCGCGCTAGAGGCCGAGCTGGCCGCCCTGCGCGCCGAGATGCAAGCCTTTACCCACACCGTGTCGCACGACCTGCGGGCACCGCTGCGCCACATCGTGTCGTATGCGCAGCTGGTGCAAGAAGATGCTGGGCCGCAGCTCAACGCCGAGGTGCAAGGCTTCTTGGCCACCATGACCGAATCGGCCCGCCACATGGGCCGCATGCTCGATGGCTTGGGTGCGCTGTCCCAATTGGGCACGGCCACCGTCACCCTGGCCCCAGTGACTTTGAGCCCGCTGGTGGACGAGGTGGTGGCAGGGCTTGCACGCCAGCACCCTGAGCGCACCATTGACTGGCGCATCGCTGCCGACTTGCCCACGGTGCAAGCTGATGCGGCGTTGTTGCGCCAAGCGCTGCAGCATGTCCTGGCCAATGCCATTAAATTTTCGGCACCGCGTGAAGTGGCGGTGATTGAGATCAGCGCGGATCGGCTGACCAACCCGGCCATGGCTGTGCTGCAAGTGTGTGACAACGGCGTGGGCTACAACCCCGCGCAGCAAGGTGCGCTGTTTAAGGTATTTGGCCGCTTGCACAGCGGCAATCAGTTTGAAGGTATTGGGTTGGGGCTGGTATTGGCGGCTAAGGCGCTAGCGCGCATGGGTGCACTGGTGGCGATTGCAGGGGTTCCCGTGGGTACTGCGGAAGCTGCTGGCTGCACGGTGACATTGCAATTGCCTTGCGTCTAAGGCCGTAGACTGGGATGCGTGTCTATGGCAACAATCGCGTCTGCCCGTTTTCAAACCACGCCGCATCAAATCCATCTCGCAGTAAAACGGATTGCGTCTGCACCTCACCACTTGACCGAGACTGATGCAGGTATTTGGCCAAAGTACTGGCATCCTCACCCAACAGATGGCTGATGCCTTCGCAATCACATTGGGCCATCAGCTTGAAATCATCTTTTACCCGAACCCGGTCATCAGCCGGATCGCGGGCAATGTTACGGATGAGCAATCCGCAACGCATGGCATGGTCCACATTAAAAGGGAGCACCACAAAGTTACGCAGTGGCAAGTCGTTGATGGCTTGTTTCACTTGAAACTCAGAAATCACAATCGTGGACAAAAACATCGGCACCTGCCGATGCACGCATTCACGGTAATACTTAGCAGCGACTGCATGGTGCGTGCGCGCCGGGTCACTCAAACTGATCAAGAAGCTGGTGTCCAGCAATACGCTGTTCAAAGCCCGCCTCCGCGCAGTTCATCGACCCAGGCGGTGGCGTCTGCTACGTCTTTCCAGGCGTTCGCGCCTCGGCGGGTCAAACGCTCAAGATCGGATTCATCCATGCGCGGCGCATATTCCACAAACTCAACCAGCGTGGCGTTGCGCAATTCTCGGGTCAGCACGTTGTATTGCGCCCGTATGCGCAGCATGGCTTGCTTGTATAGCCGGTTGACGGTTTCGTCACGCAAAACATCACGGCCAGCAGTTACTTTAAGCGTGCGCCCATCGGGGAGTTTTACGTGGGCATTGGGCTTGGTACTGCCACCCAAGTCTTGAATTTCGCCACGAATGTAACGCTCTACTTGCACCCATTGGTCTGCATCGTCCGCTCTAAAGTCGGTGTCTGCGTTCACCACTACCGGGCGCTCCAGAAAAGGTGCCGTGATCCGATAGGCTAGCTGGCGCGTCTGGCGGGCCGCCTTCTGCCAGCGCTCCATCACCTCGCGTCGCTTGGCATCGACTGCATCCAGCATGTCGCTGGCCAGCAATGTACGCAAATCAGCAATCAGACGGGGGGCAACCAGCAATGGTGTGGTTTCAATGGCAAACGAGCCTTTGACGACCGCCACTTCGAGGGTGTTGGTGTCAATTTCCTTGCCTTCACCTCGCAAAAACGTAGCGACATCGGTTGAAAAAGTCGCCAAATCTCCAAGGCGCACGCGATCCGGGCTGACTTCAAAGCCAGCCGAGTGATCGATCAATGCGATGGTGATGCGCTGCGCGTCCATAGTGAGTGGGATTTTTGGGTTCCGGCGGCCAGTTTAGCGCTAACACGGGGATTTTGGTTAAAACAGGCTGTACCCCTCATCGAACATGCCCAGGTAACTATGGTTTTGATAGCATTTTCATTCAAATATCAGGCGGAGTTTGGGTTTCGATGGTGGAATGTACTTTGACAAAGGCCAGGATGACTTCGCGGATCAGCTTGTGCTGCAGTACGGGAAGGTTCAAGAATCCTACAAAAATATCCCGATCCTGGAAATTAATACCGATCTTCCAACGTGCGCGCCGTTGCTCCACTTTGCGCTGGATTCATCACCGAAATTCAACTGGTACGAAGACACAACCAACCATACAGCCGGCCCCAGCAATTTCTCGTACGCCGACAGAGTGCTAGCCGCACAGCCTCATTGGTTTGACTTGCGAATACGCGATAATTACTATCCTTTTGATAGCTGTTTGCGCAGGTTCGACGAGGGCTAGCGGCCTAAATCACTATATTTTTGGCTGTAGCGGCAGCTCTGCCCCAAACTTGCTGCGCTTAACGCTGAAAAACGCTTTGACGTTGCGCACATTGGCGTCCACCGTGAACAGGCGCTGGGTGAGGGCTTGGTAGCCCGGCATGTCGCGGGCGTGCACCACCAACACAAAGTCGGGCCCGGGCGACACGCGGTAGCACTGCTGCACAGCGGCATCGGGGGCGACGCGGGCCTCAAAGGCATCTAGCGCACCCGCGTCTTGCCGGTCTAGGGTGATTTCCACAATGGCACTCAGGCCGTGGCCCAGCGCTGCGGCCACCCGCTCGGGGTTGAGGATGGCCACTTGCCGCTCAATCAGGCCCGCCTCCAACAGGCGTTTGACCCGGCGCAGGCAGGTGGGGGGCGATGTGTGCACCCGCGCTGCCAGCGCCTGGTTGCTTTGGCTGGCGTCCCGCTGGAGCTGCTGGAGTATGAGCAGGTCCGTGGCATCGAGTGATATTTCTTGCATTAGTGCATATTATTTGAAATATTAGTTCATCAAACTGATTTTGTGAAATATTCAATCAAAAATTGCACCATTTAGAACATTAATTTTTTAATAGCCAGCCTACGATCCGCCATTCTTTGGATCAATTGGAGTCAAGCCTATGTGTGGAATCGTCGGAGCCATATCAACCCGCAACATCATCCCCGTGCTGGTGCAGGGTCTGGAGCGGCTGGAATACCGGGGGTATGACTCTTGCGGTGTGGCGGTGTATGTGCAGGGGCCAGATGCCGCCCACAGCGGCTTGCGCCGCGCCCGCAGCACCGCCCGCGTGGCCGAGTTGGCGGAGCAGGTCGCCGGTAAAGGCGAGCACCCGCACCCCTTAGAAGGCCTGATGGGCATTGCCCACACCCGCTGGGCCACCCACGGCGCGCCATCGGTGGACAACGCCCACCCCCACTTTAGCCACGGCCCGGGCGCAGACGCCCACCAAAAGCCCGGCCGTATTGCTCTGGTGCACAACGGCATCATCGAAAACCACGACGAATTGCGCGCCGCCCTCAAAGCACGCGGCTATGTGTTTGTGAGCCAGACCGACACCGAGGTCATTTCGCACCTGGTAGACAGCCTCTACGACGGCGACCTGTTTGACGCCGTGCAGCGCGCCACCCTGCAGCTGCACGGCGCCTACGCCATTGCCGTGTTTTGCAAAGACGAACCCCACCGCCTGATCGGCGCACGCCAAGGCTCACCGCTGATTTTGGGCGTGGGTAAAGATGGGCAAGAGCACTTTTTGGCCAGCGACGCCATGGCCTTAGCGGGCGTGACCGACCAGATCGTCTACTTGGCCGAGGGCGACATGGTGGATATGCAGCTAGGCAAGTACTGGCTCATAGACAAAGCCCGCAAGCCCGTTAGCCCCGAGCAGCGCCCGGTAAAAACCGTGCACGCCCACAGCGGCGCGGCCGACCTAGGGCCGTATCGCCACTACATGCAGAAAGAGATTTTTGAGCAACCCAGAGCCATTGCCGACACGCTGGAAGGTGTAGAGGGCATAGTCCCTGAACTGTTCGACGCGCAAATGAACCACGCCCCCGGCGCCAACGCCGCCCGCGTGTTTGCCGAAATTGACAACGTGCTCATATTGGCCTGCGGCACCAGCTACTACAGCGGCTGCACTGCCAAATATTGGCTAGAGAGCATCGCCAAAGTGCCCTGCCAGGTGGAGGTGGCCAGCGAATACCGCTACCGCGACTCGGTGCCCAACCCCAAAACGCTGGTGGTCACCATCACCCAAAGCGGCGAGACCGCTGACACCTTGGCCGCCCTGCGCCACGCCCAATCCTTAGGCATGAAGCACACACTGACCATTTGCAATGTGGCCACCAGCGCCATGGTGCGTGAATGCAGCCTGGCCTATGTGACCCGCGCGGGTGTCGAGATTGGTGTGGCATCCACCAAAGCCTTCACCACCCAACTGGCGGGTTTGTTCCTGTTGACGCTGGCACTGGCCCAAGCCAAAGGGCGTTTGACTGCCGAGGCAGAGCAAGAGCACCTCAAAGCCATGCGCCACCTGCCCGCCGCGCTGCAAGCCGTGCTGGCGCTGGAGCCACAAATCATCTCGTGGGCAGAAGACTTCACCAAGAAAGAAAACGCACTCTTTCTGGGCCGCGGCCTGCATTACCCCATTGCGTTGGAAGGTGCGTTAAAGCTCAAAGAGATCACCTACATCCACGCCGAGGCCTATGCGGCAGGTGAACTCAAACACGGCCCGCTGGCCCTGGTGACGAGTGAGATGCCGGTGGTGGCCGTTGCACCCAACGACACGCTGCTAGAAAAGCTGAAAAGCAACCTGCACGAAGTGCGCGCCCGCGGCGGCGTGCTGTACGTGTTGGCCGATGCCGACACCAAGATCGAAAGCGGCGAAGGCATCCATGTGATTCACATGCCCGAACACTACGGCGCGCTGTCGCCCCTGCTGCATGTAGTGCCGCTGCAATTGCTGGCGTACCACACCGCGTGTGCGCGGGGAACGGATGTGGACAAGCCACGTAACTTGGCCAAATCGGTCACTGTGGAGTAGGGCTGAAAACGGCTTTTTGCTATAAAAACGGGAGCTGCTTGCGCACGTTCCACGAGGGCTAGCGCCCTGTTTTTCTTGTAACCTAGAATGCAACGCTAGGGAGGAGAGCCGGGTATGACGCCAGAGCAAAAAGCCAGAGTCAGCATCGACGCACTGCTAGTTGCGGCGGGCTGGCACGTGTGCGGCGTAGCGGATGCCAACATCCATGCCGGAGACGGTGCGGTTAAGGGCGTCGCCATCCGCGAATTCCCCCTGAACAACGGCTTTGGTTTTGCCGACTACCTGCTGTATGTCAACGGCAAAGCCTGCGGCGTGATCGAGGCCAAGAAAGAGGGCGCAACCCTCACAGGCGTGGAAGTGCAGTCTGGCCGCTACGCCCAAGGCCTGCCCACCACCTTGCCCGCATGGCGCAGGCCATTGCCGTTCTTGTGGGAATCCACCGGGGTCGAGACCCACTTCACCAACGGCCTAGACCCCGAGCCCCGCGCCAGAGGCGTGTTCGCGTTCTTTCGCCCCGAGCTGCTGGTGCAGTGGCTGGCCTACATCCCGGCCAATGCCGAGCCCAACACCGCGCATGAAGCTAGCGGCACCTTCCTCGCCCGCATGCGCACCATGCCCAAGCTGGTCACCGAGTGGGGCACCGGCGGTGCCAGCTACAAACTCTGGCCCGCCCAAATTACGGCGATTGAAAATTTAGAAAGGAGCCTAGCCGCCAACAAGCCCAAAGCCCTGATCCAGATGGCCACTGGCAGCGGCAAAACCTTTACCAGCATCGGCTTCATCTACCGCCTTATCAAGTTTGGCGGTGCCCGCCGCGTGCTGTTTTTGGTAGACCGTGGCAACCTCGCCCGCCAGACCAAGAAAGAGTTTGACGCCTACGCATCGCCCTACAACGCCTACAAGTTTGGCGAGGAATACATCGTCCAGCACCTGCAAAGCAACCAAATCGACACCAGCGCCCGCGTCGTCATCTGCACCATCCAGCGCATGTTCAGCATGCTCAAAGGGCGCGAGCTGCCGGCCGATGCGGACGAAGAAAGCGTTGAGGGCATGGAGAGCCTGTTCAAGCAGGCGGACCCCATTGGCTACAACCCGGCCATCCCCATCGAGAGCTTTGACATTGTGGTGACGGACGAAGCCCACCGCAGCATCTACAACCTGTGGCGCCAGGTGCTGGAATACTTTGACGCGTATTTGATCGGCCTGACCGCCACGCCCAACAAACAAACCTTTGGCTTCTTCAACCAAAACCTGGTCATGGAATACGGCCACGCCCAGGCCGTGGCCGATGGCGTGAATGTGAACTACGACGTCTACCGCATCAAAACCGAGGTGACCGAAGCCGGTGCCAAAGTCGACAAAGGCTATTGGCTTGAGACGCAAGACAAAGCCACCCGCCGCAAGACCGCCTGGCAGCTGGACGAAGACTTTGAATACGACCCCGCCGAGCTGGACCGCGCCGTGCAAACGCCCGACCAAATCCGCACCGTGGTGCGCACCCTGAAGGGCAACTGGAAGGCAGACCTCTTCCCCCAACGCCAAGAGCTGCCCAAGACATTGGTCTTTGCCAAAGACGACAACCACGCCGAAAAGATTGTGGAGATATTGCGCGAAGAGTTTGGCCGGGGCAACGAGTTTGCGCAAAAAATCACCTACAAAACCACGGGTGCCAGCCCCGAGCAACTCATC
>JBBRSA010000067.1:0-11996 GCA_038245855.1 Burkholderiales bacterium
CAGCGGGAAGTCGTCACAGATAACGGCTGGCGATTTGCCGCCCAGCTCTAGGGTGACGGGGCACAGGTTTTGGGCTGCTGCCGCCATCACCGCGCGCCCGGTGACGCCCGAGCCGGTGAAGATGAGGTGGTCGAATTTGAGCTGTGAAAACTCAATGCCCACACTACCGGTTTCGTCAAAAAACGCCAGCTTGTTGTGCGGGAAATACTCAGGAACTTTCTCGATCAGCAACTGCGCCGTGTGGCGGGAGTTTTCGGACATCTTGACCATAGCGCGGTTGCCCGCCGCAAAGGTGCAGATCAGACCGTTGAAGCTGGTCCAGATGGGGAAGTTCCAGGGAATGATGGCACCCACCACACCCAAGGGTTGGGGGATGACCTTGTTGGTGGCGCCCAGAAAGTTCTTGAGGTCAATCTTGCGCGTCTGCGGCTTCATCCACTCTTTGAGGTGTTTGATGGTGTGGTCCACGCCATCGATCACGCTGTAGATTTCGGCAAACAGGGTTTCGTGGCGCGAGCGGTTACCGTAGTCTTTGCTGATGGCATCAACCAGCGCATCACGGTTGTCGCGTACAAAACGCTGCAGGGTCAGCAGGTCATCTTTGCGTTCAGCGAAGCTGGGGCTGGGGGCTGCTAGGAATGCGTCGCGCTGGAGCTTGAGGGTTTCTTCCAGCATGGTGCGAATAGCGATTTCGGGCGTCACTTGGCGAAGTTTGGTAGCAGACATATAAGGCCTTTAGAGGCATCAGGTTGGAGGGAAAATTTAACGCTGCCCGCAGCGATGCCATGGCGCGCGGCCGAGGGTGCCTTTGAAGGAGGGAATATTCATGGGACTGCACCATTATCTGGTTAGCCCACACCTTAACCCCAAGCGCGGTCAAAAAGCGGGTGCCCATAGTGCATTTAGGGTATTCACGGATGCCAAATGGATGGGACACTCAAATACGGTGCACCACTGCAACGTTCACCCAATAACCGTGCGATGGTCAAAAATGGGGTAGCCCGGTAAAATTGGGCCTTGCCCTTCTGCGTAGCCAGCCTGTTGTCACAGGTGCTGGCGTGTTACGCCCCTACCTAGTTACCCAGGTTGATTGCCATGCTGTACCCACAAATTTTTGACGTCATTGTTGTTGGCGGAGGCCATGCGGGCACCGAGGCCGCCTTGGCTGCCGCCCGCATGGGTTGCACGACGCTGCTGCTCTCGCACAACATTGAGACCCTGGGGCAGATGAGCTGTAATCCCTCTATCGGCGGTATAGGCAAGGGCCACTTGGTCAAAGAGGTGGATGCACTGGGCGGTGCCATGGCATTGGCCACGGACGAGGCGGGCATCCAGTTTCGCATTCTCAACTCCAGCAAGGGGCCTGCGGTGCGCGCCACGCGGGCGCAGGCGGACCGGGTTTTGTACAAGGCCGCCATTCGCCGCATGCTGGAGAACCAGCCCAACCTGTGGCTGTTCCAGCAGGCGGTGGATGACCTGATGGTGGAAGGTGATGGCGACGGCGCCCGTGTGGTGGGTGCGGTTACGCAGGTGGGTGTGCAGTTCCGCTCCAAAACCGTGGTGCTAACGGCGGGCACCTTTTTAGACGGCAAGATCCATGTGGGCCTGAACAACTATGCGGCAGGGCGCGCAGGCGACCCACCGGCGGTGTCCTTGAGCGCGCGGCTCAAAGAACTCAAACTACCCCAAGCGCGTCTGAAAACTGGCACGCCGCCGCGCCTGGATGGCCGCAGCATTGACTTCAGCAAATGCCTAGAGCAGCCCGGCGACGGCATGCCTGGCGGTATGAGCCCGGTGATGCCGGTGGTCAGTTTTATGGGGCGGCTGAACATGCACCCGGCGCAAATGCCGTGCTGGATTACCCACACCAATGCCCGCACGCACGAGATCATTCGGTCTGGCTTTGACCGCAGCCCCATGTTCACCGGCAAGATTGAGGGCGTGGGCCCGCGTTATTGCCCCAGTGTGGAAGACAAGATCAACCGCTTTGCCGACAAAGAAAGCCACCAAATTTTTCTGGAGCCCGAAGGCCTGACCACGCACGAGTACTATCCCAACGGCATCAGCACCAGCTTGCCATTTGACGTGCAGTACGACCTTGTGCGCAGTATGGTGGGGCTGGAGAATGCGCACATTCTGCGCCCCGGTTACGCCATTGAATACGACTACTTTGACCCGCGTTCCCTCAAGAGCAATTTTGAGACACGCCAAATTGGAGGCCTGTTTTTCGCCGGGCAGATCAACGGTACCACTGGCTATGAGGAGGCTGCGGCCCAAGGGCTGTTTGCGGGGCTGAATGCGGCTTTGCAGGTGCGCGCTGGCGCGGGCGACGAACGCGCCGCCATGGTGGCTGCCAGTGCCGCTGGCGCAACCAGCTTTGACGCAGACACATGGCTGCCGGGCCGTGACGTGGCTTACCTGGGCGTGCTGGTGGATGACCTGATTACCAAAGGTGTGACCGAGCCCTACCGCATGTTCACGAGTCGGGCCGAGTTCCGCCTGCAGCTGCGTGAAGACAACGCCGACGCCCGTTTGACCGAGGTCGGGCGCAAGCTCGGCTTGGTGGACGACGCCCGCTGGGCCGCGTTTAGCCGTAAACAAGACGCTGTTTCACGTGAAACAGAACGCCTGCGCAGCCTGTGGGTAAGCCCCAAGAACCTAGTAGCGGCCGAATCGCTGCGGGTGTTGGGTAAGGCCATTGAGCATGAATACAGCTTGGCCGAATTGCTGCGCCGCCCCGATGTGAGCTACGGCGCACTGATGTCTTTGGACGGTGGGCGTTTTGCCAATGCCGATCTGAACGTTGCGGAAGCCGTTGAGGGTGTCGGGCCCGAGGCCTTGGCGCAGCGCGTGTTCGTGGAGACGGTGCTGGAGCAGGTGGACATTTCTGCCAAGTATTCCGGCTACATCGGCCGCCAGCAAGAAGAAGTGCAGCGCGCCTCCCATTATGAAAATCTGCGTTTGCCGCCAGAGCTGGATTACCTGCAGGTGTCGGCCATGAGTATTGAGGCGCGCCAGCGCCTGAGTAAGCAGCGCCCCGAGACGCTGGGGCAGGCATCGCGTATGTCCGGCATCACGCCGGCCACCATATCGCTGTTACTCATTCACCTGAAAAAGGGCAAGTTCCATGGCTTTGCGGCGGTTGCCGATGCCGCAGCGCCAGATGGAGTGGCTGTGCCCGCTGTGGCGGAGCAGGGCGGTGCGGTAGGTGCAACGGTTGAGGCGCTGGGTTGATGCACCCGCAGGAAGCGGATTTGCGTCAGGGGCTGGACGCATTGGGTTTGACGCTGGACGCACTGCAGGTGCAGCGCCTGCTGGACTACTTAGGTCTGATTCAAAAGTGGACCAAGGTCTACAACCTGACGGCGGTGCGGGACCCGGCCGAGATGCTAACCCACCATGTGCTGGACAGCCTGACGGTGATTGCACCGCTGCGCCGCCATCTGGATACGGTAACGCCCGTTGCGCCCGTTGCGCCAGTGGGTAAAGGGGTGGCGACTTACCGCCTGCTGGATGTTGGTTCAGGTGCCGGGTTGCCTGGTGTGGTGATCGCTATCTGCTGCCCGGATGTGGTGGTGCACTGTGTGGATACCGTGGCCAAAAAGGCGGCGTTCATCCAGCAGGTGGCGGTGAGTTTGAAGCTGCCTAATCTGCGGGGTATCCATGCGCGGGTGGAGTCTTTGACTGAACCTTATGACGTGGTCAGCTCCCGCGCCTTTGCCTCGCTGGTTGACTTTACCAATTGGTCTGTGGGGGCGTTGGCAGAGCGGGGTGTTTGGATGGCGATGAAGGGTAAGCATCCTGCGGATGAGTTGGCTGCTTTGCCTGCGACGGTGGATGTGTTTCACGTGGAACAACTGGTGGTGCCGGGGTTGGATGTGGAGCGGTGTTTGGTTTGGATGCGTTCCTGTTAAGTTTTTTTGTTCTCTCTCACTACCCCCACTCTCCCCCCCCAGCCCCTCTCGCCCCGCCGGGCGAAAGGGGAGCCTAACAGCCATATTTGGGTGTCGCTTTAAGGTGTGAGGTGCAAGTGCCAGAGATGGTTGGGAGGATTCGTTTGGGCGGCTTGTGGTTTCCTGGCGTAGTGCCGCGCAGAGATTGCCTTGATTGGCGGCGAACCAGTCTGACAGTTGAAAGACGTAAAAGGCGCCCATTGCGCCCCAGCCCTTTGGGGTCTACATATCCTCAGCAATGACCTGGAGCGGCGGATTGCTTGTGGCGCATCTGCTATTGCTCCAGCCCAGCATAAGCTGTCGCTGCCTAAGCAGCGTAAGTTACTTCCCCTTGAGGAATAAGCTAAAAGCCCCGGTGACCTCGCAGTCCCTGGGTAAGAGCATTGCCAAGCCGAATCAACCGGTGGTGGCCATGGCGCGTGTACCCGCCCCCTTCAATGCGGCGGCCAAATATGGCTGTTAGGCTCCCCTTTCGCCCGGCGGGGCGAGAGGGGTTGGGGGAGAGTGGGGGTGGTGAGTGAAAAGGCAAAAACTACCAAATTCCAAAACACCACGTAATGTCCCCGGCATGTTTCACGTGAAACAATCAAAAAGCCGCGTGACCCCATACAACCCCAGTAACCCGCAAGACCAGCCAATCCAATCATAAACTCCCCATCTTGCACATTCGTCCCTAGTCGGGAGGCCTTTGCCGCTGTGGTGCTGGCAGTCTTAGCGCTGGCATACTGTGTTGACGTCGTGTTCAAATCCACTTTTTGGCGACGCGGTTGCAGGCAAATCCTCTGGTTTCTGGACCAAGCTGGCGCATTTACGCCAGTGCGCCACTACACTACCGTGCTTGTCCGCGTTTCACGTGAAACACAATTGCGGCCTCCTCATACTTCCATTACCCACGTAGCACTCCATGGCCAAAATATTCTGTGTCGCCAACCAAAAAGGTGGCGTTGGCAAAACCACTACATCTGTGAACTTGGCAGCCGGCCTGGCCAAAGTCGGCCAGCGCGTGCTGATGATTGACTTAGACCCCCAAGGCAATGCCACCATGGGCTCCGGGGTGGACAAGCGCCAACTCAAACTCACGGTGTACGACGTGTTGCTCGAATCAGCCACCATTTCTGAGGCCCGCGTGCAAAGCGACAAACTCAAGGCCGCAGGCTGCAGTTACGATATTTTGGGCGCCAACCGGGAACTGGCGGGGGCTGAGGTCGAGTTGGTCGAAGTCGAGCGCCGCGAGCGTCGCCTCAAAGAAGCCATTGCCGCAGTCGATGCCGAATATGACTTTGTGCTGATCGACTGCCCACCCAGCCTGTCCATGTTGACGCTCAACGGCCTGTGCTGCGCACACGGCGTCATCGTGCCCATGCAGTGTGAGTATTTCGCGCTTGAAGGCCTGACCGATTTGGTCAACACCATCAAGCAGGTCAAGGCCAACCTGAACGACGACCTGCAGATCATTGGTTTGCTGCGCGTCATGTTTGACCCCCGTATTACCCTGCAGCAGCAGGTGAGTGACCAGCTCAAGGTGCACTTTGGCGACAAGGTGTTTGACTCGGTCATCCCCCGCAATGTGCGCTTGGCCGAGGCGCCTAGTTACGGCTTGCCTGGCGTGGCGTTTGACCCCGCCTCGAAGGGGGCGCAAGCTTTTGTGGCATTTGCCAAAGAAATGGTCGCCCGAATCGCGACCAAATAAGCACTGCGCCCTCGCAGAATATGCGCAAGCAGCTCCCAAAACCATAGCAAATGTCCAGCACCATAATCACACCCCAGGTCTTGCTTTTGCCGGGTTGGCAAAATTCTGGCCCCGGCCACTGGCAAAGCCACTGGGAGCAGCAGCACGGCTTTGCCCGTGTGCAGCAAGCCGACTGGATGAAACCTCTGCGCGGAGACTGGATGGTGCAGCTAGAAGAAGCGGTTCTGGCCGCTCCCGCACCCGTGGTGCTGGTGGCGCACAGCCTGGGTTGCATACTGACCGCCGCCTGGGCCGCCCACTCCCGCAACACGCACCGGGTTCTGGGCGCCATGTTGGTTGCGCCGGGTGACCCTGAGCGTGAGGAGTTGCGCGCCGTGCTCAAAAGCTGGTCCCCGGTGGTGCTGCAAACCTTGCCTTTTAAGAGCATCTTGGTGGGCAGCCACAATGACCCCTTTTGCAGCAGCGCCCGTGCCCGCCAATTTGCGCAGGCGTGGGGTGCAGAGTATGTGGACTACGGCCCGGCCGGGCACATCAATGCCGACTCCGGTTTGGGTGACTGGCCCGAGGGGCTGGCCTTGCTAGAGCCCCTGATGAATTTGAAGAAAGTGAGCTAAACCATGGCGACCAAAAAACCCAAGGGACTCGGTATGGGTCTGGAGGCCCTGCTTGGGCCCAAAGTCAAAGACAGCGCACCCACAGACACGGTGGTGGCCAACTCGGGCCTGCCCAGCACTCTGATGCTCACGCAAATGGTGGCCGGTCAATACCAGCCCCGTACCCACATGGACGAGGGCGCCTTGTATGAACTGGCTGACAGCATCAAAGCCCAGGGCATCATGCAGCCGATCTTGGTGCGCCGTTTGGGCGACGAACAGGCGCGTGCGCAGCGCGCCAAGGCGGTACCCGGCACAACCCTAGCAGCGGGTGCTTCCGCCGACCACCCCCTCTATGAAATCATTGCCGGTGAGCGGCGCTTTAGGGCCGCTAAGCTGGCAGGCTTGGACAGCGTACCTGTGCTGGTGCGCGACGTGCCAGACGAGGCCGCCGCGGCCATGGCGCTCATTGAGAACATGCAGCGCGAAGACCTCAACCCGCTGGAAGAGGCCCACGGACTGCAGCGCTTGATTAAAGAATTTGGTTTGACACATGAAACCGCCGCGCAGGCGGTGGGGCGCTCACGCAGCGCCGCCAGCAACCTGCTGCGCCTGCTCAACCTGACCGACCCGGTGCAAACCATGCTGATGGCTGGGGACTTGGACATGGGCCACGCCCGCGCCTTGCTTGGCTTGGACCGCGCCACCCAGATCACGGCGGCCAACCAGATTGCGGCCAAGAAAATGTCGGTGCGTGAGGCTGAGAGCCTGGTCAAGAAACTGGGCGCTGAGTTTTCGCTCACGGCCAGCAAACCCGCCAAAGAGAAGTCGCGCGACCTTAAACGCGTCGAAGAAGAACTGTCCGACCTGCTCATGGCACAGGTCGAGGTGCATGTCAAAAAACGTGTCAAACGCCAAGGCCGCATGGAGGAGATGGGCGAGGTGGTGATCCAGTTTGGCTCTCTGGACGAACTCAATGGCCTGATCGAACGCCTGTCGCCTGGGGTTAGCCGCTAGCTGTCTGCGGCAGCACACACGGCTCCACATATTCTGCAGAAATGCTATCAAAACAGGAGCTGTTTGCGCAATGTTGACGAGGGTTAGAGGCCTAAAAGGCACTTAAATGGCAGCACCACAACCGCTCCAGCGACTCCAGCGACTTGGCGCTTGGCCGCTGCCCGCCGTTTTGACCTGGGCGCTGGCCTGGGGCGTGTTCAAACTCGCGCTGGGGCAGGGAGCGTCAACAGGCGTGGCCATTGGTGTGTCCACCGCCTTGGGGGTGGCCTTAAGCCTGTGGGGCGACTCTTGGTGGCGCCGGGTATTGATTGCGGGCGGCTTTCCCTTGTCGCTGGCGTTGACCATGCCGTCACTGGCCATTGCAGAGTTACCTGCCTGGGCTTGGCTGGTGCCGCTGGGCCTGTTGCTCTTGGTTTACCCCATCAATGCTTGGCGGGATGCGCCGCTGTTCCCCACACCCTTGCGCGCTTTGGACACACTGCCCGATTGTGCTGCGTTGCCCGCTGGTGCGCTGGTGTTGGATGCAGGCTGTGGTCTGGGTCATGGCCTGGTCGCACTGAGCCGCGCCTACCCTTTGGCCCAATTACATGGGCTGGAGTGGAGCTGGCCCCTGCGCTGGCTGTGTGCGCTGCGCTGCCCTTGGGCGCAGGTGCGCCAAGGCGACATCTGGCGCGCCGACTGGTCGGGCTACGACATGGTCTACCTGTTCCAGCGCCCTGAGAGCATGGGACGCGCTGCGCAAAAGGCGTTGGCCGAGTTGCGCCCCGGTGCGTGGCTGGTAAGCCTCGAATTTGAAGCTTCGACGCTGCAAGCCAGTTCCCAATACCGTGAAGTCGGTGGCAGAATGGTGTGGTTGTACCGTGCCCCCTTGACCCTGTCTTCCGGAGACTGACCATGCCCACCCAGACACCACCTACCGCCGCCAGCACCGTGGACGCCGCCGAGGTCCAGCACGCATTGCAGGTGGTGGTGTTCGCCATGGCCACCTTGGCCGAGCAGCGCGAGTCCGACACCGAGAGCCACATTCTGCGGGTGCAGGGCTATGTGCGCTCCCTGGCCAACCAGCTCAGCAGCCACCCTGCGTACCAGGCGCTTTTGACCCCTGCGACCATCGACACCCTGTGCAACAGCGCAGCGCTGTACGACATGGGTTCGGTGGGTGTGCCAGACCGCATCTTGCTCAAGCCCGGTCCGCTGACGGCTGACGAGATCAACATCATGCGCACCCACACCACGCTGGGCTACAAGGCGCTGCTACGGGCGGAGAAGACCCTCGGGCGTCCGTCCACGCTGCTGGACATTGCCAAAGAATTGATCCTCTCGCACCAAGAGCGCTGGGACGGCGCCGGTTATCCGCAGCACCTGGTCGGCACCCAGATTCCTGCCTCGGCGCGCATCATGGCGCTGGCCGACGTGTACGACGCGCTGATCTCTAACAAGGTCTATAAAGACGGCGTTTCTCACACCGATGCGGTGCAGGTGATATTGAGCGAACGTGGTGCGCACTTTGATCCCGATGTGGTCGATGCCTTTTTGGTGGTGGAAACCGAGTTTCATACCATTGCCGAGCGCTACGCCGACAGTGCGGCCGACATGCAGAACAAGATGGAATACATGGCTTACGCCATTGCCGAGAACGCTTAAATTAGAGCGGCCGCGACGCCGTGCGTCGGTATTGCATGGCTTCTGCCAAGTGGGTTACTTGGGTGTGTTGGGCCCCGGCTAAATCCGCAATCGTGCGCGCAACCTTCAAAGCCCGGTGGGTGCCACGGGCCGACCACCCCAAGCGGGTGGCGGCGATATTCAAAAATTTGAGGGCGTCGGCGTCTAGCTGCACATACTGGTCAATGGCTTGGCCTTGCAGCGCCATGTTGCCACACCCCTGCCGGTCCAGCGCACGCTGGCGGGCTTCGGTGCAGCGCTGGCGAATGGCCTCAGTAGATTCACCCGGTGGGGCGCTTAGCAAATCGCCATTGGGCAGGGCGGGCACATCCACATGCAGGTCGATGCGGTCCATCAGCGGGCCGCTGAGCTTGGACTGGTAGCGGTGAATCTGGTCGGGCGTGCAGCGGCATGCATGGGCGCTGGAACCCTGGTAGCCGCAGGGGCAGGGATTCATCGCCCCAATTAGCTGAAAACGCGCCGGAAACTCTGAGCGCTGCGCCGCGCGTGAAATAGTGATGGTGCCCGTCTCCAGCGGTTCGCGCAGCGCCTCTAGGGCGGCGCGTGGGAACTCGGGCATTTCGTCCAGAAATAACACGCCATGGTGTGCCAGCGAAATCTCACCCGGCCGCGGAGGCGAGCCACCGCCCACCAAGGCCACCGCACTGGCCGAATGGTGCGGGCGGCAGGTAGGGCGTTGGCCCCAGTGGTCCATGGAAAAGCGCCCACTTAAGGATTGAATGGCCGCACTTTGCAGCGCCTCATCCACCGACATGGCGGGTAGCAAGCCCGCAAACCGCTGCGCCAGCATGGATTTACCCGCACCCGGTGGCCCAACCATTAGTAGGCTATGTCCACCAGCGGCGGCGATCTCCAATACCCGTTTGGCGCCCGCTTGGCCTTTGACATCGGCCATGTCCAAGCCCGGCGCACGTACTGGGGCGGGCGCGGACTCCACCCGCGCCCAGCCGCCGTCGTCGGAACCAATTGCTTCGGTATCAGCCCCCGCCGGGGCAAACTGGCGCACGACATCAAGCAAATGCCGGGCGCGGTAGACCTGCGCGCCGGGCACCAAGGCGGCTTCTTCCGCGCTGCCGGGTGGCAATACCAAACGGGTTTGCACCTTGGCCGTGTGCAAGGCCAGCGCGGTGGCCAAGGCACCCCGCACCGGGCGCAGTTCGCCTGACAGCGACAACTCCCCCGCGAATTCATAGTCCACCAACCGGCTGCCGTCGATTTGCCCGCTGGCCGCCAAAATGCCCAAGGCGATGGGCAAGTCCAGCCGCCCGGAGTCTTTGGGCAGGTCTGCCGGGGCCAGATTGACCGTAATGCGTTGGTTGTGCGGGAACACTAGATTGGCATTCTGGATGGCGCAGCGCACACGCTCGCGCGCCTCCTTCACCTCGACATCGGCCAAACCGACCAAGGTAAAGCTGGGCAACCCGTTGGCCAAGTGCACTTCTACCGTGACCTGGGTGGCTTGCAAGCCCAATAAGGCACGACTTTGGACTAAAGACAACGCCATTTTTAACTCCCTTAAATGGTGCGAAACCACCTGCGCGGGGCGCAGATAATGCACAACCATGGTTCATGCTGGTTATTTATACAGGTATGTTAGCGCACTTTGTGACCCTAAGGCAAGAGCGGCTTTGTCGAGGGGAATGGCATGGTTGGCACGGTCCCTGCTTAGTACGATTATCTCCGACTCGATTGGAGAAGCGGATCAGCCAGCCCCGGTGTCTGCAACCCCTTGTTATGAAGTTGAGGTGAAACCATGAAACTCGTTACGGCAATCATTAAACCGTTCAAGCTCGATGAGGTGCGTGAAGCCCTCTCTGGCATTGGCGTCCAAGGCATTACTGTGACCGAAGTCAAAGGCTTTGGTCGTCAAAAAGGCCACACCGAGCTGTACCGCGGCGCGGAATACGTGGTGGACTTTTTGCCCAAGGTCAAGATCGAAGCGGCCATTGACGATGCACTCGTCGACCGCGTGATCGAAGCCATTGAAGCCGCCGCCCGCACCGGCAAGATCGGTGACGGCAAGATTTTTGTCTACAACCTGGAGCAGGTTGTACGCATCCGCACCGGTGAAACCGGCAACGAAGCCCTGTGATTGGAATGACCATGAAAAAACTACTACTTTCTCTGGCCCTCGGGTGGGGCGTCATGACCGTCGGCTCTGCCGCGTTGGCACAAACCGCTGCGCCGGCTGAAACACCTGCAGTAACGGCACCAGCCGCTGACGCAAAACCTGCTGATGCGATGCCTGCCGCTACCGCAGCCGTTGCGGCTCCCGAAATGGCGCCTGCCGCCTCAGCCTCAGCCGCAGCCGCAGCCGCAGCCGCAGCAGTGCTCGCACCGGTAGTCGCCACCGTCGACAAGGGCGATACCACCTGGATGATGGTCTCTACCATCTTGGTGATTTTGATGATCGTCCCGGGCCTGGCGCTGTTCTACGGCGGCTTGGTGCGCAGCAAAAACATGCTGTCCGTGCTGATGCAGGTCATGGTGGTGTTTGCGCTGATCTCTGTGCTGTGGGCCGTTTATGGCTACAGCTTGGCGTTTGGTGGTCCAGGCCTCATCATTGGCGGCTTTGACAAGCTGTTTTTGATGGGCGTCACCCCCGCCTCCTTGGCTGACACATTTACACCAACGGCCAAGATACCTGAGTTCATCTTTATCGCGTTCCAAGCTACGTTTGCGGCTATCACCTGCGCGCTGATCGTGGGTTCGTTTGCAGAACGTATCAAGTTCGCCGCCGTCTTGCTGTTCTGCGCGCTGTGGTTCACCGTGAGCTACCTGCCGATTGCCCACATGGTGTGGGGCACCGGTGGCTACCTGCTGGGCAAAGGCGCTTTGGACTTCGCCGGTGGTACGGTGGTGCACATCAACGCAGCGGTTGCCGGTTTGGTCGGTGCTTTCATGGTGGGCAAGCGGATCGGTTACGGCAAAGAATCCATGGCGCCGCACAGCCTGACTTTGACCATGGTGGGTGCATCGTTGTTATGGGTGGGTTGGTTCGGCTTTAACGCGGGCTCCAACCTGGAAGCCAATGGCGGCGCAACCCTGGCGTTTGTGAAC
>JBBRSA010000068.1:0-10241 GCA_038245855.1 Burkholderiales bacterium
GCATGAGTGCCTTTCAGCAGGCACAGATGTTCAGCCTGATGGATGCCAACATCTACAACATCGCCGTCAAGGGCGTGTTTGATGACTGCCAAGACATGGTTAAGGCGGTGTCTAACGATCTGGCGTTCAAGCGCCAATACAAAATTGGCACCGTCAACTCCATCAACTGGGCGCGCCTGCTGGCGCAGGTGGTGTATTACTTTGCCGGATATATCCAAGCCACCACGACCAACACCCAAAAAGTCAGCTTCACGGTGCCGTCGGGCAACTTCGGCAACGTCTGCGCCGGCCATGTGGCGCGCATGATGGGCCTGCCTATCGACAAGCTGGTGGTGGCCACCAACGAGAACGATGTGCTCGACGAGTTTTTTCGCACCGGCGTTTACCGCGTGCGCGGCAGTGCCGATACGCATGAGACCTCCAGCCCGTCCATGGACATTTCCAAGGCCAGCAACTTCGAACGTTTTGTGTTTGACCTGCTGGGCCGCGACGGTGCCCGCACCGAAGACCTGTTTGGGTCCCAGCTGGCCAAAGCAGGGCGGTTTGACCTCAGCCAAGACCCGGCCTTTGCGCATTGCGCAGAACGTTACGGTTTTGTGAGCGGCAAGAGTACCCACGCCGACCGTTTGGCCACCATTCGCGACACCTGGCAGCGCCACGGCGTGATGATCGACACCCACACCGCCGACGGTGTTAAGGTGGCACACGCGCACCTAACCCCCGGCGTGCCCATGCTGGTGTTAGAGACTGCACTGCCCATCAAATTTGCCGAAACGATTGTGGAAGCCTTGGGCCGCGAGCCCGAGCGGCCCGCCAAGTTTGACGGCATTGAGGCATTGCCCAAGCGCGTGTTGGTGATGGATGCCGACGTGGAAGCCATCAAAGCGCTGATCGCTAAGGAATGCGCGAACCCCGCCTAATTTTTAGATGAAATAGGGCTCTAGCCCTCGTCAGACTTGCGCGAGTAGCTATACAAACAATAGCAAATTGAGGTTCATTGCATGCCTGTTACGCCACCCCGTTCACCCCTGCTGGCGCTTGATGTCGCCCTGCAGCAATTGTTGGCCCAGGCCAAGCCCTTGCAGGGCACCGAGCAGGTTGCCACCCTGGACGCCGATGGCCGTGTGCTAGCACAAGACCTGGTCTCTAGCCTAGACGTTCCTGCGCACGACAACAGCGCCATGGATGGCTACGCGGTGCGCTTTGCCGATGTGCGCACGCCAGGTGCGGTGCTGCCGGTAGCCCAGCGCATTGCTGCAGGCGCGGTGGGCCAGCCGCTAAAGCCCGGCACCGCGGCGCGTATCTTCACCGGTGCACCCGTTCCCCAGGGCACTGATGCGGTGGTTATGCAAGAGGATTGCACGGTGGTCTCAGAAGCGACGGATACCGAGCCTGCCCGTGTGCAAGTCAATATTGCGCCCAAGCAAGGGCAAAACATTCGCCGTGCGGGTGAAGACGTGGCGCGCGGCAGCGTTGTGCTGGCTCGCGGTTGCCGTTTGGGTCCTGCCGAGTTGGGCTTGGCTGCCAGCATAGGCATGGCCCAATTGACTGTGGTGCGTCGCCCCCGCGTGGCGCTGTTCTCCACCGGGGACGAACTGGTGATGCCCGGCGACACGGCCCCGCAAGACATGGTGCCCGGCGCTATCTACAACTCCAACCGATTCTTCTTGGTGGCGCTTTTGCGCCGCATGGGCTGCGAGGTTACCGATATGGGTATCGTGCCCGACCAGCTTGACGCCACGATAGGTGCCCTGCGCCAAGCCGCTGCTGCGCACGATGTCATTGTGACCAGTGGCGGCGTGTCGGTGGGTGAAGAAGATCACATCAAGCCCGCCGTGCAGGCACTGGGTTCGCTGGACCTGTGGCAAATTGCCATGAAGCCCGGCAAACCGTTTGCCTGTGGACGCGTGGGGGCAGCCCACTTTCTGGGCTTGCCGGGCAACCCGGTGGCTAGTTTTGTCACCTTTTGTGTATTGGTGCGGCCCTTCTTGCTGCACCTGCAGGGCGTCCAAGATGTTGCTATAAAACCGATAGCTGTCCGCGCAGACTTTACGGTGGCCAAGCCCGAAAAGCGACGTGAATTTCTGCGGGTGCGGCGCAACGCCACCGGAGGGGTGGATCTGTTCTCTAATCAAGGCTCGGGCGTGCTTACCTCTGCCGTGTGGGGTGATGGCCTGGTCGACAAGCCGGGTGGCACCACTATTTCTGCGGGTGACACGGTGCAGTTCCTCCCGTTCTCCCAACTGCTGGCATAAGGCTCACACATGGTTACCGTGAAATTTTTTGCATCCATCCGCGAATCCATTGGCCACGGCCAAGAGGTGGTGGAGACCCAGGCCGCCACGCTGGCAGACCTGCGCGACGAACTGGCTGCCAGGGGCGGGGCCTACGCAGAGAGCCTCGCGCGCGGCAAGGCGGTGCGTATGGCACTCAACCAGGTGATGGCGCCGGAGGCCAGCGTGCTGCCAGACGGTGCTGAGGTGGCGTTTTTCCCACCCGTAACCGGGGGCTAGTATGGCAGCTTGGGTGGCCGCGGCGCCCATCGGGCGATTTATGATGCGCACTTGTTTGACACCGCTTCCTCTGCAACCATGACCATACCCAGCCGCGTTTCCATTCAATCCGCCGATTTTGATGTGGCACAAGAGATTGCCACGCTGCGCGCCAATGACCACCGCGTTGGGGCCGTTTGCAGTTTTCTGGGTACCGTGCGTGACCGCAACCGCGATATCCACACGGCAGCTGGCACCATCCAATCCATGGAGTTGGAGCATTACCCCGGCATGACCGAGCAGGCTATTGAGGCCATGATTGATGCGGCGCACCAGCGTTTTGATATTTTTGGTGCCCGCGTCATCCACCGGGTGGGCGTGCTGCAGCCACCTGACCAGATCGTGTTGGTGGTGGTCACCTCGGCCCACCGGGGCGAGAGTTTTCAGGCTTGTGAATTTTTGATGGACTACCTCAAGACCCAGGCTCCTTTTTGGAAAAAAGAACAAACCATGGGCGGCGCCCAATGGGTGGACGCGCGGGTCAGCGACGATGCCGCGTTGGCCAAGTGGGGCATTCTGGCGTCCAACGCCCAATAATCAGTGGGCAGCATACACAGTGGGAGTAGTGCAATGATTCGTATGGTGTGGGGTAAGGGTGCGCAAACCCTTACAAAAGTCGTGCTGGCGGCGGTATTGGTCGCGCCGGGGGCAGTGGCCTTTGCCGGTACCGAGCTCAAAATCCCCACCACCAATGGGTTTGTGGCCTTCTCGGTGGAGGGCGATTGGCCGGTGCTGTCCATGCAGATGAAGCCGCCCATCGCCTCGGCCGCTTTTCGCATTCCCAACCCGGCCGATGCGGGCACGCCCGATTCGAGCAACATCGTGATTGCGCTGTACGACACCCAGTCGGCCGAGGCACGCACCGCGTTCAAAACACCCGTCAAGCAGTATGGTGCGGCGCGCCCTAAAGGCCAAACTGTTGGCCCATGGACCATTTATCGCCAAGCAGCCAAACAGGGTGACACGGACTACACCATTGTCGACGCCAAGCGCAGTGGCGTAGCGGGCGTGGCAGTGGGCGTTCGCATGGTGTGGCCCCAATTGGCGGGCAACGCCGCTGACTATGACGCGCGCATGGAGACGGTGCTGAAAGCGGTGTTGGACTCCATTCATGGTGGTGCGTCTGTCTCACCCTGACGGCACGCCCAATGGCTAGCGTTCATACCAGTTGCGCATGGCTTCGGCGCGCATAGCGTCACGGGTAGTGGGGTCCGTCGGCGTCCAGCGTTTGTAGCTGCAACTCGCCCGCGCCAGAAAATCCAGCAGCGAGAGATGGCGCCGCAAAACGCGATGCTGGCGGTGCGCAATCAGCGGGTTGAATATGCCGTTGCGTGAGAAGAGTTGGCGAGGATTCTTTTTAATCCATAACCACGAACCCATCTCCAATGTTAGCGGCAGCAAGATGCGCCCCGCCTTTTTGCAGCTCTGTTGGTACAAATAGTCCCACACATCGCCATGGGCGAGGTACTGCAGGCTTTGCGGCTCAAACACATAGGCATGGTTGCTGTAGGTCTGGGTAAATATGCCCTGCAAGGCCTGCATTTCGGCCAGGTGGGTTATGGGTTCGCGGGTATGGGCGTAGGGAAACCAAATGCGGTCGCGCACGCCGAAGCCAGAGTGACAATCCAGGGCAATGCTAAACGGGTGGCTGAGCAATTCAGTGTGGACGACTTCACAAAGCGCCTGGTTCTCGGCCTCCATGGCAGCGCCCTGTGCGCCACGAAACCAGGGGAGCCCCGCACTTATGCGCTGACCGCCGACAAGAAACGGTACTGAATCCAACGCATCAATCGGTGCGTTGCGCATCAGATCAACGCCACGCGGGTTGGCTCTGGTGCCCATCAACATTCCGCCGGGGTTGATGATGGGCATAAAGACCAGCCGCATCGATTCCAACTGCTTGTGTAAGGTGGCATCCCATTGCAATCGCATAACAATGCTGTGCAGATAGGCAATAACCACCTCCGCGCCAATGCGCTCTAGGCCATGCAGGCCGCCGAAAAAGCCCATGGCCGGTACATCCGGGCTGGGGTTACCAAGGCTGATCGAATACACCGGCAGCGACGTGGCTCTAAGAGATTCGACTCGCCGCACTACCTTGACATCCAGATGCCCAGCGCCCAGTGCCAGCGTGCGTTCCAACGCATCAAGCTCAAGGAGTTGGTGGTTTTGCACAGTGGTTTGCGAGATAGAAGTGGGTGATAAGCCAAGCCTTGAAAGCATACGGTTGAATGGGCGAAGAGCTACCAACCCCATGAAAAATATATCCCCGTGTGTGTCTTGAAACTGTCATCTGCGCCCCCTACGCTGGTGCGACTTTTTAACCAAATTAGGAGCGCCTAGCATGAATATCCAGCGCGTTGGATTGTCCGTGGGTGTGGCGTTTGGCAGCGTCATTTGGGGTTCCGTTGAACTGCTTGCGCTGCAGCGTGCGCGTTGGCTGCGGTGGCGCAGAAATGGGGTGTAAAAGCACTACTTGGTGTTTCAACCAGCGCCGCCCCATGCATGCAGGGCGCGCAGCAATGTGCGCTTTTTGTCTTGGTGGTGAGCCATGCGTCGCAAGATACTGTCCAGCGTTTGAATGGCTTGCGTGATGTAAGGCCCTTTGTTGAGCATCACACATTCAGCGCGCACGCCCATTCCCGCGTCCGAGACCTCAGCCCGTGACGGAACCCCGGTTTTGGCAAGGGTATCCAAAACCTGCGTTGCCCAGATGACCGGCATGTGGGCCGCTTCAGCGCACCACAAAATCTCTTCTTGCACTTCTGCCAAACGCTCGTAGCCGCATTCAACCGCCAGATCCCCGCGGGCGATCATGACGCCGGCGCTGTGACCGGCCATGGCAGCCAACATGAGTTCCGGCAAATTCTCGAACCCCGAAATGGTTTCGATTTTTAAGACAATGCCAATGTCAGACCGTCCTAGTCGAGTCAGGTGCTCACGGAGCGCGTACACGTCATCGGGTTTGTGAACAAAGGACAAGCCGACCATGTCTGCATCGCGGGCCACTGCGTTCAGGTCTTCAAGGTCTTTTCCCGTCAGGGCGGGAAGGTTCAGCGTGCTGTCGGGCAAGTTGATGCCCTTGTCCCCAGTCAACTTCTCGCCCGCGTCCCGGGCCTGTGTAATTTGTACCTCCAGCCAGCCCGAGGCAATTCTGCGTATTACGCCACCAATTTTCCCGTCGTCAAACCAGATTCGTTCGCCCACCTGCACTTGTTGTATCACCTCGGGCGAGGTGCATGCAACGTGCGGTGACACACTCTGCTCGTCTGACAACTCGTCTGCGTAGCGCAAGGCTTCGTCCGATGGGCTAGCGGTGACCCGAATCAAATCGCCGCGTCGCAGCAAAAGCATGCCGGGTAGCTGCTCTATTTGGCATGCCAGTGTGGATGCCCATTTCTTTCCGTGCGCGCCATGGATGGTTAAGAGCGTTTCGGGTGTTGCGTAGGCGGTTTGTAGGCTCTCGGCGATGACTCCTAGGCCAGTAACTTTGATAACCAGTAGGTGCCGCTTTGCACCACGCGCATCGGAGAAGTCAATTTGGGAGCCGACTTCAAGGTGGGCCAGCCACTTGCCATCAACGCCGATACATCCGTCGACGTCCGGCATTGCTTGTGCCTGTAGTGTGGATTTAATTCCCACTCTGTAGGGGCGATAGGGGCGACCGTATTCGTCCCTTTGCGGTCGCATTCTCAGCACTGCGGGGCGCGGGGTAAGTTCACCCGTTCGTATTTTGGGACCCCCCAAGTCCATCAAGATACGCACGCAGCGTCCGGCGTCGGCGGCTGCGCTGCGCACGTTTTTGGCCATCGCGGCCCAGTCCTCAGCACAGTCGTGTGTGCAATTGATGCGTGCTATATCCATGCCTGCTGCTACCAACTCATGTGCGACGGCCATGTCGTTTGCAGCGGTTGAGGGCAGGGTCACCATAATGCGGGTTGAACGGCCACTGGGACACTCACCCAGCAATTGGGCAGCGTGTTCGCGGAGCAAACGCGGCCCCGATAGGCTTCCAACCGGTTCGTCTGTGGACTTGTCCTGCCAGCCCTGCCCAGTCAGGCAATGCAAAATTCCAAGCACCTTATCTAAGTTGGCCAATGCATGGGTTTCAGAGCGCCCAAGCGACGACACACCGACCCAAGCCAGCTTCTCTTGGAGTGGGCGGAGTTCGTGCGCGCGTAGGGCGAGGTAGTGGGCCAGGTTGTGTGAACTACCACGGAACTTTGGGTCAACCCGAGAGAGCGCAGGGGCCATTGCCTGTTCCCGCAAAAGCATTGATGCTCTCAGTTGTGATAGTTCTTGGATCAGTGACAGGCATGCCGCTTCTCGGCCTCGGGTTCCGTTTTTAGTGTAGGCGTGGGCGTTGCCGGTCATAGTGGAAGTTGCAGGCGCGTTGGTGTGTGACGTTGACCATTCTTGCGTGGTATTGCGACGGTTTGATGACGGGTCGCGTTAACGCACTTGATCGCCGCGTGTCACGAAACTGCCATTGAACTGACGTGATCGTGTCATTTGTGCCTATCAAACTAGCCCTGTTTCCAAAAATTGGGAGATCGAAATGGCAATGCAATTGACAAGCAAAGAATCGAAAATAAGAGCGGCAGATGGCTCAAAAAGCCGCATGCTGCACGACGTTGAGCGGCAGTGTTTACGCATCTTGCGCTGCACTGCAGTCGCACTCGCGAATAGTCCCGGTGGGCTGCGCTTTAAGGCTGGAACGCGGCCATGGCTGGATCCACTCACTGCGCATCAACAGACTTTTTCTCCGGCTGTAGTGAAGGGGGTGTAACCATGCTTCAGCCACTTCAAACCAACGACAGGGCCATTGCGTCAAAGGCGTCTCCCATTGGCTTCCAAAGGGGTGGTGTTCCGGTTCAATCCAATGAATTCGCACCAGAAGTAGCGCGCAAAATTGAAGTCTCATGGGCGACGAATTTGTCCGATGTGCGTGCAGCACAGCGCCTGCGCTTTCAGGTGTTTGCCGAAGAAATGGGTGCCCGTCTAAGCACCACGGTGCCAGGCCATGACGTGGATCTGTTCGACAACTACTGTGAGCATTTGCTGGTACGTGACGCCACTAGCCAGCAAGTCGTTGGCACCTACCGCGTGCTCACGCCAGTCCAGGCGAAACGTGTTGGCAGTACCTACAGCGATACCGAGTTTGACCTGACCCGCTTGCGTACCCTGCGTGACAGCATGGTCGAACTGGGCCGCAGCTGTGTGCACAAGGACCACCGCAACGGCGGCGTCATCATGGCGCTGTGGAGCGCCTTGGCCGAGTTTATGACCCGCAACCAGCTCGACACCATGATCGGTTGCGCCAGCATTCCCATGCTGCACAACGGTGTCATCAGTGGTGATGTGGCCGCCAGCATTTGGCAACAGGTTCAGGCTAAACACCTAGCGTCTATTGAATACCATGTGCGCCCCCGCCTGCCACTGCCTATTGAACGGCTGGACGCATCCCTCATCGTTGAGCCCCCCGCATTGATTAAAGGCTACCTGCGCATGGGGGCAAAGGTGTTGGGGCCACCAGCATGGGACCCTGATTTCAATTCCGCCGATTTGCCGATGATGATGCGTATTGCAGACTTGCCTGCACGCTACCGCAAACACTTTATGGGGGCGTAATGCGAGCCAACCTTCAAGGCTTTTCGGCAAACTACCAAGATGCCACTGCGACGGCCTTGGTAGAGGCCCAATCAGACCATTCGGCGCGCTCATACCGCGCCGTTTTTATTTCTGACATACACCTTGGCACTGCAGGTTGCCAGGCCGATGCGTTACTGGACTTTCTACGGCACCATCCCAGCGAGTACCTCTATCTGGTGGGGGATATTGTGGACGGCTGGCAATTGCGCCGTCGTTGGTTTTGGCCGCAGTTGCACAACGATGTGGTGCAAAAATTGTTGCGCCGGGCGCGTAAGGGCTGCAAGGTGGTGTTTATACCGGGAAACCACGACGAATTTGCGCGCGCCTTTGCGGGGCACCAGTTCGGGGGTATCGAGGTCCGGACGGATGCGGTGCATACCACTGCAGATGGCCGCTCGCTGTGGATAACCCATGGTGACTATTTTGACGGGGTTATTCAGTGCGCGAAATGGCTGGCCTATTTGGGTGACAACCTGTATGAATTCACTTTGAAACTTAACCGTTACCTCAATGGCTTTCGGGCCCGCCTAGGATTGCCCTATTGGTCTTTGTCGGCCTACCTTAAAAACACCGTGAAATCCGCACTCAATTACGTGACCGACTTTGAGGTGGCCGTTGCAACCGAGGCCAGGTCCCGTGGGCACCATGGTGTCGTTTGTGGGCATATTCACCGGGCCGAAATGCGCGACATCAACGGCACCTTGTATTGCAATGACGGTGACTGGGTTGAGAGCCGCACTGCGTTGGTCGAACACATGGACGGTCGTTTGGAATTGGTGTATTGGAATCCAGCTCCAACAGCTACCGGCAACCCGCGAGTCAACACTGCAACCACACTGGTGCCGGCGCACAAGGAGCTTGTCATATGAAGCTGGCATTGATTACCGACGCATGGCTCCCGCAGGTCAACGGGGTCGTAACGACGCTGGTGGAGCTGGTCGCCGAAATGGAGCGAATGGGGTACACGGTCGAAGTGGTTCACCCCGGCTTGTTTGATACGCGGCCCTGTCCAGGCTACGCCGAAATTAAATTGGCCGTGCGCCCCGCCAGAGTGCTGGCACAGTTGCTAGGCACCATGGCGCCAGATGCCATTCATATTGCAACCGAAGGCCCGGTGGGTTGGGCAGCCCGGCGCTATTGCTTACGGCGAAGGCTGGCATTTACCACCGCGTTTCATACCCGTTTTCCGGAAATATTGAAAGCCGCCATCAAAGTCCCGCTGTGGCTTGGCTACGCTATTTTTCGGCATTTCCATAAGCCGTCGGCCGGTGTGCTCGTACCCACAGTCAGTGTTTTGCGCATGCTTGAAAGTCGCGGATTTCGGAATCTGCGCACCTGGACCCATGGTGTTGACATGGCGTTATTTGATTTTCAGGGCGAACCGCGGGTCCATTCGACACTGGGCGTGGTCGCGCGACCCGTTTCCTTGTACGTTGGACGCTTGTCTTATGAAAAAAACATCGAAGCCTTTTTGCGCCTCGACGTGCCGGGAACCAAGGTGGTGTGTGGCGTAGGGCCTTTGGAAGCCTCACTGCGTGCGCGTTTTCCGTATGTGCGCTGGCTCGGGGTGCTGCCACGGTCTGAGCTTGCGAAAGTGTATGCGGCTGCAGATGTGTTTGTTATGCCAAGTCGGTCAGAAACCTTTGGCCTAGTCATGCTAGAGGCTATGGCTTGCGGGACACCGGTGGCCGCCTATCCGGTTGATGGACCCAATGCGGTGTTAGGCTACCCACCGACCGGTGGTGCTTTGGACCAAGACTTGTCCAAGGCGTGGTACGCCGCAGTGGCAATACCGCGATATGCCGCCAGGGTGCGGGCCGGTGCGTTTAGCTGGGTTCGCGCGACTGAGCTATTCTCCCAGTACTTGGTTCCTGCTCGCCGTGCGGCGACGGTGGGATACTATAAAAAGCTCGAAAGACTGTCACACAATTGACACTATAGATAAGGCCCAATAAAGTGTGAACTTTATTGAATTTTCATGATCGAAGATCCATGGAAAAAGAAAACGCAAGAAAGCAAACACTGGAGCAACTCCAC
>JBBRSA010000069.1:0-10223 GCA_038245855.1 Burkholderiales bacterium
CGGCATGAGCGCGACCCAGTCTGCACCGCTGTTGATCGTCGAGGACGATCTGGCGCTGCAAAAGCAGATCAAGTGGTCGCTTGACCGGTTTGAGTCCGTCACCGCCAGTGACCGGGAGTCGGCGTTGGTGCAGTTCCGGCGCCACCAACCGGCGGTGGTGACGATGGACTTGGGGCTGCCGCCGGATCCTGACTCGGTGAGTGAGGGGTTTCGGCTGCTGGAGCAATTGCTGGTGCTTGACCCGAACGTCAAGGTCATCGTACTGACGGGCCAGAATGACCAGACCAACGCACTGAGGGCGATTGCGCTAGGCGCATACGATTTTTTCGCAAAACCGTTTGAGCCAGAGTTGTTGGGGTTGACGATCGACCGGGCGTTTCGGCTGTTTGAGTTGCAGAATGAAAACCGGCGGCTGCAAGCGCTACACCAGCCTGACGCTTTGAGCGGTCTGATCACGCGCGATCCGGAAATGCTGCGTACCTGTCGGGTGATCGAGAAGGTTGCCAGTAGCGACGCTACCGTGCTGTTGCTGGGCGAAAGCGGAACTGGCAAGGAGGTTCTGGCCCAGGGCCTGCACCAAGCCTCCAAACGCCGCGGCAAATTTGTTGCCATCAATTGCGCAGCCATACCTGAAGCCTTGCTAGAAAGCGAGCTATTCGGCTATGAAAAAGGTGCGTTCACAGGTGCGGCCAAAACCACGATTGGAAAGATCGAGACCGCCAACGGCGGCACATTGATGCTTGACGAAATAGGTGATCTGCCGCATCCACTTCAAGCCAAACTGCTGAGATTTCTTCAAGAACGCAAGGTCGAACGCGTCGGCGGACGCCAGGAAATTGCAGTGGACGTTCGGGTGGTGTGTGCAACCCATCAGAATCTTCTGGAGCTGATTGGCGAGCAGCGATTTCGCGAGGACCTCTACTACCGGTTGGCAGAGATCGTGGTAGACATACCGCCTCTGCGGCGACGTCAGGGTGATCCCGTGCTGCTGGCACACACATTTTTGCGCCGCTTTTCACTGGACCAGAGGCGCGGCAATTTGACCTTCACTGATGATGCAATCGCCGCCATCGAGGCGCATCGTTGGACCGGAAACGTACGCGAGTTGCTCAATGTCATTCGGCGTGCCGTCATCATGGGCGAGTCCAATCGATTAAGTCCGTCGGATCTTGGCCTTTCTGCAACTGCAGGGTCGAAGGTTGAGACTGACAGCCTTGGATCCGATATTGATTTGCGTCGTGTGCGCGAAGCGGCTGAACGTCAAGCCATAATCTTGGCTATGGCCCGGACAGATGGCAACATCGCCAAGGCCTCAGAAATGCTAGGCATTAGCCGGCCCACCTTGTACGACTTGATGAACCGACTGGCAATCAGGTAGCCAATGGCGTCAGAACTGATGGAGTGTATTTGTGAAGCCACTTGAAAGCCTCTGGGCCTTGACAGGCCTCACCGTAGCGGTTCAGCTGGCTGGATGTTTTCAGGCGCCGAGTGAAATTGGCACGCTGAAAGCGGCAAAGTCTCACATAGATCAGCGCGATTTCAAATCGGCAGGTGTGGAATTGAAGACCTTGTTGCAGATCAATGAAAACTCCGCGGAAGGCAGATACTTGTTTGGTAAGACTCTGGTTGGAATGGGTCAACCTGGCTTCGCGGAAGTAGAACTTCGAAAGTCTTTGGAATTAAGTTATCCAGCGGGCGAAGTGGTACCTCTTTTGGCCATCGCCATGCTACAAACTTTTCAGTACAAACGGGTTGTCGACGACTATTCGACCACCTCGCTCAATCCGCCTGAATCTGCGGCTTCGCTGAAGACATCCTTGGCAAAGGCGCTAAATGCTTTGGGCCGAAAGCCTGACGCAGAGGTGGCCATTGCATTGGCTTTGCGAACAGTCCCGAATTATCCGGCTGCGCTGGTCTTTGCTGCACAGATGAGGGCTGATGCCGGTGACATTGACGGTACGATTCAGCGGCTGGACGCTGTTCTTTCAATCGACCCTAAAAACGACGAAGCCTGGCGTGCCAAAGGGGATGCCTTGTACTTCGGCAAGGGCGACAGCGAAGGCGCGCTGACAAATTATCGTAAAGCGCTTGACGTCAATCCACGAGATCAGCAGGCGCTTACCGCAGTGATCGCGGTCCGTCTTTCGCGCGGCGAGATTGACGAGGCTGAACGGCAACTGAAGCAGTTTCGGGCAATCTATCCCAACCATCTGCTGGTGGCGATGTTTGATGCCGAACTTGCCTTCAGCCGCAAGCAATACTCCAAAGCTCGTGAGATACTGCTGACTCTCATCCGGTCTGCACCCACCAACCTGCGGGTGCTGCAGCTCGCCGGCGTAACAGAATTGGCGTCGAACTCGCCGGTCCAAGCCGAAGCCTACCTGGGAAAGGCGGTGAGGCTGTATCCACAGGCTGTCTCAGTTCGAATTCTGCTCGCCCGCGCTTATTTGCAAAGCGGGCAGTACCAGAACGCACTTGGCACGCTGGCGCCTATTTTGGATCGATCCGACGCGCCCGCCTTTGCGCTGTCAACCGCGGCTGAGGCTTTCCTTGGCCTAGGTGATGCTGCCCGCGCGCTGAGCCTGTATGAGCAAGCTGCCAAGGCGACGCCTGATGATGCAAAGCTCAGGTTCGGTCGAGCTCAGGCAATTTTGGCTAGCGGACAAACAGAATTGGCGCTTTCTGAATTTGCCCGGATTGCGGAGGCGGGTAAGGACATCAACGCCGATATCGCGCTGATCGCTGAGCGCGTCAAACAACTGGACTGGGCGAAAGCAAATTTAGCCATTGATTCACTTGAGCGCAAGCGCCCAAAGAGCGCCTTCACAGATCAAATTCGCGGCGATATTCAGGTTCGACAAGGCGATAATGTTTCGGCACGCAAGAGCTTTGAGCATGCCTTGAGTATTGACAGCAACTATTTTCCAGCTGTACAGGGCCTGATTGCGCTTGACTTGATTGATTATCGGCCGGCAGCGGCACATGAACGCCTAAAGAGTTTTTTGGTTTTGCACAAGAATTATGTTCCAGCCATGTTGGTGATGGCCAAACTTGAGTCGCAGGTCGGCGGTGGCAAGGACGAAATTGTCAAATGGATGAACGACGCCAAATTGGTGGAGCCCACCAACCTGGCGCCGCGCTTGGCGCTGGCTGAGTATTATCTCAAACTTGGCGCTGCCAAGCAGGCGCTGGTCGAGACGCGTGAAGCCGAAGGCATTGCGCCGAACCGGCCCGACATCCTGGACTTGATGGGCCGTGCGATGCTGGCAGCAGGCGACGATCAGCAAGCCTTGCTGACGTTTCGAAAATGGAGCGCTCTGCAACCCAAATCACCATTGCCGCACATCCGGATGGCGGAACTGGAATCCAGCCGAAAGAGATGGGATGCGGCGCTGGAGCAGTATAAACATGCCCAGGCGCTCAGTCCGGAATTCACCCCGGTACTGCATGCGATCGTCAAGACCTTGGCTGCGTCGGGCCGTGCCGACCGTGCCTTGTCCTTTTCCAGGGACATGCAGGTCAAGCGGCCGGACGCAGCGATCGGCTATGCGCTTGAGGGTGACCTTGAGGCGCAGCGCGGGCGTTGGGAAAGCGCTGTTCCGCGGTTTCGCATCGCTGTCAGCAAGCCCGACGCGACGTCTGAGGACGCCGGCAAACTCTACCTGGCACTTGTTGCAGCAAATCAGGCGGACGCTGCTGAAGCGTCGGCGGACAGTTGGATCAAAGCCCATCCGCGCGACGCGAACTTCATGTTTACACAGGCGCAGCGCTCACTGTCGAAAAAGGATCTGACAGTGGCAGAGCGTCGCTTTCTGAACGTATTGCAGGTGGTGCCCAGCAATGTGTCTGCGATGAACAACGTTGCCTGGATCATGGTCCAACAAAAGCGAGGCGGTGCCGTCGAAGTGGCTGAAAAAGCCGTCGCATTGGCGCCGGACTCGGCCGAGGTGTTGGACACGCTTGCCTTGGCGCTGGCGCAAACAGGTCAGATCGACCGCGCTATCACGGTCCAAAAGACCGCCATCAGCAAGTCGCCTGTCATGGCGCCAGCTTATCGCGTGGGGCTCGCCAAACTCTATATCCAAAGTGGTAATCAACGTTCTGCGTTGGTCGAACTAGAAGCGGTTGCCGCATTGGGTGAGCGTTTTGGAGGCCACGCCGAAGTTGCAACCCTCATCCAGACCTTGACGAAGTAATTGTCGGTCATGCGTTGATATGTGGAATGAAAAAACCCACCGCTGTAAGGCGGTGGGTTTTTTTGATGCAGACGCTGTTTATTTAGCTTTGCGGCGGCTGGCGAAGCCGAGGCCGACCAACGCAAGACCGACCAACGCGACGCTGCCCGGCTCAGGGATCTTTTCGAAGATCACATCCAGTGAGCCATTCAGTATCAGTGTGCCCGCCGGGGTGAAACCGTTGAATTGCCCCGACTGCAACGACAAGCCGTAGAATGGGTTTGGCGCGGTAAAGAACGACGTGCCAGCCGGATTTTCCAGATTGAACGTGGTGACCTGGCCGAAACTGCCGCAGTTGTTGCCCACATTGCACGATACCGAGCCAAAGCCTGACACCGCTGATCCGGTAGCAATCAGATCATCGTCAGCACCGCCGCCGCCGGTCACACCCCAAAATGAGCTTGAAGATTGTGAGCCCGCCGCGGTAAATGTGGTGTCCAGCGACTTGTCAATATACATTTTCAGCGAACCGGTGCCGAGGGTAAAAGCGCCAGCGACAGCTGTCCCCGACCCTTGGAAGAAGGCATACAAGCCGTAGTTGCTGCCCAAACCCGTACCCGTGGCGGACGTGCTAAGACCGGAATTGAGTGGGTTTGTGCCATCGTCGGCAACGAATTGCCCAGCATTCCACTTAATCGAAACGTCAAATGTTCCGGCGCCGCTGAACGTGATGACCTCGACATAGTTGCCGGTGATCTTGTCGGCAACAAATGCTGACTTCAGGGGTGCGTAGGCGCCAGGCGTGACGGTGAAGTCATTGAGAACGACTGCGTTCGCGAAGCCGGCCGTCATCAACAGTGCAGCTGCGGCTGCGAGGCGGGTGAATTTCATTGGAGTGCTCCTAGGGGTGGGTAGGTCAGGTCAACTTGATCCTGCGTACAACTCAAGCAAACTGCATGCCAGAATAAGAAAGTCGTTATAAATCAATCACTTGTGTTTAATGGCTGCCAGTGGCTTCGCTTGTCTGTAAAAAAAGTCGACAGGTCGTAGAGGTCTCGTCTAAACGCACGGTCAGCGTGCGGCGGTTTGGCGAGTGGTCTGGTAATTCCGTCGCTTGAAGTAAAACGACTGCGATCTTCGCAGTGATTGGCTTCCGCGCGACTGGTTGCGCGTACTCCGCGGATCGCTTCGTAACATCGATCGCGCTACTTTCGGACGACGCCATGCCATGCCAGCGGACTGTGAGCGCCGATGAGCGCTGCGCCTCGGCCCTGTGCGCGGGTACGCGTCCCAGGCGGCCCAGCGCCGCGCCTCTGCGTGATGCATGACATTCTGCAGGCCTTGCGCAACCCAGGGCAGCTCTGCGTCGCGCAGTAGACTGCCTGCCAAAGCAGGAGAGTCAAGTTGCACGTCGAGCCAGTTGCCATCCTCACAGGCGTTGAAAAGTCCTATCAGATGGATGCAGTACAGGTGCCGGTTCTCCGGGGCATTGATCTGCTGATCCGGCCCGGCCGATTTACGGTGTTGCTCGGCCCTTCGGGCAGCGGCAAGACCACCTTGCTCAACCTGGTCGGCTGTATTGACCGCGCCGACCGCGGCACGGTGTCGGTTGCCGGCCAAGATGTGGGGCAATTGTCTGACGACGAACTGGCTGACTTCAGGGCCACCAGCATCGGGTTCATTTTTCAGAACTTCAACCTGATCCCTGTGCTGACCGCGTACGAAAACATCGAGTACCCGCTGGTACTGGCGGGCATGCCTGCCGCCCGGCGCCGGCAACGCGTCAATCGCTTGCTGGAGGCGGTCGGCCTGAGTGACCGGGCTACCAACCGCCCGGGCCAGTTGTCGGGCGGCCAGCGCCAGCGCGTTGCAATCGCCCGTGCACTGGCCAGAAAGCCAAAATTGGTGCTGGCCGATGAACCGACCGCCAATCTGGACAGCAAGACCGGCGAAGCCATCCTCAGGCTGATGCGACGAATCCAGGAGAAGTACAGGATCTCTTTCCTGTTCTCGTCCCATGACCGCAGCGTGATAAACGCAGCCGACGATCTGATCATGCTGCGTGACGGCGTGATCCAGTCGATCCGCAGAAAGGCTGACCAAGACGAATTTGCGGACACCGGTGTTTCCAGCGACTGGGGCGACGATGCTCACCGCTGAATGGTCGCTTGCCATCCGGAACTTGCTGCGAAATCGCCGGCGTTCGATGTCAACCTTGATCGCGCTTGCGATTGGACTGACTGCCATCCTGTTGTTCAACGGATTCAAGGCAAACCTGACCTACACCGGGCTGACAGCCTTCGTGCGCAGCGGTGGGCATCTTCAGATCCAGCATCGAGACTATTTCATCTACGGCAGTGGCAACCCAACGGCCTATGGCATTGAAGACTACGGCCGGGTTGTGGACACAATCCGCAATGATCCGGTTCTCAAGCCACTAATTTCGGTGGTCACCCCAATGTTGCGGTTTGGCGGGCTGGGTGGAAACTTCAATGCGGGGATATCCAGAACCGTGATCGGGACGGGCTACGAGGCCGGGGACATCAACCGCATGCGGCAATGGAACGAATTTCGTATTCCGATCATCCGGCCAAGCTTTCCGTTGGAAGGAACTGCACAAGATACGGCCATCGTTGGCCTCGGGCTAGCCCGGGTTTTGCAACTCTGCGCGCCATTGAAACTAAGTGACTGTGGTCAGCCAGCCCAGCCAAGCCAACCACCGCCGGCAGTCGGCGGCGCTTTGCCGCAAGACCTTGCCGACCTTGCTCGTGACGAACAGTCGCTGGCGGGCGGCAACTTAGCCAACGCTGCCGGCGCGCGCCTTGAATTGCTGTCAAGCAGTCCAAGTGGCGCGCCGAATGTGGCCGCACTCAATATTTTGGCCGCCGAGGATCAAGGTTTCAAGGAACTGGATGAGGTATCTGTCATTCTTCATCTAGGTTATGCCCAGAAGTTGGTGTTCGGCCGCGTGGCGCCCCGGGTAACGGCCATCATGATATTGCTGTTCAAAACCGTTGACCAGCCGGCGGCGAGCCAGCGGTTGGGTGAGATTTTGGCCAAGGACGCTGCGACGCAGGGCTTGGTGGTAAGGAGCTTCGAAGAGCTGAATCCTTTCTATGTACAAACCGAACAAATGTTTGATGTGATCTTTGGTTTTATTTTTATACTGATTGCCGGCATCGTGCTATTTACCGTCAGCAACACCATGAATTCAGCGGTGGTGGAGCGAACAGTCGAGATCGGCACCTTGCGCGCTATTGGTATGCGTCAAGCGGGGATACGCCGCCTGTTTGTAATCGAAGGCTTTGTGCTCGGTTTTGTTGGTGCGGTACTCGGACTGGTGGTGGCGGTGGTCATTGGAGAACTGGTCAATATCTCGGGTGTGACCTGGTTGCCACCGGGTAGTTCGGAGCGACTGCTACTGCAGTTGCGTGTGCTCGGCAGCCCCAACGCCGTCATCGTCACGACCTGTGCATTGGTTCTGATAGCCGCGGGCTCAGCTTGGTGGCCAGCCCGGCAGGCCGCCAGGCTCAATGTTGTGGAGGCACTTCGCCATGCATGAAATCAACCGCCCGCAAAATAAACGGCTGTGGCATGCGTCGCGGCGAGACTTGGCCGCCCGCGTCGCCCTCATGGTTCTGATCGGACCGTTCAATATGGCGGTTGCTGCCCTGGACGCCCAAGGCATGCTGGTGACCAGTGATTCGATTCGCAACCCAAGCCAGCCGTTCCGTGTGACGGTGACGCTTTCGGAGTTCGAGAAGGGCGCGCAGGTCAACGGCACCACACTGGTCAGCTATGCGCGGATGGTGGAAGTGGCCGGCCAGTTTGTCAGCATCATGCGCTTCACCCAGCCCGTTCGGGATGCCGGCAAGGTGATGCTGAAAAGCGGCAGCGACCTTTGGTTTTATGACCCCGGCACCAAGGCTGCGGTGCGTATTTCGCCTCAGCAGCGTCTGATCGGGCAGGCATCGAATGGCGATGTTGTCACTGTCAATTTTGCCCGGGACTATGCGGCGGCCCTCGTGGCCGAGGAAACCATTCAGGACGGCGACCGGCAAAAGCGTCGGTCCAACAAACTGTTGTTGACCGCCAAAACGGCAGACGCCACCTATGGATCTATTGAGCTCTGGGTTGACGCCGAGACCCAGGCGCCGCTGAAAGGGCGTTTCATCGCCGATTCCGGGCGGTTGCTGAAAACCGCCTACTACCGGCGATTTCAGTCGCAACTTGGGGCTCTGCGCCCAACCGAAACGGTGATCATTGACGCTTTGGAGCCACAGTCGGTCACCATAGTCCGGATGTCGGACTACGCCTTTCGCGATGCACCAGTCGCCTGGTTTCAACGCGATTATCTGTCTCGATTCAATGCTGAATGACGATATGCAACACCACTGGCCTTGGACTTCAATTTGTTTACTGATCGGCAGCCTGAGCATCAGCACAGCAGCCCGCGGCAATGACGACGATGACGCTTTGGCCCTGACGGGCACGCCGCCATCTGAGGCCGTTGTTGAGTCCCCGCTTCGTTTGGCAGTGGAAGTAGGCGCTGGCAGCGTTGACTCACGCGGCGTGCCGGCCTCGATAAATTTGCGCAGAGCAGCGTTGGATATCCGCTATTCAGCTCGCATCAACAATTCATGGCAGTTTTCTTTGTCGGATCGGCTTGATGACTATCATCCCACCGACGTTGGCCAGAGTTCAACCGTCAACAGCCTGAGGGAAGTATTCTTGGCTTGGCAACAGCCGGGTGCAGCGACGCTGATCGACATCGGGCGCGTCAACTACCGTCAGGGCCCCGGTTTCGGTTATAACCCGACCGACTATTTCCGCACCTGCGCCTTGCGCACCTTGCCCACCGCTGACCCTGTGGCATTGCGTGAACTGCGCATGGGGACTTACATGTTGCGGGGCGGCCAACTGTCCACTTCAGACAGTCTGTTTTTAGCCTTGGCGCCAAGGCTAGGAAGCGTTGCCGACCCATCGGCGTGCTCCAAGGATACTGCGTCAACTAATATGGAAGACCGAGCCCTGTTGTCCTACAGCACCAAGCTGACTTCATGGTTCAGTGGCCAGGGTTCAATGCTGCTCGAGCGCGGAACCACACCTAAGTTCGGACTCAGTGCCACCGCCTTGCTCTCAGACAGCGCAGTTGCCCATGCCGAGTGGTCCACTGGAAAAGTGCAGAGCGTGCTCAGCCAAGTCCAGAGCGCGGCAAATGGGCCTGGAAGAGTACAACAGGCAGTTGTTGGACTGACCTACACCCTGCCGACCTCAACCGCAGTGACCGTAGAGGCCGAGTACAACGGCGCCGGCCTTGATCGTGCGGGTTGGGATGCGGTGCTCAACCAGGGTGCTGATGGCTATCGTCGCTACCTTCACGTGACTTTGCCAAACCAGGAATTGGGCACCCGTCAGGCCTGGCTATTCTACGTCAGTCAAAAAGGCCTCGGCCTCAAACAACTTGACCTCACGGGATTCGTGCGAATCAACGCCGCTGACCGCAGCCACCTCGTTTGGGCGGAACTAAGGTACCACTGGAAGAGTTTTGATGGAGCGCTACAGTGGCAGCGTGCTTTGGGTGATGCCCGCTCCGAATATGGCGCCTTGCCTTATCGTCAAGTTGTTCAACTCGTCGCTTCTGCCTATTTTTGATCAACCACCTGGATGCGTTGCGCTCTGGGATCAGGCCGTCGCCAAGTTGTTGATTTCAAGGCGTTTATTTACGGGTTCACCCGTAGGCCGAGTCAACCGGCTCTATGCCGTTTAGTGTGGAACGCGACGTTACGCCGCCCGGAACGCGCGCCCGGTTGAGCGCGGCGCTGCTGGGGCGAACGGAGAAGCGGGCAGGTGCGTGAGCTTGCTCAGCCGCAGGTAGGCGATATTGATGAAGTTGGTGGCTGTGCGGAAGCCGCGGGCGGCGCGTTTGGCTTGCTGCATGAGCCCGTTCATGGCTTCGACGAAGGCGTTGCTTCGGTGGTCGAGCATGCCGCGCACGACGGCGTCGAAGTGCTTCTTCAAGGTCGTGGCCAGGCGCTTGAACGAATC
>JBBRSA010000070.1:0-9925 GCA_038245855.1 Burkholderiales bacterium
CCAAACAACTCGCCCCGGTGGACCGACAGGTCAACACCATCAACGGCATGCACCTTGCCATAGTATTTACGCACGCCCACCAGGCTGATGGCCACCGATTCAGTGGCTGGACTCGGATTTATCACTCCAGACACTCCAATTCTTGTTAAAGGGCACCATGTGCGGAAAAGCGTCAACCACGCTAGGCACCCGCAGCACGGGAAACTGCTGGGCCACCAAGCGCAGCGCTTGCACCGCCGGGCTGCCCAGCAGCAATTTCATACTCGGGTGGCGCCAACTCAGGCGGTCCACCATGTCGTTGGCCTCGTAGGGGATGTCGCCGACGCCGTCACCATCGCGGTCCCAACCCAGGTAATTACTCCAGTAATTGCCCCGCTTTCGCTCGCTCGGGTGGGTGGCACCCCACGCTTCATCGTGGGCCCCCACGTAGCGCACCTGTTCACGGTTGCCGATGAAATCATTGCCCTGCACCACGTTATGGATGGAACCCGCTGACAGATGCACGCCCACGCGGTTGTTGAGCACCAAATTACCAACCAATTTGGTGTATTCCACGTCATAAATAAAAAATCCACGGCTGTTGTCCGCTACGACGTTGTTCTCAACAACCGAATCTTGCACGGTACGCAGCATGATGCCGTGGTCCGAGTTGCCCCAGGCGTGGTTATTGCGCACGATCTGGTCATGCACTTCCATCAGTGCCAAACCACCCCGGTTGTAGTAACTTTCGTTACCTTCCCACAGGTTGTAGTAGGACGACATGTAGTGCGTGCCATAGCGGCTGTGGTGCAACTTATTATTCCGAAACACCGCGTGGTGCGACACATCGACATACAACGCGTCGCGCACGAAGCTGATGTTGTTGCCAATAATCTGAGCACGCTGAGAGTTGTAAAGCTCGATGCCGTTACCGCGCCGTGCTGAATCGTAGTCGCGCTTGCCAGTGATGACATTGCCTTCGATGCGGACATCATTCGCCTTCTCAATCCACAGTCCAAATAGGTTATAGGTGAGGTCACAGTGCTGCACCACCGCACGATCCGCGCCGGGATAAAGGTAGATGCCAGCGTTCTGGTCTTGTAGGCTGCTGCCGGAGTCGCGCACGATCAGGCCTTCAATCGTGACATCGGTCGCGGTGACGCGAATAGTGTCACCCTGGTTGTCGCCGCTCACTGTCGGGCGGTCGATGCCGCGCAGCGTGAGGGGTTTGTCAATCAGCAGGTGGGTGTGGTATAGGCCGCGCGCTACTTCCACGGTGTCGCCCGGCGCGGCAGCGCGTACGGCGGCGGCCAGATCCTGGCCCGGCTCCACCCGCACGGTAACGGCCCAAGACACGCATACCGCACCCAGACCCAGCAGTGCAACAATAGAAGCACGCACTAAACCATGCGTCATGCAATCAGCCAACCCATAGACTTGAGTACCAAGAACAGCGCTGCGCCAATCAGCAGGTTCTTGAACCCCACATAACTCATCATGTCCATCACGCCTGCTGCACGGTAATTGCCACGCCACCACGGGCCATCCTTGACGTAACGGCGGCCCGACAGACGGATCAGCACTTCGTACACGCTCCAGCCAAACCACCAGCCGATGATGGCACCGGACGACAGCGTACCCATGGCCGTCATGATCCACGCCACCGTGGCGGCCACGGCCAGCGAGAACCCTGCGATCTGCAGCGCGCGCTGGCTGTGCCAACCCTCGACGCTCCAGGGCCAAAGATGGTCACGCACTTCCATAATGATCCACTTCAGGCCCGACTCACCCGCCTTATGCCAAGGTGCCACAGGGTCGGTGGGCATGCGGGGATCGGGGCCGCCTACGGCCTTGGCGCTGATCTGCTCGGTATAGCTCGTGGCCGGGTAGATCGGAAAGAAGTAGCCATTGTCGCCAATAGGAGTAATCTCCAGACCATCCTTTTCACGGCGCTTGCGCTCCTTGGCCAGGGGTGGGCAGCCCTTGGTGTCGGTGTACAAAATCATGCAATCCAGACAGTGCAGGCATTCACGGTGGTCGATGCGCCCATCGGCGTCAATCGCTTGCGCACCGCAACCCACAGCGCAGGCCTTGCAACTGTTGCAATCTTGCTTGCGCTTGAGGCCAAACCAGCGGAAGGTGCTGGGCATGGCCAGCGATGCGCCCAGTGGGCAAATGTATTTGCAGTATGGGCGCTCGATGAAGATAGATACGCCCAGAATAGCAGCTACGAACAGGCCGTAGGGCCAGGCGCGGTTCATCACGCCGACCAAGAAAGTGGTCTTGAACGGCTCAACCTCAGAGAGTTTTTCCGCCAGACCCATGGAGAACATGGACACGGTGAGCAGGAAGAAAAAGATGGCGTACTTGAGCCACTTCAGGCGGTCGTGCCATTTTTGCGGCAGCTTGGTCTGAAAGCGCCCCATGCCAACGAAACGGGCGACCTTGTAGATGGACTCTTGCAGCGAACCGAACGGGCACATCCAGCCACAAAACAACCCGCGCCCGAACAGAAACACCGTGACGATGATGAAGATCCAGAACAGAAAGATGAACGGGTCGGAAAGGAACAACGACCAGGTCCATTGAAATAGCAGTGCGTGGAACCAGGTTAACACCTGGGTGATAGATGGCTGCGCCAAGAGGCCAAAACCCACGAACACGATGGAAATCGCCCAGGCGGTGTACTTGAAGCTGTTGACCGGCCATTTATTCTTGTGCGTGGACAACCGGGTCAGCCGTTCACGGTAGGCATAGACCACGCCGACTGCCACCAGCAGCACGATAAACAGCCCAATTTCTACTGCCCGCAACTTCCAGATGCGCACCCAAGGCGCATCGGGTTCGACCACCTTGGGGCGGCCGCCTTCGAGCATGGAGGCGGGCAGCCAGTAGTGGGTGTCGAAGCTCGTGAAACTTTTGGTACCTGACGCACGGTCCACGCGGTTGGCCAGAAGACTCAGTTTCCAAGGATACGCATCCGAAAAAGCCTTGGAACGGATGATGAAAATGGCCGATTCATTGAAACTCGGTGCGCCCGCAGCTTCCACGCCATACAGGTTCAAATAATCAAGATCACGGAAGGTGAACGAGTCGGCGCCTTGCTTGACCTGCACGCGGTCGTACAGGCCACCGCGCACGAAGCCCGAACCTTTGAACGATTCGCGCCCGGCAGTGCGGATGATAAAAATGGCGTGTTCGCCTTCCTTGATCTGCATCTTCAAGTTGTCCCAGCCGGTGGGGCCGAGCACGCTCTTGCCGATGTCGGGCTGGCTCAGATCGCCAAACCACAGCTCGATGAAGGGATCGGCGTCGCGGTCCAATCCTAGTTGTTCGGGCATGACGCGCAGGTGCTGCACGGCACCGCGCCCCACCAGTTCGTCCCAAGTCAGGGCATCGCCCGTCACCTTGTAGCGAGCCGGCTCGCGCACAGTTGGCGCGATGATGCCAACCTGCCGTGCCACGGTCGAGCCTGAGGTCATCATGACCTGGTTTTGCGCAATCACCGTAACGGTGGCGCCCGAAATAGCGTCCAAGCCGACTATGCCCTCGTCGGGACGTGACTGGCCAATTTCCAACTTTTCAGAAACCGATTTGCCAATGTACTGGTTGTTGAAATTGATCAGCGCAGACTCTGGAATGCCCAGCAACAAAATGGGCTCTGAGTGCTTGAGCACCTTGACGCCGACGAAATGGCCGGTTTTATCCATACCGATCAGCGTGACTACGGGCTTACCCGAGTAAGCTGGCGTGTCGGTGATGTCGGTCGAGAGCATTACATAGCCGAGCAGCTCCCTCTTGCCGTTCTCATGCTCACTCTCTTTCTTGCCGTTTTCGTGCTCTTCTTTTTTCTGGTCATGCTTGTCGTTTTTTCGCTCGCCATAAGCCTCAACATAGGGCGGCTGACCCTTGCGCTCCGAAAAATGGGTAGCGCCCGGGAAAACGTCCTTGCAGGGCAGCAAGGCGCACATGTCTTTGGCGGTGGCCAACCCGGCCGGAAGTTCGGCCTCATAGGTACCTTTTCCGGCCGACGCCTGCGCGCCTGAAGAGAGCACGGTCAGCGTAAAAAAGAGTGTGGCCCAAAGAATCGACAAAAGACGGAATTTCGGCAAAAACATCAGACATCCAAGCAAAAAGAAAGGGGCAGCGCAGCCCGGCGACCGCGCTGCCCCGAGCGAAGCTTATTACGCCTCGACCAACATGCGCGAGCGCATTTCAAGGTGCAACGCGTGGCAGAAGTTGGTGCAATAGCACCAGTACACGCCCGGCTTGTCTGCAATGAAGGTGACCGACTTGGTCTCCTGCGGGTTAACGATGAAGTTGATGTCGTACTTCGGAATCGCAAAGCCGTGCGTCAAATCTTCGACCTTATCCAGGTTGGTGAGAATGATGGTCACTTCGTCGCCATGCTTGACTGTCCACTCACGCAGACCGAAGGTGGGCGCCTGAGAGGTGAGATGTATGGTGACCTTCTTGCCCTTGCGTTCCACGCGGCAATCCTTGGCATCCTTGGTGGCGTTGGGGAACTCGTTGATGTCGTACACCTGGCGCGTACGGATCAGGTTGCGCGGAATGATGATGGAGTCGTGCGGCTCGGAATAGACCGAGTGATCGGCCACCAGCTTCATCTTGTCACCGCTAATGTCAATCAGCTGCGCTGTCTCGGGATGCAGCGGGCCGACGGGCAGGAAACGGTCCTTGGAGAACTTGTTGTCCGACAGGAAGAATTTTCCATCAGCATCCTTGGTTTCACCCATGGAGGTGAAGCCATGGCCGGGTTGGTATTGGACGTCGATCCGGTCCACCACTGGGTTGGCAGTTTTGTCGCCCTTGTAAGACTTGATGGCGGCATCCAGATTCCATTTGACGATCTGGCTGTCAAGGAACAAAGTGGTGTAGGCATTGCCGCGGCCGTCAAAGCCGGTGTGCAGCGGGCCCAGGCCGATTTCTGGCTCAGCCACCACGGTGTCGCGGGGTTCCTTGAGCTCGCCGTTAAACCATTTGAGCACCAGGTCGTGTTCGATCAGCGTGGCGGTGGGCGAGAGCTTGCCGGAGCAGGCGTAGTACTTGCCATCCGGACTGGCATTTACACCGTGCGGATTTTTGGCTACCGGTACGTAGCAAACCAGCGAGGTCTTGGGATCAGGATTGGCAGCCTTGGTGCCATCAACCACCGGCACTTTGGAGGCGCCGTAGGTCTTGAACTTGCCAGCCTTAACGGCTTCTTCGATGCGCGCAATGTTGAAGAACAGGCAGGCATCCATCTCGGCCGACATCATGTCTTCGTAGTGCACGCCGTTCTCAGTGTTGTACTGGTTTGTGCAGGCAAGTTTGCCGTCGTAAGAGGTTGCGACCAAATCGCAGTTGCCGTCAACCACCATCTGCCAGCGCACGTCCATACTTTCGGCATCCACACAGCTGAAAATGGCGCGGTAGTCCTTGATGGCATCCATGTTCTTGCCATTGTTGTCCAGCGGGATGGCGAACTCACCACCGCAGAACACACGTGTGGTGTGGTTGATGGCGGGGTCCACCGGGTCGCGCTTGTCAGGGAAGGTGCCGTGAAAACCCTGTACCAGCGGGATCTCGGTAATCTTGTCAGTCTCCATCGTGTCCATACGGATGCGCGCCAAACGGCCATGGATCTTGTCGTTGACAAACATGTAGCGACCGTCGTAGGTGCCATCCTTATACGAGGGGTGTATGTGGTGCGTGTCACCCGTACGGTACTTGAGGCTGCCATCGGCCTTGGTACCCATAATCTTTTTCGACTCGTTGGTGATACCCCAGCCCACCAAGCAATCGATATTGAACACCGGAATACGCTTGAACAAGCGGCCGGACGGCAGTCCATAAATCCGACATTCTCCAGAGTGACCACCGGAGGAGAAAGAGTAGTAGTCGTCAAGCTGACCGGGCTTTACCTCGTACTTGCTGTAGTCAATGCCGTTGCCTGCGCCGGATGCGTGTTTAGCGTCTGCCGCAGGCGCTGATGCTGATGCCGCGGGAGCGGACTTGTCGGTACAGGCAACAACACCAGCCAAACCGGCCAATGCGGCGGTGTTCATAAATTTGCGGCGTCCCAATCCACTGGTCTTGGATGCTTGGTCTTTGCTCATCGGTAATCCTTCTATTGATTTGCCCGCGTAAGTAATTTTCTTGGGCTGGGGTTGATGTTAGATCGCAAGTGGTTCATTAGGGTTAACCCGTTAAACATGCAATTGATATATATCAATTAACCTGCGATTTTACATGGGTTTTCCATAGTGAAATAATGCAATGCGATAATAGACGGCGTCCTGTACAACGTTCAATTTACACAACTTACACTTCAAAAAAAAGGATCTTTTCATGAGCAAGAAATATTTGGGTTTGCTGCTGATTTGCAGCGCCGCTTTGGTCGCCTGTGGAAAATCGGAAGCCCCTGCTGCGGCGGTTGCGCCTGCCGTTGAGACGCCTGCTGTCGTGGCAACCGCCGCCGCGCCAGAAAATGCCGTTGGCAAATCGGTATTCAATAAGACCTGTTCCCTATGCCATGCATCGGGTGCGGCCGGTGCACCCAAGTTTGGCAACAAGGACGAATGGGGCCCACGTATTGCACAGGGCAATGATGTCTTGTACAAGCACGCGCTGGAAGGCTTTACTGGCACAAAGGGCGCGATGCCCGCCCGCGGTGGCAATACATCGCTGTCCGACGATGAAGTCAAAGCAGCCGTGAACTACATGGTTTCATCGTCAAAATAGGCAACCATCCATGACGCTTCAGACTCTTAATTCCGGGCGTCGTCGCCTGCTTGCCACCATTCCCCTGGTGGTAACAGGCCTTTATTTGCGACCGGCGCTCGCAGACCCCACCGTGCGACAAGCGTCTCGCACGCTCATGGGCACCCAGGTGGACATGACGGTCCAGCACCCAAACAGCGGTGATGCACAAGTTGCCATGTCCGCAGCATTCGCGGAAATGCAGCGTCTGAGCGACTTGATGAGTCGCTACCGCATCGGTAACCCCGTGCACGCATTGCATTTGGCATCAGGGCTACAGGCGATTACGCTGGATCCCGAAATATTCAGCGTGCTGCAAATGGCGCAGGCATTGTCTACGCACAGCAAAGGTGCGTTTGACATCACCGTAGGCGCCCTCACCGGTTGGGACTTTACGCAAAACCATCCGGTGCTGCCCAATGCTGCCGAAATTGCCGAGGAACTGACGCTGGTGAACTACCTCGACGTGGTTCTTAACCCCAAAACTTCCTCTGCGTATTTGCGCCGCCGTGGCATGCGCATCGACTTAGGCGGCATCGCCAAGTTGCCCATTCTGCAAGCCGGCATGCAGGTACTGCAGCGCAATGGTATCGAAAACGCCATGATCAATGGCGGTGGTGATGTGCTGGTGCATGGTCAATTGCAAGGGCGTGATTGGCGCGTGGGCCTGCGTGACCCCCGTGCACCCGAGCGCATCCTGGGTTCGATTGATTTGAGCGAAGGGTTTGTGGCCGCTTCGGGCGACTACGAGCGTTTCTTTTTACAAAACGGCCATCGTTACCACCACATTCTGAATCCTAAAACAGGGCAACCTACCACCGGGCCCCACGGTGTGGCACTGGTTTCACGCAGCCTAGAAGGCATCAATGGATTGGGGGCCGCCATCATGGTGGCCGGAGCGGATATCGGACGTCAATGGCTCAAACCGCTGCAACATGTCGATACGCTGATCGTGGAGTCCAATCAAAGTCTGTGGCTCTCGTCTGGCATGGCTTCGCGGCTGCGAACCTAACAGCCGGCCCCAGGGTCGGTCAACTACGCATAAAAACACGCCTAAAAACTGGGTTCAAATATCCAGCAATAAAAAGGGGACCCGTAAATGGTCCCCTTTTTATTTTGCCGACTCAGCCGTATGGTCACGGCCTAGTCGTCACGCGCGCTGAACGCGGTCAATCATGCGATCAGTCAAAAGTGCGGGCCGCACGCTTCTTGGCATCGCGTGGAACGAACACCTTACCGGCGTTGCCGGGCTTCACGCCCATGGGTTTGCCAAAAGCCGCCGGCTTGCGGGCTGCAAACTCTGCGCCGCGAGGAGCCGCGTCGGGGCGACCACCTGCACCACCACCTGCAAACCGGTCGTTAAAACCACCTTTGCGGGGACCATAGCTCGGGCCGCCGTTGTCAGCGCCGTCATGGCGTCCACCATCACGGGAAAAGTCGCCTCGACCACTATTGTTTTGATAGCTGCCACCGCCCATTTCACGAGGGCCTGCGTTGTTTCTGTCATTAAATCCAGCGGGGGCACCACGGCCACCACCAAAGCTGGGGCGTCCACCGCCACCACCGTCACGGTTTCCGCCGAAACTGCGGGGAGCTCGGTCCGCATTGTGACTGCCACGTCCACCAAAGCTAGCACCCGTTCCAGGACGCGAATCCGGGAAGCGCTGCTGTGGCTCCAAACCGGGGACGGTTTCAGACTTGAAATGTTGGCGTGTATGGGCCTCGATATCAAAAATGCGGCGGCGATCGCGCACTTCGGCAAACGTCACGGCCAGACCATCGCGCCCTGCGCGACCGGTGCGGCCAATGCGGTGGGTGTAGTCTTCGGCCTTCATCGGCAAACCAAAGTTGAACACGTGGGTAACGGTAGGCACATCGATACCACGAGCGGCCACGTCGGTAGCAACCAAAATTTGAACCTGACCATTGCGCAGCGCCATCAGGCGGCGGTTACGCAGTCCTTGGCTGAGCGCACCGTGCAAAGCGACGGCATCAAAGCCCTCTTGCTGCAGGTCGTTGGCCAAACCATCGCACTCAATTTGGGTGCTGGCAAACACAATCGCCTGGTTAATAGTGGTGTCGCGCAACCAGTGGTCCAGCAACTTGCGCTTGTGGTGCGCGTTGTCGGCCCAAAACAAGACTTGCTTGATGTTGGCATGCTTCTCCGTTGGGCTATCAATGGTGATGCGCTGGGGTTCGCGCATGACGCGGGCAGCCAGTTGCTGAATGCGCGACGCAAACGTTGCGCTGAACATCATGGTCTGCTTGCGACCAATGGTGAGTTGGTTAATTTCGGCCAAGTCATCGGAGAAGCCCAAGTCCAGCATACGGTCGGCCTCGTCCACCACCAGAAACTGCACTTGGTCTAGCTTGATTTGCATGGAGCGTTGCAGATCCAACAAACGGCCCGGGGTTGCCACGACCAAATTGGCATTTTGCAATTTTGCAATTTGCAACTGGTATGGCATGCCGCCCACGATGTTGGCGATACGCAGACCACGGCAGTGTTGCACCAAGTCAATCGCGTCATTGGCCACCTGCTGGGCCAGTTCGCGGGTTGGGCAGACGATCAACGCACCAGGCGCTGGCGCCTTGAAGTTGCGCACATTGGTTGGGTCTTTGCGCTTGGCGCGCTTGGGAGGCGCCTCGCCACGTGCCGTGGCTTCCGCCACTTCGCGTTCAAACGCAGCGCGCTCGTCGATCTCGGCTTGCGCCAACTGCTTGAGCAACGTGTGCAAAACGGGCAACAAGAAGGCCGCTGTTTTGCCGCTTCCGGTCTGGCTGGAGACCATCAAGTCGATGTATTTTTTGGCTTGCTGGTCAGCGCCATCGCTGGGCAATGCCAGGGGAATGGTTTTGAGCTGAACGGTGGTCGGCTGGGTGTAGCCCAGATCCTTTACCGCGTGGACCAACTCTGGCGCCAAACCCAGCATCACAAAGCCGTTGGGTGCTTCTGGCACGTCCGCGACTTCGGGCAGTTCAGCGTCGTTCGATTGCACGTTAACGACAACCGAGGTGGACTCTACGGTCTCCGCAGCGATAAAAGAAATAAGGGATTCGGCAGGCGCAAAGGCACCTGTCGCATTCAAAGCGTCAGTCATGATTTTTCTCACACGCGAGCGCCGCAGGGTAAGCAGCTGCTCCGTCAATGGTTAAAAAACATCAACCATCAAACGGAACCCGC
>JBBRSA010000071.1:0-9513 GCA_038245855.1 Burkholderiales bacterium
ACGCCACCAAGGCGGCGACACGCAGCCAACGCCTGAGTCTGCTCAGCGTCCCGACGTAGATCAGCTCCATCACGTTCATCATGGACGCGATGGTCGGTCAACGTCTGCCTCAACTCAAGATGCCGCGGCTGGACGCTTACCTAGTTCGCGACGAAAAAGGGTTCTATCGCCCGGCTGCTGGTGGCCTGCCTTTGTTGCACGACCAAGGTGATTCGATGGTGCTCAAAAGTAAGGGTGCGGATGCGTATCGCGGTGCCATGGAATTGGCCCTGGCTAAAGGGTGGACTGCAATCGAGCTAAAGGGCAAACCCGCCATGTTGGCCGAGGCCTGGTTGGAGGCAAAGCTGGTTGGTTTGGATGTGGTGAATTACTCGCCGTCGGAGAAAGACAAAACGCGCTTCGCTGAGCGGCTGGCCGAGGCAAACAAACTAAAAGAAACGGAAAAGAAGTCGCAGCCAATGGAGCAGCTGCCCCAGTTTGTTGAGGTGCGTCCTGTTGTCGTGGGCGGGCTCACAAAAATGGAATCAATGACGTACACGGTGTCGTACCCTGGCGGCAAAGATGCACAATTTGACAACCCCAAGGACGCGGCGCAAGCGTTTTCAGGGCTCGCGGCCTCACTCTCGCCGGTAGTGGTCCGCACGGTAACGCGGTTGGATGGACTGGTGAATGAGGGGATTGTTGCGGGCGTGGGGTTTAAACCGACGAGTGCGTCCAAAGAGTCGTTGTCAATGATCTCCGACCCTGAGTTTGACACGGCAATGGAAGAGGTGATCGCAGCGGGCAAGGCTGTCGAAGCGTCTCACCCGGTGCCGGTGGCGCTGGATGGCATACAGCATTCGGGCACGATCAGGGTGATCAAAGATGGGTGGGCGGGCCAGCAGAGCGGGCGTGACCCTGGTCAGCTTGTCTGGCATGAAATCGCGAAGTTGACAGGCCCGGCGCTGGTGCTTGGCCAACAGGCAGATATTGTGCGGGCGAAAGGGCTTGGCCGAGTTATGGACAAGGCGCTTGAGAGAGAAGTTGACGGTGGCCGAGAGCGGTAGGCGGCAACAGGGATCAACCGGCGCCAAAAATACATAACCAATCATCTAGCGTAGAACAAAATAAAAGTGTCACTGGTTCTGAGGGGCATTTCCCCCTGAAGCTTGCCGACAAATTGACACTTTTATCAACGAAATTTGCAAAATAAAAGTGTCAACCTATATTTGATCCAATTAATTGTGTCACTTTGCATCTTTCGGGCGTGTCGGCGCGCCTAAGGCGTTGATTCATGAAGCATTTTTCGCCAAGGTATGGCGGACCTATCGTTCAAACCCGTCCGAAGGGTGCACGGCTGCTTGAGGGCTTTAGCCAGAAGCTGCAAAGAAGGCTGCAGCTGTTTGATTACGCGAGTTTTTCAGTCTGGATCGGCTTGGAGGCGGACCCAGCAGTGAGGTCCTTTTGTGAGCGACCGACCCGTTCGAATGCCTTTGGCAAAGATCGTGTCATCGACTTTTGGGTTGGACATTCATCCGGGGATGAAAGTTTCTACGTCCTCGATGCCGATGATGGTGGCGAACGGCCCATCACCCTGCACGACACGACGGTGCATTACGTTGATGACGCCCAGTTGGCCGCCGACGCAATGTGGGTCACCAACTGGCGGTCTATGTTGGCGGTCATCAACGCCTCCACTGGAGGTAGCGAAAAGACGATGTCGAAATCTGTTCGTGAGTTTGTACAGGGGCCAATCGCCCTGGGCCGATTGGAGGCCGAGTTTTCGTGCGGCGATCCGATGGTTGCGCGCGCGTGCATTTTTGAATTGCTGCGCCAAGGCAAGCTCGCTGCGCCGTCCTTGCGCACACAGGCGCTGACACTGTTCACACCCATCGAGCCGACATGCTGAGTCGCACTGAAACTATCACCGCGGTTGACCTCTCCAGTTGGGCCGAGTTCGACGCCAAAGTGTTGGCTGTGAACGTTCGCAAGATTTACGCAGCGCGTCGTCATGCGATCGAGCTTTACGTGGCACATACTGCGATTTCTCAAATCGAAAGCCAAACTGGCGTGGATCGTCGACAGCTCTACCGACTCCTGACCCGGTGCGTCCGAGTTCACGACGACGGACGCATATTCGGCTACCGCGCCTTGGTGCCATACGCGCGGGTGGCCGACTACCAACGCATCAAACGCGCCAAACTTCACCCCATAGGTGGCAGTCGCGGAACAGCGGGGGCCTTTGACAAGCTGCTGCAACTCAACCCAAGCTTGAGTGCGTGGATTGACCAGCAGATTCACAACAAACGCATCGCCATCGACCAATTCCATGGCGGCGATGGTCTGCGCGTACGCCTTCGCGGGCTCAAGCACCTTCACTTGGGGTTCTTGCGTGAATGTCGTCTACTGGGCCTGACGGCATCTGACTACCCACTGAACACGGAGTTGCTGGGCATCCGATCCCTGGCAACCCTTACCAAAGACCGTGGCTTGCAGCACTTCGCGCGCGGGGCACGGCTCGCTGGTGCGACCCATCTCAAAGGAATGCCATCACCCAAGGTTGCGGGTGTTCCTGCGGCCAACCATGCTTTTGATGTCGTGGAGTTCGATGGCCACCGACTCGATGTCCGTCTCAAAGTCGTAGTGCGTGATCCATTGGGGTTTGAGCAAGAGTTCGAGATCGAACGCATTTGGCTGCTGGTCATTATTGATGTGTGGTCGCGTGCCGTACTGGGTTACCACGTCAGTTTGAACCGTGAATACAGCGGCTACGACGTCATACGCACGATCGAGGCGGCGCTGGAGCCACACCGCGCACGCACATTCACCTTGCCTGGGGTTGGTTACGGTGCGTTGGGTGGATTCCCGTCGGGCAAGATGCCAGAGCTGGGCTATGCCACCTGGCAATGGTTCAAGTTGGACAACGCCAAGGCGAACCTGGCTGAGGATGTGCGTTATGCACTGGCGCAGTTTATGGGCTGCTTCATGGATGCAGGACCGGCGTACACCCCCGATGACCGCCCCTATATCGAGCGATTCTTTGGCTCAATCGCCACCAACCTTTCCAGTCGCATGCCTGGCTACACCGGCTCCAACGCCCGTGATGTTCGTCGTGCGCTGGCCGACCCTAAGGGCAACTTGCGCCTGTACGTCTCCCTCAGTGAAATCGAAGAACTACTGGAGGCCGCGCTGGCCACCTATAACGCCACGCCCCACGATGGCTTGAATGGCCGCACCCCGCTCGAAGCTGTGGAGTACTCGGTTCGCGGGGGTGGCACCATGCTCAATTGGTTGCCAGAATCCAAGCGACGCACGCTGTGCCTGATGCACACGCCCAAACGCGTAACCGTGCGAGGATATCTGGCGCAAGGGCAGCGACCCCACGTCAACTTCTATGGCGTGCGGTACACCAATGACGTCTTGGCCAGCACGGCATCGTTTCTCGGACAGGAGCTGCACCTGTACTACAACAGCCAGGACTTACGAAGTGTTCGGGCGTTCTCTGCGGACGGTGGAGAACTCGGTGTTCTCAAAGCCCAGGGCGCGTGGGGCGAGATCGCCCACGACCTCAAACTGCGCCAGGAAATCGTGCGCTTGCGCGGATCCAAGCGCCTGGCCAGCAACCTGAACCAGGAATATCTGGCCCAGTTCATTGAGCACAAGTTTGCCAAGGCAAAACGCACGCGTCGCGGCGCCAGTGACTTGACCCAAACACTTCGTACCTTAGCTGCTGCCCCCGTTGCAGCGGCCGCAAAAATGGCAAAACCAACAGTCGAAGCGGCAGATGCAACTAAACCGCTGGAGCGCGTAGAGCCTCAGCGCTTAAGCATTGGCACCGGCTACGCGGGGGCGAGTTGAAGTAATCCGATTTCAGCAGGTATTCGCTCAGGTATTTGGGAGCCAATTGTGAGGAGACCACTGTGCCGCGCAAAGAAACCGTTTCTGGGGCCTCATCCCCCGTGTCGCCCGCCAACCGCCCGATTGATCGCGAACGCCACCCGATTGAGAGCGGGAATTACCGCATTGCCACCCCGGCCATTCAAGCCTTCTATGAGCTGATCGGCCGCTGCCTTCGTTACCGGATTACGGGAGCCCTTACCTATGGCCCTCCGCGCATTGGCAAAACCCGGGCGATCGAGTACCTGCGCTTGTTGCTGAGCGAGACGCACCCCAAGGTGACGACCTACCACGCACAGGCAGAACACAAGCCACGCCATGCGGAAGGCCCGTTCTTTACCAACCTGCTCGAAGCGGTTGGTTATCCAGAGCCTGACACCGGCAGCAACCCCACCAAACGCATTCGGTTGATTAACAAGATCAAGGAAGCTTGTAGCCGAAATGGCAGTGGCACCGTGATCCTGTTTTGTGATGAGGCCCAGCGTTATGACGAGAATGAGTACGAATGGCTGCGCGATGTGCACGACCATCTGGACCGAATTTCCATCCAACTGTTTACGTTCCTGGTGGGCCAGCAAGAACTTCTTGCGGTCAAGACTGCGCTGCAGCGCGCTCGCAAGACACAGATCGTGGCCCGCCTGATGGTCGAAGAAATGGCCTTTCATGGGGTACGCAATGTCAGTGAGGTGGCCACTTGTCTGGCTGGGTATGACCAGACTAACTTTCCCCGTGCCAGCGACTGGAGCTTTACCCGCTTCTACATCCGCCAATCGGTGGCTGACGGCTATCAGCTCAACCATGACGCCGCTTTGTTATGGAACGCGTTCGAGGTCCTGCACCACAAGCATGGTTTGCCTGGAGAGTTGGAAATCCCAATGGACTCTTTTGCACGTACCGTGGAGATTGTTCTCAAAGAGAGCGAACTACGCGACGCACCGGGTTACCGGCCCGATCCGGCAATGTGGAACCTGGCCGTTCGCAGCTGTGGCTATGTTCAGTCACGTCAGGCCGTCAGCTCCGAGCTGCGGACGCCTCCGTTATGACCGATGAACCGTTTGGGAATGCGACGGAATTCCCAATTCTGACCTTTGATGAGGCCAAGCTGGCTCCGAGTTGGGGGTACGTTTTTGACGCGCACTGGCTTGAACCCTGCGAGTCGGTGGTCTCCATGCTTTGGAAGCTCGTCTGGATCAATCGACTGGCAGGCCATTCGGTTGTTGCACACGTTGCCAGGCACATCGTCGATCCCTACATTGGAATCGGAACCACTCTTCGGGAGGTCGACGGCAAATACCTGGCAAGCGTGTTGGGCGTTCGACTCAAGACCATTCGCCAATCCGTTCCCAATCCGATATCTCGGCGGACGGCGAGTCCAGTGCTGCGGTATTGCATTCATTGCATGGCGCGTGGATATCACAGTGCGGTGCATCAATTTGACGGAGTGTATCGGTGCCCGATTCACGCCACTTTGATGGAGACCCGCTGCCGCCGATGTGGCGCGCAAAATGACTATCGAATTGACGCAAGAATTTTGGACGCCCCGTTCAAATGCCCAGAGTGTCGGCGCCCCTATGCACCTTCATGGTCAAGTTTTACGAGGTGTCGACGCATGCGAGTGCAGGAGCGCGCCGCTGTGACGCAGGTGTTTATTGGCTGCTGATTAAAGTGGACCCCATTCGGACGCGCCCAATGAATTCTCGTAGTCCTGACCACCGTAGAAGATGCCGATGATGGAGACCACGGCTTCGCTCACGTCGAAAGCGATGACTGTCCTGCCCTTGTAGTTCGTGACGCGCAGGCCCGGTCGAATGTCATCGCGTTTGCTCCCCCGCAACGGGAACGTGTGCAGTGTTTCGCAATACTCGACGATGGCCTCGGTGTAGCGTTGGGCCACATCCGGGGACGCCGCTACGGCAATGTAGCGGTACAAAGAGGCAAGCTGCTCCAGCGCCTCTGGCGAAAACACGACGTTATATGCAATCACGCCGCTTTGGTCGCAGCAGCTTTGTGTTCGCGGGCCAAGCGGGCGCGCACCTTGTCAACTGAGACGGCGCTGGAAGGGTTTGCCTTGAGAGCATCATGGGCAGGTCCCACCTGGTTGTGGAGCCAATGCTCCATGGCGCGGTCACGCGCCATCAAGACGCGTAAGCCGTCCCGGATGACTTCGCTCTCAGTTGCATATTCGCCGCACGCGACCTTGGACTTGACGAGACCGGCCATTTCGGTGGGCAGGGTGATGCTGAATTGTTGGGTGGTGCGCACGGCGTTCCTCTGAAACTATCAGTAGGATTAAATCATACGCTTACTGCACTTCGAGTGCAAATTGGCGTCCGCTACGCTGGCTGCACTGGTTTCGCTCCGGGAGAAAGTGTCACTTTCATTTTGCAAAGGCCCGCAGAACCTTAAGCTACGCGGGTTTGCTTGTTTTCGAGGGGTTCGGCAAAGGCCGATTGACACTTTTATCGACGCGTTTGTGACACTTTTATTTTGTTCTACGGCGCGCGCTGCTCAGGAACCCACGAAGGTCAGTACTGCGGCATCTTGGACGAGATGGTGCGATGCGGGGCGGACGGGACGAGCGGGCCTGCCTTACCGCAGCACAGCAAACGTGAGTAAAACGGTGAACGCGATTGCGCATCCGACCAGGAACAGGTCAAGAACGTGGGGTGCGCCGACGGCGAAGCAAACGTCATCAATCGTCCTGATAACCCGGAGCCACGCGGGCTTGTACTCTGGGATCACCTTGACCCTGGGCTCGATCACGCGGGCCGCACGGCGGCCGCTCTCTACGGCACCCTCGATGCTCCACACGTCGGCGTCCGTCTTGGTGTGCGCCCCTGCCAAGACCAGGTTGGGGGTCGGCGTGGCCTGAGTCGGCTGATTCGACTGCGTTTTCGTCGTGTTCACCCACTTCGGCTGGGGTGCCTTGATGCCGTGGGGAGAAAAAAGCCACTCATGCCAGACTTCGATCTTGACGATCGGAACCGTCTTCCACATTAGGTCGCTATTCGCCTCTTTGACGAACAAATCGAGCCCCTCGCAGCTGCGCAGCTGTGCCATTATTTCCTCAATGAATTGGTTCTTTGTGCAGTTGGTGAGCGGAAGGCCGTAAAGCCGTCCTGGAACCGTCGCCGCACATGCAGTTCCGGTCCACAGGGACTTCACGCCATCGCCGAGTGCCACGTTAGAGGTCCACGCCTGCTCCTGTGCAAACAGGGTCAGATTAAACTCAGAGTCAGCGATGACGAGTGCCGTGCATTCGCGCGGCCAAGCTATTTTCTCGGTGAAGGCAATTCGGAAGCTGACCTGCACGTGCGGGCCACGCTGCGTCAGTGGGCGGAATAGCCGTAACTGCTCTTGTGCCGCGAGAGTCGGGGTCCGCTCCAGGATGTCTGCTGCGGCGAAGGGGTTTGTGGCCAGCACGTAGAGGTCAGCCTGCACCTTGGCGCCAGATTCGATGTGTGCGGCGGTGATGTTTGCGCCGTCGTACATGAAGGTGTGTAAGGATTCACCCCAGAAGAAATGCACACCGTTCTTCTTGAGGTGCGAGACCCACTTGTCGAACCAGCACTCGCTGCTCGGACCGCGCAGCAGCAGCCAGCCGTCACGAGCGCCGTGGGTCCAAGCGGGGCCTTCGTTGTCAGCTTTGTGCAGATGACTGGGCTTTGAAAATAGCTGCTTGCGGAAGAACTGACCCACCTGATGAAGCGACACGTTGGTCCAATCGGAGCCGATCCACGGGCCGAAAGTAGCCCGCCATGTTCGCCACCCCCGGTCACTCAGGATAGGCTTCCATTGCGCGGCGGCGTTGAGCGTGGAGTAGTGCTCCTGGGATCGGCGGTCAGACGCAAAGGTCTTGAGCATGAGCCAGGCCCAACGAAGGCCTTCCCATGGGCCCAGCTGGAACATCTTCGGCTGGTGAAGGAGCCCAGGATTAAAGGCGGCTTTGCCATGATCGGGAGCCACGCAGAAATTGATCGACCGCGACAGCCCCTTGTCGTACACGCTTCCCGTCTCGTCGAAAGGAATCTGCTGGAGCAGGTCGAACGCGTTGTGATACCAAGGGCCCAGACCGTGCCAGGAATATTCGGAGGGCATGTTCCCGTCCTCAGGCCTGCGAGCGCTCCGAAAAAAACCACCGGCTTCGTTGTTGGATTCGTACACTGACACGTCATACCCTAGCTGGGCGAGCTCGTGTGCCGCACTAAGACCTGCAATACCGGCCCCGAAAACCGCCACCGTCTTAGTCATGCTTGCGTGCCCTTGTGTATGTCTTTCATGTCGGAACCTTCAAGTTGTTGGGTCAATTGAAACGCTGTGCACCGTGATGATGATTCGCCCTAGGAACGACATCTGACGGCCGCGCGAGATCGGCAAGGGAAACACCGAAGAAGTATGAGAGCCCTCAGTGGCCTCGTATGTGCGCTAGGGCGCACAACGTCCGAATTCTTGCGCGCTCAGTTCAAACGGCCCGAGCATTCCAATTTGTATGATGGTTTACGGTGCGATACTTTGTTTCATACGGTTGGACTCCGTATCCTTCAACAGCAACTCGGCCAGACCCCTTACCGCCAGACCCAGAAGTGAATCCCATGAACAAACGTAAACAACTCTGGAGCAATCTACCTTCGAGCCTCTGCTTGCTGCTTGGCCTCCTCTGTTGGTGCGCGTTAACGATGCCGGTCTTGGCGCAGGGAGACGCCGCTGGGCCGCAAAATTCACCTGCTTCCAAGAGAGAAGAACTTTTCCTCGCGCCGACGAAGGTGGACGTGCAACCGGTCGCCCACGACGAGGATATCCGCAAGCGCCTCCAGAGCGTCTTGGAGGCCACCGGTTGGTTTGCCAATCCGCAAGTCCAGGTCCGAGACGGGGTTGTTTTTCTCAGTGGCCGGACAGAGACCGACGAGATCAAGAAGTGGGCCGGCGATCTGGCGCGCAACACCCAGGACGTGGCCGCTGTGGCCAACCGGATCGAGCTATCCGAGCCATCCGTGTGGGACTTTCGTGACGCGCGCAGTGGGCTGTCGAGATTGTGGCGTGACCTGGTGCGCGCCCTTCCATTCTTTATCCTCGCGTTATTCATACTCGCCTTGTCGGCGGGGGCCGGCTGGCTTGCGACGCGCAGCGCCCGAACACTCCTTCGCGCACGGGTGCGGGCGAAACTTCTGCGCGGCGTTCTGGCGGGAGGACTGGGAGTCATCGTGTTCCTTGCGGGCACCTATATCGTCTTGCGCGTTTCCGGTTTGACCCAACTGGCATTGACGATCGTCGGCGGAACCGGACTGGTCGGACTGGCGGTCGGCATCGCCTTTCGGGACATTACGGAAAACTTTCTAGCCAGCATCTTCCTCAGCATCCAGCAGCCGTTCGAGACGGGGGACCTGGTCGAAGTGGTCGGAGTCACCGGTTATGTCCAACAATTGAATGTCCGCACCACGGTCCTGATGGCGTGGTTCAAGCCTGGGTAACAGTTTAGCCTGATCCAGCGCCGCTGTTTACCCGTCAACGACTCGAATTCAGAGTCATGGATACTTGCTGCCCCTCATTTACAGCAGCATATCGGCATGACCACTACGACTTTACCGGCAGCCAAACTTCTTTCAGCCCAACGTATTGAGCTGGCCATTCGTTCGATGA
>JBBRSA010000072.1:0-9347 GCA_038245855.1 Burkholderiales bacterium
CTGGGTACGATCCTTAGCAATACAGAAAACAGCGTTTTTCATTTGGAATTCCTTCAGTGAGTAAGTGAATAAGTGAACAAGTAAAGGGGTGAAGATTTATTTCGCTTTGACGTCCAACTGGTTGTCAACCTTCTTCACGCCCTTGACTCCCTTTGCGAGCGTCTCGACTTTTGATTTCTCGGCTGCACTGTCGACCGGACCACGCAAGGTTGTGTCGCCACCTTGAACCATAATTTTGACGTTATGGGCCTTCGTCGAAAGTGATTTGTCATCCACGACCGCACGACGAACGGCCGCCAGCAGTTCGCGATCTGCAGCATTGTTGGTTTGGTCCTGCGGTGTCACCGTCGCGCCGCTTTTATCGCGTTCATTGATGTTGGTGTTGTCAGCATGGGGTGACACTTGCACTTTTTCAGCAGGGTGGGGTGCTGGGGGCGTTTTTGTGGTGCTGGGGTAATCCGCGGCGAACACGCTCGCACAACCCAACGCAATCGCCCACGTCGCTCGTTTTGCTGCGGTCTTCATCGTTGTCTTCTTATCTAGGTTGGCACTGCCAACCGGGATCTTTTTAGTGGTCTGCATAAGAACTTCCTTGTGTTGTAAAAAAAGTGAACTAACCAGCTCAGGGTGGGGTGCTCCCGCCTGACCTTCCAGCTGAGATCAAGAATAAGCAGGCAATACGATTTCGTCTGTGCGACAACCCACAAACAACCAATGCCTACAAATGAAATTTGCTGTTACCTGGTCTTTCGAATCGGGTTGTACGGGGCGTGTAGCCCTGAGCGCGGAAAAACCAAAGAGATGACGGGTGTGTGATAGCGAACAGATCGCGCGCCAGGAGACGCGCAAACTTTCAGTGCGTTGACGTCAGCTTTAATGGCTAATTTGGGGGCATGGATGAGGGAACGCAGTGCTAAGGTATCTGGATCAATGTGAAAAAATTTGTCCATGGCATCTACCAGCCAGGTCCAGCCGGATCCGAAATTTCCGACCGCCGATTTGGAAAAGGTCTCCTTGAATGCGGCGAACGAATCCCATCTCTTGTTGATCGCTTCACCTAGCGCACTCGAGGGAGCACCGCCTCCTTTGGGCGACAGGCAGTTCCAGTAGAACGTATGGTTCCACACTTGGGCGGCGTTGTTGAAAATGCCACCTGAGGCTTTCCTAACAATGTCCTAGAGGCTCGCGTTTTCGAACTCCGTGCCTTGAATGAGGTTGTTGAGGTTGGTGACGTACGCCTGATGGTGCTTGCCGTAGTGGAACTCGAGCGTTTTCTTACAGATATGCGGCTGTAGTGCGTCCATTGCATAAGGCAACGGCGGCAATTTATGTTCCATAAAAATTCTCCTTATCCTGTCCATACCAACAATTGATGAGCAGGTGAAGATTAGCTTGGGGTTTGGGCTCGGTCCGTTGGCAAGCGCACAAACCGTTCGTGTAAAAGCAACTGCGCACGTTCATCACAGAAGCCCTTGAGCGCGGATGCGTTGTTGTAGTTCGAAAGTGACGGTGTGTCGCCGCCCCGCCCGAGATCAGATCACTTGCTCAACAAGCCGGCCTTGAGTTTGTCATCCACCGGCCGCTGCCCCATGAAGACCTTGAGCACAGCACTGTAGAAGTCTGCGCCCGCAATTGCGTCGCCTTTGGTGGCACCGTTCACGGTCAGGGTGGTGCCCTTATCTGGCAAGTAGTCAAACTGGATGACATCGCCGGGCTTGGTCGACCCAAATGCCTCAATCGCCTTTTTTAGCGTTGTCATTCTTTGCTTCAACCCAGTCAGATCTGCTGCGCTGGAGTTCTCCCTGATGCCGTCTTCCATGGCCGTTATGAAGTCTTTTGCGCTTGCGCTGTGCAGCATGTGCAGTTGCAGGCGCTTAGGTCCGGGCAGGGCAGTGATGCTCTTTAACGTGTGGCTCGTTTGTGTGACGTACAGACCGGCTACGTAGCCATGTATGAATAGCACGCCTCGTATCCCTAGGCCATTGAGCTTCAACGCTTGCCCATCCAACATTAACGTGTCATCAAAGTGAACGCCCGCAAGCGTGGCTGCACCAGCGCTGAATGAAACCCCAAAAGCCAGCGCCACGACAAAGGCGCAGGTTGCAGTCGATTTTGGTAGGGATGGCCATGTCATCTGTTGCTCCTGTGTGTTGTGTAGGCCTGAACTTAGTGTCGCATCGCACGCCCCGTCTGTTCGCTAGCCAACGCCGTCCACTGGAAGTTGGCTCCTTCTTGGCGCTCTGTTAGTTACCACACAGACGAAGTTTTTGGGCCTGGTTATCGTCCTCAAACTATGCATAGCTTTAGCTACCCTTTTGTTGAAGCCAGCGCTGCGGCACCTGCGGGTTCACGGCGAAGGCGTTTTGAGACCTTTATCGAGTCGGCGCATCCATGCGTGGGGGCACGGTCCGCGTTGCATCGCGGTCGAATGCACTTCGAAGAATTTGGTCGCCTGGGTGGCGGACGCGACATAGATCGTTTGTGCGCGAGCCTGCGCGCGTTTTCTAACGCGTACCCAGATCCGAGCGACGACCCCGTTTCGTTTGTTGCCATGTTTGACGAATCGTTTGACACCGAAGACGATTTCGAGGCGAGCCTGTGGCGGCACCTGCAAGACCTCCACGATGCCGACAGTGCCAATTTTTATTGGGATCCTGCCGTCAGCGTGGACCCGTCGAGTCCTGAGTTTTCGTTCTCTATTGGCGGGCGCGCCTTCTATGTCATTGGGCTGCATCCTGCGGCTTCGCGCATGGCGCGCCGTGCGCCCATGCCATGCTTGGTATTTAACTTCCATGACCAATTTGACAGTATGCGTGTCAGCGGCAAGTATGCTGGTTTCCAGCGCGCTATCCGCCTCAGAGAAATGGGTTTGCAGGGTTCCATTAACCCCATGCTGACCCAGTTTGGCGTGGCGTCTGAAGCCCGGCAGTATTCCGGTCGAAACGTGCCGCCTGAATGGCGATGCCCCTTTCAAGCAGGAAAAACCCATGACGCATGACCATACCCAACCGGCTACGCGCATTCCTCCCCAAAGCGGCACCTCGTTTGAACTGAAAATAGGCGACGTTCTGCGGGTAAGTGACCCGCATGGCCAGCAGGTGTCTGATCTGTTTGCGTTCAAGCTAGGGGACTTGGCCTGCAGCCTCTCTTCTGGGCGCAGCATCGACTACGCGAGCCGCTTGGCCCTGACCACGGGCGACATTCTTTACTCAAATGACAGCCGGCCCATGTTCACGATCGTGAAGGACACGGTTGGCAGCCACGACTTCTTGCTCACGCCCTGTAGCCAGGAAATGTTTGAAATTTTGTACAAGTGCACCGAGCACCACCCCAGCTGCTTTGAGAACCTGTGCAATGCATTCCAAAGCTACGGTGTTCGCCCCGAGCAGATTTCGACCACCTTCAACATCTTCATGAACGTCAAGGTCGATTCCGATGGGGCTGTGCGGGTGTTGCCGCCCCTGTCAAAGGCTGGCGATTGCATCGAATTGCGGGCGGAGATGAACATGGTGTGCGCACTAACCGCGTGTTCAGCCGAACAGTCCAACAACGGATCGTTTAAGCCGATTGACTTTGAAATATTGCAACCAACATGCAGCTGAATACTCCCACCCGCATTGCGACGAGCGACCTACGGTCTACGGAGTTAAGGACGCCTTGGCTTGAGGAGCAACACGACACGGTGTCGTCGGCAGCGCAGCGTGCGTTGCCGCGCGACCACTTGTATGCCGTCAGCTGGGCCGCATCGCCCGCGGAGGTGCGTGAGGCCCAACAGCTACGCTACCGCGTCTTTGCCGAAGAACTGGGTGCGAGTCTCCAATCTGAGCCGAGTGCGCATGCATGCCTAGACCGGGATCGCTTTGATCCGTTCTGTTCGCATCTGATCGTCCGTGCCACCACGGTTGACCAACGTGGGCAGGTGGTGGCAACCTGCCGTGTGTTGGCGCCAGACGCAGTGCAACACGTCGGCGGGTTGTATGCTGAGAGCGAATTCGACCTTGGCCCTGTGCGCGGCTTGTTGCCGACCACGCTGGAAATGGGCCGTGTGTGCGTGCACCCCGCATGGCGTCACGGGCTGATTGTGATGGCCATGTGGCGAGCCGTTGGTCAACAACTTGCAGCACTAAAGCTGGACTCCGTCATCGGGTGTTCCAGCGTTAGCGTGAAGGGGGGCGCAGGCTTTGCCGTGCAGCTCTGGAACCAGTTACGAGCCACCCACCTTGCGCCTGAAAACCGTCAAGTTTTGCCGCGCATTTCACTGCCGTTGTCGCTGCCGTTGCCGTTGACGCGAGAGCCAGCAGATGAAGTAGCCATTCCACCGTTGATCGCAGGCTACTTGCGCTGCGGCGGGAAGATATTGGGCCCGCCCGCGTTCGATGCGATTTTTGAAACCGCAGATTTCCCCATGATGCTGAACTTGGCAGACATGCCCGCGCGTTACAACAAACGCATCTTTGGGGAGTGACATGCGTTTTGCATCCGTAACGACTGTGGCCACTCTGCACCCGTGCACAGGGCCAAAACATCACACTGGCAGGGCTGAAGCGGGCCGGTTGGAGCAACTGCCCAAGTGGTTAAACCTCATACCCATGGTTGCGCAGTGGCTTTGGCTGGCCATGCGGTACCACTCCATTACGCTGCCTTCGTCTTGCAACCCCGCGATTCTGACCGGTGGCATGGTGGGCGAGGGCAAGATGGATTACTTCGACACCATGGGCGAGCGGGCGCTCGCCTACGTCACACCAACCGTCTGCCTAATGTGTTGCGGTGAGAAGAGTTTGGACGATGTAGAAGCCGCCATGGCGGGCGCATCCATCCACTACCCGGTTGTCGTCAAGCCCAACCTAGGCTGGTGCGGCTTTGGGGTGCGCAAGATTGACGGCAGTCGTCAAATGCTGGAATACTTGAAAGCCTATCCGTTAGGCGAGCAGTTTGTCATTCAAGACTGGCTGGCCGATACGGGCGAGGCAGGTATTTTTTACATGCGCCACCCCGGCGATTCATGCGGACAGGTCATCGGCATGCTGCTGCGCGAATTTCCACGCGTGGTGGGCGATGGTGTGCACACGGTGGCCGAGCTGATGGCGGCAGACCCGCGTGCGAGCCGCCTGGGTCAGGATGGTGCGAGTGAGCCGTGCTGCGACTTGGCCTCCGTACCGCTAACCGGCGACGTGGTCCGCTTGGCCACCGTGGCGTCCACCCGGGTGGGTGGTCTTTACCGGGACGGCAGTGCGCAGGTGACGCCGGAGCTGACTTCCGTTATGGAGAGGATTGCACGCGACATGAAAGACTTTCATGTGGGTCGGTTTGATGTCAAATTCAGCGACATCGCCGCACTGCGCGCCGGTACTGAATTTCGCATCATTGAGGTGAACGGTGCAGGCTCTGAAGCTGTGCATGCGTGGGACCCTGCGCTTACGCTCAAGCAGGCTTATGGCATCGTTTTTGACAAGCAGCGCCGTCTCTTTGCCATTGGTGACGCGATGCGGCGTTTGGGCCATGCACCCGTGGGGTGGCGCGCCTTGCTGCACCACCACCTCAAACAGCAGGCTCTGATTGCCCGCTACCCACCGTCGAATTGACTGCGGCGTTGTGTGGCGTGCAGCAGTGCCAGCGCGACAACCGAGATCACAAACGGCAAAATGTTGTAGACCAGTCGGTACAAAAGCAGCGATGCCAGCAGGTCTGCGCGGCCAGCGCCAAAAAGCAGCGCGGTGATACTGGCCTCAAAGACGCCCAGCCCGCCCGGCACATGGGCCAGCAACCCAAGCGCCACCGCCGTGATGTAGCCCACCGCAAACATGGGGAATGAAGGGGCGAGATCGCTTGGAAGCAGCACGTAGAGTGCACCAATGGCAGTGGCGCTCTCCACCGCACCCAAACCCATCTGCAGCAAGGCCATAGCGGCGGGCGGCAGGGGTTGGTTGAAGCCAAACAAGCGCAACTCTCCTGGTCCACGACGCAGCCAGAACAGGAACAGCATCAATCCCGCAGCGATCAGCCCGGAAATGGCGAGCGGTATCGCGGGGTGCGCACTGGCCACTGCGTGGGCCAATTGGGCGAAGGCCAGCATCGCAAGAAACCCCAACCCCAGGGCCAGCCAAGACAGAGAGACCAGTCGCGCAACTTCGGCCAGCGAAAGCCCGTAGCGTTGGTAAATACGCACGCGCAAAAAGCTTCCCGTAAACGCGTGAAAACCCAAGGTGTTAGAGACCGCATTGGCGGTGCCTCCGGCCAGCAACGCAATGGCAGATGGCACGCGCCCAGGCGCCACGCGGTGCGCACCCATCACGTCATACAGGGCAAGGCAAGCGAAGCTCAGTGCGGTCAACGCAAGGGCCGAGCAAAGATGCCACGCCGTCTGGGCGTAAAGGGCATCGCCAACGTCTGCGAGTGAAATATGGGCGAACTGGCGACCCAGTTGCCATACGGTGAAGGCCGAGATGCCAACAAGAAAAACAGTCATCAGTAGCGCACGCCAGGCACCTTGCGGGCGACCTGGTCGGCGGATCGTGGCGGTAACACCCATCTTTCATCACTTCCTGAGTAACGGAAACCCGATTTTGTGTGTTGTACCACCCGCGTGTCGGTGCATTGGCCACACGCCGCTTCAGTCAAGCGGTCGAAATGCGAACGGTCTTGAGACGCCTATCCCATCGCGCAAATGCGCATACTGCGCATCACCAGAAGGCTTGGTACCGCGTCGCTCTATCCTGGTTGCTTGCTGCCCCAGTGTCCTGTCATAGCACAGGCGCTTCACCGGGTCAGACAGGATTGAATACGCAGCGTTGATTTCTGCTGACCGTTCACTGGAAGTATCGTTTCCAGAATTCTTGTCGGGATGAAGCGACTGAACCAGCGAACGATAAGCCGCTCGCAACACGTTGGGGGTAACGAACTGGCTTACTTCCAGCATGTCATACAACGTGCGTTCAAACTTCATGTTGACTCCCCGCGCTTCATGCATGCGCGATTACATTTGATGGCGCAGTGTCGGGTGTTAGTCGGTGCCACACCTCAGATTAGTTTTTGTGCTTTGCAAGCCAACGATCAAAATCCGCAATTTCCTTCTTCTGCGATGCAATGATCTTTTTGGCCATACCCCGCATGACTGGATCTTTCCCCTTGTCTAATTCGGCCTGCGCCATATCCAGCGCGCCCTGATGGTGCACGCGCATCATCATGGCAAAGTCGTGATCCACGTTGTCGGACATTTGCATGGCGCCCATTTTCTCCTGCATACCGTCCATGGATTTGCGCATATCCATTGAGGACTGTCCGACCGATGGAGCAGCACTCGATTCCATGTTTGACATCGGAGTGGATTGCGCATAAACCCCCACACATGCCCCCAGAACGATGGTGGCTAGGGCAGTGGAAAATTTGCTGCGTGTGAATATAGATGACATGTTGCGTTCCCATTCTTGAAGTTGGTGAGCCCCTCATTGCTATCGATGTTGGGACTAGTTGCAGTTGATCGTAAACACCGCGTACGAACCGTTCGGCAGCGCACACATCCTTCAATCTCGTGCAATCACCGGTGAATGACGCTGATGCGGACGCTATTCCCGAGGGCGACGCCGGCAAAGGAATCTGTGGGTTCCAGCTATGTTCGTTGACGTACAGACCACGATACTCGCGAGTGCTCGAATGCATACAGAACCTCGCACTTTATTACTCTCGGCGAGAGTGGGCGGCGAGCTGGAGTTAAAAATGTATATCGGCCTAGGAACTGTGGTAGTTTTCATCGTCCTGTACCTTATCTTTTTTCGCTGAAACGGTTGTGCCCGAATGGCATTGTCGGGTTAGGAAAAGGCACCGTGAGGGTGCGATCCGCCCCCGCCTTGGAAAGAAGGAATTGATGAGATATCTGAAGATTTACAGGCCGCGGCTGCTGTCAGCCAGTCTGGTGGCTTTATGTGTTACCGGCGCATGGGCCGCCGCAGGGCGACCCAATGCCGATGGTGAGCTGATTCCACCCGCTGAATCAGATGCTGTTGCCTTGGTAGTGCGTTCGATTCAGGGCAACGTGAATGCGGAGTTCGACAAAACGGGCCACGCCTTTCGCGATGCGCATCGGAAGGCACATGGGTGTGTAAACGCAACCTTCACCGTGTTGGACGACCTGCCACCAAACGTAGCTCAAGGTTTGTTTGCCAAGCCGCAACGCTATAGTGCGGTAATTCGCTACTCGAATGGGTCTGGCCAAAGCCGGGATGATCATTCCAAGGATGCGCGCGGCATGGCGCTCAAGGTGTTGGGCGTCCCGGGCCTCAAAATATTGGCGGATGAAGTCAACGCGCACACGCAAGACTTTGTGATGACCAACCATCCGATTTTCTTTATCCGCGATGCACCTGACTACGCGCAGTTCCAGCAAGCGCTAGATGCAGGCGGCCTGCGTAAGGTTGCCTGGTTCGCAGGGCATCTCTTTCACGAAACACCCATCATTCTTGCGTTTACCAGTCACAAGGTCACTAACCCCTTAAATGTCCAATACTGGAGCACAACACCTTCAAAACTGGGTACGGGACAGATGAAATTCTCGGCAAAACCGTGTCAAGGTGGCAACTTTCTGTCCCCATCTGATACCGTCAATCTTCTGTCAGAAAATCTACAAAGCCAGTTGACATCTGGGTCCGCTTGTTTCGACTTCATGGTCCAGACCCGCACCGTGCCGAATCAGATGCCCATTGAAGACCCGACCGTGGAATGGCAAGAGGCTAGTTCTCCTTTCGTTCCGGTTGCCAAAATCCGGATTGATCCCCAAACTGTGGATAACACGCAGGCTTGTGAAACGCGCTCCTTCACACCATGGCATTCATTACCGGAGCACCGTCCCTTGGGTGGTATCTCTCGGGTGCGCAAAGCGGTGTACCTCGCCGTCTCGATACTGCGCCATCAACTCAATGCACAAACGCGCATAGAACCTTAACGCGGGAAATACCTCGCGGTTATTGCTAGAAATGCAGGGGCGATGCGGAAAGGTTATCCGCTCATCTTTTAGCTCAAGGCGCAGGCTGTCTATGTGCTCGCGAACTCTCCGCTTACTGCGGAGTATCGAAACGGCGTTTAAATGGACGTGATTCCCGTCAAGTCGATTTTTTTAGCCGTGTAACGCAATCAAGAGACTGCAAGAGTCTCCAGATTGCGCTAGCCGATCAACTGACGTTGAACCCGTTCTGTCACACGCTTGGGACAGCGGATTCACTCGTTGATTTGATGTCCTCGGCGCCAGCACGTTCGTAAATTTCTTTGGCCGATTTTTCGTGCTTGGAATCATTGGTATGCACCGAGATCAGTGCATTGCCGCTTTTGATCTTGCCGTCGTAGCGCTTGGCTTCGTA
>JBBRSA010000073.1:0-8981 GCA_038245855.1 Burkholderiales bacterium
CTGGCGGGGGCCTGCATGAATGCAAATCAGAAGACAAAAACCAAGTCCCTTAAACTTCCGGTTTTAACCCGGTCAGGTCAAGAAGCAAAGGGTGCTGACTCAAGCCCGCTTCAGGCTCATACCTGAATTGGAAAATACTCCGTCGCTAGGTGCCCCGTGCCGTCGGAGACCCATACGGCCGGTGTGGCCGCGTTGGCTGATGTTGTTCCTGCAGCCAGCATGGTCAGCGCCAAGAGGCAGGATTTGCAAATGGTAGTTTTAAGCTTCATGGTAGTTCCTTGGTTTATTGCGATGTCGCGCCACTTTCTAGAAGCGACGCAAAGTGACACTAAGGTTGAATGGGGGCCGCGACTTTGCGAAATGTCAAGATACAGCGCGAAGGTGCTTGCACCCCGCTATGGTGTTGCCCTCTGTGTTGCCGGTACGGAATGTTTCCTTCACGATGGCGAGCTGCAGCCCGACCACGAATCGCACCCCGGTCGTGGGTGTGCCCGGTAGTGGCACGTACCAAAAAAAAGCGGCACCTTTGGGTGCCGCTTTTGAGGGGGAATTTGTAAGCCAAATTGGCCTCTAGCCCTCGTATCTATTGCGCAAGCAGCTCCTAAATCAGGAGCAACTTGCGCAGGGACGGCTTAGACTGCCGCCTTCACCTTCAGGCGCCAGGCGTGCAAGAGTGGTTCGGTGTAGCCGCTGGGTTGCACTAGGCCCTTGAACACCAAATCGGTGGCTGCCTTGTAGGCCATGGACGTGTCAAAGTGACCGGCCATGGGTTTGTACAACGTGTCGCCGGCGTTTTGCTTGTCCACCACGGCGGCCATGCGTTCAAAGGTTTCGTTCACTTGTGCTTTGGTCACCACACCATGGTGCAGCCAGTTGGCCATGTGCTGGCTGCTGATGCGCAAGGTGGCGCGGTCTTCCATCAGGCCGATGTTGTGGATGTCGGGCACCTTGGAGCAGCCCACGCCCTGGTCCACCCAGCGCACCACGTAGCCCAGAATGCCCTGGGCGTTGTTGTCCAGCTCTTGCTGCTTTTCGGCGGCAGTCCAGTTAGGGGTGGCGGTCACCGGAACCTGCAGCAGGTTGTTGAGGATGGCTTCACGCTCCTTGTTGTAGTGGGTTTTTTCCATCTCCTTTTGCACGTCGCTGACCAGCACCTGATGGTAGTGCAGGGCGTGCAGGGTGGCGCCGGTGGGGCTGGGTACCCACGCGGTGTTGGCCCCTGCCTTGGGGTGGGCAATTTTTTGCTCCAGCATGGCCTTCATCAGGTCGGGCATGGCCCACATGCCCTTGCCGATCTGCGCCTTGCCGCGCAGGCCGCTTGACAGGCCCACCAGCACGTTGTTCTTTTCATAGGCGGCAATCCAGGCGCTGGTCTTCATGTCGCCCTTGCGAATCATGGGGCCAGCCTGCATAGCGGTGTGCATTTCGTCGCCGGTACGGTCCAAAAAGCCGGTGTTGATGAAGGCCACGCGGCTTTGCGCGGCGGCAATGCAGGCTTTGAGGTTGACGCTGGTGCGGCGCTCTTCGTCCATGATGCCCAGCTTGACTGTGCTGTCTTTGAGGCCCAACATTTTTTCAACACGGCTGAAAAGCTCGGCCGCAAACGCGACTTCAGCGGGGCCGTGCATCTTGGGTTTGACGATGTAGACCGAGCCTTTGCGCGAGTTGCGGATGGCGTCTTTCTTGGTTTTCTTCAAGTCGTGCATCGCGATGGTTGTCGTGATGACGGCGTCCATGATTCCCTCAGGGATCTCTTTAACACTGCCATCTTTTGCGGTGTACAGAATGGCCGGGTTGGTCATCAGGTGGCCGACATTGCGCACAAACATCAGGCTGCGGCCATGCAAGGTGACCTTTTTCTTGCCGTCAGCTGCCTGGCCTGCTGCCGTGTATTCACGGTCGGCATTGAGACCACGGGTCAACGTCTTGCCACCTTTTTCGAAACTCTCAACCAGGGTGCCTTGCAAAATGCCAAGCCAGTTGCCGTAGGCCAGCACTTTGTCATCGGCATCGACCACGGCGATCGAGTCTTCTAGGTCCAGGATGGTGGACAGTGCTGATTCGAGCACCAAGTCGCTCACGCCAGCGGCGTCGCTCTTGCCGGTAGCGGTGCTGCGGTTGATGATGATGTCCAGGTGCAGGCCGTTGTGCTGCAACAGCACGCTTGAAGGGTCTTTTGACAGACCTTGATAGCCGATGAACTGGTTTTTGTCGGCCAGTTTGGAGGTGCTACCGTCTTTCAGCGTGACGACCAGGTCGCCGCCTTTGACGCGGTAGCCAGTGGAGCCCACATGCGAGCCTTTCTTCAACGGTGCGGTGCGGTCCAGCACGTTGCGGGCGTATTCGATAACCTTCTTGCCGCGTTTGGGGTTGTAACCCTTGGGGCCGACTTTTTCGCAGCCGTTTTCTTCGGAGATCACATCGGTGCCGTACAGACTGTCGTACAGGCTGCCCCAGCGGGCGTTGGCGGCGTTCAGGGCATAGCGGGCATTGAGCACCGGCACGACCAACTGGGGCCCGGCTTGTTTGGCCAACTCGGCGTCGACATTGGTGGTGGTGATTTTGACCTTGGGAGGGTTGGGGACCAGATAGCCAATTTTTTCCAAAAAGGCGCGGTAGTTCACCATGTCGGATGGCTTTGACGAATCACCTGCGGTGATGGGGCCAGGGTTGGCCTTGTGCCAGGTGTCCATCGCGGTTTGGATGCGGTCACGCTCGGCGAGCAGTGCAATGTTTTTGGGCGCCAGGTCGGACACGATGGCGTCAAAACCTTTCCAGAACGCATCAGGCGACACGCCGGTGCCGGGGAGCACTTTGTCTTCAATGAAGGTGTGTAAAACGGTGGCAACTTGCAGGCCATGCGCCTGCGTACGGGAGGTGGAAGCTTTTGACATGCGGAGCCTTTTCAAAATGGGTTACTGTATTCCATACTCATTAAGAATACTATATGGATAAATATCACTCTATTCGTGACAAATTAGAAGGTAATTAAAAGCACCATGGTTGAACCCAAACCGCTTCCCTTGCACGGCGTACGCGTCGTCGAATTCACCCACATGGTCATGGGCCCCACCTGCGGCATGGTACTGGGGGACTTGGGTGCTGAGGTTATCAAAGTGGAGCCCTTGGCGGGGGACAGCACCCGCAAATTGCTGGGCGCTGGCGTTGGGTTTTATCCCTTGTTTAACCGCAACAAGAAAAGCCTGGCTGTCGACTTGCAAAGCGACAAGGGCCGCGAGGTGGTGCTGCGTTTAATAGCTACGGCCGATATTGTCAGCGAAAACTTCAAAACCGAGACCATGCAAAAGCTGGGGCTCGATTACGCCACGCTCAGCGCGCGCGATGAACGCCTGATCTATGTCAGCCACAAAGGCTTTCTGCCCGGCCCCTACGACCACCGCACCGCCCTGGACGAAGTGGTGCAGATGATGGGCGGCCTGGCCTACATGACCGGGCGCCCCGGCGACCCACTGCGTGCGGGCAGCAGTGTGAACGACATCATGGGCGGCATGTTTGGTGCCATCGGCGCCATGGCGGCACTCACCCAGCGCGCACAGACGGGCAAGGGGCAAGAAGTGCAGAGCGCCCTGTTTGAGAACAACATCTTTTTGGTCGCGCAGCACATGATGCAGTTCGCCATTACCGGCAAAGCGGCTGCGCCCATGCCGGAGAAGATCTCGCCCTGGGGCATTTACGACGTGTTCAGCGTGAAAGACGGCGGGCAAATTTTCTTGGCCGTGGTGGGCGACACCCAGTGGGGCGTGTTTTGCCGCGCCTTTGACTGTGCCGACTGGGCGCAAGACACCCGTCTGACCACCAACAACGACCGCGTGCGGGCAAGGCCTTGGTTCATTCCCCAAATGCGCGAACGCATGGCGCAGTACACCGCAGCCGAGCTGGCGGCCAGCTTTGAGCAGCATGGCCTGCCGTTTGCGCCGATTACCGACCCCCAGCATTTGTTTGAAGACCCCCACTTGCAGCAAACCGGAGGCTTGGCGCCGATGACGCTGCCCGACGGCCGCGAAACGGTGGTGCCGTTGCTGCCGCTCAAACTGGGCGGCGAGCGCCTAGGCTTGCGCCTGGATCCGCCTAAGCTGGGAGAGCACACCGATGCTTTGCTGCAGGGCCTGGGCTACACGGCAAGCGAAGTGACAGACTTGCGCGCTAACGGCGTTGTGCTATGAAAAAAATAGCTGCTTGCGCAACAGGTACGAGGGCTTCGGGCTGATTTTATGGACAAACTCAAACAGCTGGAGTCGTTTGTCGCGGTGGTCATGCGGGGTAGCCTAACCGCCGCCGCGCTGGCTGAAGGTGTAGCCCCGGCCATCATGGGACGCAGGCTCGATGGATTGGAAGCGCGTCTGGGTGTGAAGCTGCTGCTGCGCACCACCCGTCGCCTCACGCTCACCCACGAGGGCAGTGCCTTTTTGGAAGACTGCCAGCGCATCTTGGCTGATTTGACCAACGCCGAGGCCAGCGTGAGCGCGGGTGGTGTCAAAGCCAGCGGGCACTTGCGCATTACTGCGCCGGGCGGCTTTGGGCGTCGCCATGTGGCGCCACTGGTGCCCAAGTTTCGGGAGCTGCACCCGGAGGTCAGCATCTCCCTCAACCTGAGTGACCGCATTGTGGACATTGCGGGCGAGGCCTATGACTGCGCCGTGCGGGTGGGCGATATGCCGGACTCGTCCTTGGTGAGTGTGCGCTTGGCGGACAACCGGCGCCTGTGTGTCGCAGCCCCTGCCTATTTTGCGGGCCACGGCAAGCCCAGCCACCCCAGCGAGTTGAGTCGGTTTCAGTGCCTCACCCTGTCCAGCGACGCCTCCCAGACCCGTGGCTGGGCGTTTCGGGCGGGCGCAGACCCGGCTGCCGGGGTTATCCACTTCAAGCCCGGTGGGCCGCTGGATTGTTCGGACGGGCAGGTGTTGCACGACTGGTGCCTAGCAGGCTACGGCATTGCCTGGCGTAGCCTGTGGGAGGTCGAGGCCGAAATCAATGCGGGCGCGCTGGTTCCGGTGCTGGAAGACTACGCTGCGCCACCCAATGGCATTTATGCTGTATTCCCGCAAAGCAAACACTTGCCGCTGCGGGTACGCCTGTGGCTGGACTACCTCAAGCAGCATTACGGCACGCCCGGTTTTTGGCAATCACTATAAAAATAGTAGCGCCTTGCGCACGTTTGGCGAGGGCTGCGGGCACTTTCTTGTCAAAGATTTACGTAGCCCACCGTGTTGGCCGTAGTTGGCGTTTTAGCTGGCGCCAAACTCGTCGCCCATCGCTTTGGCGCGCTGGTGCGCGGCATGCAGCGCTTTAGAAAACAGGTCTTTCAGCCCGCCTTCGTCCATGGCGGTGATGGCCGCGTAGGTGGTCCCACCTTTGGATGTAACCCGTTGGCGTAGCACTTCGGGCGGCTCGGGGGATACTTTGGCAAGCTCGCCCGCGCCAATGAAGGTGGCCACCGCCAGCCGGTAGGCGTCGCGGGGCTCTAGGCCCATTTCCGCACCCGCCGCGGTCATGGCTTCCATCAGATAGAACATATAGGCTGGCCCCGAGCCTGACAGTGCGGTGACCGCGTCCAGCTGCGGTTCGTCGGCCATCCATAAAAATTCTCCGGTGCTGGCAATGATCTGCTCGACTTGGGCGCGGTCGCTGGCCGTCACTGCGGGGCGGGCAAACAGCGCTGTCATACCCTTGCCAATGAGGGCTGGTGTATTGGGCATAGAGCGCACCACGCGCTCGTTGGACAGCCACTGCGCAATGCTGTCACTGCGGATGCCTGCTGCCACGCTTAAGTGCAATGCCGCATGGGTATGGGGCGCCACCGATACTGCGGCATCCCGAAACGACTGGGGCTTGACGGCCCACACCACCACGGCCGCTTGATCCAGAAATGGGCCCGCTTGTGCATGGGCTTGTACGCCTAGTTCGGTGCGCAGCCGCTCCCGGGTGGCGGCTAAGGGCTCTACCACATCCAGAAGCGTCGCCGGCACACCATGGCGCACCATTCCCCCCATGATGGCGGTGGCCATGTTGCCGCCACCGATAAATGCAATACGTTTGCTCATGTGCTTGTTCCGTTAATCAGGCTACGCGTGTCACGCGCAAGCAAAAGAAGGCATTGTCGCAGGCGCAAATGGTCCGTTCGGCCCCCGTCCCCTGCCAACTTTCACAAAGGCAAGGGCTAATGTTTGTACGATTTGGCTCTTTTCCCTAAAAAAATATGGACAAAGCGCAAAAGCAGTGGCATACTAGCGGGCTTCGCTTGAAAAAGTATGAAGGTTCTGCCTAATTGAATACGATGTGAGTGGTTTATGTCGTAAACAACGGGCCCAAGACTGACTAGGTGTGGTGTTTGTCGAAGTTTTTGACAAATGGCACACCCGGTGCAAGTTGGGAATAATGAAATGATCCAGACTGAATCTCGATTAGAAGTTGCTGACAACACAGGCGCTAAGTCCGTCCTTTGCATTAAGGTGCTGGGTGGTTCTAAGCGTCGCTATGCCGGTGTTGGCGACATTATTAAAGTTAGCATCAAAGAAGCTGCGCCCCGTAGCCGCGTCAAAAAAGGCGAGGTTTACAGTGCTGTGGTGGTTCGTACCGCAAAAGGCATTCGCCGCAGCGACGGATCTTTGGTGAAATTTGACGGCAATGCAGCAGTTTTGCTCAACGCCAAATTGGAGCCAATTGGCACCCGCATCTTTGGACCAGTGACGCGCGAGTTGCGTACTGAGAAGTTCATGAAGATCGTGTCTCTTGCTCCTGAAGTTTTGTAAGGACGCGCCATGAACAAGATTCGCAAAGGCGATGAAGTGATCGTTATCGCAGGTCGCGATAAGGGTAAGCGCGGGACAGTGTCCCTGCGCAAAGATGACTCCCATCTGGTGGTCGACGGTGTTAACTTGGTGAAAAAACACACCAAGCCAAACCCGCTCAAGGGTGCGACCGGTGGCATTGTTGAAAAAACCATGCCTATTCACCAGTCCAATGTAGCAATTTTTAATGCTGCAACGGGTAAGGCGGATCGCGTTGGTATCAAGGTGCTGGCTGACGGTAAACGCACACGCGTTTTCAAGTCGAGCGGCGAAGAAATCAAGGTGGCATAAACATGGCACGTCTGCAACAACACTACCGCGAAAAAGTCGCCCCAGAGTTGATGGCCAAATTCGGCTTCAGCTCGGTGATGCAGGTTCCGCGTTTCACAAAAATCACCTTGAATATGGGTGTGAGTGAAGCCGTCGCCGACAAGAAGGTTATGGACCACGCTGTTAGCGACCTGACCAAAATTGCTGGACAAAAGCCAGTAGTGACGATGTCCAAGAAGGCGATTGCGGGTTTCAAAATCCGTGAAAACCAGGCGATTGGCTGCATGGTTACCCTGCGTGGCGTTCAAATGTTTGAATTCCTGGACCGCTTCGTTACCATCGCTTTGCCGCGTGTTCGTGACTTCCGCGGAATCTCGGGTCGTGCGTTTGACGGTCGTGGGAACTACAACATCGGCGTTAAAGAGCAGATCATTTTTCCTGAGATTGAGTATGACAAGGTAGATGCCTTGCGCGGTCTCAATATCAGCATCACCACAACGGCTAAGAACGACGAAGAGTGCAAAGCACTGCTCGCAGGCTTCCGTTTCCCGTTCAAGAACTGAGGTCACCGTGGCTAAAATGGCTTTAATCCAGCGTGAGCTGAAGCGTGATCAGTTGGCTGCCAAGTACGCAAAGAAATATGCGGAATTCAAGGCAATCGCTGGCGACGCGAAACGTACTGACGAAGAGCGTGCTGCGGCGCGTCTTGGTTTGCAAAAGTTGCCCCGCAACGCCAATCCGACTCGCCAGCGTAACCGCTGCGCAATCACTGGGCGTCCTCGTGGCACGTTCCAGCATTTTGGACTGGCGCGGGCGAAGATTCGTGAAATGGCCTTTGCTGGTGAAATACCTGGCATCGTCAAGGCCAGCTGGTAAGCGACAGGAGAACAAACATGAGCATGAGTGACCCCATCGCCGACTTGTTGACACGCATTCGCAATGCGCAAATGGTTGCCAAAACAACCGTTTCCGTGCCTTCCTCTAAAGTGAAGGTTGCGATTGCCCAAGTGTTGAAAGACGAAGGCTATATCGACAATTTCAAAGTTTCCACTACGGACGGCAAGTCTGAATTGGAAATTGCCCTGAAATACTACGCAGGTCGCCCTGTTATTGAGCGCATTGAGCGCGTTAGCCGTCCTGGCTTGCGCGTCTACCGCGGCAGTGACGCAATCCCTCAAGTCCAAAATGGCTTGGGTGTGGCAATCGTAACGACGCCCCAGGGCGTGATGACAGACCGCAAAGCGCGCGCAACCGGTGTCGGTGGCGAAGTTTTGTGCTACGTCGCTTAACACTACATTGAGGAGTATTTCAAATGTCCCGTGTAGGTAAACTCCCCGTCGCTATACCAGCTGGCGTGGATGTCTCCATTAAAGATGACCAAGTCAGCGTCAAAGGCGCCGGCGGTCAGTTGCAGCTCAAGCTCAATGCATTGGTCTCTATGACCAACGCGGCAGGCGTGCTGAACTTCGCCCCAGCGAACGATTCTCGCGAAGCGGATGCCATGAGTGGCACCATGCGCCAGTTGGTCAACAACATGGTTGTGGGTGTAACCAAGGGTTTTGAGAAGAAGTTGAACCTGGTTGGTGTGGGTTACAAAGCCCAGGCAACGGGTACCAAGTTGAACTTGGCGGTGGGTTACTCTCATCCTGTCAACTTCGACATGCCCGCAGGGATTGCAGTCGCGACCCCTACGCCTACTGAGATTTTGATCAAGGGTGCTGATCGCCAGCGCGTGGGTCAAATCGCCGCTGAGATTCGTGCTGTTCGTCCACCTGAGCCCTATAAAGGCAAAGGCATCCGTTATTCGGACGAGAAGATCACGATCAAAGAAACCAAGAAGAAATAAGGAGCTGCAACATGTTGACCAAAAAAGAGCAGCGTCTTCGCAGGGCCCGTCAAACC
>JBBRSA010000074.1:0-7939 GCA_038245855.1 Burkholderiales bacterium
GCAAAAGGCCAAGGCTGATTTGTTTGAGTTGTTTAACAAACCCAAGCGCAAATTGCAGGCTTGAATCGACGCAGAGTGGGCACGGATTCAACGCAGAGAAAACAACAACGAGTGTGTAAAAACATGCGCGCCGGGGGGGGGCCTGCATGAATGCAAATCAGAAGACAAAAACCAAGTCCCTTAAACTTCCGGTTTTAACCCGGTCAGGTCAAGAAGCAAAGGGTGCTGACTCAAGCCCGCTTCAGGCTCATACCTGAATTGGAAAATACTCCGTGCTCAGCGAAGCCCACATCCATCCCGCCATTCGCCAGCGGATCGAGAATCTGCACAGTGACATTGTGAAAGAAGTACAGGCTGCCGTGGCCGCCAACCCAGTTGTGGTGGTGGGTATGGGTATCAACCCCATGCCCAAGCGGGCGCGCAAGGTTTTGAACGAAGCAGGCGTGGACTACAAGTACTTGGAATATGGCAACTACTTCAACACCTGGCGCAAGCGCAACGCACTAAAAATGTGGACCGGTTGGCCCACGTTCCCGATGGTGTTTGTCAAGGGTACGCTGGTTGGCGGCGCCCTTGACGTACAAGCGTTGATAGCCAGCGGCGAACTAAAAAAGATGTTGGCCTAGCGCCTGGAGCCGTCGATGGCCCAAAACCGCTCCATGGCAAGGTAGGTGAATGACGCCGACCAGCCAATTAGCAGTAGGCCATTGAGCGCTTCTACACCCACCAGCAGGCGAATAGGGCCAACGGGCCTGATGTCGCCAAACCCCAAAGACGTGTAGGTTTCGGTCGAAAAATACAGGAACGTGTCTACGGCCGTCAGGTGTTGGCCTGCAAGAATGCCCACGTCCATGTAGGTAACCAACAGGTACATGCCAAGCCCATACATGGCAATTTCTATGGCGTGCGCCACAAAGGTGGTGATGACGACCACCAGCAACTTGCGCCGACTGGGTATATTGACTTTTGGCAGAAGCACGTTGAGCCCCCGAAGAAACTCATAGTGGACAAATGTGGTCCCTGTCACCAACACGGCGCATGCGAAAAGGATGGTGATCATCGGTGATTAAATTATCGTGTTCCAAAGCAAACTGCCCATTGCCAGAGCAGGCAAATGGGCAGTGTGGACACTTCTTGTACCTGCAAGCAGAAAAACAGCGGCCGATTATTTTTTAACAGACTTGCCTGCGTCCTGGTCGCCATGCATGCGGTGCTTGTCGCCGTGGTGTTCGCCCATGCGCGCATGCTCGGTATCAAATACCTTTTGTTGTTCGGGAGTCAGAGCGGCATAAAAGGTTTTGATGGCGTCATCACGCTTGTCCATGGCCGCTTGCATCTCGGTCATGTGTTGGCTGCGCAGGCTGCGCATTTTGTCGATACGCTCTGGTGTTGTTAGCTTTTCCATTTCGGCCTGGTCAGGGCGCTGGTGCTCCATGTGAACGGGTGGCTGCATGGCTGCGGTGAAGCTGGTCCACGCACCTTCTTGGGTGGTGGTTATTTTGAGCTTGGCTTTGAGGGCGTCGAGGTGTTTGGCCATCCTGGCCTTCATTTTTTCTGGACTCATTCCTCCCCTGTGCCCGGCCCATTCGCCAGACCCCGCCTTTTGCATGGTGGGCTGGCTCGGCGCTGCAGTGCTGGTGGTTTGGGCGTACGAGGCGAATCCGGCGGTTGCGATCAAGCCGGCTACCAAGAGTGATTTAAAAAGCGGTTTCATGGTGTTTCCTTTGCATGACCTGTCACGGGAATGTGATCGGCTTGGGTTCTAGTGTGCGCGCCCCGTGTATCGCGCCCATTGCGCGGGGATAAGGCTTTGTAAAGTTGGGTTTCATTTGGTAGCTTGTAGCGTTGCACAATAAGAGCCTTCAGTAATTTTCTAGACGACATAAAGGTTCTGTGTGTTCAAAAACGTGATGATGTACCGCCTGGGCTCTGCCTGGCCAACAGAAGTAGCGCCGGTTGAAGCCGCGCTGGATACGGCCCGCTATGTAGAGTGTGGCGCCTCGCAAGAAAAAGCGGTGGGTTGGGTCGAGCCGCGCGGCATTGCCCACGGCCCGCTAGTCGAGGTTATCGGTGGCCAGTGGCTGCTCAAACTGATGATGGAGGTCAAAGTAGTGCCCGGCTCTGTGGTCAAGCGCAAAGTGCAAGAGCAGTTGGCCCATATCGAGGCCACTACCGGCCGCAAACCGGGCAAAAAAGAGAAAAAGGAACTTAGCGAAGACGCGCGTGTGGCCCTGCTGCCCATGGCGTTTAGCAAGCAATCCAGCGTGCAAGTGTGGGTAGACCCTGCAGCGGGATTTTTGATTACCGATGCGGGCAGTCAAGCCAAGGCTGACGAGGTGATGACCTGGCTTATCAAGGCGGTAGACGGGCTGGCGGTGAGCCTGATTAACACCCAGGTGTCACCGGCTGCAGCCATGGCTACCTGGCTGTCTACCAAAGAGTCGCCGCCCGATTTCACAGTGGACCGGGAGTGTGAGCTCAAAGCCCCCGATGAATCCAAAGCCGTGGTGCGCTACACCCGCCACGCGCTGGACACCGATGAGGTCAGCCAGCACATCGCTATGGGCAAAATGCCAACCCGCTTGGCCATGACGTGGAACGACCGCGTGTCTTTTGTGTTGACCGAGGCGCTGCAGCTCAAGAAAATCACCTTTTTGGAAGGCGTTTTTGAAGGCAACAACGCTGCACCGGGTGACGGAAAAGCCGACAACTTTGACAGCGATGCTGTGATTGCCACGGGTGAGCTGCAGGGCCTGATTCCGGATCTGATCGAGGCCCTGGGCGGCGAGATGCCGTTGGTTTGAGTCTAGTCGTCGTGGTCGTCGTCACGGTCGTGTTCGTGACCACGGTGCTCATGGTGTCTGTCGTGCCCGTAGTGGTGGCCGTGGTCATGGTGCCACTCGCGTTCGTCGCGCCAGTTATTACGCTCGTAACCTCGGCGGTAGTCACCCCGGTCATAGCCGCCGCGCTCTCGGTAACCTTGATCGGGGCGGTAGTCGGCGTGCTGGTAGCCGTTGTCGCGGCCCGCGTTGCGGCCAATGGTGGTGCCTGCTGCACCACCCACGCCTGCGCCAATCACCGCACCATTACGGCCGCCTACGGACTGACCTACTGCCGCACCGGCAGCGCCGCCCACGGCACCGCCAATAATGGCGCCGTTCTGCCCACGGCCACGGGTTGTTACGGCGGCACCGGCCGCGCCACCGACTGCGCCGCCAATCACGGCACCGTTGCGCCCGCCCACAGACTGGCCCAGAATGGTGCCAGCCGCCGCCCCTACGCCACCGCCCAAGATGGACTCCAGCTCGTTGGCGTGGACCTGTGGGGCGAGTGCCAGCATGCTGCCAGCCAGTAATACGATGGATGCCAAGCTGCGGGTGCGGGCCTTGGCGCGTGGAGTTTTTACAGTAGAACCTGATTCAATGTGAGTAACTTGCATGGTGTAAATGGGGGATTGCTCCCGTACCGCTAGACGTAGCGGCTTACCACCCAATAACGCTCGCCCATGCATTGGGATGACGCTGGTAACAATGCCTTACACATTAAAAATGTATGCTAAATTGGCCTCTGGCCCTCGTGGAATATGCGTAAGAAGCTATTATATTGATAGCATTTACAGCATCACTTCAGGTGCAAAAGGTCCGAGCAGTTTGAGCACCAGCCGCAGCATGGCACTGGTGTCGGGCTCGCTGGTGCTGTCTTTCAGGTTGGAGCCTTGCGGCGCACGCCATACCAACTGGTCGCCGTCGAGTTCAACCTTATAGGCACCAGTTGCCAAGGTCGGCTCGATCAGCCGACTGGCTTCGGCTGAAATGGCACGGCTGCGAATGGCGACGGCGACCTCGCTGTTTTGCAGCTGTGAGCGCAAATCAAGGTTCATGGAGCCCACCACCAGCAGCCGGTCGTCTACCACAACCACCTTAGAGTGCAGGCTGGCGCGCGAGTTGCCCCTGCCGCCGCTACCACCGGTAGAGCCGCCGAGCGAACCAGACGAAATTGCTGCAGAGCCAAAACTGCGGAACGTGCCTTCTTGTTCGGCGCGCATTTCATACAGCTCGACGCCCATCTTCAGCAGCGCCTTGCGGTAGCGGGCGTAACCGACATGTGCGGCGGGCGCGTCGGTGGACGCCAGTGAATTGGTTAGCACCTGCACGCGCACGCCGCGTTTGCGCAGGTCGGCGAACTGGCCCATCGTGCGTTCACCCGGCACAAAGTAAGGTGACACGATCAGCAGGCCGGTTTTGGCCTGTGACATCAGTTGCAGCAGGCCGTCGACGGTGGTGTCTTCAGCGGCTTCTGTGCTGTCGGCGTCGGCGGCGATCTTGCCGGGTTTGTCCACCAGCAGGGTGGACGGCGCCCAGGTCCATTTCAGCAGGCGCAGGTCGGTTGAATTTGGCGGCGGTGCAATCGTGTTGGCGGTGGACGTTGTGCTGTCGGTTCCGGTTGGCGCTGCAGTCACGGGCATGGGCAGCAGGGATTCGGCGGCGGCAATACCGACGGCACTGTTGGCATTGGCGGGGTCAAACGGCTCACCCGGTTGGCCACTTGCGGGTGCGGGTTTGAGGGCTTCTATTTCCTTGGCTGTCATCAGCGACTGCACCGGATAGGCCAACGGGTTGTTCCAGTACTGGTCAAAACTGCGCGACAGGTCACGCACGATGCGCCCCGCTGCAAGCACGTCAATATCCACAAAGTTGGTGCCTGGGCTCTGCCCGAAGTAGGTTTCACCGAGGTTACGACCTCCGGTAATGGCCAGGGCGTTGTCAGCCACAAGCATCTTGTTGTGCATACGCCGCTGTATCCGGTCAACGTCGAACAGATTGGTGAGGATGCGCAAGGCCAGGGAACTGCGGCCACCCGGGAGTGGGTTAAACAGGCGCAGCTCCATGTTCTTTTCAAACGCCAGCTTGAGCACCTGGGCGTTTTTGCCGGAGGTATTGAAGTCGTCCAGCAGGATGCGAATGCGCACACCCCGAGCGGCGGCCTCGCGCAGTGCGTCAAACAGGCGATCGGTGGTTTTGTCAGCAAAGATGGCGTAGTACTGAATGTCCAGGGTCTTTTGGGCGGCTTTGATGAGGGTCATGCGGCTGGTAAACGCCAGCTCGGCACTGCCCACCAGCGCAAAACCCGAGTCGTTTTTTGTGCCCGCCTTTTTTGCACGGTCCGCGATCACGCTGCCCAGGCGCGTTTGCGCGGGGTTGGCCAGGGCGCTAGAGACGGGCCTGTCGACGTGGTCGGGCAGGGATGCACATGCCGACAGCCATAACACCGAGATCAGGAAAAACCAGCGTACACAATGGGCGGAAAACCCGTGCTGCATCGCTGCACTAGGCCGACCCCATGGGCGAAGTACTTGGGGCGATCCGGGCAAGGTGTTTTCCATCGCGTTGAGCCTAACGCTTTTGGTCTCAACAGTCACTGCGGTAGTGTGACTGTGGCGCGCAGCCCATAATTTTTATGCCAAATTGGCCTGTGGCCCTCGCGGAATCTGCGCAAGCAGCTATCAAAGTAATAGTAAGTTTGGGTGGTAGGTGCTTTAGCCCTTGAGGGCGTTGATCAATAGCTTTTTCAATTTGGCTTGCTGCGGTGGCGTCAATTGGTACTCGGCGGACGCCAACATCACCGCGTCTCCCACGCAAGTGATCTCGGGCAACGCGGACCTCAGGCTGGCGTCCTGCTGTTGGGCCACGTAGGCGTTGATGGCGGCGTGCTCTACCAGCAGCGGCGCCACCCGGCAGTAGGCCTGCAGTGTGGGCTCGTCCGCACCCGTTGCGCGGATGGGCTGGATGACCAGCTCTTCCAGTCCCAGCTGCAACTGTTCTGGCGCCATGTTGAACACGATCGACCACGGTTTGCTTAGGGGCTGGCCTTTGGCGATTGCGTTCCACAGGGTTGGAGGTATTGGGTGCATGTCACCGCAGTCTAGACCAGTGGGCGTGGCTTTGAACTTGCGTCGGCGTAGAGTTCTGCGAACCGCCCGAGTGCCTTGATATCGCCAATGTACAGGCGTCCGTTGTCAATGCGGTGCAAGCCACGTGTCTCTAGCCTGCGAAGTGTCTTGTGGGTGTGAACGAGCGACAGGCCCAATCCATCTGCCAAATGCTGTTGTGTCAGCGGGAACGGGACACCTGCTGCACCGCCATCGGCCTGCAGCGCGGCGGCCCTTTTGAAAACCAGTATCAACAAGGTTGCCAGCCGCTCTTCGGCACTGCGCCGTCCGACGGACAATAAGTTGTTGTCGATGAGAGATTCTTCGACGGCTGTGAGCCAGGTGATGTCAAACCCCATCGACGGCGACTGTCGATGCATTTCCCACAATGCGTTTTTGTCGAAAACACAGAAGGTGGCGTCAGTCAAAGTGACCACACCATAGCCCGCTACGTCGAGCATTCTTTGTTGCACGCCAATAAACGAGCCAGCCAGTAGGATGCTCAAAATTTGTCGGCGCCCATCGCTCAGCGTCCTGAACCGGTAGGCCCAGCCACTGTAGAGCGTATACAGCAAGGTGTCGACCTCTCCTTCATGGATGAGGGTCTCCCCCGCACGCAGGTGGATTTCGCGACGTTTCAACGACTGCACCAGTTGCACATCCTCGGCGCTGCTGCCGGAAAAAAGCGGTAACGCCCTTAGAGGACATGCGCTACAGCGAACTTCTGCCATCGATTTGCCCCTTTTTTGTCTCGAATAAACGTCGCCACGGCTCGCCCTACGTCTTTTCACGCAGGGCGGATGCCTTGCATTGCTTATATTCCCGTTCAATCTTTTGCGCTGTGCGCTAGGGATGGTCTGATTAACTCACCACCGCATCGAGTAGCGGCGCTGTAATTTTAAAGTGGCGCAATTTCACGGCAGCCATGGTCGAAATGCGTACTATTGCAAGGCACATCGGGTCGATTTGCCCGGCTTTCAGGGACATTACCCTGTTTGCAGGCGCACTCATGCCTCAGCTCCCATCAATTTGCCCCGAACCATCCACAGGTTCGATAGTGCAAACAGTGTATTGAGCTGTGCCGTGTTCTTCTTCAAACCCCGGTAGCGCACTTTGACAAATCCAAACTGGCGCTTGATAACCCGAAACGGATGCTCCACCTTGGCCCGCACACCCGCCTTGATTTTCTCAATCTGATTGCGGATGGCGTCGGCTTCGTTGTCCAGGTTCAGTGCACGGCGCTTACCTGGGCGCATGGCAACATGCCAAGTGACATCCTTATTTGCATCAGGACGCCTCTCAACACCTTGGTAGCCCGCATCGCCAAAGGCCAGTGTTTCTTCGCCGTGCAGTAAAGTGTGGGCCTCTGCGATGTCGCTGACGTGGCCCGACGACCCGCGAACGGTGTGCACCAGCCCTGACTCTGCATCGGCACCAATGTGGGCCTTCATGCCAAAGTACCACTGGTTGCCCTTTTTACTGGAGTGCATTTCGGGGTCGCGTGCTTTGTCTTTGTTCTTGGTGGATGTGGGCGCTGCGATCAAAGTGGCATCGACCACCGTGCCGGCTTTGAGGAGCAAGCCCCGCTCGATCAGCAAGGCATTCACCGTGGCCAATATTTTCTCCGAGAGCTTGTGCTTTTCTAGCCGATGACGGAAACGCAGAATGGTGGACTCATCGGGCAAGCGGCTGAATTCTTCCAGCTGCGCAAACTCTCGAAACATAGGGGTGTCAAAGAAGGCCTCTTCCATGGCCGGGTCCGACAGGGTGAACCACTGCTGCATGAAGTGCGTGCGCAGCATAGTCTGCAAGGAAAACGGTGGCCGCCCGGTGCGCCCTTCTGGGTAGTACGGGGCAATGAGCTCCACCAGCGCAGCCCAGGGAACCACCTTTTCCATCTGTTCCAGAAATTCGCGTTTGCGGGTTTTCTTGATGGTGAGGCCGAGGTTCAGGACTGCTTGTTTCATGGGCTGTATTGTCTCAGGCTGGGTCGGCTTCTAGCACAGGGGC
>JBBRSA010000075.1:0-7772 GCA_038245855.1 Burkholderiales bacterium
CTGGCTGCGCCGGGTGCTGCGCGATTTGCCTGCGGCCAAGACGGTCGAGGATGTTGAGGCGTTGCTGCCTTGGAATGTGCGCATAGCAGATTTATCGGGCGAAACGGCCGATTGACTTACTGGGGTTTGTGGAGCACTTACCTTGCAATGTCATTACTGATTGCCGAGTTTGCATTCGTTGCAGTCTTTGTCATCGCCATACAGGGCGCGCTCGCTAGTCCGCTCTTACAAAGATGAGGGCTAAGCCCACGCAATGACGGGAGCGTTCGATTTGGTGGGGTAAGCGGCTGCCCAAATTTCAGGCGACTGACCACCATCATGGTTGACTCGTTGGCTGGAAAGCCTGGGTAGGCATGGTGCGGCTGCGCCGCACCAAAGACACTGACCACCCGCGCCAATGCGGAGTCCGTTCCGGCGCGCATGTCCAGTGGGGCCGTGGCCAACCAGGCTGCGTCTATGCGGATCATTTGAGAAGGGCTGCGGTCCAGATCGCAAGGTCGGCAGTCGCGCTCACGGGCCAGGTAACTACCATCGATAGGGCGCCATTGCGCAGCTCAATCTTGATCTCCTGCCTCGGGTGGGTCGGGGGTTCAGGTGATAACGCCAGTGGAATAAATGCTGGGGATTGGTGCTGTACGCCAACGATCGCACGTCTACCAGGTTCAGCCAGTTGATGGCATCCACTGCGTTGGTGTTCTTTGAGCCAGCGGTGCAGAACATTGGCATTCATGCCATGCTGCCCCGCCAATGCCGCGATGGAGGCCCCAGAATGCTGGCACGCAGCTACCAGTTCGGCTTTGAATTGCGGCGTATAGGTCCGGTGGGTGCGTCGGCCTGAATGTATTGAAATCTCGGAGTCTTTGAGCATTGTGTACACGATTGTTTACGTGCACACGATCTTGCGAGATCGGAGAAGTCAGTTCAAGGTGAGTTGGCCGTACTGTCGGTCTATACCTGTTGATGCCGACGCGAATTTAACCCAGGCGCCGACACTTGACTGCCCTACCCGTACTGCCCACCAACCCACAGCCAGCAATGATTTCGAGGGCACCGTGCTGGGTCACTGAAAGTCGGTACTCTGGGTCAATCTGACGTCGGCGTCAACACCCTGCTGCCTGAAATATTCAGGCTTATCCCATATTGGGGGAGAATGCGAAAAATGGAACTTGCCTAACTGTAAACCAAAGTGTAAACTGCAGCGGAAAACTGGAGAAAAGCTCAAGATGGGAACCCCGCTCAAGACACCACCTGTGTACCTCACCCTAGCCCAGGTGCGGTTCAACCCCATTTTAAAGTTGACCGATTTCCTGCCATCGATACAGGAAAGCTTTCGCCAAGCAGGCTACCCCGACTTCGATCGCCAGCAAACCATCTCCATCCAGATCACCCTACAGGACGGCCAGGCGCCAACCCCGACCCCGGTGCAGGTGGAAAAGTACATGCTCGGGAACGCGGAAAAAACGCACACATTTTTCCTCGATAGCCAGAGCCTCACCATTCAAACAACCAATTACCCCCAATCCGAGACATTCCTGGAGTGCTTCCTGAAAGGGCTGACAATTGTTGATGAAGCGGTCAAACTGGCCTACACCGAACGCATAGGCCTGCGCTACCTCGATCGGGTCATGCCAAAAAATGGCGAAACCATTGATCAGTACCTCGTTGAGCCGGTGCGTGGGCTCAAATCGCGCCTGGGCGGACAATCACTGCATTCCTTCACGGAAGCTTTGAACCAGATCGGCGATATCAAACTACTTAGCCGCGTCGCCATCCAGACTGGAGCAATCGCGTTCCCACCGGACATCCAGCACGGAAACCTGAAAATCCCCGAACGCTTTATTGCCTACATTGGGGAAAGTGCCATCTTGGACAACGACGGATTTGTGGAAAGCAGGGAAAATTTTTCGATCACAACCGTTGGCCAACACCTCACCGCCATCCAAAAAGTCACTAGCGCAGCGTTCAAAACAACTGTCACCCCATACGCTCTAAGCGTTTGGGACAATTAGCCATGTTCGCACTTCCCATACCAGTTGGTGATTTCAACCCATACGCCCACTATCGGCCTGTGCCTGTCATCTCCAGTCAGGCAACCGTTGCCGAGGGTGGCCCATTGCCATGCTTTGGTGCCAGCGGTACGGGTGGAATAGAGGGCGTGCACTTCGTTATGACGCGCAATGGCTACAGCCCATTCGTCATCCGAAAAATAGAAAAACCAGTCCAACAGGACGCCGGAACCTATTTCACCGATCTGATGCGAGAAGTGCAAACCGGATTTGGCCGCACCATGAGCCACCTTCCGGGTGTGTTCGGCGTATCGCGTCAAACCCTGTACAACTGGATCAATGGCGAAACGCCAAAAGAGCAGCACCAGGCCAAGATCGTGCAGTTGGCTACGGCCGCACGCGCATTCGCCGCGGCTGGATACAAACCCACCGCATTGTCGCTGGACCGAACCCTTGCACAGGGGAAAACCTTTCTCGCACTCATGGGCGAGGGCGCTGATGGCCAGGACACAGCACAACGGCTTATCAGAATCGAAAGGCGTGGAGCTGTCGCCCGGGAAAAACTCGACGCACTACTGGGTGATCGGCAAGCCCCATCGCCCGGAATATCGGACATAGGCAGCCCCGCGCTCAATGAAGACGTCTGATCGGCATGGCGGTACTAACCTGGACACGACAAACGCCATGGCGCCAGGGGAGCATCCTCACCGGTGAGGCCGCGCAAACACTTGGGCTGCAACATCCACATTCACCGCAAGATACCTGCGTCGTTGTCATTGGTCATGACTGCGACCTCGTCAATGATGCGCTCCAGATAGAGCCCGACGTCGAAATCATAGTCGGGCGATGCCTGCCCAAGGGCGATGGAAATTACTTCTGGGCTAGAGCGCCACGCACACTGCACTTTGATGCGCTGAAAAATGGTGCACCAGTGGTCATAGAGCTTGTCGCCACCGCTAAAGAACAGGTGGAAAAACAGGCGCTTGCCGCGTTTGCACCCGACAGCGCCTACGTAATCAACGGCCAGTCCTTGTCAGCGCTGCGTGCATGGCTGGCTGTGCGCTACAACCGCACCGCGTTACCAGACCATTTCGTGAACCTGCTTTCACAATCCAAAGTCGACAAGCGAATGGCCAAACTCATAGAGCCCATGGGAAGCATCCTATCTTCCGTCTACTTCGATCTGGACAGAGGACAGAAACGCGATCACAGCGATGGCAGTCCCTACGAGCTCAGTATCGTACTGGTCCACCCGAGCGGGGACGATCCAGAGGACGCCGCCGACCAGGTGGATGCGCTCGCAACCAAAATAGCTGATCTCTTTAGCGAAAAGCATTACGACCAGAACATTGGACAGTGGAGCGCAATCGCCCTCAAATCATGCATGGCCATCTCCGAAGATGATCTTACTGTCAGCAAAGCCCGTCTGCTCAAACAGTGGCGGATGGAATACATGACTCTCAAGGCAGAGGAAGAACAACCGGGACCATGCCCTGCCTGACATAGGCCTGTCGGTAAGATTCGTGTAAAAAACTGTCACATCGACCAAATGCTAAAGCTGCAAGGGGGTTCGGGTTGGCTTCGCCTCGGGTTTCATGTCGGTTGGGTAGTCTCCGAATCGTTTAAGTTTGCTGGTGGCTTTGGCCGCCCTTTTCAGCACCTTTTAATGTTGATAACATATTTTATCAATAGTAGACTCCGCACCATACCCTATCCTTTCCGCTGTTCCTCCCCCATCGCCACGGCCACCCCATGACCGAACTCACCCCCCTGCCCCCGCGCGCCCTAAGCGCGCCTGAGTTCCAGCGCCTGGCTGACGTCCCGGCAGAAACCATGTGGTTTGCCAATATCAGCAACGTGCAGACCCGCCGCGCCTACCAAAACGACCTCTCCTCCTTCATGCGTTTTGCCGGCATCACGCAGCCCTTGGAGTTTCGCCAGGTCACCCGCGCCCACATCCTGGCCTGGCGCAACGAGTTGAAAAATCAGGCTTTGTCGGGGGCCACCATCCGACGCAAGTTGGCCGCTTTGGCGTCCTTGTTTGAGTACCTGTGCAACCAAAACGCCGTCACCCACAACCCGGTTAAGGGCGTGAAACGCCCGGCCGTAGAAAGTCTGGAAGGCAAAACACCAGCCCTGAGCAACGAACAGGCCCGCCGTCTGCTGGACGCCCCTCCCCCCGATACCCTCAAAGGCATACGCGACCGGGCCATCCTGTCGGTGATGCTGTACCACGGCCTGCGGCGCGAAGAGCTGACCAGCCTGAAGGTCAAGGACTTTGGACAGGAGCGCCGCGGGGTGCCCCACATGCGGGTCTGGGGCAAAGGCAGCAAGGTGCGGTACCTGCCCATCCATCCGGACAGTCTCGCCCTAGTGGGCACTTACTTGGATGCAGCAGGCCATGGGCAGCAAGCCTGTCACAAACTGTTCAAGTCAGTCAGTAACCGCAGCACTTTGGATCCAAATGGTGGCCTGACACCCGGTGGCGTGTACTCCGAGGTCGTCAAGCGCTACTTGGGGCAGATCGGAGTCAGTGGCGACAACCTGGGGCCGCACGCGCTGCGCGCCACGGCCGCGACCTGCGCCCTGGAAAACCATGCAGATATTGCGAAGGTGCAGGAATGGCTGGGCCACGCCGATATCCGCACCACGCGGATTTACGACCGGCGTGAAACGCACGCTAGTGATTCACCGACGTTCAAGGTGGCGTATTGAAGCGACGCTCCCTGCTTCACTATAAGCTCAGGTCGAAGCCAATACGCGCAAAACCTCCGCTTGCAGTCTTCTACCGGTTGCAGTGAATGCGGCAACATCAATGTCCAAGGATGCCAGCAGACCGGTATTGGCAATGCGCAGCGCTTGATTCAAGTCGCTAGGGCTCAAGAGCAATGCGTTGATACCCGATCCGGCCGCCTGGGCCAGCGCCACGGCATGGTCGCCAAACTTGGCATCCAATGCTTCTCTCATGATCTGTGGCCAATCGGCCATCTCATCGGTCCCGTTCTGGCGATCCCGCATGATGGTGAGATGGGCAAGTGCCAGTACTCGCCCTAAATCTTTATTCGACCGCTTGTATTCAGTCCCCGCTATCCGCACATCGCTGATGACAGGGTGGTGCAGCATATTGGCCAAGGCCATCATCGCGGGCCGGGCAATCTTGATCCCGCAGGGGGTGTCCAATGGTTTGCATTCGACCAGGGCCAGGAATTCGAAGCTGCAAATGGCAAAGTCCCCGTCCAGGGTAGGCACCCTCTCCAAGGTTTTTCCGGTGCCGCCGGGTGTGTACTGCGGGGGGGCGGCAAGCAGCTCCAAAAACCACGCGTGCCCTGTTGGGGGTTGCAGTCTCACCATCGGTAGCGCTTGCGTTGCAACACTGGGATCCCCTGGTCTTCCCCATTGGGCATCCGGACGTTGTGTCCAATTGGCACTTCGTAGCTGCTGCGTGACTTGTGCGGCTGTGGCAACTGCTTTGGCATGGGGCGACAGCAGACAGTCAACATCCTTGGTTCGGATCGCGGCGGCCGCATCACCGCTGAAGAAATGGAAGCCTGCCGCAAGGCTGCCAATGATGATGACGTTGGAACGCAGAGCTTCGGGCAATGCACGCGACACCTGCTCCAGGACTTGCGTAGGTGATAGCAGATCAGTTGATTGCATTGGCGGATCTCGCTTCGAACATCAACTTGGCCTTTTGGTTGAGTACCTGAGTGAAGTCTCGGGCCTCGGAAATCAATCCCAGTTCTAGAATGTCGGCCAAACAGTCGAGTGCCGGGGCAACTCGCTCAGAAAGAATGGGGATGCCGAAGACAATTTTGCTTGGAACCATATGCACAACCACCACTGCTTTGGATTTCGGGTCCTTGGTGACGGTCAAACCGGCATCGAGTCGTCTCATAAAGTCTAGGTCGCCGTCATAGACACACAGGTCCAGACGCGGCGGGGCGGTGGTGTCGAAGTGCGTGTCGTAGAACATGGCGCCTATCACGCCGCTCACGCAGACTGATTGCGCGACACCTTTATTTGCTTGCAAGTCCCGCAGCCGCTGGAGCATGACCATGGGAGAACGGGCCATCCCGCTAGGGTCTTCAAACCGGACCTCTGTGCGTTTGGCTGCATACGCCTCAGCCAGCCGTCTCCAGGCCTCCCAACTGGGTTCATGGAGCATGACCCCAGTGGGGGTCGTATGCAGCAGGCCTTGGCGCTCAAAATCGGCCATCGCCGCGGCAACGGTTGGGGCGCTGGCTTGGGTGTCCCTGCGCAGCTGCGCCTGGGTTATGGGACCATTGCCACCGAGCCAGTGGTGGAGCAGATGGGCCTTGACGCTGTCGCGGTTGACCCGCTCCCCGGCTGGGTTGAACTCCTGGCGGGCCATGGTTTTCAAATAGTCCCGCAGTGGCAGACCATCCTGAGGGATTTCACCGCGTATGGCGCCCTCCTCGTCCATTTCTGCAAGCCAAATTCGTTGGGCCAATTCGGGGCGAACGATGGCGCGAAGGCGGTTGGCTTCTTCCTGCAAGCGTTTGCGGGTTAAACGCGATTTCCCCAGCAGCAACAGCGCTTGGCTGCCATGGGGTTCATTATCTAAGGCGTAGGCCAGTGCGATGAGGCCATCCCGGACGTCGCGCACATTGCTGGTCCGCTTGAACTCAACAATCACCGCGCCTAAAGGTCCCACCCAGAGCGCGTCGTATAGAACGTTCTTTGCTTTATTCATATAAACAAGGTAGCTACTTACAATGTAGGTGCTACTTTAGCATGAAGTAGCTACTTCCGCTGTTTAGTGGCAAATGACAATCCATCAACGGCTATTGTTATTTCCTTCAATCAGTCCGGTTAAAAACGGTTCGGTGTCCCGGCATCTTTGATGTCGAAATACCTGCCGCCCAGACCATTCGAGGTGTTGACGGCACTTTCCGCTAGAGTCGCGATTGATACAAATTGCACCGTCCACGATAAATAAATGACTATGCCGACCCATGCGTTGAGTTCAATGTGTAGAGGTCCCTAAACATTCCCACAAGATCATCTTCATTCGGAACAACTCCACCGTCGATACTCGTCTTGGTGCAGCGAAGCGTTACCTGCTGCAACGGCAGTCCATTAAGTTCCGGAATACAGCTCACAATATCACCATAAATCCTGCCGATTTCTTCCTTCGTTTGCCCCATGTCAGTCTTGACGAGAATAGTCGCAACAACATCTCTGCGTTCACCATCAACCGCAGTCACCGAGATTGCGTACAGGTTTGGTAGCGTGTGAAATTGCGAGTCCAAATCACGTACAAACTTGTAATCCATCTTCAATCCAGAATGGATACAGTGTCCGATGTAGATAACGCTGTTCATTGTGTTTTCCTTGCTCTTTTTGTTGGTTTCAAAATGAAATGATCAGAGCGCTCTCTCTGCCTCGCCGAACTTGGCAATTAGCACGGCCACTTCTTCGCTAGTAGGTGAGCCAAATTCCACGTGCGCACCTCCTGAGATAGGGCCATATCCGTTGCAAGTTTCAGTCCAAGTAATAGTAAAAACCCGATCAACTGGAATAGCGCGCTCCTTTATGCCGTTATCCCGTTTTTCGTGACCTATTTCCCATCCTCGTGGTGTCAGGTGACGTTGCGTATATTCTTGGCGTTGTTGCATGGATCAGCAAAAAGGCGAGCTTTGGTCTTGATGCCCGAGTCTATGCGGTAGCGGTTTCAGCACGCACGGAGTTCGGGCGTGCGAGCGCCATCATGAGGTTCAAGACCGCCACCCCGATGGCCGCTTC
>JBBRSA010000076.1:0-7291 GCA_038245855.1 Burkholderiales bacterium
AGCCGGCGGTGGCCGCACGGCTGATGGGCTACGAGCCGGTAGACCACCCCAGCGACAAGCAACTGGTGGCACTGGCGCGCAGCTTCTTTGTCAAGGCCGACCGGATGGCGGGCCTGCCGACGCCAACGTCGATCTGAGTTCTGTCGCGCGCCTTGGCGCCCCGCCAAAGCTGTATCGCTGTTGCTTGGCGGAGCGTTTCAGCCGACACCGCTGAAATGCACAATGCCCCCGACAACGGGGGGCAGATGTCCAGGATTTTCGACAATATTGAGCAAGACCTGCTGGGCGCCCTGCGCGCCACGCTGGCGGTGTCGAAGCGTGCTGACTTTTGCGTTGGCTACCTCAATCTGCGCGGCTGGCAGGCAGTAGATGACCTGGTGCAGCCTTGGTCGGTGGCCGACGGCCAAGTCTGCCGCGTGCTGGTCGGCATGCAACGCCCGCCCTACGACGAAATCCGGGCCTTGTACCGGGCAGGTTCAGGTGCAGAAGGGCTGGACAACGCGACGGCCCTGCGCCTCAAAAACCAGTTTGCCGCGCACCTGCGCGAGCAAATCACCCTGGGTATCCCCACCGGCAAAGACGAGACAGCGCTGCGCACCCTGGCCCGCCAACTGCGCGCCGGCCAAGTCTGCATCAAGCTGTTTCTGCCTTACCCGCTGCACGCCAAGCTGTATTTGCTGTTCCGGGACGATGTCAACAACCCCATCACCGGCTTTGTCGGCAGCAGCAACCTCACGCTGCAAGGCCTGGCCCGGCAAGGTGAGCTGAACGTCGATGTGCTGGACCACCACGCCACCCAGCGATTGTCCAAATGGTTCGATAACCGTTGGTCCGACCGCTGGGCTCTGGATGTCTCGGTCGAACTGGCCGAGCTGATTGAGGCCAGCTGGGCGCGCGAGGCGACTATTCCGCCCTTCCACATCTACCTCAACATCGCTTACCACTTGAGCACCGAGGCGCGAGCCGGTCTGAGCCAGTTCCGCCTGCCGGCGCGCTTTGAAGCCGACCTGTTCGAGTTTCAGAAAAGCGCCGTCAAGATTGCCGCCCGCCACTTGCACCGCCGTGGCGGCGTGATGATCGGCGACGTGGTGGGCCTGGGCAAAACGATGATGGCCACCGCGCTGGCGCGCATGTTCGAGGACGATCTGGGCTTTGAGACGCTGATCATCTGCCCCAAGAACCTGGAGCCGATGTGGGAGCGCTACCGAACCGAGTACGGCCTGCGCGGCACGGTGATGCCGATCAGCCAGGTCACCAAGCGCTTGCCTGACTTGAAACGCTACCGGCTGGTGCTGATCGACGAGAGCCACAACCTGCGCAACCGGGAAGGCCGGCGCTACAAGGCGATTGCCGACTACATCCGAAGCTGTGACGCGCGGGTGATCCTGCTCACGGCCACGCCGTACAACAAGACCAAGACCGACCTGTCCAGCCAGCTGCGGCTGTTCATCGATGAAAAGGCCAATATCGGCCTGCGGCCCGAGCACTTCATGCGGCGCGAAGGCATTGGCGAGGCCGAGTTCGAGCGCAAGTACCAGTGCAAGGTCAATTCGATCCTGGCAATCGAAAAAAGCAACGAGTTCGACGACTGGCGCGAGCTGATCCGGCTGTACATGGTGCGCCGCACCCGCAGCTTCATCGTGCAGCACTACACCCAGGCCGACGAAAAGGGCCGGCGCTACCTGCCGGGCAAGGAGGGCAGCCGCAACTACTTTCCGGTGCGCAAACCGCTGACATTGAAGTTTGCGGTGGACGAGGCCGATGCCCAGGACCGCTACGCCCGGCTGTATTCCGGCGCCGTGGTGGACCAGATCAACGCTCTGCACGTGCCGCGCTACGGCCTGGGCCTGTACGTTGATCCGGTAGCGGAGAAAAACGCCACACCGGCTGAGCGCAAGATCATCGACAACCTGGGCCGGGCCGGCAAACGGCTGATGGGCTTTTGCCGCACTAACCTGTTCAAGCGGCTGGAGTCATCGGGCTTTTCATTCCTGCAGTCGCTGGACCGGCACATTCTGCGCAACCGCATCTACCTCTACGCCATCGAGAACGGGCTGGCGCTGCCGGTGGGTGTGCTGGATGCCGCCTTGCTGGATGGCGACCGCATCGACGAAGACGCCGAAGGCGTTGAAGGCGACCAGGAAGACCTGCTTGATGGCCTGGTGGAGGCGGTTGAAGCTTTCCCCGAAGCTGAGCAGCTGGCCGACCCCATGGCCCGCGCCAAGGCGGCCTACCACCTGTACGCCACCGACTACAAGCGGCGCTTCAAGTGGATCAGCCCACGCTTGTTCAAACCCCAATTGACTGAACACCTGGCCAGCGACACCCAGTCATTGAGCGAGTTGCTGGCCGGCCAGGGCACCTGGGACGCAACGCTAGACCGCAAGCTGGCCGAATTGCGCCAACTGGTCGCCAAGACCCATGCCAAAGAGAAAGTGCTGGTCTTCACCCAGTTTGCCGACACCGCCCGCTACCTGGGGCGCGAGCTGCGCAAAGCCGGCGTCACCCAGTTGGCGGTGGCCACCGGCACGTCCGCCGACCCCTACGCGCTGGCCTGCCAGTTTTCGCCCCGGTCCAACAACAAGGCGGTGGCCAAGGCTGACGAGCTGCGCGTGCTGATCTGTACCGATGTGCTGTCCGAAGGTCAGAACCTGCAGGACTGCAGTGCGGTGGTTAATTTTGATCTGCCCTGGGCCATCATCCGGCTGATACAGCGTGCCGGCCGGGTAGACCGCATTGGCCAAAAGGCCGAAGAAATCCGCTGCTATTCGTTTTTGCCATCCGACGGCGTGGAGCGCTTGATCCAGCTGCGCTCGCGAATCCAGCAGCGCCTGCTGGAAAACGCCGAGGTAGTGGGCACCGACGAGGCGTTTTTCGAAGACGAGCAAGCCGCCACCATCCGCGACCTGTACACCGAGCGCTCAGGCCTGTTTGACGACAGCGACGACGAGGTTGATCTCGCGTCCTATGCCTGGCAGGTGTGGAAGCAGGCCACCGAGGGCCAGCCCGAGCTGGCGCGTGCGGTCGAGGCTTTACCCGCCGTGGTGTATTCGGCCAAGTCCTTCACCTTGGACGAGGCCCGTTTGCCGCTTCTGGGCAAAGAGGCCGCGCGGGGCGGCAGCCTGGTCTACGTCAAGTCCCCCGATGGCAATGACCATCTGGCCTGGGTTGGGCCGGATGGCCAGACCGTGACTGAATCGCAGTTCACGGTGCTGCGGGCAGCTGAATGCACGGCCGACACCCCCGCCCTGCCGCGCGCCGAGAACCACCACGAGTTGGTGGCGCTGGGCCTGCAATTGGCGGTTGTGCAGGACAAGTCCGTCGGCGGCGGGCTGGGCCGGCCATCCAGCCCGCGCCGGCGCGCTTACGAGCGGCTCAAGCGCTATGCGATGGCGCAACACAGCACGCTGTTCCAGGACGACGAGTTGGAGCGCGCGCTGGACGACCTCTACTTGCGGCCCTTGCTGGAAACCGCCGCTGATTTGATCAACCGGCTGATGCGCAGCGGCGTCAACGATGAAGAACTGGCCCAGGCCGTGAAATCCCTGCGCGAAGAAGGTCGGCTGACTTTTGCCGCAGACGACGCCGAATGGCGTGAACCCCGGGTGCTGTGCTCGATGGGCTTGATCCCAACTGAATCGAAATCCTGAAAACCCATGCTCGATCTCAACCTAGAACACGTCAAACACTTCCGCTTCACGCAGCTCTTTGTTGATGACCTGGGCTGGGATCGGCCCGCTCAGCAGCAGCCCTACAGCATCACCATCGGCGACGAGGTGTTTGCACTGGCACAGGTGGCGCACAAACGGGGTGTGCAGGTATTGCACTGCCGGCCCGATGCCCAGGGCCGCGTGCCGGCCTATGCCACGCGGCAGAAGATCGAGCGCAAAGTTACCGCCGAAGCCCGTGAGCATTTGATCGTCTTCACCGACGCCGACCAGAAGACCCAGGTATGGCAATGGGTGGCACGATTGCCCGGCAAACCGGTGCAATACCGCGAGGTTTTCTTCCGCCAGGGTGAATCGGCCGAACTGCTCAAACAAAAGCTGAGCCGGCTGCAATTCACGCTGGACGACGAGGCGCTACTGACGGTGCTGGGGGTGACTGCGCGGCTGGACGACGCCTTGCCGCGCGACAAGGTCACCAAGAAGTTCTACAGCGAGTTCAAGAAACAGCGCGACGCCTTTGAGCAGTTTATCGAGGGTATCCCCAAGCTCAGCGACGACTTGCATTGGTATGCAGCCGTGCTGATCGACCGGCTGATGTTCATCTGGTTCTTGCAGGAAAAGCAGTTTTTGGACGGCAAGAAGCGCTACTTGCAAGACCGCCTGGCCGCACACGGCGCAAATGCAACTGTGCGCAGCTTTTATCGCCAATTCTTGTGCCCGCTGTTCTTTCGCGGCTTTGCTGAAGAGCGTACCGACGGCAACCGAGCCGTGATCGCCGCCGAGTTTGGCCAGGTGCCCTATCTCAACGGCGGCCTGTTCTCGCAGCATGAGCTGGAGCAGCGCTACGGCGATACCTTGGACGTCGCCGATGTAGCACTTGAAAAGCTTTTCACATTCTTCGACAGCTGGGAATGGCACCTCGATGACCGGCCGCTAAGAAATGATCGCGAGATCAACCCCGACGTGTTGGGCTACATATTCGAGAAGTTTGTTAACCAGAAACAGATGGGGGCGTACTACACCAAGGAAGACATCACCGAGTACATCGGCAAAAACACCATCATCCCGGCGCTGCTGCACAAGGTGCGCAGCAAATACCCCAGTTCGTTCGACGCACTGGTGTGGCCGCTGCTGCAGGCCGAGCCTGACCGCTACATCTACCCGGCCATGCTCAAGGGTGTTGAACAGGGCTACCCGGCCGATATTGAGGTGGGCCGCGACAACGCAGCGTCAGATTTGTTGGCGCGGCGCAAGCGCTGGAACGACAAAACTCCCGGTGCCTGGGCCCTGCCCACGGAAATCTGGCGCGAAACCATCGCACGCCACGACCGCACACGTGAACTGCGCGCCAAGCTGGCCGCCGGTGATATCCGGGAGATTGGCGACCTGATCACCTGGAATCTCGACATCCGCCGCTTTGCGCAAGATGTGATCGAACGCTGTACCGACGTGGCGCTGCTGCGTGAATTCTGGGCGGTGCTGGCTGGGCGGGTGCCGCGCAAGTCGGGCGAAAAATTCCGCCCCGCGCTGAGTGTGCTGGACCCAACTTGCGGCTCGGGCGCCTTTCTGTTTGCCGCGCTCAATATCTTGAAGCCACTGTATGACGCCGCACTGGGCACCATGGCCGGGTTGTTGTTGGATGCCGACCAGGCCGGCGACCATAAAAGTGCCGAGAAGTGGAAAGATATTCAAGAAACCACCGAACGCTTTGGCGCGCTGCGCGGTGACCGTGCCAGTGATTACGCCGTCATCAAGCACATCGTCGTACACAACCTGTACGGCGTTGACATCGAAGAACAGGCCACTGAGATTGCCAAACTGCGATTGTTTCTAAAGCTGGTGTCTTTGTTGGAGCCGGGCGACACCATCGAGCCGTTGCCGGACATTGATTTCAATATTCGGCATGGCAATACGCTGGTGGGCTATGCCTCGGCTGACGAGACAGAAGCGGCGGTCAAAGGGGCGACGCAGGGAAACTTGTTCAGTGACGCGTGGGAAGATATTAGAATTCGACTGGTTGAAGTCGAAGAGGCTTACCACCAGTTTCAGATCCAGCAAGTGCAGCGTGAAGGGCATGTTTCTGTCGAGGACAAGCACGCATTGACGGTTCAACTCATTGAACTGGATGAAATCCTCAACTTTCATTTGTGTCGCGCATACGGTAAGGATCCGACGAAAGGCAAGCAGCTTGAAGCTTGGAAGATCTCGCACAAGCCGTTTCATTGGTATGTCGATTTTTACCCTTTGATGTCAAATGGTGGCTTTGATGTTGTCATTGGAAACCCTCCCTACATTGAGCTTCACAAAGTCGAGGGCTACGAACCGCAGTCTAGTATTTACTCTACTGCAGCATGTGGAAATCTATATGCGCCAATGTTGGAGCGCATTCTTGCTCTTTGCCAACAAAGCGGTGCAGGGCGCTTGGGACAAATTGTCCCCATAAGTTGCGTCTCCACCCCAAGAATGCAACCACTCAGGGACTGCTGGAATCGCTTTGGTACTCAAACTTGGCTTTCTCATTACTCTGGCGATGCGCACCCGTCCGTACTGTTTAACGGAGTAAAGTTCCGCCTGTCAATTGTTCTACAACAGGTTCGTGGAAAAAGTACCGAAAAGATCTATTCCACACCATTTCAGCGATGGTTCCCAGAGGCTCGACCTGTACTCTTCCAGCAAATTGAGTATGACCCTGTAGAGCCATCAATAATCCGTCTCGGACTTTTACCAAAAGTTAGTCATCTTGGGCAGAAAATTCTTAAGGAGATTGGACTTAGGCGGGTTGTTGTAGCTCATAGCGTGGTCGCCTCAAATGAGTACGTTGCATTTGCGCACCGCATCGTCGCGCACTACGTTAAGGCATTCGATTTTTTGCCTTTCTTTCGAAGTGAGCGCGACGGGGAGAAACGATCCGAGGACTACAAGCCCTTCGCGCTTCAAACACGTTCAGAACTTGAGTCGTTCACAGCGCTTCTCAATTCGTCACTCTTCTATCTCTGGTTCGTGTCTTATTCGGACGTCTATCATTGCGGGCGAGAGCTAATATTAGACTTTCCTTGCGATGTCCAAGCCCTATCCGGAAATAGCGAGCTGCTTCTGGCAGCAGAAGAACTCATGAGGGCGTATCGAGGCACTGCGATACGTCGCGCTATTAAATATAAGACCACTGGGCTCGTAGAATATGACGAGTTTTATTCTCGCCTCGTCAAACCGCAAATAGACCGAGTGGATATAGCTTTGGCGCGCAGTTTCGATCTCTCAGAGGAGCAACTTGATTTCGTTCTGAATTTCGATGTCAAGTACCGATCTGTAGCTGACGAGGCACTTGATGATTGATCTCCCCGCCCCTCAATCCGCAAATCGCATCGCCGCACTACTGCAATCCCCCGAAACGAAGACGCTGGATTTCAAGCGCCTCGGCGGTGGCAAGGTGGCCAAGATGCTGGAAACCCTCTGCGCCTTTGCCAACACCGACGGCGGGCTGTTGGTGGTGGGGATCGGCGACCCGAAAGAAGCCAAGCCGGGCGACCCGCCGCAACATCGGCTGTGGGGGCTGCAGGAGAACCCCGTGGCCTTCGATGAGTTGCAGCGCAAATGCCGCACCCATTTCAACCCGCCCATCACCA
>JBBRSA010000077.1:0-7244 GCA_038245855.1 Burkholderiales bacterium
TCCGACCGGTTGGGGCGTGGGCTTTTACTATGACTGCGCCACTGGCGCACAACTAATGATCCTGCACACCACCGGCACGACGCTAGCCGCGGCCAAGGCTTATTTTCAAACCCAAACCGTGCACAATTATTGCTATTGCCACTGGCAGTCCGATGACGGCTCGACCAGTGAAAACTTTTATTTCGCGAATTGCCCTTAAGGCTGAAAAAGGAAACATCACATGGCACAACAGTTATGGACGCGCAGCAACAAGCCGCCTGGTCTCCCCGACAACCTTTTACTCGATCACAACGCACTACTCGCCGTGACAGCGCCTCACTTCGAAACCCAACCCCACTTTTGCCAGCGTTGGGTCCGCCAGGTGGTTCAGGCAACGTTCGGCGATCAGTTCGACGAGTTCTGGGAGCCCACCGCGGCTGCGACAGGGCAGGCATTCGCAGTCGACTTTCGCCTCGTCGTCGATCCCCACCAGGGCAGCCAGCCCGGTGATCTGCTGTACAAACTCACTGGCAGCGGCGCCGCCGGTCACGTAGCAATTCGCATTCTAGGCAACCGGGTAGCGGAAAACTCGAGCTGTCACTGGAATGGCCGTGACGCCCGCGGCCTCAGGAAACTGACAGAATTTGGGCACGCGGACCTTATCGTGCGCCTCGCGCTAGAATAACGCCGTGCAAACCACCACCGGCCGGCACTGCTCACACAAGTCATGCCTTGCGAGACAATTATGATAAAATACGACAAAGTCAGCGTGCCCCTCTGGGCAAAGCAACCTTCAATCGCACAAGAGACGACCATAATAGCCCACGCCGCGCCATCGTGGATTCAGTTCGCCGTTATTCAATACGACTACACCCTGCAACGGTGGAATATGCTTGGCATTGCCCCTGGCTGCCTCTTCATAGCCCCCGCATCGCTCGAGCTCATGCTTAACCCGCCGGACACCTCGACGTTGGACCTAGACATCTTATTGTTTGCTTTTATGCCGCCGCTGACATTAGATATACGCATGGCCAACGGCGTTTTTTTCTGGGGTTATATCTCACTGAACGTAAAGGTCGCAATTCACACAATCGACCCCGAAACCCCTGCGCCATTTCCACCGGCCTCCGCACGCAACTATACTTACCCACACCGCAGGCGAAAACCACGCTGCTCTTAACCAACCCTGACGCGCAAATCAATCGACTCACTTGACAGCTGCGCGCAACAGTCGCATAGTAAGGTTAGGCGCGGCGGCAAACGGAGGTAGCAAAATGGCAAAAGTGAAAGGTCCCTTGATGTCCATGGAGGCGTCCGGCACCGTCGCTGGCTCAATCGTATTCAGCTCAAACCGAGGTCGTCAGTACGTACGTCAGCACGTCATCCCACACAACCCACAATCGCCTGCGCAGACAGGTGTGCGTGTCTCAATGAAGGGCCTCGTCGCGCTCTATCAGTCAAATAAGACCGCGATCGACAGCGCCTTTCACACGCGCGCAGTGCAGCTCAACATCTCACAGTTCAACGCGTTCACGGGCTTCAATCAGAAGCGCCGCTCCGAGGGGAAGTACGCGGCCAACTCCACCACGCCGAGCGACGCTGCGCCCTCGGCAAACGCCTCGTCACTGGGGCAGGTGGTGAGTGGACGCTACGTGACGCTGACCTGGACAGACAGCGTAAGTGCCGACGCCTGGACAAATATGCTATACCGCAAGCTGGGTGCTGACCCCACCGGCGCGCCGAGCGAGTTGGTCGGCATGGTTAAGCAAGGCGACCGGAAATTCATTGACGGCCCGCTCGCATCAGGCGCCTGGCACTACGTGATCGCAGCGGTTTCAAAAAATGGCGGACAAACAACCGTTTCGGCAGCCGTAACAGCTACAATCGCGTAGCGCTTTTCCCGGGGGCGTCCGTGCTTGACAAGGCCGCGGGCGCACAAAAAAGCCGGCTACCAGTTGAATGGTAGCCGGCTTTTTTGTGCACCCGCGGCCTGCCAGCCGCGCACGTGCTCTAGCTGACAATCTAGCCTACGGCCTTTTGTCACCCCTTGCCCCCCGGATCTGCCCCCACAGCCACCGATTTTAACCCCTTTGCGACACCTACTATCTCGAGGAGCATCTTCCGCACCTCGCGCGTCCAGCCCCGCACAGACTCTAGCTCACAATCTAGTGTCTCGCACTCAAACGTTCGCGCTATCCAGCGCTGCGCGTCTAACACCCGCCCTGGGTCGCTGCCCACGTACAACTTCTGTATCCCAGCCGGGCCGCGATAGCCACCGCCGGCCGACGCAGGGAACACTAACCTGCAATATTCCGCCCCGTGGATACCTCGCCGCTCATGCTCCATCCTGGGCATGCAATCATACACGCCTATCTCGCGTAAGTAAGCGACCCGGATCGCCAACTCGCGCTCGCGCGCCTCAAGGCGTTCTATGCCGGCACGCAATTCGTCGAACAACTCCTGCGTGGTTGAATTCATTATCCCACCCACGCTGGCTGATACAACCCTTCAACCGCGGCCCGCAACGACGAAATGATACCATCACTGCGCAGCCCCCGCGTGCGCAGCGTCAGCGGCGCCAGGCCCCTGTCCATCTCATTGAACATACTCCACACCAACAACCCACCGTCCAGGCCTCGCCTGTTACAGTTAAATAACGCCGCGCGCACTGAACGAACAGTCACGTCAAAGCCGGGCAGCAACACTTGATGTGCCGCCTCGCCCGCCATCACGCAGACTGAATTATGCCCACCGTTTCCATCGTCGCCGACCACGCACACGAGACGATCGTCAGCAGCCTCGTGTCGACGATGCCACGTCGCCCACACTTCGTCCAGCCCGTCACGTGTCAGCACGTCAGCCCCGCCGCAGACGACCAGGGCGACCGCCTCCCCATCGAACCCCGCCTGCGTCATAACGTCACGCCATACCGCCAAGCCGTTTTCCATACTGTACCCCTCCAGCGCGCAGTTTGAATTTGCGTCACACGAACCGCCAGCGCGCGAATCAAAAACCATGAACCATCAAACCCAAGGCAAAACGCCCTGCTCGAGCGCGGCAGCGCTCGAAACGACGCCCTTACCCATGAGTGCAAAAACGCGATGAAACATCCCGCAACAGTGCCGCGCATGCACCGTCCCATCCCCATCGAGCACCTGCACACCGTGCTCCCCTAGCGGTCGTAGCCACACCCGCGCGCTGCATCCTGGACAGATTTCAAACTCGTCTGCCGTGGCCACGTACGCTAAAACCTTCACTGCTAATGCCTCCCTCGCTAAGTCCACGTGCCGCCACTCGTGCAGTTCGCCAGAATCGGTATCGACCTCATCGTAGTCAACATCGTATTTCTCAAATATCCGCAAACACTCCCCACACTCGAAGTACCACGCCTCGCCAGGCAGCGCCAAAACGCGATCCGCGATACCCTCGCATCTAGGGCACATCACCGCAACTATTCGTCGCAAAATACATCATCCTCCCGCGACAGACTATCTATCAAACGCCTGTACTCTCCGTCTGTAAGCGATTCATCATCCTTCGTACCAAGAAACTCTTTGCCTAAATACCCCTTGCTGCTACCGCGCGCAACAGTCCATTGAACATCACCATTGACCATACCCTCCCCCATGATCCAGTCCTCGCCCAAGTCAGGACTTTTTACAGTCTCGCCCTCGTTACGGAGCCTCTCAGCCCAGTAGTCCGCTCGCCCATGACGCATTTCCCACACTGTGTCTTTTTGCTTGCGCGACGCTTCCCATTCCTTTGCCGTCGTGCTGAAAAATCCTCGGCTGTAACGAATTAGCCGCCCCGGCCACCTGCGCCCGTGTGAATGACACAGATGTTTTCCGCAATACCGCGCAGTCCACGCCGCATCCTTCACTGCCCTAATATCTGAATGACCCCACCCCTGCTGCTCACAGCACTTGCGCAGTAATTCGCGCGGGATGAAACGTCCTTTTTGCAACAAGTGCAAGTGAGGTAAAAGTGATTTGTGCAACTCAACAACACCCCAGTACTCGAAACGAAATCCAGCGCGGCGCAGGTCACGCACGATATGCTGTAGCCCATCACGAATCTCGTCTCGCGTCCGCCCTATATTTGTGAATGTCACAAATCGTTCAGGCCGCGCCTCCTCGACGCGATGAGACCAAATCGTCGTTTTTTTCGCAGCGCAACGGACGCACGACCACGACCCGCAGCGCAATGGAACCACGAGGACGCCTTCGGGCCCTCGCCCTATCAGACTACGAATTTCACAATTTGCCGCACGCGGCAATGACAGAAATGTTGAGATTGTCCCACCCGCCAAGGAGGATTTACCAGGATTTGCTGCCGCAACCATCGTAATGGGGAGTACCTCTGACTCGAAATGTTTGCAGCAGCAAGTTCTGGCCTAATTGCAAACCTACAATACACTTACAGACAAAGCAAGCAACTCCCAAAAATTCCTCGTTCGGGGGCGCGTGCGCCTTTTTTTCGGGCGCTGCCTCTTGATCTCTCTAGGTCTTTTACACCAACGCGCCCGCCTTTACCCTCACATGAGGGCGTACGAGCTTTTTTTACCGTCGTCCGTCAAAAGCCATCCAGCCCCCTCAGTCCTTTTCTTTCTACCCCGCCTCGCTATCCCCCGCCCTTCGACACCCCAGCGTCCCATCGCCCGTCCTCACCCCACCGCCCCTGTGGGCCCTGGTGCGCCCGCCAGCGCGCGCGTTACCCCCACGCCCGACGCCCGCCCCACCAGGCCCCCCCCGACGCCGTCCTGACGCCGTTAGCCCCCTGCGTTGACCGCCACGCCGGCCGCCCGCCACGCGGTGCCACCATCCCCTCCGCGCGCCACAGCTCTGTCGTGTTGCCGCCCTTACCTATGCCCGTTGCCACACCCCATCCACGTGACTGAAGCGCGCCCCGCCGTGCGGTGGGCCGGGCCCCCCTTGGCCCACCACGGCGGGGCGCGCCCGGCTCCACTCCCTCACGGCGGGGCGCGCTAAGGCCGTGCAGCCCAACACGGACACGCGCGCTCCGCGACGCATGTCCGTGTTGGGCTGCACCCTGCACAAATGCCGTTCGTCCGCTCCGCCTCACATCAACGTACCGCTCGTTTACTCAAGCCCCACACTAACGCCCACGATCCGGCCCTCACAACGCCATGCAGCGCGAAACGGCCCGCGCCGCATACCGTCGCGCGGGCCTCCCGTTCCTTCCCCCCCCGTCCGCTCCCGCGATGTGGCAGGCGTCGGCTTGATGCGCCGCTCCCGCTCAAAGGCGCATCGTACGACACCCCAAGGCGGGCGGCGCATGGTCAGCCATGCCCACCCGCGCCCCGCTCCGCTGCGTTCACACAATCGCGGCGACAGTCCCCTCATGCGCACGCCCACGCTCCGTCAGGCCATCCCCCCCACCCTTGCGGCGTGGGCGCGCCGGCCTGCCCTAAAAGCGCGCGGCCCCCACGTAGCGGTCACTGCCGCACCCCCGCCACGACCCCACGATCGAGTCTGCATCAGCACTATCGCACCGCCGCGGCGCCGCCGCCGCCGCGGCTGTGCGCGACTGTTTGTAACAGCACCCAACCCACTCAATAACGCCTCAACCTAACGCCTTCCCCTTGGGGCTCTTGCCGTACTCGACTTGTTCCCCGCTAGGGCACAGCTCTAATGCACCACGACAGAGCATGCCACATCTTCGCACCTTCACTACATCTGGACTCGGACATTTGAATTCCATATCTGCCTCTCGCACAAATACCACGATTTTACCCCCGCCAAACCCTTAAAATAGCCAAGCCGTTCCGCCACATTGGGGCGCCTCATAGTGTCCCTATACGTTACAACATTCCCGCGCGCCGCACCCCGCCACAGCGCACCGCCCGCCACGTCGCCACCACGCCCACGCGCTCCCACCCCCTCCCTTCGCGCGCCGCGCGTGCCTCTCTCGCCGCTCGGCCGAGGAAGCATAGCAGGAAGCGGCGGCGGTGTCAAGAACAACCACAGCATGACACCGCCGCCGCTTCCTGCTATAACTCACATTAAGGGCGTCTCGCTCCGCACTCGCTGTTCTTGCCCGTCGCTCAAGGCTCCCGCCTCGCGCAAAAGGGGGCGGGGCAGAGACTTGCGCCACGCCGCCCTGACTTCATAAACTCAACTGTAAGCCCGCCAAGCCCGCGCCGCCGCCACCTCCACGGTGACGGCGGCGTCTATGGTACACTACATAACTCATGAACGAGCACCCGGTCCTGTTCCCCGAACCCCTAAAAAACACTCACAACCGCCGTGCCAGCGCCTGGCAGATGTTTCTGGCGTACTGGGTAACGCACGGCCCCGCACTCGTCGCGGGCGCTGTCTTGATGTCGACTATTGACCCCCCACACGCACGCATTTATAATGCGCTAGCAGTCCTCGCAGCATCACTGATGGGTGGCCACGCACCCGCGCCTTTGCTCAACGGCGAGGGTATCGGCGCGCTGCTATCCAGCTCGCTGAACACTAATGTGAAGACCAGGGAGGACGACAATGCCACTCACAGCAGCTAGCAGTATTTTAGCTATGTCAGTCACTGGCGACATTGCGGACGTAACGTACGTACAAAAAGCAGGCCAGCGCCGCACCTCGTTTATCAAAAACTGGCCTAACAAAGTTCCGACGCCGGCCCAACACGCGCAGCGCACGCTAGTTGCGGCAGCAGTCAAGGCATGGCAGGCTGAAACGCCCGCACGGCGCGCAACGTGTAACAAAATCGCTCGTTATTATCGCATGCCGATGTCAGGCTACAATCTGTACATATCTGCATGTCTGAATGCACACTTTGACTGGATTGAGGACTGGGCAAAACAGCTAAAATTAGCTTGGTAACGCGATGCCTTTACGTATTACGAGATGTCGACTCATGCGACAGCGGGCGATATCGACGCCCCCGCCCATTTGCAACAGTAAAGGCAAAACAGCGTTCTTTGTCCGCACTTGCACATGCCCCGACCCCGGCACGTGCGTCACTTACGATATTCACGGCCTGACCTTTCCCGAGGCGATGGGGCAGCTGCCCGACATCGACGGGACGCATGGCACTTGGCGATACATCGACAAGGAAAAACACATTGACGAGTCGGGTACTTGGAATAAATGCCCTGCCGGTCCGACCGGTTGGGGCGTGGGCTTTTACTATGACTGCGCCACTGGCGCACAACTAATGATCCTGCACACCACCGGCACGACGCTAGCCGCGGCCAAGGCTTATTTTCAAACCCAAACCGTGCACAATTATTGCTATTGCCA
>JBBRSA010000078.1:0-7109 GCA_038245855.1 Burkholderiales bacterium
AATTGGAGTGTCTGGAGTGATAAATCCGAGTCCAGCCACTGAATCGGTGGCCATCAGCCTGGTGGGCGTGCGTAAATACTATGGCAAGGTGCATGCCGTTGATGGTGTTGACCTGTCGGTCCACCGGGGCGAGTTGTTTGGCCTGATTGGTCACAATGGCGCCGGCAAGAGCACGCTGTTCAAAATGATGCTGGGCTTGGCTGGGGCCACAGCGGGAGATATCCGGGTTGCAGGGGCTTCGGTGCAGGGGCGCGACTTTCGTGCGGTGCGCCGAAAAATTGGCTACCTGCCAGAGAATTTGGTGCTCTACGACAATCTGAGTGCACTAGAAACCATGCGATTTTTTGCCAAGCTCAAAGGGGCTGATATGGGTAGCTGCCCGGGTTTGCTGGAGCGCGTGGGCCTTGGCGATGTGGGTAAGCGTTCGGTGTATGAGTTTTCTAAGGGTATGCGTCAGCGTTTGGGTTTTGCGCAAGCTTTGCTGGGAACGCCGGATGTTCTGTTTTTGGACGAGCCGAGTAACGGACTGGACCCTATGGCCATCCGAGACTTCTATGCGCACTTGCGCGGGTTGCGAGAGCAGGGTGTGACCATCGTCATTACCTCGCACATTCTGGCCGATTTGCAAGAGCGTGTGGACCGTTTGGCCATCATGGCGGCCGGAAAGATCCAGGCCTTGGGCAGCGTGGGTGAGCTACGTGCGCGCATGGACTTGCCCCTGTCAATTGCTGTACGCGTGGATACCGCAGCCCAAATGCAATTGCAGGGACTATTGCAGCCCTTGGCTGGCGTGACGATGCACGCCGAAGGTGGCGAAACCGTGATCCATTGCCCCCGCCCGATGAAGATGCCTGTGCTGGCTGTGCTAATGCCGCTGGGTGCCGGACTTTTGGACCTGCATGTTAATGAGCCTTCGCTGGAAGACTTGTTCTTTGGATTGAGGAGTTAATTGATGTGGGCCATTGAATGGCGACAAGTCGCCACCTTAGCGGGTAAAGAATTTCGTGACCGCATTCGCAACCGCTGGGTGTTAGCGGTTGCGCTGGTGTTCGCTGTATTTTCGTTGGTGATCACGTATTTCGGTGGAGCACAGCAGGGGCAGGTGGGCTTGCGCTCGATTGAGTTCACCATTGCAAGTTTGGTGAGTCTGGTTATTTACCTGATTCCCTTGATTGCACTGCTTTTGGGGTTTGATGCCATTGTGGGCGAGCGGGAGCGCGGCTCGCTGGACTTGCTGCTCGCTCTACCCATTACCCGCCTGGAGTTGTTGCTTGGCAAATACTTGGGGCTGGCGGCCGCCCTGACATTGTCTACCGTGGGTGGATTTGCCCTAGACGCGGCGCTGTTGTTCCGACAGTTTGGCGCGCAGGGTCTTTACCACTATGGCGGGTTCATGCTCAGCTCTGTTTTGCTGGGGCTGGTCTTTTTGAGTTTAGCCGTTTTGTTGTCCGTTTTGACCCGTGAGCGCACCCGCGCGTCCGGGTTGGCTATTGCGTTGTGGTTTGGTTTTGTGCTGGTGTTTGACCTGTTGATGCTGGGCCTGTTGGTGGCCAGTGGGGGCGAGTTTGGCGGGGCCGCTTTGGCGTATGTGTTGTTACTCAATCCGACCGACATTTTCCGAATTTTGAACCTCTTTTCACTCGACCAAATGCGCACTCTGTATGGCCTGACCAGCATTGTTCCGCCTGCCTTGGCCAATCCGTGGCTCATGGGTGCTGCGATGCTGGCGTGGATAGTTGTTCCCTTAACCTTAGCCACCTGGAGATTTCGTCCATGAGACCTATGCGATTTCGCGTTATTTTTGCCACCCTCTGTGCTGCTACAGCCTTGTGTGCATGTGGCGAACGTGCTGACACGCCGGTTGCGGCAGTTGACATTGACTCTGCGACCACGTGTGACCTAGACGGCATGCTGTTAGCTGATTACCCAGGCCCCAAAGCGCAAATTCACTTCAAGGGTGATGCAAAGCCCGCGTTTTATTGCGACACGATTGAGATGTTCAACACCTTGCTCAAGCCCGAGCAAATCAAGCCTATTCGGGCGGTTCTGGTGCAGGATATGGGCAAGGCCGACTGGGCAAAGCTTCCGGGCAATTGGTTTGATGCGCGCACCGGTACCTACGTGCTAGGCAGCAAGCTCCGTGGCTCTATGGGCCCGACTATTGCCAGTTTTTCGCGCGAGGAAGACGCCAAAACTTTTGCTGCCAAGAACGGGGGTAAGGTGCTCAAGTTCTCAGAAATCACACGCGACATGGTGGACCTGAGCGGTGGTGCCATGCACGACAGCAAGATGTAAAGCACCTTGCCGCCGTTTTATTGCCGAGTCGGTGCCCGTATGGAACCAATGGCCGCTGTAAAGCGTGCCCGCTGGGGTTCAGCTGGGCTTGGCGTGATCGACGTGCTCAGCCGCTGTACGATAGGCTGCAACTGGGTAATACGTTCGCCAAACGGTGGGTGTACCGTATTGAGCATGGCTAAGCCGGCGTCGTTGGAGTGGTTGCTTCGCAACCTGCGCAGCACGCTAAGGTAAGCCGCTGGGTCATACCCCGCGCGCGCCAAGATCACCACGGCCATACGGTCGGCTTCAAATTCCAACGCCGGGGGCAACGCGACGGTAATGGCGCCCAGGTTGGTCTGTGTGGTGTCGCTGCTGAGGCTCTGCAGCTGGTGGCGCTTGACGACATGGGCAATTTCATGGGCCAGTACCGCTGCTAACTCAGACTCGGTTTTTAACTGTTTGAGCATGCCCAGCGTAATCAACACCTTGCCGCCCGGCAGCGGGTAAGCGCCTATCTCTGTGCGGTTCATGATGCCAAACTGCCACGGCAGGTCGACCCGTTCGGTGCCCAGCGTCAGCCAGCGCCCCACTTGGTTCACATACTCCTGCGCGGCGTCGTTGTTTAGAAGCTTCGCGCCCCCCAGAAGCGAGACAGCCAACTCGTCGCCCATTTCAATCTCGCGCGATTCCCATATGTCGGTGCCACCTGCAGCCGCTGGTCGTACTGCCGTCAGGGCTACGGTCAGCACGCACAAGCCGACTGCCAACACAGTGTTCACATGTTTGAAGTTCATTGGAATAGTGATTTCGTTGACTGGGGATCAATCGATGTAGGCCACGTTGTTCGGCTCCAACTGGGCGCTGCGCCCAAAGTCTTCGGCATCCAAGCGGGAAACCGAGTACGCTTGAGCTTTTGCAGTTCTTCTGAATGGGATTTTGCCCCCAGCGCGCCGTCGTCGGCCAGTCCGCGAATGCCAATCGTTGCGGTGCTGACCCGGTTGGCTGCGCTAACGCCCCCGCTCGCACGCGCCGCGTCGGGTTTGAGTACAGCGGTAAACCAGCTCAAAAAGCCGCTGCGGGGCAGGGTGGATGACTCCTTGATCGCAAACAGCGCTTTGATGTGTCCATTATAGATAAGGCCCAATAAAGTTCACACTTTATTGGGCCTTATCTATAAGTCGGCCAGCGTTACCGACGACGACGTCAATCTCATGGCGACCAACTTCACCAAGCAGTCTGATGCCGAAAACCAGGTGGCACCCGATGCCAGCGTCTACGCCAAGCGCCTGGCCAAGCTTACCCGCCGGTGGGAAAGTTACGACGGCATGCAGCTCAATTACAAGGTCTACCAGTCGGACACAGTCAACGCCTTTGCGCTGTCCAATGGCACGGTGCGGGTCTATTCAGGTTTGATGGACCTGATGACCGACGACGAATTGCGCTTTGTCCTGGGTCACGAAATTGGCCACGTTAAATTGGGCCACAGTGCGGCAGCCATTAAGGCTGCGTACCGCTCGTCAGCATTTGTTAAAGGTGCAGCTGCGCTGGCAGAGAGTAATGTAAACGGCGCGGCCGTTATGGAGTTGGCCGGTGATCAGTTGAAATCCATATTGGAGAAAGCCATCAACGCCGCCCACTCGCGCAGCCAGGAGTCAGAGGCTGATGCTTACGCTGTGGCCTTTTTGAAGGCCGCCAAATCCCCCACCAAAGCGGCATCCAGCGCGTTGCTGAAGCTGGCCCAGCAGACCGGTGCTAGCAGTGCGGCGCTGATGTCGTCGCACCCCGACCCGGCTGAGCGCGCAGCGGCGGTGGAAAAGTTGGCTGCGAACTAAGACCGTCCTACATCAGCAAGTGCTCTCCTGCGTTGTCCCCTCCGAGGGTGACGTAGTTCACCTTGCGGATGTCCATTAGTTTCTTGCCGCCCGAGTAGCTGATCGAGCTTTGAATGTCTTGCTCCATCTCCACCATGGTTTCTGAGAGCTTGCCCTTGATCGGCTCCAAAATGCGTTTGCCTTCTACGTGCTTGTATTCACCCTTGTTGAAGTCGCTGGCCGAGCCGTAGTACTCTTTGTACAGCTTGCCGTCCACTTCCACCGTTTGGCCGGGGCTCTCTTCATGGCCTGCCAGCATGGAGCCGATCATCACCATGGTGGCCCCAAAGCGGATGCTCTTGGCAATGTCGCCATGCTCGCGGATACCGCCGTCGGCAATGATGGGCTTGGTCGCTACGCGGGCACACCACTTGAGCGCGCTCAATTGCCAGCCCCCGGTGCCAAAGCCGGTTTTGAGTTTGGTGATGCAGACCTTGCCAGGGCCAATACCCACTTTGGTGGCATCCGCCCCCCAGTTTTCTAAATCAATCACCGCTTCGGGCGTGGCCACGTTACCGGCAATGATGAAGCTGCTGGACAGCTTTTCCTTCAAGTAGATGATCATGTCGCGCACGCTGTCGGCGTGGCCATGCGCGATGTCGATGGTGATGTAGTCAGGCGCCAAGCCCAATGCCACCATCTGGTCTACCGCCGCGTAGTCGGGTTTTTTGACACCCAGTGAGATGGACGCATACAGACCCTTGGCCTTCATGTCTTTGACAAACTGCACGTTGTCAAAGTCAAAGCGGTGCATCACATAAAAGTAGCCGTTTTGCGCCAGCCAGATGCAGATGTCTTCGCTCACCACCGTTTTCATGTTGGCGGGCACTACGGGAATGCGGAACTTGCGTCCGCCCAGCTCAATACCGGCATCGCACTCCGAGCGGCTCTGCACGCGGCATTTGCGGGGAAGCAGAAGGATGTTGTCGTAGTCAAAAATTTCCATGGCCCAAGCTCCTATCGAATTAATCAGTTGGGGACAGAGCTGAAGACCTGTCCCGCAAAGTTTTAACAAAGGGCGCTTGGATCGGACCCGGCCATAAAAAAACCGGGTCCCAATTGCTTGGGCCCGGTGACCGATTGTATACAACGTGAATGAGGCTGTAGCAACTTCTGCAATGTTGCGGGAATTGGCTGGCCGCTACGGTCCACACCGGTCGTAGAACGAAGGGGGAAGCGGACGTTCAAACTGGCATGCGTTGCAGTTTTAACGTTGCTGAAAATCGGATTTATTCATTGACCTCATGACCCGGAGTGCATCCCATCCTAGTAGCGTCTTGAATCACTCGTACCGCCCTATCAACGATCATCTGAACGCCGATTTGACCCATATCAGCGGAGGATCTCCGTAGACGTCACCGGCCGTGCCGGTTTTCGATCCTTCGGCCAGGAGCTGGCGTGAAGTCCTACCCGTCCAAACGCCCTCCGGGCAACCTTACTTTTTAATGGTTTTGTCAAAGATTTCCATATGCACTTTTTGGGCTTTTATTTCTTTTAGCGCCTTCGAAAACTTGTCAACGAACTCCTTCGTTACACTTTTCTTATTGAAAGCGATGTACACAGGAATTTCTTCAAGCGGATGGTCCATCAATGCGGCTATTTGGTCTTCCATGCCAAGTTGCTTTGCAACTGTGATCCCCGCTGCATATTCAGTAATGACGTAATCCACCCGGCCTGCCATCAGCATCAGGAAGCTTTGCTCCTCATGGCTAAGTTCCTCGTATTTTTTTTCTTTATTGAGAAATTCCCAGAATGCTGGGGTGTACTTATACCCTCTGATCACTGCAATATTTCTTCCCTTTAAGTCATCAAGCGAGTTGAATTTCAATGTACCCTTATCAGCTTTTCGGATGAAAAATACCCACTTCGTATAGAAAAGCGGTTCATCGGGATAATAAAATGTCGCTTCTCGTTCGGGTGTTTTTCCGATCGTGTACAGCGCCTGAATTTGCCCCCGATTCAACAAGAGTAGCGCTCTTGCCCACGGATATTCCTTGATTTCATATTTGGAAATATTTACGGTGTTCAATGCTTCCATCACAATGTCGGTCGCGATGCCGGAAATCTTCTCGTCCTCGAGGACAGTCACATACGGCGGAAACGGGCTGACCCCTATTTGGAATGGAGTTTGTGCATACAACGAGCTCGCAGGCACAACGAAAATACCAAGTGCAAACACCCACATAATGAAGGCAAAGGTTTTTAGGGATTTCTCATTCCATAAAGAGGCTGAAAAAAGCCATATTTTCCGCTCGCGCATTTTTGGCTGCGTGTTGCGTAGCTCAGCTTTTGGGAACTTAGTGCTCATATGAACAGTATGCCGGAAGATGCTGTCTGCTGTCTGCAAAAGCTGACTATCACGCCTCGAAACATCACGCCTCGAAACCCTCAACCAGTAGTTGCTAAATAATATAATTTGATCAATTGGTGAGCGCGATGTGCTCGACGCATTTAGATGCGCGAACGGTGACCGTGCAAGGTAAAGCAATGCGCGTCTACGTCAGTGGAACAGGCCCAGCCGTCATCGTAGTGACGGAGATACCTGGTATCAGCCCGCAGGTTGCCCGATTTGCTCGATGGGTGCGTGAAGGTGGTTTCACAATCTATATGCCACACCTGTTGGGTGATGATGGCGGTGTACCGACATCCCTCAACATGCTGACCACCGTAGCCCGGGCATGCACCAGCGCGGAGTTTCGTGCTTTTTCCAGCAATACGCCTGGCCCGGCACCGCAGTGGCTGCGCGCGCTGGCGGCGCAAGCCCATGGCGAGTGCGGCGGCTAAGGAGCTGCGCTCTCGGCTTGCAGGCGATAAGTTCAGTAAAGCTCAGCATTTTGCAGCTTAAGAGCAAGCCTTGGGCGACCGTATTATTGCGCGGGTCTTGCCCGATGGCGCTGCCAACCCCAAGGGACGAAACCGCTAACGCGGTAGCCCTTACTCCAGCGTATGTAGTTTTCGCAG
>JBBRSA010000079.1:0-7106 GCA_038245855.1 Burkholderiales bacterium
ACGAAGTCGGCCCCTACCAAAGCCCCATGGAAGACGGCATGCAGCACTTCCACGCCTGGTACCGCCGCCAACTGGACCTAGAGAGCTAGGCGTGTCTGGCGCTGCCCGGCGCAGCGCAAAGTGCTACGCTTTTAATAGCTGCTTGCGCAATACCGACGAGGGCTAGAGACCGTTTTTATATACATTGGAGCGTGGTAGCGGTATGCAAGCCCTGTGGATGGTTCTGGCCTCGTTTTTCTTTGCGTCCATGGCTCTGGGCATCAAGTTTGCTTCTAGCAGCTTTGGCACCATGGAACTGGTGTTCTACCGCGGCGTGGTCAGCATCGTCTTCATGGGCTTGGTGGTGCGGGCACGCGGCATCCCCTTGCGCACACCCGTGCCCATGATGCACCTGTGGCGCAGCATCATTGGAGTGCTGTCCATGGGCGCCTGGTTTTACGCCATTGCCCACCTGCCGCTGGCCACCGCCATGACGCTGAACTACATGAGCGGTGTGTGGGTGGCAGCGTTTATCGTGGGAGGCGCCCTGCTCTACGGCGGCCTACCCCACCAGGGGCGGCTTTTGGGCACCGTGTTGCTGGGTTTTGCGGGCGTAATTTTGACCCTGCGCCCCACCATTGACCACAACCAGTTGTTTGCCGGTGTGGTCGGCCTGCTTTCGGGCATGGGCGCCGCACTGGCCTATTTGCAGGTAACGGCCCTGGGCAAGGCCGGCGAGCCCGAAGAACGCATCGTGTTTTACTTCTCGATTGGTGCGGCGCTGGTGGGTGTAGTGGGTGCGCTGTTTACTGGTCTCACGCCCTGGACCGAGGTACGCTGGCAGGCTGCGGCCTGGCTCATACCCATTGGCGTGTTGGCATCCTTGGGCCAGTGGTGCATGACACGCGCCTACAGCCAGGGCGCAACCCTGGTAGTGGCCAGCATGCAATACAGCGGCATTGTGTTTGCGTCCCTCTACAGCGTGCTGTTGTTTGACGACAAGCTGCCACTCATGGGCTGGGCCGGCATTGCGGTGATATTGGCCAGTGGCGTTTTGGCCACCATTTTGCGTGCCCGTGTGCTGCCCGGCGCACCGGCCGAGCGGCACTGAGGGCTTTACCCCGGGCGCATTGCGCAGCCTTTTTTCGAACTGTGGCAATTTTGACGACACGCCGATAGCGGCGACAGTCTGCCACCTATTGCTGGTGCCGATACTGATGCAAGCGGGCAATAAGCCGGGTACATTGGCTGCGGGGGACTATAAAAAAAGCCAGCACCATACCAGCCCATGCCGTATCCATGCCGTGGAGCCGGGCTACCAACCAACAGTGGAACAAGCGGTCCTGTTCTATGCCCCAGAGGCGCGCCCCATCATCCAAAAGGCGGTTGAAGACGCCATCGCCACGGGCAACAGCTGGGATCTAGAACTGCCCTTTATCAGCGCCCGCGCCGAGCCAATGTGGGTGCGCGCCCAGGGCGAGGTGGAATTCGAAAACGGCGTTGCGGTGCGACTGGTCGGCGCGTTCCAAGACATCACCGAGCGAAAAGCCTACACCGAAGAATTGGCCCAGCGAAACAAAGAGCTAGACAAATTTGCGTGTATCGCGTCGCACGACCTCAAATCGCCCCTGCGCGGTATTGACCAATTGGCGACGTGGATCACAGAAGACCTGGGTGACGCGGTGGATGCGCGTGCCACAGAACATTTGCGACTAATGCGAACACGCATCCACCGGATGGAAAATTTGCTCGATGGGCTGCTTTCCTACGCCCGTGCAGGCCGCGTGGAGGGGCACCCCAAAAAGGTTGACACCAAGGCCCTTGTGACCGATACCTTTGACCTGTGCCACAACCACGCGCAATTTAAATTGCGGCTAGAGGGGGAATTTCCTGAGGTGCTAACGGCAAGGCTCCCGCTGGAGCTGGTGTTCAGAAACCTGATCAACAACGCGATCAAACAACATGACCAACCCACTGGCGTGATTGCCGTTACCGTCAAGCCCCATGGCAAGCAACTGGAATTTGATGTGGCCGATGACGGCCCCGGCATACCAGAAGACCAGGTCGAGCGGGTCTTTGGCATGTTCCAGACGCTGCGCCCACGCGACGAGGTTGAGGGCAGCGGCGTTGGGCTTGCTAGTCAGAAAAACCTAAGCACCCACTTAGAAACTCACTGAACCCACAGCCTGGTCCACGGCGCTTTGCAGTGCAACTTCCATCAGCTTGTTCACTTTTTCCAGGGTGGCGCTGTCCAAATTGTCAGCCAGCGTGTAGGTCCATTGCTGGCCTTCGGGGCGGTCTATTGGGTACGAAGCTCTGACCTCTTGAAAACCCAGTCGCTTGAGGTTTTTGTCAACCGCAAACACGGCAATGTGGGGCATGACCTCGACCTTGTTGATGGTGCCCATTCCCGCCCGCACCACCACCCGCACGCCGTTGACGCCGTTGGGGCGGTCAAAGGTTTCTACCACCACCACCACCGCGTCAAGCTTGTCTTTTGCGATCATGGTCTGCAAGTCGTCGCTGATCTGGTCAAACTTGTTGTCCAACGTGCCGGGGAAGTTGTTCATGTCGCGGGCCATTTTTGGCGCGTCTACGCTTTCTTGCACAACCGTGCGGTCGCCAATTTTGATCGCGCTTTCGGCACCCGCACGGGCTGCGGCATTGAACGCATCACCCACCGGGCGGGTGACTGTCTCATTGTTAAAAACGGTCACGCCATATTTTTGGTACGACAACTCGTCAGGCAGCAGCGAGACCACGCCCACTATCTTGATGGGCGGGCGCGGCGCCGGCTTGTGGTGCGCGGCGCACCCTGCGAGTTGTGCGGCGATCACAGACAACAAAACGGTGTAGATTAAACGCATGGGTAGTCTTTCGCAGTTGATGGCTTAGTAATAAAGGCATTGCCGCAAGGCCCCACGCTGTGGTCCACCCCGCGACGAGAATACGCTGATCATAATCACCCCACCTCCATTTGTGTTGCCCACCATGCCCAGCCCGAACTTTCAAACCCTAATATCTGCCCTCCAATTGCAAAGCCTGCTTGCCAGTGGACAGCCGTGCAGTGTGTTTGACTGCAGCTTTGACCTGGCCGAACCAGCAGCAGGCGAGGCCCTGTTTGCCCAGGCGCACATCCCCGGCGCGGTGTACGCCCACCTGGACACCGCCCTCAGCGCAAAGGGCGACCCCGCCGTAACCGGCGCCGCATCCGGCGGGCGCCACCCCCTGCCCTCGCGCGAGGCGTTTGCCGCCTGGCTGGGTTCAGTCGGCTTTGACAACACCATGCAGGCCGTGGTTTATGACCGCCAAGGTTCCCTCTACTGCGGGCGCCTGTGGTGGATGCTCAAGTGGGCGGGGCACGAAAACGTCGCCGTGCTCGACGGCGGACTGCAAGCCTGGCAGGCGGCGGGCGCAGCCGTAGAAAGCGGCGCGCAGCGGGCCACTTCAGCATCAAACTATGCGCTAGCCCTCGCACTTACTGCGTTGACCACTATCGAAACCGTAGCATCGCGCTTGGGTCGCAGCACGCAAACCCTGTTAGACGCACGCGGCGCACCCCGGTTCTTGGGTGAGGTTGAACCGCTAGACCCAGTGGCGGGCCACATCCCCGGTGCACTGAACCGGCCGTTTGCCTTGAACATGGAGACGGACGCCCGCTTCAAACCCGCCGCCACCCTGCGGGCCGAGTTTGAAGCCCTGCTCGGCCAACGCGACCCGGCCACGGTGGTGCACCACTGCGGCAGCGGCGTGAGCGCCGTGCCTAATATCTTGGCTATGGAGATTGCCGGCCTAGGCCGCACCGCCTTGTTTGCCGGCAGTTGGAGCGAGTGGTGCAGTGACCCGGCAAGGCCGGTGGCCAAGGGCTAAAGCGTGTACAGCGCAACACCATTGGGGCCACCAGGGCAATTCAGTTCGCTCGGGCCGCTCACCCTGGCCCCCCTCAACGCCAACGTCTACACCGTGCACACACCATCGGGCGAACACGTTGGCAACCTCAAGCGTATTGGTGCCATCTGGAAGCTCAAGGCCATTGGCTACGACGACACCGGCGACGTGTTGCCCGGCGGCGGGCCACTGACCGAGCACCACAACACCGTGTTGCAAGTGCCGGATGCGGCGGCCTTGAATGCGGCACTGGTCGCCAGCGCTTAAGGGGGAACCGCTGTGGTGCGACTAGCAGGAGGCCCTGCCACACATGGGACTTGGGACACCATTTGCTACCAAAACAATAGCTGCTTGCGCACATTCCATGAGGGCTAGAGGCCAATTTGGCTACTTTTTTTGCCGGCCGATAGTGAACCCCGCCTAAACCAGACGCAGCCCTCACGCGAAATGCGCCCCTTATGGCGCGAAAATGGTTCTTAGCCCCGTTTGGGCACCGAATACACACGCAGACACGGCTGCCTACCGAGCAGCCCGTTAACCTGCGCCGCTTATGCGCGACCCGCGCCGCCACCCCTTTGGAGAACAGCATGAACAAGCCCCCTTACCCGCCCTACGCCGACCGGCTGCCACTTGGCCGTCGCCTGTCCATCGCTTGGGGTGCATTCATCAGCACCCTGCTCAACCCCGAGTACGCCAACCGCGTGATGGCCCTGAACGCGCCGCCCGCATCTACCCCAGCGCCGCAGGCTTCTCCGCCTACGCCTTCGCCTATACCAGTCCCCACTCAAGCCCCGTCGCATGACGCCGCCCTGCAGTTGCTGGGTCTGCTGCAGCGCGAGGCGCGCCTGATCGACTTCACCCAAGAAGACGTGCGCGCCTATTCCGACGCCGACATTGGCGCCGCCGCGCGGGTGGTGCATGCCGGTTGCCGCAAGGTGTTGGATGAACACTTCAGCATTAGCCCGCTGCGCACCGAGCCTGAAGGCAGCCGCGTTCAACTAGAAGCTGGTTTTGACGCCCGCGCCATACGCCTCACCGGCAACGTGGTGGGCAGCGCGCCGTATAAAGGCAACCTGAACCACCGCGGTTGGCGCGCTACTGACGTGCGCATGCCGCAGTTGTCCGCTGGGCATGACGTGCAGGTGCTGGCGCAGGCCGAGGTAGAGTTGTGAGCACGCCGCGTTACTGCATCGGCATCGATCTGGGCACCACCCACTGCTCGCTGGCCTATGTGGACGTGGGCGCCAGCGAGGGCGAAGCCACCCAGCATGGCGTGCTGGACATTGCTCAGCTCAGCGCACCCGGCAGCGTGGAGAGTCTGCCGCTGTTGCCCTCGTTTTTGTACCTGCCTCATGCCGATGAGTTGGCCCCCGGCGACCTGGCCCTGCCCTGGTCAGCCACGCAAGATTTTGCGGTGGGAGAGATGGCCCGCACGCGCGGCGCGCAGACCCCCATTCGCCTGGTGTCCAGCGCTAAAAGCTGGCTGTGCCACGCCGGCGTAGACCGACACGCGGCCATTCTGCCCAGCGACGCACCGCCCGAGGTGGCGCGTGTGTCACCACTCGAAGCATCCACCCGCTACCTGGCCCATTTGCGCCAGGCGTGGGACCATGCCCACCCCGACGCACCTTTTGCCGAGCAAGACGTCACCGTCACCATCCCCGCGTCGTTTGACCCTGCCGCGCGCGAATTGACGGTAGAAGCCGCCCGCGCCGCCGGTTTTGGCCCGCTCACCCTGCTAGAAGAACCCCAAGCCGCGCTGTACAGCTGGATACAGAGCAGCGCAGCGCTGTGGCGCAAAGTGGTTACGCCGGGCGACATCATTTTGGTGGTGGACGTGGGCGGTGGCACCAGCGATTTCTCGCTCATTGCCGTGTTGGAGCGAGAAGGCAATTTAGAGTTGCACCGCGTGGCCGTGGGCGAACACATTTTGCTAGGCGGCGACAACATGGACCTGGCCCTGGCCCACGGTCTTGCACGCAAATTGGCCGAGGGTGGTAAGACGCTAGACCCCTGGCAAATGCGCGCCCTGGGTTACGCCTGCCGAAGCGCCAAAGAAGCCTTGCTCAGCACAGCGGCCCCCGAGAGCGTACCGATTGTGGTGCCCAGCCGGGGCTCCAAACTCATTGGCGGAACGCTGCGCACTGAGCTTACCCAAGCGGAGGTTAAAGCCACCCTCTTGGACGGATTTTTCCCGCAGGTGGACGCCGCAGCGCGCCCCGTCAGCCGGACCCGTGGCGGTTTGACCCAACTCGGCCTGCCCTATGCGCAAGACGCCGGTGTCACCCGCCACCTAGCCGCCCTGCTGGGGCGTCAATCCGGCGCGACCGCAGAACTAGAAGGCTTCACTGGGCGCGTTGATGCAGACGCCACCTTTTTGCACCCCACCGCGGTGCTATTCAACGGTGGCGTGTTCAAGTCCGACCTATTGGCCCAGCGTACTTTGGCCACCCTGAACACTTGGCTGGCCACCGAGGGCGCAGAGCCCGCGCGCATGCTGCTGGGCGCCGACATGGACTTGGCCGTAGCGCGGGGCGCCGCCTACTACGGCTATGTGCGCCGGGGCCAAGGTGTGCGCATTCGCGGTGGCACGGCGCGGGCCTACTACGTGGCTATCGAGTCGTCCATGCCCGCCATCCCCGGCGCAGAGCCGCCCATTCAGGCCCTGTGTGTGGCACCGTTTGGCATGGAAGAAGGTGTGGTGGTGGATTTGCCCACGCTGCAACTTGGTTTGGTGGTGGGCGAGCCGGTGCAGTTTCGCTTCTTTGGCTCCTCGGTGCGCCGCCAAGACGCTGTGGGCACCTTGCTGGACTTTTGGCCTGCAGACGAGTTGCAAGAGCTGGGCGAAATTCGCGCCACCCTGCCACTGGAGGGCCGCACCGCTGGCGAGGTGGTACAAGTCACGCTGCAAGCGGTTGCCACCGACACCGGCACGCTGGAGTTGACCGCCGTGTCTACTGCCACGCAAGCACGCTGGAAGCTAGAGCTGGATGTGCGCGACAACGGTTAAAACTCAGGCCTTGGCGACACCGCGCTACAGCGTTGGTATTGACCTGGGCACCACCCACACGGTGGTGGCCTATGCCGCGCACGCTTCCCCCAAAGGCCGCGCCGCTGGCGGCGATGCCATCAAACTGTTTGCCATCCCGCAACTGGTGTCGCCCGGCGCAGTAGACGCCCTGCCGCTGCTGCCCAGCGTGCGGTACCACGCCGCGCCGGGTGAGCTGGCACCTGGCAAC
>JBBRSA010000080.1:0-6984 GCA_038245855.1 Burkholderiales bacterium
CTTCACAACCGCTCCGGGGTGCAGTGGATCGAGCGCCACGACGTCAGCGGCCCCAATTGACCGGTCGCTAGCTGTAATGTTCTCGGCGTAGTCCGGCGCGCTAACACCGCCGGTGATAGTACCCTTGGCTTTCAGGTTGCCCGTTGGGTCGACGCTGAGCAAGCTGTTGCCGCTGCCGTCCTGAATGGCGAGCAGACGGGCGGTTTGACCGACGACGCCCTGGATGAATAGGCCGCCGTTGCCGGCGGCAGCGGTGGTAACGGATAACTGACCGTAGGAGTTTTCGGCGGCTGTGCCCATGACGGTAGCGTTTATAAGGACCGAGACCGTGTTGGAGGTCCAGTTGGAGGTGGCCAAGTCAATTTTGCCGTCGCCGTTGAAGTCGCCAGCGGTGACGGAGTCTGGGTTCGTGCCCGTCGTGAAGTCGACTTTGGCGGCGAAGGTACCGGTGCCGGTGCCGATAAAGACGGAGACAGTGGCGGAAGCGTAGTTGGCGACAGCCAGGTCGGGCTTGCCGTCGCCGTTAAGGTCGGCGGCAGTAACGAGGATCGGGGTCGTACCCGTCGTGTAGTCAACCTTGGCGGCGAAGGTGCCGGTGCCGCTGCCAATGAAGATGGAGACGGTGTTGGCGGTGTAGTTGGCAACCGCTAGGTCAATTTTACCGTCGCCGTTAAAGTCGGCGGCGGTGACGGATTGTGGGCCCGCAGCCGCGGTGTAGTCCACCTTGGCGGCGAAGGTGCCGGTGCCGCTGCCAATGAAGATGGAGACGGTGTTGGCAGTCCAGTTAGGGACAGCCAGGTCGATTTTGCCGTCGCCGTTAAAGTCGGCGGCGGTGACGGATTGTGGGCCCGTACCCGACGTGTAGTCGACTTTGGCGGCGAAGGTGCCGGTGCCGGTGCCGATGAAGATGGAGACGGTGTTGGCAGTGTAGTTGGCGACCGCCAAATCGAGCTTACCGTCGCCGTTGAAGTCACCGCTGGTAAGAGATTGTGGGCCCGTGCCTGTCGCGTAATCGACTTTGGCGACGAAAGTACCATTACCGTTGCCAATGAAGATGGAGACGGTGCTGGCACCACCATTTGTGACCGCCAGGTCAAGCTTGCCGTCGCCGTTAAAGTCACCGGTGGTGATGAGGACTGGGGTCGTACCCGCGGTGTAGTCGACTTTGGCGGCGAAGGTGCCGGTGCCGGTGCCGATGTAGACAGAGATAGTGTTGGAAGTCGAGTTAGTGGCCACCAAATCAGTTTTGCCGTCGCCGTTAAAGTCACCGGTGGTAACAAATTGTGGGTTTGTGCCCGTGGTGTTGTCTACCTTGGTAGCAAAGCTAGGCGCCCCGGGCACCACGAGATTACGCCAATACTGGGCGGGCGGGCCGCCGACGCTGAGTTGACCGGTCGCCGATATGCCGACCAGGTAATTGCCGGTGCTGCTTTGGGCCATGAATAGGTTGCCCGTTTGCCCGGCCGCCGCCTGGACTACGATGCCTCCTTGGGTCGCATCGGCCAGGACCTGCAGTTTGGCCGGCATAGCCGTGGTCGTGGTGACCGGTGTGCGGATCCTACCAATCGTATTCATGAGGACCGAGACGGTGTTGGCAGTGTTATTGGCGACCGCCAGATCAGGCTTGCCGTCACCGTTGAAGTCGGCGGCGGTAACACCGTATGGGCCCGCGCCCGTGGTGTAGTCCACCTTGGCGGCGAAGGTGCCGGTGCCGCTGCCGATGAAAACGGAGACGGTGTTGGAGCTGTAGTTGGAGACCGCCAGGTCGGGCTTGCCGTCGCCGTTTAAGTCGGCGGCGGTAACGGAAAATGCGGTCAAGCCCGTCGTGTAGTCGACTTTGGCAGCGAACGTGCCGGTGCCGGTGCCGATGAAAACAGAGACGGAGTCGTTAGTGTAATTAGCGACCGCCAGGTCAGGCTTGCCGTCGCCGTTGAAGTCGGCAGTGGTGATGGAATTTGGGGCCGTACCCGCGGTGTAGTCAACTTTGGCGGCGAAGGTGCCGGTGCCGCTGCCGATGAAAACGGAGATGGTGTTGGAGGTATTATTAGCGACCGCCAGGTCAGGCTTGCCGTCGCCGTTGAAGTCGGCAGTGGTAACTGAGACTGGGGTCGTGCCCGTGGTGTAGTCAACTTTGGCGGCGAAGGTGCCATTACCGTTGTTTATGAAGACGGAGACAGTGTTGGTAGTTTGACTGGTGACCGCCAGGTCAGGCTTGCCGTCGCCGTTGAAGTCGGCGGCGGTGACGGAGTATGGGTTCGCATTTGTAATGTAGTCAACCTTGGCGGCGAAGGTGCCATTGCCGTTGTTTATGTAGACCGAGACCCTGGCAGAACCGCCATCGGTGACCGCCATATCGGGATTGCCGTCGCCGTTGAAGTCGGCAGTAGTGACTAAGTACGGGATCGTACCTGTCGCGTAGTCAACTTTGGCGGCAAAACTCGGGGTCACAACCGATTGCTGCAAGGTCGTGATACTAGTATTTGCCAAGCTACCGACCCCCAAAGTGATCCGTTGGTTCAGGGTATCGACCGACAACACCTGGCTGCCAGCGGCATTCTGTACTTGGAAGGCCGTGGCCGAATCGTGTGTCGGTGTCGGCTTAACTAAGAACGTACCGTTGACCGTCGTAGCGATATTGTTAGTGACATTGCCGATATTGATGCTCGTTGCGTTGATGGCCCCTACAGAAAGCGCAGCCGCCGTGGAAATGTCTAATGACCCACCTTGCAAGGCTCCAGCGAATTTACCCCCGCCAGTGGTATTAGCGACAGGCGTACTGCCGGAGGCCACGATGCCAGTATCGTTAAAACCCAGGACGTTGCCGCTGACGGTACCAATCATACCGGCCGTGTTGCCGTTCGTTCCAGTGGTCGTAGTACGGTACACCATGTACTGAACAGCACCGCTAACCTGAGCCCAGGTAATGGCTACATAGTTGGTGCCGGTCAGAGTCGTGTTAGTAGTGGCAGAAGTGGCGGTGGTCGAGATAAGAGTTTCACCGCTACCATCGAGGGCTGAGACAGCATAGGTGCGGCTAATTGCACCAGTAGTCCCGAAGACAGCTAGGGTTGGAGCTGCGGGAGCCGGCAGTGCAGTCGACACCAGGCCACCCTGAAGTGTCAGAGTCGCCGTTGCACTAGAGGCGCCAACGGTGAGTCCCCCGCCTTGGCTCTTATTGATGAGGTTGCCATTACCGTCTGGCTGGTTGGAGTAGATGGTGCCGATGCCGATGTCATTGATGGTACTTGGGTTGGTTGCTGTACCCGAGTGGTGGTTGTCGGCCAGGTAGTTGCCCTTCGAACCAACGTCGGTGATATTTATGGCGTAACAACTGCCATTACAGCTCGTGTCGGTAATGTCGTTGCTCATAATTGTGTTGTTAGAAGAGTTACTGAAGTAAATACCGTTATTGGTCGACACACCGCCGTTGTCGCCGATTTTGTTGCCGGTGATTAAGTTGTTAGAGGAGGCATTTATTAAGTCGATGCCGTAGCTTACGTTGCCCTGGGTAGTGTTGCCAGTGATAGTGTTGTTGTTTGAATTGTTCTGTAGGGTAATGCCACCGACATTGCCCTGGAAGATGTTGCTGGCGATTGTGTTGTTGTTGGAGGTAGTCAAGAGGTACATGCCATTAGCATTGGTCTGGAAGGTGCTGCTGGTGATGATATTGTTGGAGGAGTTAAATAGGTAGATACCTGTCGAGGTGGCGCCAAACATACCGCGCACGATAAGGTTGGTCAGCTTGGCTCCGTCAACCGCCGTGCTGCCACTACCGCTTCCCATACCGTTCAAGTAAATACCGTTCATGACTCCACTGGTCTGATTAGCCTTGTTACCGTCAATTCGTAAGTCACGAATGGTAACGTGGGTACCGGTCGTGGTATCGGTGTTGGTAATCAGGTTGTAGGTGCCGTTCTGGGCGTTGGGGATGGTAATCAGGGATCCGGCGCCGGCTCCAGCTAGGGCGGTGTTGTTGGGGATGGAGATGGCGGCGGTTTCGTTGTAGGTACCTTCCATGAGGTAGACCAGGCCACCGGAGGCGGCAGTTAGAGCCGTGTTAATCGTGGCTTGGTCACCGGTGCCGGTGGCAATGTAGTCAGCGGCATCTTTGTTGGCTTGGGTGGAGTTGCTGGCGGCAACGATCTTGGTGCTTGTCGAATGGTCACTCACCCATTTCGTGCCATTCCACTGGATGAGCTGGTTGGTGGTAGTGTCGTAGAACACCATGCCAGCAGTTGGGGCGGCTGGACGGTTGGCGGTGATGTCGCCGGTTAGCTTGACATACTGGCTGGCGGCAATGGTTAAGTTGCCGGTGAAACTAGTATCACTGGCAAAGGTCTTAACACCCGTGAAGCTTTGGGCGGCGGTATTAACCAGACCGGCGAAGCTGGTGCTGGCCGACTGCAGGTAAATAGTCGTACTTGTAATGGTTGCACCAGTTGCGTTGGCCGTGCCACCATCGAGGGCACCGACAGTCGTTACTCCGGAACCACCGCAGTTAGCCAATGTTACTAGACAAAGGGTATCGTTAGCCGCAATCGTATTAGGAACACTGACCGTGTAGTTACCAGTAGTAGAGGCACCCTGCAGCGTGATGGAGCCAGTGTTGCCGGAGTTATACAGTTTGATCTGGCCGGTAGCCGTGCTAGCGGTTCCGACGGTCAGGGAGTTGGTGCCGGTGAGAGTGGCACTTGCACCTTGCAAAGCTCCGGCGAAGGTAGCACCGCCGGTGGTGTTGGTTCCTGGTACTGCCCCACTCGGTGCGCCAGCAGCGATGTCATTGTAGCTGGCAATGTTACCAGCGACGGTGGTTAGTAAAGCTGGGGTACAAGCTGCACCGGTACAACGGTATATCTTGTAGTTGACTGCCCCGCCAACTGGCGTCCAGGTAATGGTGTTGTAGTTGGTACCAGATAACGTAACGTTACCGGTGGTAGTTTGTTGAATAGTTGAGCCGGTGGTTTCACCAATCCCATCCAAAGCCGTAATCTGGTAGCGGTAGGTGGTGGCGCCGGCGGTGCCGACGTTGGTCACGGTGGCGCTCAAGGTTGGAGCTGGCAGAGCGGTGGCAACCAAGCCGCCCTGGAGGGTCAGGGATGCGGTGGCCGAGGCGGCGCCAACGGTTAATCCCCCACCCTGGCTCTTGTTGATGAGGTTGCCGGAGCCGTCGGGTTGGTTGGCGTAAATAGTGCCGGTGCCGAGATCACGGATGGAAGCGGCATTAGCCGCGGTACCGGAAAAGTTGTTATTGGCCAAGTAGTTATTAACAGAGGTGGCATTCCCAATGTTAATGGCAAAACAGGTAGTTGTGCAACTTACATCGGTGATATTGTTGCCGACAATGGTGTTCTTAGACGAGCCGCTCAAATATAAGCCGTCGTTATCCGTCGCACCACTGCTATCGTGGATTTTGTTGCCGGTGATGGTATTGGCGTTGGAGCTGCCGATATACAGACCCCAGCCACCATTACCCTGGATAGTGTTGTTGGAGACGGAGTTGTTGTTGAAGTTAGTAAAGTCGATACCGTCGCTAAGGCTACCCTGGACAGTGTTGCCGGTGACGGAGTTGTTGGAGGAGCCGTTTAATACGAAGCCAACGTTGTTTCCATTGAGAGTGTTGCCGGCAATTGTGTTGTTGTTGGAAGCACCAAAGATCGAGATGCCGTAAGTAGTATTGCCCTGGGCGGTGTTGCCGGTGACGGTATTGTTGGAGGATGCTGTGTTGAGCGAAATACCGTCGCCACCGTTGCCCTGGGCGGTGTTGCCGGTGACGGTATTGTTGGAGGAGCTGAAGAGGTAGATGCCGGTGCCAGTATTGCCTTGGGCGGTGTTGCCGGTGATCGTGTTGTTGGAGGAGCCGTCAAGGTAGATGCCTCTAGCGTTGCCTTGGGCGGTGTTGCCGGTGATCGTGTTGTTGGAGGAAGTGAAGAGGTAGATGCCGGTGCTTCCATATATGTTCCGTACGGTCAGCCCGCTCAGTTTAGCACCATCAACTGCGTTCACGTCGGCACCGCTGCCCATGCCGCTCAGGTAAACACCATTCATGACTCCACTGGTCTGATTAGCCTTGTTACCGTCAATTCGTAAGTCACGAATGGTAACGTGGGTACCGGTCGTGGTATCGGTGTTGGTAATGATGTTGTAGGTGCCGTTCTGGGCATTGGGGATAGTAATCAGAGATCCGGCTCCGGCTCCAGCGAGCGTTGTGTTGTTTGGGATGGAGATGGCGGCTGTTTCGTTGTAGGTACCTTCCATGAGGTAGACTAGGCCACCTGATGCGGCAGTTAGAGCGGTGTTTATCGTGGCTTGGTCGCCGGTACCAGTCGCGACGTAGTCGGCGGCGTCTTTGGCGGCTTGGGTAGAGTTACTGGCAGCGACTATCTTGGTACTGGTTGAGTGGTCACTTACCCATTTAGTACCATTCCACTGTAGGAGCTGGTTGGTTGTAGTGTCATAGAACAACATACCGGCAGTTGGAGCGGCTGGGCGGTTGGCGGTAATATCGCCGGTTAGTTTGATGTACTTACTGGCGGCTATAGTTAAGTTGCCAGTGACGGTGGTGCTGACGGCGCTCAGCGAGATGCCAGCGCTGCCAGCCTGAATGGTGGTGGCAGATACACCAGTGGTTGAGCCGAGGCTGGTTGCGTGGTCAGTAGCATTACTGCCGATACTAACTGGGCCGGTGCCAGCATTAATGACGACGCTGGTGGCACCGGTGGCGTTGCCAATGGTTACGATCTTAGCGTTGGCACTGGTCCCAATGTTAATCGCTCCCGTCGTGCCAGAGTCAAGGCTAATCGCACTAATGCCAGTGCTAGTCAGGGCCAGGCTGGTGCCGCCGGTAATGGTGAGGGCTCCACTGCTGGACAGGTTGGTGGTTGATCCGAGGGAGATGGTGCCACTACCGGCTTGCAGGGTGATGTTGCCGGCGCTGGTGCTCCAGGTGGAGGCGGCGTTGCCGGTGATGGTCAGGGCGGTGGCAGC
>JBBRSA010000081.1:0-6899 GCA_038245855.1 Burkholderiales bacterium
CTCAAATTCGACCACCTCATCTTCACCGGCTCGGGCGTCACCGGGCGCGCGGTGATGGCGGCAGCAGCCCAAAACCTGTGCCCCGTCACCCTAGAGCTGGGCGGCAAATCGCCAGCCGTTATCTGTGACGACTTCCCGCTGCGTCTGGCGGCCGAGCGTTTGCTGTTTAGCAAATGCTTCAACGCCGGCCAAGTCTGCACCACGGTAGACCATGTCTATGTGCCACACGCCAAGATCAATGAATTTGTGAAGTTGTCCAAGACCATTGTCAAAGGCCGCTACCCCAAGATCAGCAGCCCCGACTACAGTTCCATCATCGACAAACGCGCGTTTGAGCGCATCGTCGGCGCCATGGAGCAAGCCCAAGATCGCGGCGCCACCCTAGTGCCACTGATTCCCGGCAAACCGTGGGACCCAGTCACCCGCAAAATCGCACCGCACATCGTGCTCAACGCCCCGCCCGACTGTGACTTGCGCACCCGCGAAATTTTTGGCCCCGTGCTACCGGTCATCGGCTACAAAGACGTCAACGAAACTATTGCCGCCATTAACGCCGGACCACGCCCGCTGGCACTCTACCCATTCAGCGACGACAAGCAAAAAATCCACCACTTCATCACCCATGTGATGTCAGGCGGTGTCACGGTCAACGACAGCCTGCTGCACACCGCGCAGCACGACCTGCCCTTTGGCGGCGTGGGCGACAGCGGCATGGGCCACTACCACGGCTACGAAGGTTTTGTCACCTTCTCCAAAATGCGCCCGGTGTTTTACCAAGCACCGTTCAGTGCCATCAAGTTCATGTGGCCACCGTACGGGAAGTTCGCCTCGACCTACCTCGACTTTTTAACCAAATAAACCTGCGCCTACAAAAGGCGCCAACCGACTATGCAAAGACGATCACTCCTCAAACTCGGCGTAGCCTCTGCCGTGGTGCTGGCCATCGCGGGTGGCACCATTGCTTTGATACAGCCGGGCCTAGTCAACGGCCGCATGTCAGAGAGTGCCCGCAGCACCTTTAGCGCCATCAGCAGGGCTATTTTGGACGGCACCCTACCCACGGAGCCGGGCGCTGCGCAAACGGCTCTGAGCGGCCTGCTAGACCGCATTGACGGCCTGATTGCTGGGTTGCCACCGCACGCCCAGGCCGAGCTGGGGCAATTACTCACCATTTTGCCCACCGCTGCCGGACGGCTGGGCATAACAGGTCTGGGCACGGCCTGGGACAAGGCGTCGGTGCCAGAAATTCAGGCCGCACTCCAGGCCATGCGCGTGTCCAGCCTGGATGTGCGCCAACAAACCTACGCCGCCTTACACGACATTGTCAGCGGCTCCTATTTCGCCGCCCCTGAAACCTGGTCCATTTTGGCCTATCCCGGCCCTCGAGCCGTCTGATTTGCCCCAACTTCAATAACTGGAATTCCCTATGAGCAGCTTGAAAGATCCTATCCACGAAGGCCTGCAACGTGGCTGGAAAGTACTGGGCGGCCGCCATGGCGCACTGCCCGCACAAATCACATGCGACGTGGCCATCATCGGCTCGGGCGCGGGTGCCGGCATCACCGCTGAGTTGCTGACCAAGGCGGGCCTGGATGTTGTCATCATCGAAGAAGGCCAGCTCAAAAGCAGCTCTGATTTCAACCAAAAGGAATCGGAAGCCTACCCCCAGCTCTACCAAGAATCCGCCGCGCGTAAAACCACTGACAAAGGCATCAACATCTTGCAAGGGCGCACCGTGGGCGGCTCTACCACCGTCAACTGGACCAGTTCCTTTCGCACCCCGCACGACACGTTGCAGTATTGGCAAGAGCGGTTTGGCTTGGCGGACTACAACGTCGACGCCCTAGCGCCTTATTTCCAGCAGGCCGAGACGCGCCTGAACATCAGCCCCTGGGTGACACCGCCCAACGAAAACAACGACCTGCTGCGCCGTGGTGCGGACAAGCTGGGCTTTCCCACCGAAATCATTCCCCGCAACGTCAAAGGCTGCTGGAGCTTAGGCTCCTGCGGCCTGGGCTGCCCCACCAATGCCAAGCAGTCCATGCTGGTCACTACCATTCCCGCCAGCCTGGACAAGGGCGCCACGCTGCTGGTGGAGACCCGCGCAGTACGTTTTGCATTCGAAGGCGGGCGCATCAGCAGCCTCGAATGTATAGCCGTAAAACCCAACACAGCCCTCGTAGAACCTGCGCAGTCAGCTACAAAAATAGTAGCAAAACACTATGTTTTGGCGGGCGGCGCCATCAATTCGCCAGCGGTGCTGCTGCGCTCCCACGCGCCCGACCCCCACGGCTTGTTGGGCACCCGTACCTTTTTGCACCCAGTCACCCTGTCCTTAGCAGTAATGCCCCAAAGAGTTGAAGCCTGGCACGGCGCACCCCAGTCGGTCTACTCGGACCACTTCCTCAAGACGCAGGCGATTGACGGCCCGATTGGCTACAAGCTCGAAGTGCCACCCCTCCACCCTGTCATTTTTGCGACCGTCACGCCAGGCTTTGGTCAACGGCAGGCCGAGGTCTACAAAGCCTTCCCAGACACCCACGTCTTGTTGGCGTTGATGCGCGACGGCTTCCACGCCCAGTCGGTGGGCGGAAAAGTCGGATTGCGCAGCGACGGCTCGCCCACGCTGGACTACACGCTCAACGACTTCATCATGGACGGCGCGCGCCGCTCGCTGCTAAAAATGGCCGAGATTCAATTCGCCGCCGGGGCCAAAGAGGTCTACCCCGCGCACGAAATGGCCGAGCGCTACACCTCTTGGGCGCAGGCCAAAGCCGCAATAGAGGCCCTGCCCATGAAGCCGCTGTTGACCAAAATCAGCAGCGCGCACGTCATGGGTGGCTGTGGCATGGCGGGGGATGAAAAACGGGGTGTGGTGCGCTCAGACGGGGTGCATTGGCAGATCGAGAACCTGTCGGTCCACGACGGCTCTATCTTCCCCACCAGTATTGGTGCCAACCCGCAATTGTCGATCTATGGCACGGTAAACCGACTGGCACAAGGCTTGGCCAAGCGGCTGACCCAAAAAGACGTGGCGCTGGCCTAATGAGGCTGCACTAAAAAAAGGCGATCTGACAACAGATCGCCTTGGGCCCTTGGGCTTTAGCGCGGTGCGCCGCGCGACTCGACGTGGTGGCCTTCGGGATTGGCACTCATCATCTGGAAGTCTTTCAAAATGGCCTGCCCTAGCAGGGCCATCAGGCGCTCTTCATTGGCCGGGTCCAGAGCCATCTCCATCACAGCGCTCATTAGGCAGCGCTCGATGTGGGTGTCGCGCATGCCACGGTCGTTGCGCCAATCGCGCATCTTTTGCTTAAGCTCGCCCCGAATCAGGACAGCCTCGTAACCGGGCAAGTACTCGCCTTTGCGCTTCTCACGAAACGGGGGCTGATCTCTTTGGTCCAATGTCATATCGTTCATCCCATGTCCAATCTGAGACGCGCTGCGCGCATCGCTTGTTGGTGAAGTTGTGTTGGAGTCCGGCTGGCGCTCCCCAGTAAGCGTTTGAGGGTAGCACATTGCAACCCCACCCAAACGGCAAATACGGCCTGAATTTCGGCGATTGAAAGGGGGAAAACCCTGAGATTCACGGTCGGCGCAACGCGCAACGATGATCACCTAACAACCGCTATCAATACCATAGCCGATAACGCCTATTCTACGGGGGCGCCGGGCGTGTGCCTGCGCTACTGGCAACGGCGCGATTTTTTCCAGCCGCAGAGTAACCCTAGCCCTCAGACGGTCGGTGGCTTCCAACGCTTTAGCAAGAGCGCATTGCTAATCACACTGACCGAGCTCATAGCCATGGCCGCGCCCGCCACGACTGGGTTCAGGTACCCCAGCGCCGCCAGCGGAATGCCGGCCACGTTGTAGGCAAAAGCCCAAAACAGGTTTTGCCGAATTTTGGCCACCGTGCGGTGCGAGATATCGAACGCGGCGGCGACCAAGGCCACATCGCCGCGCATCAGCGTAATGCCCGCTGCCTGCATGGCCACATCGGTGCCGTTGCCCATGGCCAAGCCCACATCGGCCGCCGCAAGCGCAGGGGCGTCATTGACGCCATCACCCACCATCGCAACCGTGTGCCCACCGGCCTTCAGCCCCGCCACCAGCGCCGCCTTGTCACCCGGTAACACCTCGGCCATCACCTCGCCCCCTTCCGGGCGTAACCCCAAACGTCGGGCCATGGCTTCAGCCGCGCCCCGGTTGTCGCCCGAAATCATCACGGCCTTGATACCGCGCGCACGCAGCGCCGCCAATGCTTCCTTGGCACCCACTTTGGGCTCATCCCCAAAGGCCATCAGTGCGCGCAAGATATTATAAGGCCCCCACGCTTCGCACTGCGTGTCGTCGCTGCCCCCCAAGGGGGCGTTCGTGCCTAGGGGCGGCCCGTCGGCACGCCTGGCGCTGGTGGTGCGTTCAGCCATGGCCGACACCGTGAAGCCTTCAGCCTGCAGTGTGGCCGCGCGCTCGGCCAGTGGGCCCAGGGCCACGCCCAATTCATCCATCCAGCGCAGGCTGCCAATCAGGTAACGCTGTCCACCCACTTCACCCTCGGTGCCGCGCCCTGCCACGCTACGCACGTTATCGGGCAGCGCGATGGTTAAGCCCTTGTCTTTGGCCGCTGCCACCACGGCACTGGCCAACGGGTGTTCGCTGCCACTTTGCAAGCTGGCGGCAACGGCTAACAGCGCGTCTTCGCCAGAAGCCGTCGCACCCACGGGATCACCCACAGCACCGGCCACAGCGGTGGCGTCACTCGCCAGCACCAAGGCGCTCAAACGCGGTTGGCCCACGGTCAAGGTGCCGGTCTTGTCAAAGGCCACCACATCCACTTTGTGCGCCAGCTCCAACGCCTGCGCGTCTTTGATCAAAATGCCGTGCTGGGCAGCCACCCCTGTGCCCGCCATGATGGCCACCGGCGTGGCCAGCCCCAGCGCACACGGGCAGGCAATCACCAACACCGCCACGGCGTAGATCACGGCGGTTTCAAACGGCACACCCGCCCCCCAGTACCAGCCCAGTAACGTGACCAGCGCAATACCCAGCACCACCGGTACAAACACCGCGCTCACCTGGTCCACCAAGCGTTGAATGGGCGCCTTGGCGGCCTGGGCGTCTTCCACCAGGCGGATGATGCTAGAGAGCACCGTATCCACCCCCACCGCACGCACCTGCAGCACCACCCGGCCATCGCCATTGATAGAGCCACCGGTGAGTTTGGCGTCCGCCTCCTTCAAGACCGGCAAGGGCTCGCCGGTGAGCATGGATTCATCCACCTGCGTACTGCCCTCCAAAAGCGTACCGTCCACCGGAAAACGCTCACCGGGTTTGACGACCAGCTTGTCGCCCACCAGCACCTCGGCCACGGGAACATCGACCTCGCCATCGCGGCCCAGCAGGTGGGCCACATCGGGGCGCAGAGCGTGCAGGGCGCGTATGGCGGTGGTGGTTTGGCGCTTGGCGCGGGCCTCCAGCCACTTGCCCAGCAGCACCAGCGTCACCACCACGGCAGAGCCTTCAAAATACAGATGCGGCTGCATCGCTGGCATGCCGTGGGCGGCGTGGTTGGCGGCGCCCAACCACAGTGGGCTTAGCCACAGCCAAACCGAGAGCGCCCAGCCTGCGGTGGTGCCAATGGCCACCAGCAAATCCATATTGCCAGCGCGCGCCCGAAGCGCGTGCCAGCCGCCCCTGTAAAAGCGTGCGCCCAAGATGAACTGCACCGGCGTAGCCAGCAGAAACTGCCACAGCGCTGGCAACATCCAATGTTGATTGAAAAGGTCGCCCACCATGGGCAACGCCAGCGGAGCCGACAAGGCCAGCCCCAGGCCCACAGGCATAAAGCCGGCCCACGGCGCGGCGTCTGCCGCATCAATCGCTGCGTTGGCGGCCAGCGGCTCATAGCCCGCATCACGCACCGCCCGGCGCAAGCGCGCCTCCAACGTCGGGTCGTTCACCTGTACGCGGGCCGATTCGGTGGCTAGGTTGACGGTGGCGCTTTCCACACCGGGCACTTTCTTCAGGGCTTTCTCTACGCGCATCACGCAGGAGGCGCAGGTCATGCCGCCGATACCGATGTCGAGGGCGGTTTGGGATGTGTTTTCAGTAGTCATGGGAATAGCGTAGGGCTTACCATGGTGGGAAGGTCAAGGGCGTGGCGCAATATAAAAAAATTGCGCCACCGTTACGCCACTGTCGCACCCCATCTATTTACGCAATCGGCATCACTTGACCCTCCCACCATGGCAAGGTTCACAATCAATGCATTCAATCAAAAGGAAGCCACCATGAACCAAACCTTCACCGTCATCGGAATGACCTGCGGCCACTGCGAAAAAGCCGTCACCCGCGCCATCACCGAACTGGACGCACAAGCCCAGGTCAGCATTGATCGCAGCCAGAACAAGGTGGACGTGCAGTCCACCCAGCCCCGCGAAGCGCTAGCCCACGCGATTGCCGAAGAAGGCTACACCGTTGCAGCCTAAGCCTGCGGTTGCTCCAACCGAGCCCGTCACCATTGGCGAGGCGGCAAAAAAAAGCGGCGTGTCGGCCAAGATGCTGCGGCATTATGAATCGCTGGGCCTCTTGGGCTCAGTGGCCCGTACCGACAGCGGCTACCGCCTCTACAGCGCAGCGGATGTCCATACGCTGCGCTTCATCAAACGCTGCCGCGACCTGGGCTTCTCTATGGCCGAGATTGGTGAGCTGGTCGGCTTGTGGCAAAACCGCGCGCGTGCCAGCAGCAGCGTCAAGCGCATTGCGCAAAAGCATGTAGACGAGCTCAACGCCCGCATTGCCGCGATGCAAGCCATGCAGCGCACACTGAGCACGCTGCTGGACTGCTGCCACGGCGACGGGCGACCCGACTGCCCGATACTGGATGACTTGGCAGGGGA
>JBBRSA010000082.1:0-6534 GCA_038245855.1 Burkholderiales bacterium
CACCATCATCTTCATCTACCGCGACGAGGTGTACACCAAGGATGCCTGCAAAGAGCCCGGCGTTGCGGAGATCATCATTGGTAAGCAACGCAATGGCCCAACGGGAACTGTGAAGCTGGCATGGTCACCGAGATACACGCGGTTCGATAATTTGGCCCGTGGTGGGTAGTCATTGCTGAGGACGCAATGGCCTGAGCGGATCGTCTGCAACCACTATACTTTTAATAGCTTCTCGCGCATATTCGACGGTGGCTGCAGGCCCAATTGATTCTCAGATGCCTAACAAACTGCCGCCAGACCTAGGCTGACCAAGAGGACCGCATGAATTCACCCGCCGGTAAATCCCCAATGACCCTGCCTGATGGCTACGGCCAATGGCTGTCGCAGCTCAAGACGCAGATTGCCCAGGCTCGGCAACGTGCAGCGCTGGCAGTCAACGCCGAATTGGTGCAACTGTATGGCCGCATTGGGCGTGACATTCTGGAGCGGCAGCAAAGTGAAGGCTGGGGTGCCAAGGTCATCGACAGGTTGGCACTGGACCTCAAAGATGCCTTTGCTGACATGCGCGGCTGGTCGTCCAGCAACCTGAAGTACATGCGGTTTTTTGCCCAGCATTGCCCGGATGGCCTGTTTGGGCAGCAGCCTGCTGCCCAATTGCCGTGGTTCCACATCGTGACCTTGCTGACCCAACTGGACAATGCTCTTGAGCGGGAATGGTACGCAGTGCAGACGGTGCAGCATGGCTGGTCGCGCACCACCTTGTCCATCAACATCAAGATTCATGGTCCGTTTACCTGCTCCCGATTCGGCGCTGGCACAGGACACGCTAAAAGACCCCTACCTTTTTGACTTTCTCGGTCTGGGTGACGATGCCCACGAACGCGAGATTGAAAGCGGCCTGATTCGCCACATTACCCGGTTCCTGTTGGAGCTGGGCGCAGGCTTTGCGTTTGTGGGTCGGCAATTCCGGCTTGAAGTGGCGGGGGATGAGTTCTTTATCGATCTGCTTTTCTATCACACGCGCTTGAAGTGTTACGTGGTGGTGGAGCTGAAAGCCACTGCGTTTAAACCAGAACACGCAGGCCAGCTCAACTTTTACCTGGCAGCGGTAGACGCACAAGTCAAAGCACCGGACGACAAACCCACCATCGGTTTGCTACTGTGCAAGCAGCAAAACCGCCTGGTGGCGGAATACGCGCTGTCGGGTATCGATAAGCCCATTGGTGTGGCTGAATACCAGTTGCTGCGTGATCTGCCACCTATGCTGGAGCAAAGCTTGCCAAGCATTGCCGACATTGAGGCGGAACTGGCGGGAGAAGCACAGCGGGATCTGATGGGCGATGACGGGGAGCCGCCAGCCTAGAGGCCCCGGAAGTTCTGTGCATAAAGCGACAACCCCGATGAACCCATCGAGTGGATGGCTTCCTCTTGAACAGTGCAAACCACGTATAAAACCGACTGCGATGGGCGGACAGTCGTCACGATAATGGAAAGGACAGCAAAAATTTTTCCATGCCTCAAAAATGTCTGACCAGTTGCTTGCACTACAAGCTGAAAACGCCCGCCTGACGGCGCTGCTGGACGCCCACGGCATCGCGTGGCGTTCGCCGTCTGTGCCGTCTCCAATATCTTCGCCACCTTCAACGCTCCCTACGCCAGAACCGTCCCGGTTTTCCACGGGTGAGAAAGTGGCCCTGTTTCGCAAACTATTTCGCGGGCGAACCGATGTTTATCCTATCCGCTGGGAGGGGAAAAACTCTGGCAAGTCAGGCTATTCACCGGCGTGTGCCAACGAGTGGCGCCCAGGAGTTTGCCAAAAACCACGTATTAAATGCGGCGACTGCGGCCAGCGATTGTTGATTTCCCTGTCTGACGCGGTGATCTACGACCATTTGGCTGGCGTACACACAGTCGGCGTATATCCACTGATGGAAGACGACACCTGCCATTTTCTGGCGGCCGACTTCGACGAGGCGGATTGGCAAGACGACGCCAAGGCCTTCATGCGTTCCTGTGAGGAGCTCGGCGTGCCCGCCGCATTGGAAATTTCCAGATCCGGTCGGGGAGCACATGCTTGGGTGTTCTTTGCGAGCCGGATTTCGGCCCGAGATGCTAGGCAGCTGGGAGCTGCAATCATCAGCCATACCTGCGCGCGCACACGGCAATTGAAGCTGGAGTCTTATGACAGGCTGTTTCCCAATCAAGACACGATGCCCAAAGGTGGATTCGGGAACCTGATTGCTCTTCCTCTGCAGAAAATACCTCGCGAGAGTGGTTGCAGTGTGTTCGTCAACACGGATTTGCGACCGTATCCTGATCAATGGGCCTTCTTGGCAGCAGTAGAGGCCATGCCCGCACACGATATTGAACCAACGATTCTGCGCGCTATTGGTAGTGTCCATCCGCTGGACGTGACCTTCATCGACGAAGAGGACCTTGCCACCCCTTGGAAAAGTGGGCGCTTAGCCAGTACGAAGTTGGCGGCACCCATGCCCAATTCGCTGACCGTGACGCTGGGCAATTTGATTTATTTCGAAAAAGCACAGTTGCCGCAGTCACTGGCCAACCGGCTGATCCGACTGGCAGCCTTTCAGAACCCCGCGTTTTACAAAGCCCAGTCGATGCGGATGTCGGTTTGGGATACGCCGCGCATTATTGGCAATGCGGAGAATTTCCCACAACACATTGCATTGCCTCGCGGCTGTCTCGATGCGGCGCTAGCCCTGTTGCACGAAAACGGCATCACCTGCGATTTGAATGATGCGCGTTTCAGTGGTGAACCTATTGAAGTTGCCTTCGTCGGAACCTTGCGCAGCGATCAAGAGGCTGCGGTCTCGGGCATGTTGCATCACGACTTCGGCATTCTGTGTGCGCCGACGGCTTTTGGCAAGACGGTCACCGCCGCCGCGATGATCGCGCGCCGGGGCGTGAACACCCTGGTTCTGGTGCATCGTACGGAATTGCTTAAACAATGGCAGGAACGGCTGCAGGTTTTTCTGGGCGTGGGAAAGGGTGTTGTCGGCACCATCGGTGGTGGCAAAGCCAAGCCCACTGGAATAATTGACATCGCCGTTATGCAGTCCGTCTCGCGTCAAGGCGAGGTCAATGCACTGGTGGATACCTACGGGCAGGTCATTGTGGATGAATGCCACCATGTGGGAGCGGTGTCATTTGATGCCATCCTGAAGAAAACAAAGGCGAAGTACGTGCTTGGCTTAACCGCCACACCCATACGCCGTGATGGTCAGCAGCCCATCATCTTTATGCAGTGCGGCCCAATTCGCTATACAGCGACCCAGCCGGCTGGTGCCCCCAAGGACTTGGAAGTCATGCCGCGGTCACGGTTTACAAGAATTGACTTGCCCACGGATGCCGGAATCCAGGACGTATTCCGACATCTTGCCAACGACCAGGGCCGCACCGATGCCATCGCAGAGGAGGTTTGTGAGGCTTTCCAGCAGGGTCGTAAAGTGCTGGTACTAACTGAGCGGACAGAGCACCTCGATGCGATACAGGCCGCAATAGTGGCGAAGCTCCCGGAGCCGTTCGTGTTGCACGGCCGAATGTCCAAGAAACAGCGCGCGGCGGTGGTCACGGCATTGAACGCTTTGGCGCCCGACGCGCCGCGCGTGCTGCTGGCGACAGGAAAACTGGTCGGAGAAGGCTTTGACCATCCACCGCTGGACACGCTGGTTCTAGCGATGCCCGTATCGTGGAAGGGAACGCTGCAGCAGTATGCCGGTCGCCTGCACCGCGAGCACGCCAGTAAAACCAATGTGCGGATCATCGACTTCGTAGATACCGGCCATCTGGCTTTGACGCGGATGTGGGACAAGCGGCAAAGTGGCTATCGGGCGATGGGGTATCGCATCGGTTCAGAGCTGAGGGATGAATGATGTGCTTGCCAACCTCCTCGCAGTCCTATGCATGCGAAAAACTACTGCGCTTAATGCACGCGACCTTGGCGTTCTCCGGCCCGCGCCAGAATTTCATTGACCAGCGCCGTCGAAAGGAAATACCCAAGTCCGCTTTTCCAAGTACCAAGAATAGGGCCCACTGCATCAATGAGTCCACGCTGCTTTGCCGCAAGCAAAATTCCGCAGCTTCCAATGATGGCAATCCCATGGGCTCGGGCTATTTGGCGGCCAATGGCGTCGTCCATCAAAATAGGAACACACGTTAATTTGGCTTGTGAAATGGCCAAAGCCTCGCCAATGTCCAGACCGTCAATTGATCTGAATTCGCCAATATCAGGATCAGGGACTTTGGTAATCCGGCCATCCGTGACTGCCGCTGCGATCTGAACCGCGCCGGGCAGATCACCATTGCCCGTGCATTCTTGATAGACCGTTTCAGTGATCACGACCTTTTTTGCAATCGCGAGCAAAATATCTATATGGCCTGAATAGGCCAGAGCAATGAGCGGGCTGCTGTCAGCAACGACCAATTCCATCAGGACGCCAATAAGGCCAGTTCATTGTCCAATTCGGATACCGGGTATTCAACGGCTGGAACCCCATAGGCTCCCAATACCGCTATAAATTTAACTTTCGTCAGATCCGCCATCTTGGCGGCTTTACCCAAACTGATCACATGATCGCGAAACAGTTTGATAGCCAAAGACACCTTGACACCATGTGCAAGTGACATATCGTCAAATGGAACCGCAATAAACACCGGGTGGCCGTGACTTGCTACCACGGACAGCTCCCCAGCCTGCGCCGAGCGCACCAACTCGCCGGTGCGTTCGCGAAGGTCTCGTATTGAATAGTTGTTCATGAAGGCTAGATTTGTGCCCTCAAATGATAGCGCAAATAAGAAGCTTGTCAAGCGAGTCGTTAGCGGGCACTCTGCTGCGGCGTTTTTGAATCAATCGACATTGGCGGCAATCGTCTGACTCCAAAGCCCATGCGATAGGCCCACGCCAACCCTTGAAAAACAACACATCTGTTATTATTCATGAATGAACTCCAGCAGCTTAAAAAATGGTTGGCACGTTAGGGTGTTGCATTTTTCGGCTGGTAAAGAGGCGCAGCTAAAGGTGTTTCTGAACGGCAAGCAGTCTGCCTCCCCCATGTACAGGAATACCTAGCTTGGCAAAGGACTGCAAGCCAAGATCAAAAGACAGCGTGTTTAGACGCGAAGGAAAAATTGATGTTTGATTATCCCGTGACCTTGACCCCCGATGAGGACTCCGTGCTCGTCACGTTTGTCGATGTGCCAGAAGCCATTACGTCTGGCTCCGATGAAGAAGAGGCTCTGAGTATGGCAAGTGACGCGTTGGGAGCTGGCTTGTCTTTCTATGTTGATGCCCGCCAGCCACTTCCTGCGGCCCGCCAGCCAACTGCTGAACAAAAGACGGTGCGACCCTGCGCGCTGGATTGTGCCAAATTGGGCGTGTACCAAGCGATGGTCGATCAGGGAATCAACAAGGCTGAACTCGCCCTTCGTTTGGGATGGCACATGCCACAAGTTGATCGATTGTTTGACCTTATGCACAAGTCAAAACTTGACCAACTCGAGGCCGCTGCCAACGTACTTGGCAAGCGCCTCACAGTACAGATTGCGTGACAACCAAAACCGCTTGCATATGCCACCCAAACGTAAGCGGCTGACTTCTGGAGATAGTGTGCACGATGAAGATCATGCACACCATGGCGAGCGAAGCTCGCCCCAAAGTCCCCAAGCGGCGCTACTACAGCCCTGAGCTCAAGCTCCAAATGGTTGGCGAATGTGGACATACTGGCGCCTCCGTTGCCGCCGTCGCCATCAAGCACGGCGTCAATGCCAACTGTTGACGCCAAATAAAGTTCTATCCTGAAACGGCTGGAAGTTGTTGATTCGTCGTGGGACGGCACGGCACCCGTGACGGAAAAGTCCTATCCATGCCGCCAATCGTAGCCTGAACTGGCCGCAGAGAGGACAAAATAAAGTTCTATCCTATGACCCGAAAAGCTCGCTGTGCGAGCCGAGTCTAGCCAGTCGCAAGATGTCGGCGTCAGGCTTGCGGTAGATCAGCACCAAGTCGGGCTTGACGTGACAATCGCGGTAGCCTGCCCATTCGCCGCTCAAATCGTGATCGCGGTGTCTTGGCTCCAATGGCTGGTCATCCGCCAACGCCTTTAAAACGGGTATCAGGTTGGCGTCGAGTGTTGCCCGGTGCTGACCCTTGGCCTCGCGCTTGTAGTCGCGCTTGAATGCCGATGACCGATCAATCGTCCGCATGCAAGTCCGCCATCAGTGCATCGACGCTGGCAAAGCGTTTGCCCTTTCCAGCTTCAAGCTCGGCAATCGCCTTGCGGGTGGTGGCGTTCGGAACCTTGACCTCGAAGGGCAAGCGGCGCTCGTCTGCGACACGCAGCATCAACAGGCGGATGGCATCCGAAATAGACAGGCCCATTGCTGCCAGCGCGTCGGCTGCGCGCTCTTTGGTATCCGAGTCGATACGAGCACGGACGTAGGTATCGGCAGTGGTCATGGCGGATCTCCTTAGATCAGTGTATGAGCCTATATTGTAGTCACAATGCGACTACG
>JBBRSA010000083.1:0-6339 GCA_038245855.1 Burkholderiales bacterium
CCTCATACATGCAACCATCCTGACTGGCTTCCTCGGCTCCGGCAAGACGACGCTGCTCAAACGCGTGCTGGCCGAAGCCCATGGCCAGAAAATAGCCGTCATTGAGAACGAGTTTGGCGAAGAAAACATCGACAGCGACATTCTGGTGAGCGACACCAACGAGCAGATCATCCAGATGAGCAACGGCTGCATCTGCTGCACCATCCGCGAAGACCTGCGCGCCACCCTGCGCGACTTGGCCGAGAAAAAGCGCAAGGGCGAGCTTGATTTTGAGCGGGTGGTGATTGAGACCACCGGCTTGGCCGACCCCGGCCCGGTGGCGCAGACGTTTTTTATGGACGACGAGGTGGCCGAGTCGTATTTGCTGGACTCCATCTTGACCCTGGTCGATGCCAAACACGCGGTCAACCAGCTCAACGACCGCCAAGAGGCGCGCCGCCAGGTGGGTTTTGCCGACCAAATATTTATTAGCAAAACAGATTTGGTGCCCCAGGCGGAAGTGGACGCGTTGATCCAGCGCCTCAAACACATGAACCCGCGCGCGCCCATCAAGGCGGTGCATTTTGGCGATGTGCCGCTGAGTGATGTGTTTGACCTGCGCGGTTTCAACCTCAACGCCAAGTTGGACATCGACCCCGACTTCTTAAAAGCCGACGAGCATGACCACGCTGGCCATGACCATGCGCCGAGCGAGGCCTGTGACCACCCGTCGCACCAGCATGGTGAGGGTCACGGGCACCACCATCACCATGACGATGACGTCAAAAGTTTTGTGTTCAGGTCAGACCGTGCGTTTGACCCGGCCAAACTAGAAGACTTCTTGGGGGCTATCGTTAACATCTATGGCCCCCGCATGCTGCGCTACAAAGGTGTGTTGCACATGAAGGGCACCGATCGCAAGGTCATTTTCCAAGGCGTGCACCAGCTTATGGGCAGTGATTTGGGGCCGCAGTGGGGCGACGACGAGGCGCGTTGCAGCAAAATGGTCTTTATCGGTATCGATTTACCCAAAGACATTTTGTTGCAGGGTCTAGAGCAGGCGCTGGTGTGAGCCAGTTGCCCGTAAGATCACAAGGGGGCTTGGGCCTCGCTCGCAATGGATTTGCATTGCACTATTTTCAGCTTGGGAGTTAAATAATGGTTTCGATTTTGCGAATGATGGGTTTTTCAAAGGGCAAGGCGGCAGATGCGTCGGCCAAAGAAACCCCGGCCAAGCGTGGACAGGAGACATCTGCCAGGAGACAAGACGTGAAAGCTCAGCCCGGTAAAGACACCAAGGTGAAGGCCGCATCAGCCAAGCCCGCTGCCGCCACCAAAGTAGCCCCCAAGCCCACCAGCAAAGTCGCTCCGAAGGCAGTTGCGCCGGCGGCAAAAAAGGCCGCTGCAAAGCCAGTCGTCAAGCCCGTAGCAAAACCGGCGCCCAAACCTGCGGCCAAGCCCGCTGCGAAGGTTGCCGCCAAGTCTGTTGTAAAAGCGCCAGTCAAGGCAGTTGCCAAAGTCGCAACCAAAACGCCCGTCGCAACAAAGCCCGTAAAATCAACCAAGTCGGCTGCTCAGCCGGCTGGCAATGCGGTTGCGAAAGCGGCCTCCAAGACTGTTGCCAAGTCGCCAACCCCTGTGAGTGCTCCAGCCAAACCGGCCGCGAAGGCGAAAGCTGCCTCGTCTGCGCCCGCTGTGGCCGTGAAAGAAAAAAAATCAATGTCTGTCAATTCCTCCCCGGCCAAATCAACGCAGGCCCCTGCTGCTACGGCCCCTGTCGCCACGCCCGCACCGGCCAAGGCCGGTCGCCCGTCGTCGCGCCTGGCGCAATTGACCGTGCCGTCCATCGCACAAAGCGTGGCCTCGACAGCCGCCAAAGCGAGCTACTCGCAGGAAGAAACGCTGCCGGCCTATATCCCCGTTTTGCCCGCCACCATGAAGAAGGATGCAAAACTGGTCAACAGCTGGAAAACCAAACCGGTCGCCGAATTGACGGATGCCGACCTGATCGCCATGCCCGACTCGGAATACATGAACGACGTGCAGATGGCGGCATTTCGCCTGAAGCTGGTTGTTCTAAAGACCGATATCTTGAGCAACGCTGGCGAGACAACCGAGCATTTGCGTGAAGACTCTGCCGTGGTGCCCGACCCGGCTGACCGTGCGACGATCGAAGAAGAACACGCACTTGAGTTGCGCACCCGCGACCGTGAACGCAAGCTGCTCAAGAAGATCGAACAATCCATCGGCCGCATTGACTCCGGCGACTACGGCTATTGCGACGAAACCGGCGAGCCCATCGGCGTTGGCCGCTTGTTGGCCCGCCCCACCGCAACGCTGTCGCTTGAAGCGCAGCAGCGCCGTGAGTTGAAGCAAAAAATGTTTGGTGATTGATTTCTCAAGCAACGCACCGACTAGGCCCACCGTACTCCTGCGCCAATGGCAACCAAAGACGATCGCCCCACATTGCTGTCCAAGATGGCGATGTTCGTGCGCAACCCGACCAAGGACTGGTCGGAGTTGGACAAGCCTGCGCAGGATGAAGAAAGTGGCTACGACAAACAGGCCTTGAAGGCCATGATCGAGCGCAAGCGGCAAAACGACTTTGTCCGCCGGCGCGAGTTCGACCAATTGCGCAAATTGCGCAGCCGCGATGCAACCGCTGTGGCTGCGCTGGGGCGGCCCTCGTACTTCCAGTCGAGCATGGCATCGGACCAGGACGGCCGCGCAGTCACCCTGAAAAAGATTGACGAAATCGAAGCCCAGATGTCCAAGCAGTGGTGGAAGGGCAAGCAAGAGGCTGCCAAGCCCTTGTCGGGCGCGGCGGCTCTCACGGACAAAGCGACGGGCCCTTCAAAGCTGGATTCTGTCAAAGCGTCGGTGTCGATTTCACTTTTGTCCGACCATTTCGCCACCACGCGTTCACCCGTACTGAACACGGCCCAGCCAGGGGACGAGTCTCTATCGTCCCAGATGCGCGGCGGTGCGGTGCCTGGCGCGCGGCGCGGTGCGGCGTCTATTACAGGGCGCGCTGGGCTGGGCGTTGAAAGCTACTCCGCGTCGGATGTTGGTTTCTCGGCGTCCAATTTGTTTGCGCTGGACGTGGACCAAATGGCAACTGATCCTGAACTGGAGGAGGCCGCTATTCGGTTTGCGAACGGAGACTATGCTGGGGCCGAGCAAGGCTTGCTGGAGGCCCTGCGCGAGCAAAAGGTCGCCTCCAGTGTGGCACTCTCCTGGGTTGCCGCGGTGTTGGATTTGTACCGGGCTACGCACAACCAGAGCCAGTTTGCGCAGACCGTGGCCGAGTTCTCCGGAATCCTGGGCAGCATTACGCCGGAGTGGATGGGTCTGGGTGATCTCGTGCCTGCCTTCGTGGCGCCGACCGAGCGCACGGTTGCAAAACCCCTGATTTGGGAATCGCCAACGCAACTTAGCGCGCAGGCGATGGAGGCACTGCGTGACGCCCTGGGTGCCAACCCCATGCCTTGGCGCTTGGGCTGGTCCCAGCTCTGTGGTGTAGACCTTGACGCCATGCCACTGCTGGCTGGATTGTTCGGCAGCCTGTGCGACGAGCCTGTTTCCTTAGAATTTGTTGGGCAAGAAAAGCTGGTGCAGGTATTGCACCTGGTAGCGCCGCCGGGCGACCGCAGCGTTGACCCGACGTGGTGGGTTTTGCGGCTCAACGTATTACGCGCCTTGCACATGCAAGACGCATTTGAATTGGCAGCGCTGGACTACTGCGTGACTTATGAGACGCCCCCGGTTCCCTGGAAAGACGCGCAGTGCACGTTTTCAGGGAGCGAGGCCGCGCAGGCCCCTGTAGCGCCCAGCGTAGTGCCATCGGTGGTGGCGCCGGTTGCCGTGGATGGCGCTATGCACGTTGTTTTGCGCGGCGAATTGTTGGGTGACGCGATGCAGGCGTTGCCAACCTGCGCAGCGCCGGGCAGCCAGGACGCGCGGGTGCTGGTGGGTTGCCATGATCTGGTGCGGGTCGATTTTGCAGCGGCTGGCAGTCTCTTGAATTGGGCCGCCACACGCCATGCCGAGGGCTGCCAGGTGCAGTTTCGGGATGTTCACCGTTTGGTCGCGGCATTTTTTACCGTTATTGGTATCAACGAGTACGCGCAGGTGGTGCCACGCCCCCTCTGACGCCGCCAGCGGCATTGCAGCAACACTATGGAACAGTTTCACGGCACCACCATCATCAGCGTGCGGCGCAAGACGCCGCAGGGGTATTCGGTCGCCATTGGCGGCGACGGGCAGGTAACTCTGGGCAACATCGTTGTCAAAGGTACAGCACGCAAAGTACGCAAGCTTTACCACGGCAAGGTTTTGGCGGGTTTTGCGGGCGCTACGGCGGATGCATTCACCCTGTTTGAACGCTTCGAGGCCAAGCTAGAGAAGCACCAGGGCCATTTGGTGCGTGCTGCCATTGAGCTGACCAAAGACTGGCGCACAGATCGTGTGCTGCGCCGCCTGGAGGCCATGCTGGCCGTGGCGGACCAAGAAGCATCGCTCATCATCACCGGCAATGGCGATGTGCTGGAGCCCGAAAACGGCATCGTCACCATCGGCTCGGGCGGTGCCTATGCCCAGGCAGCGGCTATTGCGTTGCTCAACCACACCGAGTTGTCGGCCCCTGATATTGTCAAGCGTTCGCTTGAAATTGCGGGCGAATTGTGCATCTACACCAACATGCACCACACTATTGAAACGCTGGAAGACAACGCCTGATGCACCTGCGTGTGCCTGCTTGTTTGCCGTGATTGACTTATGACACCCCAAGAAATTGTTGCCGAGCTTGACAAGCACATCGTTGGCCAAAAACAGGCCAAGCGCGCCGTGGCCATTGCGCTGCGCAACCGCTGGCGCCGCCAGCAGGTTGAAGGCGACTTGCGTGCAGAGATTACGCCGAAAAACATCCTGATGATTGGCCCCACCGGGGTCGGCAAGACCGAAATTGCGCGGCGTTTGGCGCGCTTGGCCGATGCGCCTTTCATCAAGGTGGAGGCAACGAAATTCACTGAAGTGGGTTACGTTGGCAAGGACGTGGACGCCATCATCCGTGACCTGGCAGACATTGCGGTCAAGCAAGTGCGCGAGTCCGAAAAACTCAAGGTGCGTGAACGCGCCGAAGACGCCGCCGAAGACCGCATTTTGGATATTTTGCTACCCCCGCCCCGCAGCGATGGGCTGGCGCATGGCGGCGACGCCAATGCCACCACTGCCGAGGGCGCCACGCGCCAAACCTTTCGCAAGAAATTGCGCGAAGGCCAACTGGCAGACCGTGAAATTGAAATGGATGTGTTCCTGCAGGCCCCTCAACTAGAGGTCATGGGGCCGCCCGGCATGGAAGAAATGACAGAGCAGTTGCGCGGCATGTTCGGTCAAATGGGCCAGCAAAAAAAGCAGACGCGCAAACTCAAAATCAGTGAAGCCTACAAGCTGGTGGTGGAGGAAGAGGCCGCCAAGCTGGTCAATGAAGACGACATCAAGACCCAGGCCTTGCACATGCTGGAGCAAAACGGCATTGTCTTTATCGATGAAATCGACAAAGTCACCTCGCGCAGTGAAGGCACTGCCGCAGAGGTCTCGCGCCAAGGGGTGCAACGCGACTTGTTGCCCTTGGTGGAGGGCACGTCTGTCTCCACCAAATACGGCATCGTCAAGACCGACCACATCTTGTTTGTGGCGTCGGGCGCGTTTCATTTGAGTAAGCCCAGCGACTTGATTCCCGAGTTGCAAGGGCGGTTCCCGATTCGGGTGGAGTTGCAGTCCTTGTCGGTGCAAGATTTCGAAGCCATCTTGACCCAAACCCATGCATCCCTGGTCAAGCAGTACCAGGCCTTGCTGGCCACCGAAGGCGTGACCTTGGAGTTCACGCAGGACGGCATCACCCGCTTGGCGCAGATCGCGTTTGACGTCAATGAGCGCACCGAAAACATTGGCGCACGCCGCTTGGCAACCGTCATGGAACGTCTGCTGGACGACGTCAGTTTTGACGCTGTTTCCTTGGCAGGTCAGACGGTGCGGATGGATGCGGCTTATGTCGATGTCCGCTTGAGTGAATTAAGTCAGGACGAAGACCTCTCGCGCTACATTTTGTAAGCGTTTGCGCACCGGTCGCACACTGCGACTTATCAAGTGTTACTTTCATTGCGCGTGCTAAGTGCTTAATTTATAACGCATTTTTGGTGCTGTGCAGGATTTGGATTTACTCCTAAGTCCTTGATTTCATTGAAAAAATTCACGTAAACCCTCTTGCAAACTCGCCATTTGCTGCTAAAGTGCAAAAAAGTGCAATTAAGTGGTGAAAAGTGTCAGTCAGCAGTCGTTTCTGCATCTGGCATTCAAAAA
>JBBRSA010000084.1:0-5935 GCA_038245855.1 Burkholderiales bacterium
ACACGCCGCGCTCTTGCATGATTTCTTCCAGATGTCTAAAGCTCAATGGGTAAGCGGCGTACCAACGGGCGCACACCAGCATCACTTCCAGCGGGTAGTGCAGCCGCTTGAGCACCTTGCGTAGCTCGCCTATCATCGCCACTGGGGTTGTCTCGGTCATGCTGTCATTGTCAGGCAACGCTTATTGCGACAGAACCTGAACAACAGGGCCGAGAACTCGCACCAGCCCACACGTGTGCGGGAGAAGGTCATGCGTGGTTTCAAATCGGCACGCCAACTTCAGAGATTTGTATCAGTGCATGACCAAGTGGCCAACCTGTTTCATCGCTGTAGGTACAACGTGAGCGCCACTGAAAAGCGAACAAACCGCAACCAGGCCTTCGCCGCCTGGGATAGGGTGACCTGCGCGAACACATTTGGAATTCAGGCCGAATGATCGCTGGGGGAAACTGAAATCAACATCAATTTCCGTCCAGGCTCAGCAAGTTGACAGTACCTGGGGAAGCTGGCAATGGGCCTTTCGTCATGCTGCGAAGGCGCGACTTCGGCCAGGGGCTTAATAGATGCAATGGGCTCAATGGGCTCAATGGGGGTCATTTTTTCACTTGTCATGCTCTTCTCTGTTCGCAAGGCGCCGTCGACTGGCACACCGCCGGATTTGAGCACGGTCAGTTTAGCCGCAGACGACGGCCAAGCCATCGAGCGGCACAACCCATGTATCAAACCATGCGCCCATGGTCACCGTCTGTGCGAGAGCCCACATTAGCGGTCAGGGGTATGCACGCAGTGCAAGTACGGCGTTCGTACCGCCAAAGGCAAAGGAGTTGGACAACAGGGTGCGCCCCGCCGCGCCGGGGCGCGCGACGTTGGGTACATAGTCCAAATCGCACTGCGGGTCCGGCTCGTGCAGGTGCATGGTTGGCAGGGCGACCTTGTGTTTCAGTGCCAACACCGACAGCACAAACTCCAGCGCACCGGCAGCGCCCAGCAGATGGCCATGCAAAGCCTTGGTGGCGCTGATCGGTATGTGCGCGGCACGCTCTCCAAAAACCTGCTTGATGGCGGCCGTCTCCACGCTGTCATTGGCCTGGGTGCCGGTCCCATGGGCATTGATGGAATCCACCTCTCGCGCACAAATGCCGGCTGACTCCAAAGCGGCATTCATGGCTGCGGCCTGGCCGTCCACGCTGGGGCGGGCGATGTGGCCAGAATCGGTGGTCAAACCGTAGCCAATCAACTCGGCGTGAATCGTGGCCCCCCGCGCCAGCGCATGTTCCCACCGCTCTAACACCACCAAAGCAGCGCCCTCCCCCAGCACCATGCCGCTGCGATTTTTAGAAAATGGCTTGCACGATGTGGCCGCGTCTTGCGCGTCTACATGGGCCAGCGTGTGCATCGCCTCCCAAGCCTTCAAGGAGCCCAATGACAAGGGTGCCTCAGCCCCCCCGGCGATCGCCACATCCAGCGCGCCACCAGCCAGGCGCAGCCAGGCTTCGCCAATGGCAACCCCCGACGAGGAGCACGCCGTGGAGTAGGTCAGGTTAGGCCCCTGCAAGCGCTGCTCTATGCCAATCCACGCGGCGGGCGCGTTGTGCATGCCTTGGAGAATCAACATCGGGTGGATGCGGTTGGACTGTTCTGCATACAGCGTCTGGTACCCGTCGTCCATGGCCATCGTTCCACCCATGCCGGTGCCCACGAAGACGCCGGCGCGTTGGCGCTCCAGTGGCGTCCATTCGCAATGCGCGTCGGCAACCGCCCGACGGGCGGCTACCACGGCGAATTGGCTTACGCGGGCGAACATGCGTTGCTGCGGCGGGTCGAAATGCGCTGCACTGTCCCATGCCACGGTGGCGGCCAGTGGCGCTGCCAGCCGATCCGAGCCCTCCATGTCCAGCCGGTGAATGCCAGAGCGCCCTGTACGCGCAGCCTCAAAAACATCCTGCGTGGTGTGCCCCAGCGACGACACGATGCCCATGCCTGTCACCGCCACACGGTGTAGGGTCATTGCACGGACTGCAGCTGGTCCTGCGCCTCTTCAGATTGCGTCACCTTGGCCTGCTCCTCTGCCTGCGTCACTGCAATCAATCCTTCGATGAAGCAAACGACATCACCCAATGTCAGCAGCGACACGGCTGCGTCGGGGACGGTCAGCTTGAATTCGTCTTCGATGTTGAAGACCAACTCGGCCATACCGATGGAATCAATGCCGAGTTCTTCGAGCGGCATCTCCAGCGTCAGTTGGGCAGGGTCGAACTTGTAGTTCTTGAGCAGCATGGCACGAATACGTTCTTCAGTGGTCATGGGTTTTCTCCGAGTAATGGTTTTAAATGTTGGGTAAGACCGATGTCTGCCGCACAGCGCACCTTGCCGCTCCATGTGGCCCCATGTGTGAGCAGCGCGGGCCAACGGCCTACGAGTGTGAACAATGCCGCGGACGCGGCAGGCCGCATGGCCAACTGCGCAAAAGTGGCCGCCAGTCGCAGGCGTGGGCCAAAGTGGCGACGCCACTCTGCGGCGTAGTCTTTTTGCACCGTGCGCTGCCAATGCGCGGCGGTGACCTTGCCGTGCTGCTGGCGTGCCCGCACCAAGCGGTTGCACAGCAGCCACGCCGATTGCATCGCCATGCTCATGCCTTCCCCGATGATGGGGTGCGCCTCGCCGGCCGCGTTGCCGATGCGAAACACGTCGTCGGTGGCGTGCACCCGTATGCCCGGCGCCAGCGGGCCGGAGGCCAGCCATGTGCCGCAGCGCTGCGCCCCCAACAAGGCTTGGGCCACCCCCTGGCACTCGCGTTTGAGCATGAATTCAACCACCTCACCGGCAGAACGGCCGGGCATGGCGTGGCGCAAGGCCTCTAATCGGTCAGAGCGAATACAGCATGCCAGCGTGACCAGGCCTTGGTCGGCCAGCACCATGCCGCCATAGCCGCCCTCGAACAGCAACACGGGCAGCAGACCAGGGGGCAAGCTTGCATCCAAGAAGTTAGCCTTGAACGCCAGCAAATCGCTACCGCTGCGGGCCAGGCGGGGCGCTGCGCGGTCTGCGGGCAGTGGCTCCCAAGACCCATTGGCAAGAATCGCCACCGGGGCCTGTAAGAGCATCACGCGCTCCGACGCACTGTCGCGTACCGTGCACTGATGGAGTCCTGCGGTGCGAACCAATTTTTGCACCGCCCACGGCTGCAACACCACCGCACCGGCGGCACGGGCCCGCTCCAGCAGCAGGGTGTCCAGCGTTTCACGGCCCAGGGCCCGGCCCCAATGGTGCTGGCGATCGGGGGCTGTGGGAAGGTCGGCCACCACCGTGCGGGTGCCACGCATGAGCGCCACCTGGCGCAGCTCGGGGCCAGCCAACTGCATGAACTCTGCGCCAATGCCCAGAGCTTCCAATAGTGGCAAATTGCTCGCGGCCAGACACTCTCCACACACCTTGCGACGCGGAAACACGTTTTTTTCCACCAAGGCCACCGACCAACCGGCTCTGGCCAACAAAATAGCCGCGCTGGAACCGGCCGGCCCGGCACCGATGATGAGCGCGTCAAAGCGGGTTTTCATCAAGCGCCCCTGATGCGTTTTCGGTCTGTGCGGGCGGCGACCAAGCAGTGGCTAAACAGGCCAGCGGGGTATTCCGACAGGGTCCACCCGCTTGCAGTGCCTGGCCAGAGCGAACGCAACTCGGCGCCACGAAAGCCCGCGTGCACACTGAGCACGGCGTCCTCACGGGTGACGGCATTGGCGCCAAGCGCCCCCACCAAATGGCTGCCTGCAAGCGCCAGCCATGCGCGACGGGGCTCGCAGGCAAAAAAGGTTTCCGTGCGGGCCGCCACGGCGGCCAGCAACACCCGCAGTTGCGATTCTTGAAAATGGTGCAAAAACAGGTTTGCAACAATCAGGTCCCAGCGTGGCGCCACCCCATCGGCACCCGCCCAATCGAGCACATCACCCACCTGTGCCTTTGCGGTCCAGCCGACGGCGCCGTAGTCGGCCACCGTGGTCGGCGTCAACAGGTGCTGGCGGTCTAGCAGCGTCAATTCCACGGGCGGCCAGTCGTGTTGCAAGGCGCGTGCCACGCCCAGCATCAGACTGCCGTCGCCAGCGCCCAACTCCAGCACCCGCAGGGGCTTCGATGGGGATTTGCCGGAGGGCGCAATGGCCAGCTTGCGCAGCGCACGCAGTATCGTCCCCCGGGTACCCATGGCCAGGTGAATACGTTGCAGGTCACGGCGAGAATGCTGGGCCGCTGGGTCGTCGGCCTCCAGGCCATCGAGCAATTCGGGAACCACGGTTCTATGAGAGGTCATGCGTTGACCCCAATGGCGTAGTGCGGCATCAATGCACCTTGAGCAACGCACCGTGGCAGCTAAACCCAGCCCCAAAGGCCGATAACCACCACCAGCCATCGGGCGCGTCATCGGCCAGGGCGGCCTGCAGCACGAAGTACACAAAGGCGCTGGAGAGGTTGCCGTATTCGCGCAGCATGGCGGCGCTGTAGCGCAAGTCGGTGTTGTCGAGTTCAAAGTGCTTCTCGACTGCCTGCAACACATCACGTCCACCCGCATGCAGGATCCAGGTGTTCACGTCACCCGGCTGCAGGTTCGCACGTAGCAATACGGTGTGCAATACCCGTCGCGCGTAGTCAGCAGCCAACTCCGGCACGGCACGTGTCAACACGTTGCGCAACATGCCTTGGCGCATCTCGAATTTGAGGGCATCCCGCTGTGCAGGCTCCATCAGCGAGCTGCTGTCCGTCCATTCGATGCGCCGCCCCGTCAGACCCGGCAGACGCGACAGCACTGCGGCGCCCGCGCCGTCGCCGAACAGGCAGGCACTGATCAGCACCCCTGGGTCGTTGTCCAGGTACATGGCGGCGCTGCTGACCTCCACACAGACCGACAACACATGGGCACAGGTTCCCGACGCCAGTAAGGCGCGCCCCAGCTGCATATTTGGCAGCGCCGCTGCGCAACCCTGGCCCACCAGGTCGAAGGCCTGCACATTGGCGCGCAGGCCCAATTGCTCAACCACATAGCCAGATAAACCCGGGCACAGGTAGCCGGTGCAGGTGCTGACCACGACCGCGTCGATGTCGAGGGCCGCCAATCCAGCAGAGGCCAGAGCGCGGGTGGCCGCAGCCGCAGCCAAAGCAGGAGCATGGGTCAAAAACCGCTGGGCCAAGGTGTCAGGGTCGATGTGAAAGACCTCTTCCAGCGTGGCCACCGCCAAGCGCCGCGCGTCAATGCCGTTGTCACGATTGAGCACTGTGCGCGCAATGGTGTGTGATCGCGCATCCAAGCGGTTGTACCAATCGGATTGTTCGAACGCCAGTAGGCACTGGGCTTTGGTATAGCGCTGCGTTGGCGTTGCGGTGCCAATGCCCCGAATGAACATCCGGCCAACGACGGCCACGTCCGGCGTCATGGGCAAGTCCGCGCGGTGGCGGCAAAGAGGGAGGGTGCAATAGGTTTCGTCATGGTGGCAGCGTAAGCGTGCCATTGATCACCGTCGGTGCGGTATCACACACACACACAAAAGATTCGCAACAATCAGGTTCCAGCGTGGCGCCACCTTATCGCCACCCGCCCACTCGAGCACGTCGCTGACCTGTGCCTTCGCGGTCCAGCCGACGGCTGCAGGTTCTGTCGCATTAAGCCGTGCCTGACAATGACAGCATGACCAAGACAACTCCAACGGCGATGATAAGTGAGCTACGCAAGGTTCTCAAACGGCTGCACTATCCGCTGGAAGTGATGCTGGTTTGCGCGCGGTGGTACGCGGCTTACCCGCTTAGCTTTCGACATCTGGAAGAGATGATGCAGGAGCGCGGGGTCTTTGTCGACCACTCAACCGTGCACCGCTGGTCATTGAAAATACTGCCGGTCTTGGCGCTCATATTTCGCCGACGCAAGCGCGTGGTTGGCACGAGCTGGAGGATG
>JBBRSA010000085.1:0-5861 GCA_038245855.1 Burkholderiales bacterium
CCTGCAAGAAGAAGCCGAAGGGCTGCTTGCGGGCAACGAGTTCGACATTGAATCTCGCGCGGTGCTTGAACTGGTTCGGGACAGCGATTGCTCAGCCTACGACTGTGAGTTTGTGGCGCTGGCCCTGCAACTGGATGCAAGACTGATCACGATGGACAAGAAGCTGCTGCGGGCGTTTCCGAGCCGCGCGGTCGCGCTGTCGGCCGCCTGAAACACCCACTTGTCATGCATGACCCAACCGTGATGCCCCCTCCACCGGTACCCAATTGACCACCGTGACCCCCGCCCCACCCGCCAACGCACCCGCACCCCGCCTGCCCCTGCTGCCGCAAGGCTTTGACTGGGTAGTGGCCTGCCTGCTGGCCGCCGGCATCGGCCTGCTCTACATCCCTGCCTACCTGGACCTGGCCCGCACCATCTGGGCCACGGATGAGCAAGGCCACGGTCCCATCATCTTGGCGGTCAGCATCTGGCTGCTCTACATCAAGCGGCATGAGCTGGCCGACGTGCCAGCGCGGCCCATGCCCTGGCTGGGCTGGCCGCTGGTGGTGTTTGCGCTGTTTTGGTATGCGTTGGGCAACTCGCAAGACATCATCATGTTCGAGATCAGCGCGCAAATCATTCTGCTGATCGGCTTGCTGTTGCTGTTTCGCGGCGGGCGGGCGCTGCGGGTGGTGTGGTTCCCGCTGTTTTTCATGATCTTCATGATCCCGCTGCCTGAGGCGCTTGTGGCGGCGGTAACCGCGCCGCTCAAATCAGCCGTGTCGGCCGTGGCCAGCAACCTGCTTTACCAGCTGGGTTACCCGGTGGGCCGTTCTGGCGTGATCATGACGGTGGGCTCCTATCAACTGCTGGTGGCCGATGCCTGCGCCGGCCTCAACAGCATGTTCACGCTGGAGGCGTTGGGCATGCTGTACATGAACCTGATGAAGTACACCTCGGCCGCACGCAATATCACGCTGGCGCTGCTGCTGGTGCCCACCGCGTTTGCCGCCAACATCGTGCGGGTGATGATTTTGGTGCTGGTCACCTACCACTTTGGTGACGAAGCCGGCCAGGGCTTTGTGCACGGCTTTGCCGGCATGGTGCTGTTCTTGGTGGCGCTGATGTTCATGCTGGTGCTTGACAAGTTGCTTGGACTCTTCTTCTCCAACGCCAAGAGGGCGGCATGACATCGGTGCGCGTCAAGGCACTGGTGGTGCTCGTATTGATGATGCTGGCGTTTGCCGGCGCACAAGCCTGGCGCCCTCACATTCACATGGCCGACACCCGGCCCAAGGTGGACCTTGAGACTCTGTTTCCCAAAGTCTTTGCCGACTGGGCTGTAGACGACCGCATGCCCGTGCAGTTGGTGTCGCCCGACACCTTGGCCATTCTGAACAAAATCTACAACCAGACGCTCAGCCGCACCTATGTCAACCGCCTGGGCGATCGCATCATGCTGTCAGTCGCCTACGGGGGCGACCAGTCCGATGGCACCAAGGCGCACCGCCCTGACGCCTGTTACCCAGCGCAGGGCTTCCAGGTGCGGGCTGATCAGGATGCCAGCGTCTCGATCGACGACAGACGCGTGCCGGCGCGCAAGTTGGTGGCCCAAATGGGCGGACGTATCGAGCCCATCACCTATTGGGTGGTTGTCGGTGACCGTGTTGCGCTCGGTGGTACCCGGCAGAAGTTGGCCCAACTCACTTACAGCACGCGTGGGGTTATCCCTGACGGCATGCTGGTGCGCGTTTCCAGCATCGATTCGGATGTGCCACGTGCCTACACGCTTCAAGAGCATTTCATCCGCGACATCGCGCGTGCGATAAATCCGGCCGAGAAGTCGCGCGTATTTGGCGATGGGGGCTGAGCACGTGTCTTGCGTTGTGACGCGTTTGGCGCTGTCATCGCGGGGCCGCAGGTGAACGGCCAAGGCGAGACGGTTAGCGTTGCGCGTCGCAGCCTGAGCCACTTTGCGATGGGCCGGCTGGCCTCGGCGCTGGTTGGCGTGTTGACGCTGCTGCTGCTGGTGCGTGCATTCAGCCGCAACGACTACGGCGTCTACATCGCGCTGCTTGCGGCGCTGGAGATCCTTCAGGTTACCGCGTCGCCCGGCGCCTATGCCGTGGTTTTCCGATACCTGCCTGAACTGCGCCTGCGCGAGTGCGGGCACGAGTTGTTTGGCATGGTCATGAAACTGATGGCGTACAGGGTGGCCACGCTGCTGGTGTTTGCCGTGGCGGGCTGGCAGGCCAGCGAATGGCTGGCTGCGATAGCCGGATTGCCGTTCGCCGCAGCGGCTGTGGCCGTGTACGTTCTGGTGCTGTTGTTCGAGGGCACGGCGCGTTTTGTCGACGTGATGTTCGAGTCGCTGCTGTGCCAGGGCCAGGCTCAGGTCTCGGTCTTGGTGCGAAACGGGCTCAAGCTGCTGGCGCTGGTTTACCTTGGCCGCTGGGGCCAGCGTGAAGTGCCGCTGGTGCACTGGCTGTACTTCGAAGCGGCCACTACGGCGCTAGGCGCAGTAGTGTCCTGTGCCTTGCTGTGGCGACACGTGGCAGCAGGCGCTCAGCAGGGCCGCAACTTGACACGGCGTGTGCCGCTGTCACGGGTGATCGGCTTCAGCGTCCCGACCTACCTCTCCCAGGTCGCCTACTTCGCCACCAGCGCCGAGATGGTCAAGCTCTTCGTTGCCAAGCTGGTGGGTGTGGCGGCCACGGCCACTTTTGGCTTTGCAGCCATCCTGGCCAGCACCATCCAGCGCTACCTGCCCAGTTTTCTGCTGGTGGGTTGGGTGCGGCCGCTCTTCATTGCCGCTCGCCAGCAGGGGCGGACGCATGACGACCTGGGGCGTCTGGCGGGCACGGTGATCAAGCTCAACATGCTCACGCTCGCGCCCATTGCCGCGATGGTGCTGGTGGCGGGGGTGCCGCTGATCGCGTTGCTGAGCGGAGGCCGCCTGCCTGACAGCCTGCCGTACCTGCACTTCTTCCTGCTGCTACTGGCGGTGCAAAGCATTCGGGCCGCAATATCACTGCTCGGTGTCACGCTTGAGATGGGCATGCGCAGCCTGTGGGCCACCTGCTTTTCAGTGGTGGGCCTGGCGGCAGGGTTGGCGGCCTATCCGCTGCTGGGTATGTGGGCGTTGTGCGCAGGCCTGCTGGTGTCGGAAACCATATGGGCCCTGGTGATGGCCGTTTATCTGCGACGCGAAGGCTTGCGTTTCTTGCTGCCGTGGTCCAGCCTGGCAAAAATTATCGCTGGCGTGTTGGTGGCGTGGGCCGTTGGCGAAGGCGTAGAACTTGTACTGCATACTGACCCCGAAGGCAGTGGCTTGCTGCTGATCGGGGCGGGTTCCGCGCTGGCATGCCTTGCGTTCTGTGCCGTCTTGCGTCCCTTCGACGACGCGGAACGTCAGATGATCAATCGCCTTTTGCCTGTCAAGGCATTCGTCTGGTGAAACCCAAGATCAACCCGCATGCCCACGATCTGTTCGGTCGTCCCTGCCATGCGCGCGCCCAGCGCCACCAGCGCCGAAACCCTTGCCAAGAGGCCGGCTCTGTTGCGGTCCGAACAGGGCGACATGCGGTAGAGGCGCAGGCGACGCGCCCCTGCGCTCGTCGAGCGTTCAAAGACCGCTGCGACCTCGCTGCTGGGCGGCCTGCAATGAACTGCCGACTGAACCCATCGCGTGCGTTGGCGCTGGCAGACGCTACCGGGCCCGCGTGCTGGCCCACAACCTGAGTTTTTGCTGGAGAAACCAACACCGTGCGTACCGGGGCCATTGAATTGAGATATGTCGGGCTGCTTTTTGGGTTGGCCTTTTCGGCCGTGCTGTTGGGTGGCTTGTTGGCTTTTGCCCCTCCGGCGGCACTGTTCCTGGCCGCCACGGTGCTGGCGGCGGTGGTGGCCTTTGCCACGCCCACCTGGGCCCTGCTGTTGTTGACTTTCTTGACCGCCACCCTGATCTCAGGGTCGCTGGAGTATTTTCTTGATATCTCCAAGGCCAACTGGTTTCCATTCATTCTTTCGGCCCTGATCGGGGTTCGCGCAGCCTTTGAGTTGACCACCAGGCCACGCGCAGCCCAAGGTATGCACTCGTCTGCCCCATGGTTTGCGCTGCCGGCAGCCATTTATTTTGCCACGCTGTTCGGATCGGCGCTGATCAACCAATCTCCGGTATTGCAGGTGCTGGCATCGGTCAAGAACTACCTGATGATGACCGGCGTCTTTCTCGGCTACCTGGTCACCCGACGGCCAGCGGACGTCGATGCCCAGGCACTGTTCAAGACCAGTCTGGTGGTGCTTGCACTGCAGTTGCCGGTGGTCTTGTATCAAAAGTTTTTTATCGCCAGTAAATTGGGTAATTCTGCCAGTGGGTTGTCCTACGACGCCCTCAATGGCACCTTTGGTGGTGGCTTGCTCGGGGGTAATTCCGGCGGTTTGGCTATGTATGTCTGCGTGGGCCTGGGTTATGTATTGCTGCGCTGGCGTTTTGGCCTGATGTCGGCTTGGCGGGCCATGCTGATCGGCCTGCTCATTCTGCCGGTCGTTTTGCTCATCGAGGTCAAGGCAGTATTTCTATGGATACCGATTGTGTTTATCCTTGCGCTGCGGCGCGAGATTGCTACCCGCCCTGTGCTGGTCATATTCGGGCTTCTGGGCGCGGTTGGTGTCACGGCACTGATATTTTTTATCTACACAGTGAGTTTTTACGATGGATCCGGTGGCATGCCAGTTTCGGAGATCATCCGCTACAAGTTTGCGTATTTTTTTGATCCGAACCGGTTCAACCCGACTTCAAGAGAGCTCGGGCGGGTTTCAACGATTGTTCACTGGTGGCGCGAGAATTCCATCTCCGACGCGGCGCATTGGCTGATCGGTTATGGGCCGGGTGCCAGTCGCAGTATTTCTTCGATCGCAATCGGCGTGGTGGCGCTGAAATACCCGTTTTATGTCGACACCCACACGATCGCGGTACTGTTGTGGGACGTGGGCGCTATTGGCACCCTGGGACTGCTGTCGGCCATTGCACTTGCATTCATCGAGGCGACACGGCTTGCGGGGCTTCCGGGTCTGGCGGCTGCTACCCGCGTGCATTTGGAGACAGTTGGTATTGCCATGCTTCTTATCTTGTCGACGACGATCTATTCAAGGTCAGTCGTCGACGGCACAACTGTCCAGTATTTGATGTTCGCTGGCTTTGCTTACATTCTACTGATCAAGAGGAATGTGCATTTTGCTACACTGGGCTCGCTAAGACCGGCGGCAGTTGTCAGCACTTCTGCGAGGCGTCGATAGGAGTGGTTTGAAGCTCAGTTAGATTTTAGTCTTGAGCGGTCGGTACGGCCTGTAGTCCGCAACCCTGTTAACTTGCATAGTTCGGCTGAACTGTGGCAAAGGGGTTGGATTTGAAATTCTTGGGACTGCAGGTGCTGAGATTCACTGGTGCGGCAGTCGTCGTGGTGGCGCATTCAACTCAGGCATGTGAAATCCGAGTGCGTGGCCTTGGTGGTGTGCGTATTTGGCATTGTGGCGCATTTGGGGGCGACGCCTCTTTTGTAGGTGATAGGTATATCTTGATATCTACTTAGTGCGCCCTAGAAATACACCTAGTTACGGGTATAATATACTGTTTTCCTCGAACTATTTGGTATAATTTTTCGCTTAAATGTGAATAATATTGCTCGTAACCCCACTCATATTCTAAGCTGGGCCAATCGGATTTCTATGGAAAAACCGCCGATTCTTGGGGTTGACCGAAGATAGTACAAACGAGATCACTGATTAGTGACGAAGCTCAGCCAAGTTCGCCACAGGCCCCAACCGGTTGACCAAAATGCTTTCGGAATCGTCATCTGCCCGCACCAAGCATGCCGTGC
>JBBRSA010000086.1:0-5207 GCA_038245855.1 Burkholderiales bacterium
ATTGCCGCGGCGCAAACCTACACGGGTGCCGGACGTGGTACCTGTACCGGCGCGATCCCCAGCGCGTCCACCGGCGGCGCGATTGGCGCAGTTACTTTCAGCGGCGTAAACATTCCAGCAAATGCGAGCTGCACGGTGTTCGTTGATGTCACCGTAACCGCAACGGTTTCTGGCATCATTACCAACAACGTCAGCGGCGTCACCACCACGCAAACGACTACAGCCGGCCCCGGCGCGTTCGCCACTTTAACCGCGCTGGCGGCACCGACGATTGTTAAAAAATTCAGCCCTACCAGCTCTGCGGGCGGTCCTGCCAACCCGATCACGCTTACTCTCACGCTGACCAATCCGAACGCGACAGCATTGACCGGCGTTTCGGTGACGGACGTGTTTCCAGTCACTAATGGCGGCATGCGAGTGAACAGCACGACCATCACTCCCAATCCGCCGTGCGGGGCGGGCAGCACTATTACCGACAATACCGGAGCCGCTTTGGTCGCGGGAACGTCGCTCGGTATCCGCCTGAATGGTGCAACGCTTCAAGCCAATTCATCCTGCACATTCAGCATCCCGGTGCAAATTCAGACCACTGGCGCCAACGCCGCGTTTCCGAATACAACAGGCGGCGTCACGTCGAATGAAACGCCAGCCGCAGGTACGACTGGAACCGATACGGTCAATCGATTCGCTGCAGCACCGTTGTCGATTACGAAATCATTTTCTGCCCCCGTTGTGCAAACCAACAGCTCCGGCAGTGCCAACTTGGTCTTAGTGATTTCTAACAGCACCGGGGCGACCCAAAATATTACGGCATCCGCACTCGACACTTTCCCTACAGCACCGTCTGCGATGCAGGCAGTAGGGGGGTTAACTATAACGGGAGCAAATTGCGGAAGCTTGACGCCGACCACAATTGCGGCGAATGCGACGAGCTATCAGCTGACCGGTGGTAGTCTCGTTAACGGCACGACTTGTACTATCACGATCCCCATTAAAGTCGGTGCCACCGCCGGAACCTATGCGAATACCGTAGCGGGCGTAACCAGCAACGGAAATACCAGTTCAGGTGATACAGCAAACCTTGTTGCGGTTGCCGCTCCGACCATTACCAAGGCATTCGCACCAGCTACCATCGGCCCCGGTGGCGTGTCCACGATCACTTTCTCAATCACCAACACCAGCACGACTACTGCGCTCAACAATGCAACATTCACCGACACGCTTAATAATATGTCGTTGGCAGTAGCAGGTGCAGCAGGCGGTACCTGCGGTGGAGCGTCGAGCAATACCTACACGGCAGGGCAAACCGGAGCCATCTCAGTTTCCGGCTTGACATTGCCGGTCAACGCGACTTGTACCGTTACGCTGCAAGTAACCAGCTCTACTGTCAGCGCCGCGTTGCCTAATAGCACTAGCGGCGTGACCACCGCGCAAACGCCGGTGATAGGCGCTGGCTCACCAACGGTGAATTTGGCGGTGGTACAGGCATCGGTTAACAAAGCGTTTGCGCCTAACGTTATTGATATGGGCGGCACCTCAACACTAACGTTCACGATCACCAACGGTGCCGGGAATCCCGCGCAAACAGGACTAGGTTTTGTTGACACGCTGCCATCGAACATCGTTGTAGCCGCGACCCCGGTTGCGGGCACGACTTGTCCGGCCGGTGCGATCGCCGCAAGCGCAGGTGCTGGAACAATTTCGTTCTCTGCGGGCACCATGAATGCGGGTCAGGCTACGTGTACCGTCACCGTAAACGTTACCAGTAATGTGCCAGGCGGGCCCTACAACAACACGACTGCTAACGTCACCACCAGCAATCTCACCAATAGCGTAACGTCAAGTGGATTGACGGTTAGAGCTGCACCCGCCTTGACAAAAGCATTCAGCACAGCGGCTATTGGCGGTAGCGGCACTGCGGTGCTAACTTTCACGATCACAAATACAGGCACCGGTAATACGGCTCGTGCCGGCCTCGGTTTTACTGATAATCTACCATCTGGCTTAATCATTGCCGCTACCCCCGGCGTGACCAGCAATTGCCCGGCAGGCGGCGCGCAGGTAGCAAGCCCGGCATTCGTGTCGGCTGCGGCAGGCGGCGGCACGGTTACGGTGAGCGGGGCTTCTATCAATGCCGGCGCAACGTGTACGATTAACGTTAACGTAACGAACGCGATCAACAACTACGGTACCTGCCCAAACTCGGCGTTTACAAACGGCCAGAGCAACATTAGCGGTGCGTCTAGCGGCGCATCACTGCTTGCGACATCGGGCATTACCAATCAGTGTCTAACGGTTTCTCGCACCACGCTCACCAAGGCGTTCGCGCCTGCCACCATACAAGCAGGTGGGGTAAGTACGCTCACGTTCAGCCTCAACAATGCTGCTGGTAACCCCGCTCAAACTGGTTTATCGTTTACCGATTCATTGCCATCCGGCGTTTTGGTTGCCGCAACGCCGAATTTGAGAAGCAATTGTCCAGCAGGTGGTGCGCCACTGACTAACCCGGCGTTTCTTACAGCGGCGGCCGGAAGTGGCACCGTATCTGTCAGCGCTGCTGCAGGCATGTCGGCAGGGGTCGTGACTTGTACAATAAGCGTCGATGTAACTGCCGCTGCCCAAGGCGCATACCTGAATAATGCTGCCCGTATTTCGGGGCTTCCTGCTTCAGGCGCAATAGATGCCAGCGGCCTTAACGCAACCTTGACCGCGCTAAGTTTGCCGTTGATCACCAAGGCGTTTTCGCCAGCGACTATTAACGCCGATGGCACGTCTACGATGACGTTTACGATTACCAACAATAATTCTGTTGCTCTCACGAATGGCGCGTTCACTGACACGCTAACTAACATCCGTGTGAGTGGCTTGCAGAATCCGCCCGGGGGCACTTGCGGAGCGACCGGAAGCTACTCTGATCAACAAACCGGCGCGCTCTCATTTAGCGTACCTTCGGTCGCTAGCGGTACCTGTACTATTTCGCTGCTGGTCACCAGCGACACGCCCGGCGTCTTACCAAATACAACTTCGCCTATCTCATTTACGGGGCCGCTGGCAGTGACTAGCGCGGCGGGTTCCAATACAGCAAACCTGACCGTTGTGGGTAGCCCACCGACCATTGCAAAAGCATTTTCGCCGATCTCCATTCCCAATGATGGCATTACGCCGAGCACGATCACCTTTACCTTAAGCAACAACAATGGCATTGCGCTAACCGGTGTTAATTTTACGGATACCCTGAGCAATATGTCAGTAGCGGGCGCCCAGACAGTAGGCGGAACCTGCGTGGGTGCGGGCAGCAATAATTTGGCTAATAATCAAACTGCCGTTTCAATCACAGGTGTTACGATTCCCGCGAATGGCGGATGTACGCTAACCCTGACCGTCAAGAGCATTGTAGTCGGCGTTCAACCCAACACCACCTCAGGCGTCGCATCGACTCAAACCTCGAGGGGTCCTGTTTCGAACACCGCGAACTTAACCGTACAACCGCGACCAACTTTAACCAAGGCCTTTGGCGCAGCGAGTCTCGCGGTAAACGGTACCACGACGCTGGTATTTACTGTTGCTAATACGACTGCGGGCAATGTCGCGAGAACGGGCCTGAACTTTACAGACACGCTGACCGCTGGCATTAACATTGCCAATCCACCTTTACCTTCGTCCATAAATTGTGGTGCACCAACATTCACCGCGGCTAACGCAACCCAGCCGTTCACGGCGTCAAACGTCGACGTTGCAGCGAACACAACTTGTACCATTACACTCACCGTCCGCGGCGTGACTGCCGGGACCACGACTAACGGAGCAGGCGATGTTACGGTCGGCCCAGGCCTCGTTAATGGCGTCACAACCCAAACCGTAAGCGTCTATGCGCCGGCAACCGCTGCGAAGACAATTGCTCCCGCAAGTATTGCTCCTGGGACCAATGCCACACTGACACTGACCTTGACCAATCCAGCGGGCAACCCCGGTGCGATCACGACAGTACAGTTGCCAGACACCTTCCCTGCGGGACTAACACTCGCAAACACCACCCCAACATTTACGCCCGGTGCGTGCGGCACGTTGACAAACACCAGTGGCGCAGCCAGTGCCGTGGGCGATGTCAATGCACGATTGAATGTCGCGTCCCTGAACCCGGGCGCAAGCTGCCAGATGGCCATTACGGTCAGCTCGTCAACGCCGGGCAGTATCACCAACACGACCGCGGCACCTACCGCCACTGGGCCTGTCGTGACCACCGGCACTGCTGTGAGCGCTCCACTTACCGTGACAGCATTTAACGCTCCTACCATCACTAAAACTAGCGCGGCCACAAACCTGGCCGTCGGTGGAAACACAAACTTGACGCTCACGTTGGGCAATAGCAATGCGGCTGCCATCACCTTAAGCGCCATCTTTACCGACACGTTCCCAGCGGGCATGGCTATTAATACCGCAGGTAACACCGGCACTTGTACGGGTGTCACGGCCGCAGCGGGCGCAACAAATTTCAGTATCGCCAACGGTAGTGTCATTCCTGCCGGCGGCTGCACTGTTATCGTAAATGTAACTTCCACCACGGCTGGTGCCAAAGTTAATACGATTCCGGCGGGCGGTTTATCGACCACTGGTGGAAGCAACGTCGCTCCAGCCTCTTCTACTACAAATTTTTATGCGGCCCCTTTGATCAGCAAATCGTTTGGTGCCGCCAGTATTCCCAGCGGCGGCAGCACCTCATTGACGCTGGTTTTGACCAACCCAGCTGCAAACCCGGGTGCGATCACGGGCGTCCAACTTGACGATACGTTTCCCGCAGGATTAACCCTCGCCAACGCGACGTTTGTATTCACCCCCGGCGCATGTGGCAGCGTGACCAAGACCAGTGGCGCGGCTAGTGCTACTGGAGATAACAATATTCGCTTCCAAGCCGCTAGCTTGGCTGCGGGGGCTACTTGCCAAGTGGTTGCGACCGTAACTTCAACTACCGCGGGGACAATCACTAACACCACTCAGGCGCCTACCGCAACAGGCCCAGTGGCGACGTCTGGCACCTCCGCAAATGCATCGCTTACAGTAACTCAAAGCGACCTGAGTCCGGTGTTAACGATCCCGGCGGCGGGCGCGCCGGCCTCCACGGTCAATGGCACCATTGTGTGTACCAACGCCGGCCCGAGTAGCGCCACCAACGCCACCTGTAGCGCGACCGCGGTCGACTCCACCGGTGC
>JBBRSA010000087.1:0-5058 GCA_038245855.1 Burkholderiales bacterium
CACCGAAGAATACCGTGCGATTCTGGCTAAGTACGCGCAAAAATAAGCGAGTAGCCTTTTTCCGAAATTATTTCTCAGAGAAACTGTACGCATCAACGGTAGCGTGAAAATACCACTCCAAAAAAATTTGATGCGAGGTGCCGCCCGACACGCTATCTATTCAGAATCTTCTGAACACCCACGGCCACACTGGCCATCAGCATAAAACCGGAGAATTTCTCCACCCAAACGTTCACCGGGCCCAGCAGTTGGCCGGGCGCCAGTGTGACACCCTTTGGCGGGCAAGTGGCATAGTGGGTGTTCTCACGTGGGTTAGGTTAAGTCAGTCTGGGCGCAGCAACTTGACGCAAAGCTCTTGCTGTGGTCCAGTCAACCAGCCCAACAATAATCCAGCGCGATATGTACGCTCCAATCAGACCCGGTCTCACGCTCGCATTGAGCGTCACTTTCTTACTCATGGGTTGTGGTTCAGCGCCCCAAGCACAACGCGGGCTTGACTCTGGCTCGATCTTTACGCAATCTCCTCGGCTGTCGGCTGGGCAGGCCGAAGATGTCACCATCTATGCGATGGGCCTTGTGGGTACGCCTTACCGGTACGGGGGCAACACACCGGTTTCGGGCTTTGACTGCAGCGGGTTGATTGGCCACGTCTATCGAACCCGCGCAGAAATTGTTCCACCCAGAACGGTTGCTAAGCTACGCACATGGGGGTTCTCTGTATCGAGAGACGAACTTCAATCCGGCGACTTGGTGCTTTTTGCACAAAACGACTTGCCTACACACGCCGGGATCTATGTCGGTGATGGCCGCTTTGTGCATGCACCATCAACCGGTGGCGAGGTGCGCCTTGATTCTTTGAATTCAAAGTATTGGGCTGTTCAACAGGTCGCTTTTCGCAGGCCTTGAGGCACTCCAATGCCAAGGGGTCAGGTGTGGCCTACGTGAGCATGATCAAGTCCCGTGAGGGTATTTCGGTCTGAATTGATCAATTTATGTGATGGACGCATGACCGTGGCCATCACGGTGGTTGATCAAATTTGATGTTGAGTAAGCCCTATTGCGAGCTTGGTAATCACTCTGGTGGTGTGCGTGCGGAGGCTTTTGTTTCCGGAATTTTTATATCAAGCCCCTGCCAGGGCGCCGCAGGCCCCCCCCTTTTTGTGAGCGGGTTCATCAACCAACGGTAGCCGTCTCATGCTGAATTCACACAAGACGGGCTTGAATGCAATAAAAAATCTCCCACAACGACTTTGAACAAGCGGTCTTTGTGGGAGAGTCTCTTTCGACCAAGATCGAGACCAATCAAGTGTGCCACGCCTTACTTCAGAATTCCAAATTCTTCGCTTTATTACTGCAAATTGATACGCACGAGGCGGCACTTGTGCAATCGCGCAATTGCCTCTGCGGCGCAGCCCTGCACAAAGCCGACTACCCACGCAAACCGCGGGGCTGCCCGCCAGAAGTACGCCCTGACTTTGAGACCCGGTTTAGCTTTTGCTGCAGCCAGTGCCGCAAACGAACGACTTCGATGTCAGTACGGTTTCTGGGGCGACGCGTCTACCTCGGATTGATCGTGGTGCTGATGTCCGTGCGACGCACCACGTTAAGTGCTTCGGCGCTGCAAACGATGCAGACACTGGGCGTGCCTGAGCGTACGATTTCACGCTGGCGCCATTGGTGGCTTCAACTCTTTCCCGCCACCACTTTGTGGCAGGCAAGCTGTGCCCGGTTCATGCCGCCGGTTCAAACCACGAATTTACCCGCCAGTTTGATTGAGCGCTTTACCGGGGTGGCGGCAGATTCGGCGCTGCACCTGCTGGCCTTTCTCACCCCGCTTACCGTGCAGCCTTGACCACGCCGTGCAAGGTTCGCTGACTTCGCGCAGAAGATGCCAATAGCCAAAACGGCGATCCATTCATAACCTCACTCTTGCAAGCGATACCGCCGGTATTGCAGCATTTGGAGTGAACTTGAAACCAATCAAAGATCCCAGTCAGCGCGACCGCTGGGCGCGCCTGCGCTTCTCTATCATTGGCCCCTTGCTGGCAGCCCCTGCCGAGCCGGGAGAATTGCAAACCGCCTTGGGCTTGCTTGCCGCCAAGACCTGGCGCCATCCAACGTCTGGCCTTGACGCAAGCTTTGGCCTGTCCACACTGGAGCGCTGGTACTACGCCGCCCGCAAGGCCGATGACCCGGTGGCAGCCCTCAGAAATCGCCTGCGCGGTGGCGTCAAACGCTTCCCCAGCCTGTCACAAACCGTCATCGATACCTTGACCCAGCAATACCGCGAACACCCGGGCTGGACGGCGCAACTGCACTTTGACAACCTGCGCGCTGCCTTGTCTTCATCCTCATCCTGTGTCTCTTCCTACCAAACCGTGCGCCGCTACCTCATGGCCCATGGCATGTTTCGCCAAGCCCAGCCTAAACGTGCAACTGCCGGTGCATTGGCCGCGCGAGACCGACTGGAGCGATTGGAGGTGCGCAGCTTCGAGGTAGACCATGTGGGCGCCCTGTGGCACCTGGACTTCCACCACGGCTCGCGCAAAGTGCTCACCCGCCAGGGCGAGTGGGTAACCCCCATGATCCTGTGCGTGATCGACGACCGCTCCCGTCTGGTGTGCCACTTGCAGTGGTATCTGGACGAGACAGCACAAAGCCTGATCCACGCCCTGTGCCAGGCCTTCATGAAGCGCGGCCTGCCGCGCGCCTTGATGACCGACAACGGTGCGGCCATGCTGGCTGAAGAAACCACCACCGGTTTGGCCGCCTTGGGTATCGTGCATCAAACAACCCTGCCGTATTCGCCGTACCAAAACGCGAAGCAAGAGTCCTTCTGGGGCCGCCTGGAAGGTCGCTTGATGGCCATGTTGGAGGGCGAACAGAGTCTGACACTCGATGCCCTGAATCTGGCGACTCAGGCCTGGACGGAGCAGGAATACCACCGCACGCGCCACTCGGAGATTGATGCCACACCGATGGCGCACTATCTGGCAGGCCCCAACGTGAGCCGACCCTGCCCAAGCAGTGAGGTGCTGACAAACAGCTTCTGCATTGAGGTGGTGCGCACCCAGCGCCGCTCGGACGGCACCGTCAGTCTGGCTGGAGCCCGCTTTGAGATACCCAGTCGCTACCGACATTTGCAAAAGGTTCATTTGCACTATGCGCGCTGGGATTTATCACGGGTCTGTCTGGTCGATGCGCGCACGGGTGCCACCCTGTGCCCCGTCAAGCCATTGGACAAGTCCGCCAATGCCAGTGGCCAGCGTCGCCGCTTGAGTCCTGCCGATGTGGATCTGTCGCCTGTAGCCCCCAAAGGCCTGCCGGCTTTGATGACGCAGCTCTTGGCCGACTACGCCGCCACCGGTGTGCCACCTGCCTACTTGGCGCACATGCCAGCGCCAACAACCCAAACCACCACGTATGAGGGAACACCATGAACCACAAGCTACTGGCCCTGTACGGGCTCAAATTCAATCCCTTCTCGCCCGAGTTGCCCGTGGATGCGATCTACGTGCCCAGCAAGATCGAGAGTTTTTGTTGGCGCATTGAGCATGCGCAGATCCGCGAAGGCGGATTCGCCATGGTGCATGGCGAGCCGGGCAGCGGCAAGAGCATTGTGCTGCGCGTGCTGGCCGAGCGTTTGAAGAAGCTGCCCGATGTGACGGTAGGTGCCATCAACCACCCGCAGAGCAATCTGGCGGACTTTTACCGAGAACTCGGCGATGTCTTTGGCGTGCCACTGCGCCCCAGCAACCGCTGGGGTGGCTTCAAGGCTTTGCGTGCGCGTTGGTTGGCCCACATGGAGTCCAGCCGCTGCCGGGCGGTGCTGCTGGTGGATGAGGCCCAGGAGATGACGGCGCAGGTGTTGTCGGAGTTGCGTTTGCTCAGCTCGTCGAGCTTTGATTCGCAGTCTTTGCTGTGTATCGTGATGGCGGGGGACGCCCGTTTGATCGAGAAGCTGCGCCGTGAGGAGCTCATTCCCCTGGGTAGCCGTATCCGAACCCGGCTGGCCACGGAGTTTGCCAGTCGCGATGAGTTGTTGGCCTGCCTGGAGCATTTGCTCGCCGGTGCGGGCAATGCCAGTTTGATGACGCCGCAGTTGCGTCATACCTTGTGTGACCATGCGGCCGGCAACTATCGGGTTCTGACGACGATGGCGGCGGAACTGCTGGCCTGTGCTGCGCAAAAGGACTTGCCCTTGCTCGATGAGAAGCTGTACCTGGATGTTTTTGCGCCACCGGCCAAGCCGACTCAGCGCCGTGCGGCACCAGGACGTTGACCATGAAGACCAAACACAAGTATCCATGCCCGATGTGTACATGCACGCAAACCCGCACGCTGTCGGATGAGGCTGCGGTTGAAATACATGAATTCCTAGAGGTGATCGCCGCCAACTTCCTGAGTCGCTATGGCCAGCGGATTTATCGCCACTATGCCAAGCGAACCAAGCACCAGTACAACAGTGACAGACCATGGGAAAGTCCCCACGACGGTGAACCATTCTGATCAACGATAGGTGTCAATACGAAACAGCGTCTGTAGCAATACCGACTCTGTTTCGCATTGGTCTCTTGCTAAAACGTCCCTCATCAAAGGTGGCAATTGATCCCTCAAATTGATTGATCACACTCAGTTCGCAAGCTACAACCGTTGACCGGGGCCGGTACGCTGCTATTTCCCGGCGAGCGCAGTCACGACCGGCCTATCAGCGACAACACATTACGCGCGGCGCTGCTGACGCTGGGCTACGGTCCTACAGTGCAGAGTGTGCATGGATTCCGAGCCACGGCACGCACGATATTGGCGGAAGTGTTGGACGTTGACCCGCTAGTGATTGAGGCCCAATTGGCCCATGCGGTGAAAGATGCCAACGGCACCAGTTACAACCGTACTCAGCGGTGCAGGATTACACCAGTGGTGCGCTGGATGGCTTTGATGCGGAGGATGTAAAAGGGCTGCTGGAGGACCGGGTGGGCAAGGCACGCGAGGATCTGGAGGATGCACGCGAAGCGGTTAAAGCCCTGTGCGAGCCAGTGGCTACACCGCGTGACTCCG
>JBBRSA010000088.1:0-4690 GCA_038245855.1 Burkholderiales bacterium
GGAGCACACGCTCACCAAGATTTTAAAAATCGTCTCCGGCGATACACCGCAGACCCTGGAGCTGGTGGCGCAGCTCTACGAGCGCATCGTCATCCCCGGCGTGCACCGCGCCAGCAGCATCAAGGCGGCCGAGGCCGCCAAGGTGATCGAAAACACCCAGCGTGACCTGAACATCGCGCTGATGAACGAGCTGGCCATCATCTTCGACAAGATGGGCATCGACACCAGCGAGGTGCTGGAAGCGGCCGGCACCAAGTGGAACTTTCTCAAGTTCAAGCCGGGCCTGGTGGGCGGCCACTGCATAGGCGTGGACCCGTATTACCTGACCTACAAAGCCGACATGCTGGGCTACCACCCGCAAGTGATCCTGGCCGGCCGGCGCATCAACGACGGCATGGGCAAGTTCATCGCCGAGCAAACCATCAAGCAAATGATTGCCGCCGGCAGCAGCATCAAGGGTGCCAAGGTCAATGTGCTGGGGCTGACCTTCAAAGAAAACTGCGGCGATCTGCGCAACAGCAAGGTGATCGACATCATCAATGAGTTGCGCAGTTATGGGGTAGAGGTGTTTGTCACCGATGCGCAAGCCGATGTCGAAGAAGCCATGCACGAGTACGGCGTGAAGTTGCTGCCGCTCGGCGACTTGCCGCGGGCCGATGCGGTGGTGGCAGCGGTGTCGCACCACGAGTACGCGTCACTTGGCGTGGAAGAACTGGGCAAGATGCTCGTCAAGGGTGGTGCCTTCATTGATGTGAAGGCGGCGTTTGATGCCGAAGGCCTGCGGCGCGCCGGCTACCGGGTCTGGCGACTGTAGACCCGTCGTGGTGACCGCACCGGATGATTGGCTGGCGCGCAATTCCGTTGCACCGCAGGTGTCACGGCGTTTGGTTGTATTCACTGGTAACCCATCGTTTTCGGTGTTGAAGGGGATCGTCGATCTGGACCTTGCGTTGCCAGGTCTGCAGTGGTTGGTGGTTTGGCATTCGCCGCACAAATCGGTCACCACTTTACTCAAGAGCCAGCGCGTCAACTTAAAGCGCAATGGCTGGCGATGGGTTCCGTACCAGTTGTCCGATATCGTGGCTCGCGCAACCACATCAGCCGCCCCATACTTGCCCGACCATTTGCCAGGAAGTGAATACTCGCTTGACGCGGTCCGTTCGCGACCGAACCTGCGTTTGCTGCGAGTTTCCGACCTGCACCAACAGGACACACTTGCCGAAGTTAGGCGATTTGAACCTGACCTGGGTCTATCACTGGCTGCACCGATTTTACGACGGGAACTGTTTAGTTTGCCAAAGTTGGGTACTCTCAACCTTCACAAGGGCAAACTACCGGAATTTCGCGGGATGCCTCCGGCGTTTTGGGAGTTCTGGTACGACCAGGACGATGTAGGTTGTACCGTGCATTGGGTGGACGAGAATCTCGACACCGGTAAGGTGGTAGCCAGCACTGGGGTCAAGCGATCAGTGCACAGTACGGTCAAAGGCATTCAATTGCAACTTGACGAGGCTGGGGTTGTGCTGATGAGCCGCGCGGTCGGTGATGTGTTGAAGGGCGAGTCTCAGTCAACCAACCAAGCGCCGTACACCGGCAAGACCCATCGTAAGCCCACGTTGGCTCAAGTCAGCGAAATGAAGCGCCGTGAGGTGCATTTCGCCGAACGTGCCACCAGTGCGGTCCAGCCACAGCGCTGGCTACGCCGATCAAAGGATCTGGCTGCTAGCGTATGTTGGGCCGGCATGCACAGGGTTGGTCGGCGGGCTTTGACACCGCGCGTCACGGTATTGCTTTACCACCGGGTGAGTGATGATGTCCGCGATAACCTGACGGTTGGCATCGCCCAGTTTGATCAACACATGGCTTTGCTTCGACGCCGCTGCAATTTGATATCTGTCGAGCAGTTGCTGACCATGGACTCGGTTCCGCACTCCGATTTGCCACTGGTAGCGGTGACCTTTGATGATGGTTATCTAGACAACTACAGCCACGCCGCTCCCATCCTGCGTCGGCATCGTGTGCCGGCAGCCTTTTTTGTATCAACAGGCATTATTGGATCTGAACAGCAGTTTCCGCACGACGTACGGCGTGGCAACCCGCGGATACCCGTCATGAATTGGGACCAGTTGCGCGAGATGCGGCGCTGGGGATTCATGATCGGTTCGCATACAGTAAATCACGTCGACTGCGCTGCCGAGTCAGCCGATTTGGTATGGGCTGAGTTGAAGCAATCACGTGACGATCTCAGGCGTGAGTTGGAGTTGGACGAGGTTGTTTTGGCCTACCCCTATGGTGGCCGTCAGCACATGAACACGGAGCGATTGGGCATGGTGCGAGCGGCCGGCTACATCGGCTGTCTGTCGGCCTATGGTGGTGTCAACATCGGTCGGGTTGATCCCTTTAATGTTCTGCGCCGCGGCATCCATTGGGAATTTTCCGCGGCGTCACTGTTGTATCAAAGTCTGGGATTATCATGACCCAGCAAGCGCGCCCGCTGGTACTGCACGTAATCCACCATTTGGTTGTTGGAGGTATGGAGAATGGTTTGGTCAACTTGATCAATCATATGCCATTCAACGCATACCGACATGCAATCGCATGTATTGAGGATTTTTCAGATTTTCGTGGGCGTATTCAGCGACCGGATGTCGAGGTCATTGCCTTGCACCGGTCGCGCATCGGCACTGCGCAATTACGCCGATCATTGTTTGACCTGTGCCGTAGGCAGCGTCCTGCCATTGTGCATACACGCAACCTGTCTGGCCTTGACGGTTTGTTGCCGGCCTGGTTGGCAGGCGTTCGAATAGCCATTCATGGTGAGCATGGTTTTGACGTTGATAATATTCGTGGCGAACGCTTGAAACCTCGATTGTTGCGCCGATTGCATTCGCCGATGGTTGACCGCTATATCGCAGTATCAAAAGACCTTGAGTCTTATCTCACTGATCAGATCGGTATTCGACCTGGCCGCGTTACTCGCTTGTGCAATGGCGTTGATACCGCGCGCTTCACCCCCCTGGGTGAATCCGCGATGGAGTGTCTGCCGGAGTCGTTTCGCGGCGATGCTATGGTGCGCATAGGTACCGTAGGGCGACTTCAGCCAGTAAAAGACCATGCAACCCTGCTGCGCGCCTTTGCCGCGATGCTTGAGCAAATGCCGGCATTGCGTGCGACGGCGCGGTTGCTAGTAATTGGTGATGGTCCCTTGCAAGGTGACATGAATGGCTTGGCTGCGGCTCTGGGTATTGCTGAGTACTGCTGGTTCTCCGGCGCGATGAGCGACTTGCAAAAGGTGTTCAGAACCTTTGACATGTTCGTGTTGTCATCGCTCAACGAAGGTATATCAAATTCAATTCTGGAGGCGATGGCGTCAGCACTTCCAGTTCTGGCAAGCGCGGTCGGTGGAAATATAGAACTGGTTAGAAATGATGTCACGGGTAATCTTTTCGATCCGGGCGATCAGGCGGGTTTGGCGCGTTTGCTGTTGCAATATGTTAACGATTCCAGCCTGCGACGGACTCGAGGATTACAGGCTCGGCAGGTGGCGGTTGAGCACTACAGTCTGTCCAAAATGGTCGAAGGCTATCGGACACTTTATGACGATTTGTTGTCGCCGCCAAAATAATTTTTACAGCATTGCTCGCGTGTTAAAACGCACGCTTGGCTGGCTTTTCGCTGCGCATGCAGGCCTTGGCCTCGATATTTCGGCTTGATTTGCCGAACAGCAATTATCCTTGCTGAAACTAGCGGCTCGCCTATTTTTGCGGCGACGGCGTGTCCCGCGTTAGCGTGAGGTTTCAGTCTTCACCTTTTACTTTTGACTGCCATGTGCGGAATTACAGGAATCTTTGACACTCGCAGCGGCAGCGCCATCGACCGCGCAGTGCTGCAACGCATGAACGACTCTCAGGTCCACCGCGGACCGGATGAAGGCAGCCTGCATACCGAGCCTGGTCTGGGCTTTGGACATCGCCGGCTGTCGATCATCGACATTGCCACCGGCCAGCAACCCTTGTTCAACGAGGACCGCAGCGTGGTGGTGGTGTTCAACGGCGAGATCTACAACTACCAGTCACTCATCCCGGAGTTGCAGGCGTTGGGCCATGTGTTCCATACCCGCAGCGATACCGAGGTGATCGTGCACGCCTGGGAATCGTGGGGCGAGGACTGTGTCAAGCGCTTTCGGGGCATGTTTGCCTTTGCGCTGTGGGACCGCAACAGGCAGACCTTCTTCATGGCGCGCGACCGGCTGGCCGTCAAGCCGATGTTTTATGCGGTTCTGGACGACGGGCTGTTGATCTTCGGCTCCGAGCTCAAGTCGCTGATGGCCCATGGCGGTTTGCGCAGGGACATCGACCCGCTGGCCGTGGAGGAGTACTTCGCCTTGGGCTATGTGGCCGAGCCCCGCACCATCTTCCGCCAAGCGCGGAAGCTGCCGCCGGCGCATTCGCTGGTCATCCGGCGCGGCCAGCCCGTGGCTGCGCCTAAAGAATACTGGGACGTCCGGTTCACGCTGGACAACCCGATCGGCGCTGAAGATGCAGGTGTGGAACTTGTGCATCGACTTCAGGAGTCAGTGAAGCTGCGGATGATCGCTGAGGTGCCGCTCGGCGCATTTCTTTCCGGCGGGGTTGATTCCAGCGCCGTGGTGGCCATCATGGCTGGGCTGTCGTCAAGCCCGGTCAACACC
>JBBRSA010000089.1:0-4411 GCA_038245855.1 Burkholderiales bacterium
CGAGGTGATCAGCGACTTCAGGATGTTCTTTGCATGATTGAGGTCGGATGACGATGAAACCTCGTCGGCAATCACGAACAGCTTGCGGGAAAAAACGTCGTTGTATCGGCTTTCGAGCTGGGCCTGCCCAATGATGGCGGCATAAGCGCCGAATATTTTTGAGTAACTCTCAAAAAACAAATTCTTTCCGACACCTTGCGGACCATGAAAGACCAGCGCGGTCGCCATCTTCGCGCCTGGATGCTGCAGCGGCCATGCTAACCAGTTCAGCACGAATTGCAAAACCTCGGATCGTTCTTGCTCGGTGTCTGCTGATTCGCTCACCAGGTGTTCCAGCAATTCCAGCAGCGCAGACCAGTCGCCACAAATGGGCATCATCTGCAAGCCTTGGAACAAATTGATGCAATCCTTGCTGCATCGCATGGTCGGGTCAAACACAACCTGGTCAGGCATCACGACGCGCCTTGCTGGATGCGCGTTCCATTCTTTGGCTGAACTACGACCAACAGCCAGCGAGAATGCCGCGGCCTTCATGGGTAGCAAACGGTGTGTGTCATAAATGATGTCGGTCCCATACACCAGGGCGAACCCGTCCAACAGCTCCTTTGAGTGTGATCACCCAATTTGATGGCCTGCTGGTCACGTTGCGTGATGGGCGATACGGCAAAGACTTACAACAAAACGGCACCGGTATCGCTACAGGTGCCGTTTTGGCTATCGTCGGCTAAAACTCAGAACAGCTCGTCCGTGCAGTCACCCTCCACGGCTCGTGAGAGTTGATATTGCGTTTGGCGCGTTTTGCGTAATGGCGATGGATCTTGCGGCCATACTGCGCCATCAAGTTGTCTGTGAACGCCTCCAAAAACTCCAACATGTGAACAGCAGCCCGGGTCGACAACGTGCGGGGTTGGGTGCAAGCACACAGCGGACAAAGAGACTTGTGTTTTGTCTTCTTCATGATCATCTCCCGGCGCCCGCGCGACGTGGTGCAGGATTGGGCGCTGGTGCAAAGACATCAAGATACAGCTTCTCATCGAGCACCGGCAACTCCCTTTGAGCAGCCGCGGCCAGCAACTCAGCGGCCATCGTCGTCAGAATCCGGTAATTGCCTGCGGCGTGATCACACAAAGTCTGCTGCACAGGCAGCGTCATCAAACTGGCATTGCCCGCACCGGCCAACAAATGCGCCAGGCAAGCCAACAACTCCTCGCGACTGGCAAACTCGGTGGCCAGCCGGGTCCGAATCCGGCTACCCAGGGGAATCAACTCCTCACGGCGCAGCTTCTCAAGCAGCCGGGCATCGCCTGCCATCACGATACACAGCAAGGGCTGGGAATCGAACTGCGAACTCGCCAGCAGTCGCAGCTCAGACAGCACCTGAGGCGTCATCTCCTGCGCCTCATCGACCAGCAGCACCGCCCGACAACGGGTGGACTCCATATGGCTGAGCCAACGCTCACGCAGCGCCTTGAACCCACCCCAGCGGTTGCTCGGACGCAGTGGCACGCCAAAGACATCCCCGAGCTCACGGTAAAAGTCCGCCAAATGACTCTGCGGATGGTTGATGGCCGCCACCGTCACATCAGGCAGGCGCTTCAAACGCTGGGCCAACACGCGCAGCACAATGCTCTTGCCACTGCCCGGATCCCCATGGACCATGGCGAAACCGCCCTCGCGAATCTGCGCATGTTCAATGCGCCAACAAAAACCCTCGATCTTGGGTGGCACATAAATCGCATCGACTGGCAACTCAGGCGAGAACGGATTGAATTTGAGCCCATACAGGGCCAGAAGCTTTTGGTTCATGGTGTGGCCCCTTGCGAGTTGCCTGGATTGGCGGGCAAGCCGACCTCGGGCATGGACAAATAAGCCGGTGGCACCCCGGTGGCGGCGTAGTCGACCAGCAGTTGCGTCATCAAAGCAGGCAAACCAACCGGTGCCAGTGGTGAGAGATCGACAGCCGCCGGGCTCAAGGCGCGACGCTGGCCATTGGCATTGGCGGACTTGTCCAGCGGCTTGACCGCACACAGAGTGGCCCCCGTTCTGCCATCAACCATATCCACCTTTGATAAATCCCAGCGGGCATAACGCAAATGCACCTGCTCCAGGTGGCGGTAGCGCGCCGGTATCTCAAAGCGCTCGCCAGCCAGACTGACCGTGCCGTCGGAGCGCCTTTGCCGACGCGTCACCTCAATGCAGAAACTACTTGTCAGCACGGCACTGCCCGGACAGGGCCGCGCCACGTTGGGCCCCGCCAAATAGTGCGCCATGGGCGTGGCATTGATCTCAGAATGATGGGTGCGGTGGTACTCCTGCTCTGTCCAAGCCTGCGTGGCCAGATTCAAGGCATCCAGCGTGAGGCTCTCATCACCTTCAAGCATGGCCATCAGCCGTCCTTCAATGCGCCCCCAGAAGGATTCCTGTTTGGCGTTCTGATACGGCGAATACGGCAGCGTGGTCTGATGCACGATGCCCAAAGCGGCCAGGCCGGTGGTGGTTTCCTCAGCCAGCATGGCCGCCCCGTTGTCGGTCATCAAAGCACGTGGCAGGCCGCGTTTCATGAGCGCCTGGCACAAACAGTGGATCAAGCTTTGGGCTGTCTCATCCAGATACCACTGGAGGTGGCACACCAGACGGGAGCGGTCATCGATGACACACATGATCATGGGTGTCACCCACTGCCCCGCGCGGGTCAGCACCTTGCGCGAGCCGTGATGGAAGTCCAGATGCCAAAGGGCATTGACGTGGTCCACCTCGAAACTGCGCACCTCCAGACGTTCCAGCCGGTCCCGCGCAGCCAAGGCCCCGGCAGTGGCACGTTTGGGTCTGCTTTGGCGAAACATGCCCTGCGCCAAGAGGTAGCGGCGCACTGTGGGGTAAGACGCCAGCGTGGTGTCACTGCCTTTGAAAGCGGCGCAGAGGTTGTCAAAGTGCAGTTGCGCCGTCCAGCCAGGATGCTCGCGGTATTGCTGGGTCAGGGTGTCAATGACGGTTTGCGACAGACTGGGGAAGTGGGCCACACGCCCACGCAGGCGATTCTTCAAGGTGGCCACCGGGTCGGCTGCCTTGCGCGCCGCGTAGTACCAGCGCTGCAGGGAGGACAGGCCAAACGTGGTGTCGAGCCCCGATGTGGGGTGGCGCCAGGTTTTTGCCGCAAGTACGCCCAATGCGTTGTGCAGTTCACCTGCAGGCGGCGGGGCTGCCAGCAAGGGGCCAATGATGCAAAAACGCAGGCGCGCCCATCGATCGCGCTGGTTCGGGTCTTTTACGGGGTTCAAATCACACTCCAAATGTTGCCATACCGGCGGTATAGCTTGCTGGCGTGAGATTACGGATGAGGGGCTGTTTTGACTATTGGCATTCTCTGCGGGTGTTGTTCGGACATCAACCAGTGTGATCAGATTCGCACACTCAAGGGGCTGAGAAACTTCAGCAAATGGCCCATGGCCTCATGCGCAGTGCCTGTGAAACGCGCCATCAGGCTTTGGGGCAGTTCGGTGATTTCAACGCTTGGCATGAAGCGAGCGCACTGGGCCTGCCACAGCGCGGTGGCGCAGAAGGATTGGAGCCACCATTGGCGCCAGCGCGCGATGGTGCGCGCGGGTACTCCCAGGGCCTCGCCGGCCAGGGTTGTGGCGGCAAAGACCTTGTTGCGTTTGACGGCCAGCACCACCACGGCCAAGGCGACGTACACGCGCCTGCCCAAAAATCTCACCGACATCGGTGTTGAACGCTTGCGGCACAGGTTGCAGCAAAAGCTCCATCGCGATTGAAACTCAAACAGAACCTCTTCGGGGCACGCTTTGGGTTTGCGGGGGTAGTTGGCCCGATGCAGTACGCCACCACACTGACACGCACTGGCGTGCATCTGAGCCGCCAGGTCGGTGTCTATTTGCACCAGGAATTGAAAAAATTGGGGGCTTTGAAGTAAGGTATGGCACACTTTGATGGTCTCGATCTTGGTCGAAAGAGACTCTCCCACAAAGACCGCTTGTTCAAAGTCGTTGTGGGAGATTTTTTTGTCTGGCCACACCACCAGCGTTAACTCAAAGTCGACATTCGAGCTGTTGTAGGGTTGGCTACCGTTTTGGCGTGCGCTGCCGCAAAGGGTGGGGCCTGCCGGCGGCCCTGGCAGGGGCCTGATTTTAAAAATTCCCGAAACCAAAACCTCCGCAGTCACTGTGCGTTTGACTTATCGCCAACTACGCCATCAGGATCGAATGCCTTCAAATTGATCAGCCTTCGTGATGGGTCAGGTTATCTGACCATCACATAACTTGACCAATTCGGACGGCAACGCCATCACGATAACTGGTCATGCTCACTCCTTCAGGCTATAGCGGCTAAAGAATGTGTTTTGCTGTCCGGACGCTGACTCCACCAGTTCTTCAAAACTTTCGTTTCCACTGTC
>JBBRSA010000090.1:0-4372 GCA_038245855.1 Burkholderiales bacterium
AGACCGGTTTGGGCAAAGTTACCGGTGTCGGTAATACCGCCGTTGGCGGTTAAGGCACCGGTTAAGGTGGTGGCGCCGGTGACAGCCAGGGTGCCGCCGAGCGTGGTAGCGCCGGTACCGACGGTGAGGGTGTTGGTGCCACTAATACTGACGTTGCCATTGAAGGTTGATGCAGCTGTGACTGTTAACGAACCGCCAACGGTAGCATTGCCCGTTACCGCCAGTGTCCCGATCGTGCCGGTACCACCGATGCTGACATCATTCGTAACAGTTAATGCCGTGCCGACAGCACTAAGGGTGTTAGCAGCGCTGAAGTTATTGGCCTGGTTGAGGTATGCGACATTAGTAAGAGTACCGGCGGTATTGATGTCGAGGCCGCCAAGTTGCAAAGCGCCTGTTGCATTTACGGTAGCGCCTTGGACGATCGAGGTAGTCGTAATGTTATTGCCAGTGGAGATAGTGCCAAAGCCAGCGGCAATCGAGCCGGCTGCCAAAGCGCCGGTGCTGGTGATGTTACCTTGGACGGCGGTTGGTAAGGTCTGAGTTAGACCGGGCACACCGGCGATGCCGGTAGCCAGAATACTGTTGTTGGCCGAGGCGGTAGCTTGAATAGCACCAGCGCCATTACCAAAGAGGATACCATTGAGAGTAAAGCTTCCGGCACCGGTACCGCCGTTGGCGACAGTGACAGCGCCGGAAGACAGTAAGCCACTAGCACTCGATTGGACAACGCCGGCACCCAAGGCGCCCAGAGTGACGGCACCGGTGCCGGTGGTGAAGGTATTGGTGCCGGATACCGAGGTTGCACCGTTTAAGGTGACGGCACCAGTACCGGTGCTAAAGGTACTTGCACCGGCGATACTAACATTGCCAGCTAAGGTGGTTGCGCCCGTAACGCTAACGCCACCGTTGAGGCTGGTCAGGCCAGCGACATCTAAGATGCCGCCAAGGCTAGTGGCCCCGGTGCCGACAGTCAGGGTCTTAGTACCGGCGATAGTAACGTTGCCATTCAAGCTAACCACGCCAGTGCCAGTGGCGAAGGTGCCTGCTCCGGTTTGGGCAAAGTTGCCGGTGTCGGTGATGCCTGCGCTCGTAATACCGCCGTTGGCGGTAAGTAAACCGGTAAGCGTAGTAGCGCCAGTAACGGCTAACGTACCGCTGAGGGTAGTGGCCCCGGTGACAGCCAGCGTGCCCGTGAAGGTACCGTCGACGGCAGTTAAGTTACCGGTGACATCTACTTTTGCGAGCACTGCGCCGACACTATTTTGCAATTGCAATAAATCAGCCGTCTGGCTAAGGGTTGCAGCCAGAACAGCGGTTGGGATCGCAGCACCGGATGTTTGAACGAAAAAGTTAGCCGTTTGGGCAATGGCGGACTGGTTTTGAATGTAGTTGTTACTGCCGCTACCGGTGGCGTAGGCGGCATTGGCCTGACCAAGCGTGACGAATTCGTTGTTAGCTGCCGCATTGGCACCGGCGACGCGGCCGGAGAAGTTGCCGACGACACCACTGCCACCCTGCACATCGAGTTTAAAGCCCGGCGTCGTCGTACCGATACCGAGATTGCCAGCGAAGCTAGAGTCGACGCTCGAGGCAACCGTTAAGTTGCCGGTAGCACCAAAACTAGCGACGATTGCGTTGGACGAGTCCTGCAGCTGGAGCAAGTTGGCGGTCTGACCAGCCGAGCCTTTGATGGCGGCGACGACACTGCCGGCAGCATTGGCGCCGGCGTTGTTGACGGTTAGGTTGTGGTCGGCAATCAAGCTTTGGCCGGCCCGGACATTGCCGTTCTGGGTGTAGACGGCGTTACCCGAAGCCGCCGTAGTGAACGCGCCCAATGAACCAATGCTCGCAAGTACGTTACCGCTGTTGTCCTGGCCTTCAAACAAGTTAGCGGTTTGCCCGTTAACGCCGCGGATGATTTGACCGATGATATTGGTAGCGCTCGTCCCAATCACCAAACTGGCGTTAAATGGCCCAGCGACTGGGCTTACGTTGGATCCAAGATACGCCGTAGCGCCGGTTTGGCCGAGCCAGACCGCGCCGGTACTGGTGACCGAAGCCAAGTTAGCACCGGCTGAACTACGAATGTCGAGTAAGTTGCCAGTTTGGCTAGTACCGGCTTGGATGATGGCAGTCGTAACGCTGCTGCTGTTAGTCCCCTGCGCAAACAATGTACTCTGCGTTGCACTAGCGCCTTGCAAGCTTAGCAAACCGCTGTTAGTCGTGGTGTTCACACCGATGAAGCTACCATTGTCGTAGAGTGAGCTGTTGCTGAGGTGGTTGCCGCCGAGTGTATCAAACTTAGAAATATAGTTCTGGACACCGGAACCGGTAATACCCCCGCCCGAACCGACACAGTTAGCCAGGTTCAGCAAACAAACCTGATCGTTGCCGCCGGCGTTCGGTACGGTCACCGTGCTGTTGGCCGTCAGGACGCCGCTCAATAGGGTGAGCCCGAAGTTGCTAGTCGTGCCGTCGCTCAACGTTAGTTTGCCCTGGGTGAGTGTGCCGCTGCCGGCGATCCGGCCGAGTGTCAACTGGGAGCCATTGGCGCTAAAAGCGGCGTTGATGTTGCCGCTACTATCTTGGAGCTGGAGCAGATTGGCGGTTTGGCTGACACTGCCCTGCACAATTGCCCCGACCATGCCGGTTGCCGTGGTGTGAACCTCTAAGTTGGCAGTGCCGCCTGGCGTGGTCGTGCCGGCAGCGAGCGTGCTGCTGGTGGCGATGTCGCCATTGCTGGCTACCACAGCCAGTTCGGTGCCGCCGGAATTCTGGAAGCTGATGAGGCTGCTGCCGGCAGCGGGGGTTGCGCCGGCCTTGACGATCATGGCGGGCGCCGTTGAGCTAGCAGCGGCTTGGACAAATGCGCCGACTTGGCTGGCGTTGGCGCTGGCGACGCTGAGTAGTGCGCTGTTGGTGGTCGTGTTCACACCGATGAAGCTGCCGTTGTCGTAGAGCAACGACGAGGAGTTGATTGAGCCAGTGGTGTTAAAACGAGCAACGTAGTTGATCGTACCGGCACCGGTGATGCTGCCGCCGGCGCCGGCACAGTTGCCGGTGCTCAAACAGATGGTGGCCGTAGCGACGGACACGGCCGGGAGGTGGTAGACGGTGCTTTGGGTCATGGTATCTTGCACCAGAGTGCCGGTGAAGCTGCCGCTCTGGTAATACAGCTGGCCGTTGACATTAATGCCGCTCAAAGCCGCGGCGGAAGCGTCGCGAAATTGCAACAGATCGGCGGTCTGGCCGGTGAGCGCTCCGATCACGCCAGATACAGCAGCGGTGCCGACACTCTGGATATTGAAGTTGGCGGTGGTTTGCAGGCTCGTGCCGTTCTGGATGTAGCTGCTGCTGCCGCTGAGGCTAGCAAACCCACAAGCGACACTGTTGTTCAAACAAACCGTACCGCTGGCGTCGGGCAGGAGGATGCTATTGGCGGCCGTTGGGGTAACGAAGTCGAGCTTGGTACTATTGGCGCCGCTGACAGTCGAGAGCTGGCCGGCGCTAAAGGCATACGGCACGGCAGTTAGTTTGAGCCGCGGGTTCATCTCGCCGTCGTAGCTCGTGGTCGTCGTCGAACCACCAATGTTCATGGTGATGTACATGTCCTGTGACCAGTTGATAGTACCCGGGAAGGCGTTGGTTGCACCGAGGTTAACGGTCAGATAGCCGTTGATGACCCGAATCCGGTGGTCATTGCCGGCGCCAGCGGCGTAGACATCGCTCTCAGTCCAGAGCGCCGTGCCGCCGGAGCTGACGTTGTAAAGCTTAAACTGAACGTTGTAGTTACCGTCGAGGGCGATGGCCCCGTTACTGCCTTCAAGCCTGGCCTGGAAGTTAACGGTATCAGCGGTGGCAGCAGCCGCAGTAACTGGTCGCAGCAGCGAGCTACCGACGGTAACGATTAGGGCCAAACCCATAACGCTCGTGAAGGCAATGCGGCCGACCCGGTTGGCAGTAGCGGAGCGAATAATCCGGGCGCCTACGCGCGTATAAGAATACACAGGGGTGAATCCAGCAGCTAAACCCCCTAAGATTAGGGCTTTGGAGTTCGTGCCCAGCTGCGCGCAGTCGCGCGTACAAGCAATAACAGGGGTCGCCAAAGCACTGACTATAGCAGCAAAAAGCACCCTCGAGGATTTAATCCTCAGGGTGCTTTTGCACATGATAACGGCTAGTTTATGTTTTGACATTTGTTTGAAGGTTTTGGTCTTGGTTTAACTTTTCCAATTTTTGTTTGGGTCTTCCTGGGGATTGTTTAGTTCGCTCCCCAGAAAAACCCATTTTGGTTTTAAGTTTTAACCAATTTGTGTTGGTTAGGGCTAGTGACCTTTTTGCCGCCAACCCTATGCTCACTAGTATCTGC
>JBBRSA010000091.1:0-4286 GCA_038245855.1 Burkholderiales bacterium
CAAACACGCCATCGACGACAAAAATCTCTTCACCGCCGAAATGGCGGTGTGGATTGAAGTAAGTTTCTGGGGCCCATCGAACCAGCGTGGAGCCCTGCCCCTGCCGCATCAATGGCATGACGGTGAGCCCCGGTACCATTCCCTGATACCACACGGCAGTGCGTGTATCAATGACTTCTCTGACATGTTGATCAGAGCCAAGATGCCTCAGCTTGACGAAAAGCACACAACCAGAGTCGCTGCGCGGAGCATGGGATGAGCCTGGAGGATTCATCAAGTAAGTTCCTGCGGCATAGTCTCCCAATTCATCGCTGAACACGCCTTCTAGCACCAGTATCTCTTCGCCAAATTCATGCAGATGCGACTCGAATTTGGAGCCTGGCTGATAACGCACGATAGACGTGGCTTTGGCGACCTCACCGCCTATGTGTTACGTCCTTCAACATCCAAGGCCCGGCATATCCCAATATCCCATGTCTTTTAAGGGCGGTCTGAGCATACGAGCCCAGAGCATCGCGGGATGACCTCCTGAGCTTAATCAAAACTGGGATGAGTTTTGGTTTTGGTTTTGGTTTTGGTTTTGGGAATTTTTATATCAAAGGCCCCCGCCAGGGCCGCCGGCAGGCCCCCAGATCGTGCCATGTACTCATGCATGATCTATGCAATTGCAGGGCGCTTGCTTGCCATCACGGGATTGTTGTGCCGGCGCGTATCGCTGTTCGCGATTGTGCCAATGCACCAATGAAATAGGCCAGTACCCATTTGTTATCGTCTGAGGTTATCGAGACCAAAACGAACAAACCAAGACCAGCCTATGCACAGAATTGTAGCGAGCATCACCTCTCTTGAACAGCACATGCAGGCCGCTACATCGGGCTTTTTGGCCTACCGCCCAGCATCCTGCCCAAACTGTCACAGCTGCAAACTATGGGGCCACGGCTGCTACCACCGCAAGGCCGATCGCACGCCAGAGGAACGCAAATCCCTCAACCCCGTGCCTATTGCGCGCTACCTCTGCGCGGTCTGCGCACACACCTGCTCGCGTCTGCCTCAGTGCATTTCACCGCGGCGTTGGTACAACTGGCCGCGCCAGCAAGTGGTCCTCTTGTTACTGCTGGGCGGCTGCTCCCTGCGCAAATGCAGTCTGCAGGTACTGCTTGACAGACGCACGGTGCGCCGCTGGCGGGATTGGCTTCATGATCGTAGTGAAACATTTACCTTCTTCCTGCGCAGCCGCTTTGCCGAGTTGGGTCGAAGCGCCCAGGACAGTGCATTCTGGTGCAACGTGATGAGTAGCCTGGGCCTGGGCGCTGCCATGGCCTGGCTCGACTGCGACCTCACTGTCCCATGATGATCCATCTCTAAAACGTCGCCAGACAACGGTTTGCCCCAGCATTGGCGCACCCCACACACTTTGCCCACTGCCCTAAAGGCCTGAATTCGATTCTCATTGGTGCCCCAACAACCAACAGGTAAAAGGTGCTTTTGACATGAAAGAGATCGATCCCACAGCTTTATTTCGTCTATCCGTGCTGGGCTCACTGGTGAGCCGCGAGCGGCTGCAGCGCGGTGAGCTACAACAATTGATTCGCGATTTGGCCCAACGTGAATACGCCATTCCCGGCTCGCAGCGCAACCGTCTGGGCGAGAAGACCATTGAGGCGTGGTACTACGACTGGCGCAAAGACGGCTTATCTGGCCTGACTCCCAAGATCCGCATTGACCGTGGTCAGTCCAAGCTCCCCCCAGAGTTGCAGGAAGCGGTGTTGGCGGCCAAGCGTGACAACCCCAGTCGCTCGATTCGCCAGATTCAGCGCTTGCTGCAAGGCGCTGGCTTGGCCGCCAACACCAGCCTATCGCTCTCGGCGATTCACCGCTTGCTCAAACAGCATGGCCTCTCGCGCATCACCGGCTCGGTCAGCCTGCCCGAGGAGAAGCGCAGCTTCGGGGCCGAGTTTGCCGGCACCATCTGGTATGGCGATGTGATGCATGGCCCGCGCCTAGCCCTCAATGGGCAGGTGCGCAAGACTTACCTGGTGTCGTTGTTTGATGATGCCTCGCGCTTGGTGACCCACAGCGCTTTCTGCCTGGGTGAAACAGCCCTGGATATCGAGGGCGTGCTCAAGCAAGCGCTGCTCAAGCGCGGCGTGCCAATCAAGCTGGTGGTTGACAACGGTGCGGCCTACCGCGCCACCACCTTGCAGGGCTTGTGCACCCGACTGGGCATTCACTTGATCTTCTGCAGACCCTATGCGCCCGAGGGCAAAGGTAAGCTTGAACGCTGGCACCGCACCTTTCGGAATCAGTTTCTGAGTGAACTCGATGCGCGCCATATCTGCGATTTGGCCGATCTCAACGCCCGACTGTGGGCCTGGGTCGAGCAGATCTATCACCGCAGCGAGCACAGTGCCTTAGGGGGCCTGACCCCACTGGCGCGCTACCAGCAGGATTTACCCAGAATTCGCACACTGGGCGCCAAAGCGGCGCAGCTTGATGCGCTGTTTTACCACCGCATCACTCGTCTGGTGAGAAAGGACGGTACGGTGTCTTATCTGGCCCAGCGCTTTGAAGTCCCCTATGAGCTCTCGGGCAAGACGGTCAAGTTGGTGGTTGATCCCCACGGCGGGCGTGTCATTGGTGTGGAGAATGAGGCGGGGCAATCCTTGGGTGCGGCCACACCGTTGAACCTCAAAGCCAATCTCAATCGGGTGCGCCGCAAACCAGAGCAGCCCGGCGATGATGATGGTGCCAGCCTGTTGGGCTGCAATCCCAAGTGCGGCCCTGGTGGCGGCGGACCCAACTTGCTGGAACTCGCCTATCAGCAGTATTACGCGGGTGCAGCGGCAGCGGCAGCGGCAGCGGCAGTGGCACCAGCACCGATGTCGACAACAGTTGCGCGGGGGGCTTGAGATGTACCTCCAGCACTTTGGCTTGACGCACGCTCCATTGGGCAAGGCTCTCACCGAGCCCTGGGATGACGGCACATTGGCACATTTGAGCGAGCGCTTTAACTGGCTGCTGCAGTCCCCTGGCGTTGGCCTGCTCACGGGCGAGCCCGGTGTGGGAAAGACGGCGGCCCTGCGCAACATCACCAAGGCCCTGAACCCGCATCGCTATCTGGTGCTCTATCAGGCCGAGACGGACTTCGGACGTGTCGATATTTACCGCGGACTGGCACGTGCGCTGGGCATCGAGCCCAACTACCGGCGCGCCCAGCTATGGCGCGACATCAAGCAGCGCATTCATGAACTGGTTGACACCAAGCAGACGACACCCCTGTGGATCATCGACGAGGCGCAGAATCTGCCCCCGGAATTCTTTCGGGACCTGCCCGCGTTTCTGAACTTTGCGTTTGATTCGCGCGATCTGATCAGCGTCTGGCTGGTGGGGCACCCGGCATTGGCGCATACCCTGGAGCGCGCTCCTTATGCGGCGCTGGCCAGCCGTATTCTGGTGCGCGTCGAACTCAAGCCGGTGGTGCAACGCGAGCGTTTCGCCAAACTGATCGAGCATGCCTTCAAGACAGCAGGGTGCACACATACCTTACTAAGCGAGTCGGGCTTGGAGATCGTGCGCCAAGCCTCCAAGGGGTTGCCGCGCATGGCCGGCACCATTGTGTGCACTGCCATGCGACTGGCCGTGCCCAAAGGGCTCAACCACTTGCCAGATGAGCTTTTGCTGCAGGCCATTGGGGAGTTGCAATGAAGCGCAAGAAATTCTTGAAGCGTTTAGATAAGTGGGATTTACAGGGCGTGTTCGCCGATGGACTGTCAGATGAGGCGGCCTGGGCACTGCGCGAATGTCTGAACAACCTGTTGATGACCTGCGAGTGCCGGTACTTCCACCAACTGCGGCGTTACTCTGAACAGCCGCAAAACCAATGCGACCCTGAGCGACCGTGGAGAACGTCAGAGCCGTTTTAGCCAGGATCGCTGTAAATTTGGAATCAGTCCCGCTTTATGCCAGGGGCGTGTCGAGCCGATATCACGGTGGGACACGTCCCTTTTTTTACCCTCAATTAGGGTGGCAGGGTAATCCTTATTTATCGTGGCGCGTAACACTCGAGGTAAACAACAGCACGTTCATCTCCTGCATGCCTTTCCCGTTAAGGTCCACGTACCCCATGGCATGCACGCCTTGCTGACCGCCAGGCATGGCCACCGGTTCCAGCTCGGTAAGCCGATAGTTGCTCGACGTTAGGCGTACATTGTTTAAAGCCCAGAACTGCTGGAAGAGATTTGGAAAAGCTTGTACCAAGTTTGAACTCCATGGATAGACGATCTTGC
>JBBRSA010000092.1:0-3945 GCA_038245855.1 Burkholderiales bacterium
ATCCTTGGCCGCGCTCCCGGAGACACCTACACCAAGTCGTGGACCCTCAACCTCGGCGACAAGCTGGCCGCCAAGCTACTACCCAATGGCAGCGTGGGCTTCTACAGTGCCAGCCCATACTTATTCGGCAACGTCCAGGCCACCGACCAAGCCGATAAAGACCTGCTAGCCACCGCCCAAAAGAACGGCGCCAAAGACACCTTGGCGTTCATTATCCCAGCCCCTTACATGGTAAGCAGGAATGGCCAACGGAATCTAAAGGATGTTAAGTACCAACTCTCCGACACCACACTGACCCTCGAAGCTACCAACCTCAAGAAGCAAAGCTATCCCCTCAGTATAGATCCGTCGGTCGTCGTCACTACTACCGCCGACTTTGCCACCGGTACTGACGATGGCTCCATTAACTACTCGACGGCCAACCAGATTGGCCGGGGGGGTATTACGACCGGTACTGTTGGTGCTACTGCCCAGCAGACTGCTGCCTATTCTAACGCCCGCTACAGCCACACCTCCGTCGTTTACAACGGCTACCTTTATATCATCGGGGGTTATGATGGCACCAGTGACCTAAGCGACATTCAATACACCTGGCTGGATCCGGCAACTGGTGCCGCCTGTCTTCCCTCAAATCATGCGACCTGCAGCGGTAACGTTTTTGCCCAACAATACAACGCCTTCACCTCAGGCCGTGAGCTTCATACTTCTGTCGTCTATAACGGTTACCTCTATATTATAGGGGGTACCGATAGCGGCACTTTCACCGACTACAACGACATCCAATACTGCCCCCTAAATGCCAACGGCTCGGTAGGTACCTGCGTCCAGCAAACCGCCGCCTTCACCACCGCCCGCTACGCTCATTCCTCAGTCGTCTATAACGGTTACCTCTACATCATTGGTGGTTATGGTAGCGGCTACCAAAACGACATCCAACACTGCCCCCTCAACGCCGACGGCTCGGTAGGCACCTGCGCTCAGCAAACCGCCGCCTTCACCACTGCCCGCAGCGACCACACCTCCGTCATCTCAGGTGGCAATCTCTACATCATCGGTGGCCACGATAGTAGCGGGGTCAGGCTAAACGACATCCAACACTGCCCCCTCAACGCCGACGGCTCGGTAGGCACCTGTGTCCAGCAAACAGCTGCCTTCACCACTGCCCGCAGCGACCACACCTCCGTCATATCAGGTGGCAATCTCTATATCATCGGTGGTACCAACGGCCTCGGAACCAACTATAACGACATTCAGCACTGCCCCCTCAACGCCGACGGCTCGGTAGGCACCTGTGTCCAGCAAACAGCTGCCTTCACCACTGCCCGCTTCAGCCATACCTCCGTCGTCTATAATGGCTACCTCTATATCATCGGCGGGTTTGCCTTCCCTGCACAAAATGATGTTCAGCACCTGCTGCTTGGTACTACCGCCGCAACTTCGACGGGTGTCGTTGGCGCTAGCACTCAGCAAACCAATGCCTTCACCACCGCCCGCTGGGGCCACACCTCCGTCGTCTACAATGGCTACCTCTACATCATCGGGGGTATCTACCACGACGACATCCAACACTGCCCCCTCAATGCCGACGGCTCGGTCGGCACCTGCGTCCAGCAAACCTCCGCCTTTACCACCGGTCGCTACGGCCACACCTCCGTCGTCTACAATGGCTACCTCTACATCATTGGGGGCTGGGCTGGCGCCAACCTAGACGACATCCAGCACTGCCCCATAAACGCCGACGGCTCGGTCGGCACCTGTGTGGTGCAAGCCGCCGCTTTCACTACCGGTCGCTCCGGCCACTCCTCTGTCGTCTACAACGGCTACCTCTACATCATCGGGGGTACTAACAGCACTAACAACTACAACGACATCCAACACTGCCCCCTCAACGCCGACGGCTCGGTCGGCACCTGCGTAGTACAAGCCGCCGCTTTCACTACCGGTCGCTACGAGCACACCTCCGTCGTCTATAACGGCTACCTCTACATCATCGGGGGTGATAGCGGCACCCGTGAAAACGACATCCAGCACTGCCCCCTCAACGCCGACGGCTCGGTTGGCACCTGTGTCCAGCAGGCCGCCGCCTTCACCACCGCCCGCTCCCGCCACACCTCCGTCGTCTATAACGGCTACCTCTACATCATCGGGGGTTTTGACAGTGTCAATACCTACCTGAACGACATCCAACACTGCCCCATAAACACCGACGGCTCGGTCGGCACCTGCGTCCAGCAAACCTCCGCCTTCACCACCGCCCGCTACGGCCATACCTCTGTCGTCTCGGGCGGCAACCTCTACATCATCGGGGGTATCTATGGCCCCTACCTAAACGACATCCAACACCTCGCCATCGCCGCCTTGCCGCAGGTAGCCCATTACGAACGCGTGGTCGATCTGGGCAGGGTATACGATATGGTGGATTCAATCCAATACAACGGTACGGCCCCGTGCGGCGCTAAGATTCAGTACGCCACCGCTGGTATCAATGGTATCTTCGGTGCACCCACCACCGTTTACGAAGACTCAATGCCGGGAATAACGTACGCGCTTTCAAATGTGACTCTCAAGCGCTACATCCGGCTAACCCTGTCTATCGATGACCAACAGTGTGGCGGCACCAGCGTTATTACCGACGTCACCGTTAATGGCACCTTACTGCCTCCAGCCGCCCCGACGCTGTCGGCGCCAGCTAGCAGCGCGCTAAATGTTAGCCTTACGCCAGCCTTCACCCTCAAAACCACCGACGCCCTCGATGTCTACGCTAAATACAAAATCCTGGTTTACCAAAGTGATTGCAGCACACTCATCCGCACCATCGACCAGACCGGCTCTCAAACCGGCTGGACAGGACAGGATGCCCAAACTTCCACGGCTTACGTCACGGCAACTACCTTGGCCGGATCAACCCTGGCCAGCCACACCTACCAGGCGGCCGCCCTGAGCTATAACACCACCTACTGCTGGAAGGCGGCGGCGATTGACCCGGGCGGTAGTAATACTTTTGGCAGCTACTCGGCTACCCGGCTGTTTACGACCAACCAAACACCTCCAGCTCCAACCCTAAGCCAGCCGGCACCCGCCCAGACCGGTGTCTCCACGACACCCGAATTTCGGTTGTACACTACTGACCCAGATAATGACTACGTGAAGTACAAAATCGATGTCTGCTCGACCAGTAACTGTTCCAGTATTGTCCGCACCATTGACGAAACCAGTTCCCAAACTGGCTGGAGCAGCCAAAGCCAGCAATCCGCCACCGCCTACACCAGCGGCCAGACCGCTATCCATACCTACCAGGCGGCTGTCCTCAGTGCCAACACTCAGTACTGGTGGCGGGCTTATGCGATTGACCCGGCGGGGACTAATACGTTTAGTGCGGCATCGGGTATTGGGACGTTTACGACGCAAACAAGCCCCACGCCCCAGGAAGTTCACATCAAGGGTAACGTCAATATCGGCGGGAATGTGATATTTAAGCCATGATTAAGCCAAATATTAGATTGAGAATACGTGCGCCTAGAGCTGCCATTCGTTTTGTTCGTCGGTTTTGGTGGCAGCTCACTGCACTGAGTCTTAGCTTCATCGTCCTAGCCGCAGTAGTGGCTTACCACAACGCGCAATATTCACTGTCCAAATCCGAACTAACCCTTGTGACTCGCAGTACGGTAAATACCAAACTAATCAAAGAAACTGCCACAGAGGTTAGTTACAACCGCGCCGCCGAACAAACCCCCAGCACCCCCAAAGTGGTTTTAGCTGCCGCACAAGACGCCACCGGCCAAACCCCCTACAAAGCCGTTCTATCCAAGAACGGCAGCCAAGCCATCACCTTCAGCGACAGCCAAGGTGACCTGTCCTTCACCATGACGCCGGCGTTTTCTACCGCTGCCGGCCGCCAAGAGCAGGGAAGAGTTATCTACCCAGAAGGCCTCAACGTCAGCCATG
>JBBRSA010000093.1:0-3900 GCA_038245855.1 Burkholderiales bacterium
CGGGGTCGATTTGTTTTCCATGTCGTAAGTGACGATTTGGATTGCAGCACTGGCGTGGGGGTCGCTATAGGAGTTGCTTGATTTCATTGGGTTTTCAGGCTACTTCTTTGCCGCGTATCGTCGGTGTCTCAATTGACGGAGACAGACGATGCAAAGCTGGCACACCACCTACCTGGGTCTGAAAGACCTTCCGCGCGAACTCAGCGCCTTCGAATTGCAGGCTTTTTTCACCTACAGCCGGGCCGAACGTGAGGTGATAGACGCCCGTTACGGTGCCCCTCACAAACTGGGCCTGGCACTGCACATGGGGTTTTTGCGCCTGAGCGGGCGGTCTCTCAGCGCGGTACGCATCGTGCCGGTCTCGCTGTGGACTCATTTGGGCAAGGAGCTCGGAGTGCGACCACCGGAGCTGGCCTCTCTCAAAGCCATGTACGCCCGCGGCAGAACTCTTTTTGACCATCGCCAGCTGGCCCAGGACGCGCTGGGGTTTCGTTTGCCGACCGAGCATCAGAACCGCGCCTTTGTGCAGGTCCTGCGTGACGAAGCCGCCCGGCTACCGGACAAAGACCAAATGCTGGTGTTTGCCAGGCGTTGGCTCTATGACCATAAGTTTCTGATCGAGAGCAACCGTACCCTTCAAACCCAGATCACTACAGCACTGGAACTGCTTGAAGCGCAAACTGGTGCGTCGATCACGGCCACCGTGCCCAATGACATGCTCGACAAATGGCGCCGCACATTGGCCGAATTCCGCCCGGACGGTCAGATCCAGCAAAGCTGGCTGTGGGAGGCCCCGGCCAAACATTCGACCGTGCAAATTGCCCAAGTTTTTGAACGTCTCGACCTGCTCTACAGCCTGGATGTCCACAAGCATTTGGAAGACCTGAGCGACCTCATCGTGCGCCGCTACGCCCGACAACTGGCCAATCGCCCGCCATCGGTGGGGGCCAGAATCAAAGAGCCACGGCGCACTGTGGAGGTGGCGTGCTTCCTGCGGTATTGCCTGTTCACCACCACAGACCAGGCCATCCTGATGATCCAGCGCCGGGTGACGGACCTGTGGCGCATGGCCCGTGAGGAAGTGCCTGACACGGTCAACTGGGCTGTCCTGTACAAGAAGCTGGTGACTGACTTGGTGGCACTGACTGCGCAAGGCGCGCTCGCCGATGACCAGTTGCGCCTGCGTGTGGTGGAACTGGTTCAGCTCAGCCAGCAAGCCAAACCACCGAGTCGGGCGTCCCTGGTGCGTGAGCGACTGTTTGAGGGAATCCGCCCTGTGCGTTCCCTTTTGGCAGAGATCGGCAAGTTGCCCTGGCAGGCTGATGAGGACAGTCCGATCCTCATCGCCCTCAACCAGCTGCTCAAGTTGTATGCGGACAAGGCGCGAGAACTGCCAGTCGAGGTCAGCGTACCCCGGCTGGGGCGAGTCTGGTCGGCGGCGATTACAGGTGAAGACAGAGACAAAGCGATGCGGGCCATGGAGGTGGCCACGCTGTTCTCTCTGCGCCGAGCGGTGCGCAATGGCTCGGTCTGGGTGGACCACAGCCTGGTGTTTCGGGGTCGAGCACGTCTATTCTTTACGCCTGAGCGCTGGGCTGCGGAGTCCAAACGCCACTATGCCCGGTTGGACTTGCCGGCAAAGGCGAGCACCTTTCTGGCGCCGCTGCTTACCCGTGTTCGGGCCGGTGTGGCTACGGTGGCCAAGGCGGCGCGCGATGGCACGCTACGGGTGGACGACGAACTCCATTTGACTGCGATGCCTGCCGAAGACGAAGATCCCAAAGTCATTCTGTTGCGGGCCCAACTCGACCAGCGGTTGGGCGAAGTGCAACTGCCTGAAGTGATCCTGCAGGTTGATGCCCAGGTCCGGTTCAGCTGGATCATGCTGGGGCGTGAACCTCGCTCGACCGATGAACTGTTGATGGTCTACGCCGGGATTCTGGCCCATGGCACCAGTCTGACCTCCGCCGAATGCGCGCGCATGATCCCGCAGCTGTCGGCCGTCAGCATCCGCCAAGCCATGCGTTGGGCAGGCGATGAACGTCGGCTGAGCCAGGCTTGTAATGCCGTGCTGGAGTTCATGCAGCGCCAACCGATTGCTGCCACCTGGGGTCGATCCGATCTGGCATCCTCCGACATGATGAGTATGGAGACGACCAAGCGGGTGTGGCAAGCCAGGCTGGATCCCCGGCGCAATACGCCTTCCATTGGTATCTATTCCCATGTGCGTGATCGCTGGGGTATCTCCTACGCCCAACCGTTTGTTCTCAATGAACGCCAGGCCGGCGTCGCCATTGAGGGCGTCTTGCGCCAAGAGCGTATGGAAACCAGCCAGCTGGCCGTTGACACCCACGGCTACACGGACTTCGCAATGATGCTGGCCCGACTGCTGGGGTTTGATCTGTGTCCGCGATTGAAAGAGTTGAAGCAGCGACATTTGTTCTTGCCAAGGGGAATGGTCATTCCAGCGGAGATTGCCGCTGTGTGCGAGGCCACTGTCAACACCGACTTGATCGAGAAGCATTGGGATACCCTGGTGCACTTGGCAGCTTGCGTCATGAGCGGCAACGCCAGTGCGGTGGCGGCGTTGGCGCGGTTCGGTTCGGCCGCCCGCGGTGAGCCGGCCTATGAGGCTGGCGTGCAGTTGGGCAGATTGTTGCGAACGGCCTTCTTGGCGGACTACTTTGTGAAGACCCCGTTTCGCCAAGAGCTGCGCCGGGTGCTCAACCGGGGCGAGGCGGTCAATGCCTTGAAGCGCGCCATCTACACGGGGCGCATCAGCCCGGCGCAGGCCAAGCGGCCAGATGAAATGCAGGCGGTGGCCGACGGGTTGAGCTTGCTGGCCAACACCGTGATGGCCTGGAACACGATGCAGATGCAGGCTGTTGTGAACCGCTGGGCCAACCGGCGCCAAGTGATTGAGGCCGACATCATGGCCAAAATCGCACCAACGCGCCTGAGCGGGATCAATTTACGGGGTGTATTCCGGTTTCCGGTGGAGAGATATGCGGCAGATTTGATGCCGTCGTTGGCGCCGTCGATAAATGCAGCGGTTGGCTGAAACCGATCACGGTTTGACGCCGTGTAATCCAGATTAAAAAGTGACCTGAAAACCCAATGAAATCAAGCAACTCCTATAGCGACCCCCACGCCAGTGCTGCAATCCAAATCGTCACTTACGACATGGAAAACAAATCGACCCCGTCATTGGCGACCTTACTCTCAGCCATGATAAATTATATCACTCCTGTGGCGGCGCGTTGGGAACAACTCCTCTCGTCTGGCGGCGTGAACGTAACTGCGCCAAGCAGCCGCAGGCGACGCCGACTGATATGCGTCACCAATTGACGAGCAAGTCCAGGCGATGCCTATCGTAGCGGCGGGGGGCGCAAGTCCGCGCCGGTGGGACGGTGACAATACCGGTTCGCACCAGAAGGAACAACACAAGCGGAATGCGGCCGTTGCCGAGCACCGACTGGCACCTCGATGAGCAGCCCAGAAGAAACTGCCTACCCCCGTCTGCAAGAAGACCACTCCTCGCTGGAACTCGACCAGCTCTACACGCCAACGGTCAAGGAGCGAACGTTCGTCAATGAGGCATATCGCCGGCCAGCGCCGCGCGCGTGCCTGATGCTGCAACTCAAATTGATGCAGCGGTTGGGCTATTCGATGCCACTGGCTGCGGTGCCGCTCGCGATCATCGCCCACGTGTGCAGGAAGCTCAAGGTTCCTCGACCTTCGAAGGACGCGCTGGCCCGCTACGACGGCTCTGCCGAGTTTTCGCGGCACCGCCAGCAGGTCCTCAAGGTGCTCGCCCTTGTAGATGTGGATGCGCAGGCGCTGCGTTGGGCTTCCGAGCGCGCCGAGGCTGCAGCGAGCACCAAGCAGGAACTGCCCGAC
>JBBRSA010000094.1:0-3749 GCA_038245855.1 Burkholderiales bacterium
GCGTTCGGCCTCTTTGCGATAGCTCGCCAGCGTGGCGGGCGAATCTGCATAGCGGGCCAGCCAGGCCAACACAGCCGACCGGTCATCGGTGGCGGACAGTTGAGAACCGGACGCCGCGCGATTACGGCCTCGACTGCCGTCCATCTGAGGCGCAATGGTCATGTGATCCAGCGAAACGAGTGAATTCATGGAGAGCTACACGAAAATTGAAGCAAGACCCGATATTATGGACATTAGATAACTTATGTCCATAGATTGAAATAAATAGTAAATATATTAACGTATTACGTTGTATTATTTATTGCCAAATTCACAGGAAAATCACCATGGACACCCCCGCTATCGCAGAGGCCCGCTTGCAGACGGAAATTGACGCCCTGCGCACGCAGTACCCCGATACCCAAGATCTGTACCGCGAGGTGTGCGTGGTTCTGTTTTTTCGCCATGGCCTCACTCCCACCGCCAACAAGCTGTACCAACTGGTGCGCAAAGGCAGCATGAGTGCACCGGCCGAAGCACTCAACCGCTTCTGGGAAACCCTGCGTGAGAAAAGCCGTATCCGCATTGAACACCCGGATCTGCCGCAATCCCTGCAGGACGCCGCCGGTGAAATGGTCGGAGCATTGTGGCAACGGGCCCAGGCGGCAGCCCAAGAGGCCCTAGGGCCACTGCGCGAGGATGCACGGGCCAAAGTGATAGTGGCCGAGGGTGCTGCCCAGGCCGCGACTGCACGGCTGCAAGATGTCGAATTGACCTTACGAGGGGTCCAGCAGGAACTGCAAGCTATGGCGAACAAGATGGCGGACGTCCAGGCGGAATTGGCACGCACGCAGGGTGAATCCACCTCCCTGCAGCGTCAAATCGATGCCAATGCGGCCCAGCGGCGCGAACTACAGGAAGCCTTGCAGACAGCACAGCAACGTTTTACCCATGAGATGGAGCAGCAACGCCTGGCATCCTCTACTCTGGAAGAGCGACACGCGTCCGATATACGGCGGTTGTTGTTGGATGTCGACCGGGAGCGCGTCAGTGCGACGAAGCTGCAAAAAGACCTGGCCATGTGCCAGCGTGTGCAGGCCGATCAAACTGAACTACACCGCCATCAAGTGACTGAAAAACAGGTTCAGACCGAAGAACTGCGACAGCGCAATGGTGAACTCGAAGGCAGTTTGGCGGAGTTGCGAGGACAACGCGAGCAACTGCTACGGGACATGGCGCAGATGAGATTGCGCTTGGAGAGCAAAGCACCGGTGAAAAAAGTGCGCGCCGTGAAGGCTCACAAAACGGTTGAGTGAAGGGACTGCAGATCACGTCTTGCGCGACCGGTGGGTACCTTGGCGCGGGTGCTTACTTCACCGGCACCGCATCCGTAATTCGGTAGTACAGGCCATAGGGATCATCGGCCAGAACGGCAAAGGGACCCTCCACCGCCACGGCTTCCATGGTGTATTTGACCGGGGTTTTGGTTCTCACTTCGACCATGCTCTCAGGGCCACCAGGCATGCAAAACGAACAGGTGAGAGGAACCGAGCTGAGGATGAAATGCTTTTGCTTTTCACCCGGCTCCAGCGGCATCATGAAACCCTGAATGCGTTGGCTCTTTTGGTCCAGCGCCTGGACGTCACTAGGAAACACCGGCAGGATGCGGTTCTTCACCACTTTGGTTTTGACTGCAGTGAGCACCGACCAGGGCAACACATCGGCGCGCTCTTGCAAGGGTGCAAACGGGCTGTTCGGGCTGTGCACACCGGCGCCGGTTCCTGTGGGTATGGCCCCGGTCGGCCCCATGGGGGAGTTCAGCTGCACTAGTGCCTGCGCTTGGGCTTTAGCCAAGTCAAGCGCCAGACACGACCCTGAAGATACAGTGAGTAAGGCAATCAATGCAAGGTGTTTCATAGTCTGGATCTTGAACCGTTGACGTAATTGATTTTTCAATGCTCGTGCTTCATACCGCAAAACTTGCCAATGGCCAAGCCCTTGCAGGCGGCTTGCAATTCTTTGTTGCACACGTCCTCGTCTTTGCCCGACTCGCGGCATTGGGCTGCGGCGGTATGCGCGGCGGCGATGGCGCGGTGCTTGGCCACGTCTTGCTTGGTGTCAGCATCGCTCTCCTTCGCTAAAGCAAGCGTAGCGGTCAACGCAATAGATACAAGGACTAAAAGCATTTTTTTCATGGATTTTCCTATTGGGGGCTAGTTGGTAGGATTTACCGGGTTTGTAAAAGTTCCAGCACACTGACGCGGTAGGCCGCCAACGTGGGGAGCAAGGCTGACACCATGGACACACCGAGCGCCAATGTCGGCACCACCCACAATTCAAAGGGCCAGACTAGACCACCGATGAGCAGGGAGTTGTCGAGTTTTAAAAACCAAGCCAAGGCGGCCGCAAAGCCCTGACCCAGAAGCAAGCCCAACACGGAGGCCACCAGCCCTAGCCAAACGGCTTCGCACAGCAACAGGGCCGCTACTTTGCGCGGCGCAGCGCCCAACATGCGCAAGAGTGCCAAATCTGCCCGGCGCTCGCGCACGGCACTCCACAGGGCAATGAATACGCTCAAACCGGCGGTGAGTAGCAGTACACCGGCAAAGGCGCGCAGCACATCGGTACCCAGGCCCAACATGTTCAAGAGGCGCGTGATCTCCAGGGCCGGGGCGGCGGCCTGCATCTCGGTGCTGGTGTTGACATAGCGCGGAAAGCTCAGCGCCGCCATGGGGGTTTTGTATTGCACCAAGGCCATGGTGATTTCGCGCTCGTCTTCCATCACCGCACGGTCGGCTGCACTGTCGTCGCTACTTGCGGTGTAGTCTTCGTGCACCTTCCACACTGAGGCGGTATCAGTAAGGATCAGGCGATCTAGCACGCTACCGCTAGGGGCCAGTATGCCGACCACGGTGTAGGGGTTGTCGCCGTGGGTATGACCACCCGCACCGAGCCCATGAGAGCCGACAAAAGTGTTACCCATCTGTAGGCCCAGCTTACGGGCCACCGTGGCACCCAGCACCACCTGCATGGGCGCGCTCCACATGCTGCCCTGCACTAATTTGGCTTCGTAATGGTCGATGTAGGCAGGCGAGGTACCCACAATGCGGTAGGCCCTGAAGTTGTCACCCAAGCTGATGGGAATGATGCTGGCGATCAGCGGGTTTTTTTCTAGCGCGCGTACGGCTTTGAGCGGGATATTGCCAGGCGGCACGTCAATGTGCAGCACCCCACTCAAGATTAGTTGCATAGGGCTTCCCTTTGCCCCCACTACCACGTCAATACCAGCCAGGTCGCGGTCAAACGCGCGGGCAAGTTGGGCGCTAACCAAGAGCAAAAAGGTAATAGATGCCAAGCCCAAGCTGAGCAGCAACACATTTAAGGCCGCACCCAGCGGGCGGGCCCACAGGTAGCGCCAGGCTAAAGCGAGTGTTCTCATGCGGCCACTCCTGCTGCGGTAGATGTTCCGCCGTGCTCTGGTTTTGATAGCTGCTTGCGCACAAGGTACAAAGGCTGGAAGCCGATTTGACCGTTGCTTTGCTGCGGTATGTGCTTTGCTACCCGTGCGTCGTGCGTCGCAATGACCAGCGTAGCGCCCTGTGCGTGCGCGGTGCGCAGCAGCAAGGCTACAGCATCAGAAGCGGCCTCATCGTCCAGACTGGCGGTGGGCTCGTCGGCCAAGATCACCTGCGGTTGGAGCAACACCGCCCGGACCAGCGCCACGCGCTGGGCCTGGCCACCTGAGAGCTGGCCGGGCAGGCGATGCGCCA
>JBBRSA010000095.1:0-3317 GCA_038245855.1 Burkholderiales bacterium
CCAATACTCATGCGGCGCACCCCGGCACATACCGCACCCATGACAGGCGTGGGCCGCTCGCAACTCTGTAGCCACGCGTTCCAGGCGTCAAACAGGCTGTCGTCGGCAAAACCGGCCAAATCCGACCAGGGCACAGCCACCCAGCGGCTCTTGGGCTGGTTGATAACGTTTGATTGCGCTGCGTCTGAGTGCCCAGCTGCTCGCGAGGCATCGGCCCAGGGCGCGCGGGAGGTGGGGGCGCTGCCGCAAGCGACCAGGGCTCCTACAATCAGTGCCACCCACCCACAGCGAAGGAAACGATTCATGGCATGGCTAATACTGGAAGCACTGGGGGCAGGATCTATCTTGATAGGGATCATTTGGTGGACGATGTTCTCTGGCCGCAAGAACGGCGAGTTACCCAACACCGACGAAGCGGCGCGCGAAAATGTTGATAAAAATGGCCTCTAGCCCTCGTAGAACCTGCGCAAACAGCTCCTAAATTAATAGCAATTTCTCCCGCCACCTTACAACACCCGGTGCTGCAAAGACGGCAACTGGGTGCGGCATTGCACCAGCAGGGCCATGTCCAGGTCGGCGCACACCAGCCCGGCACCGTCGGCCCGCTCGCCCAGTATCCGCCCCCATGGGCCGATCAACATCGACTGGCCCCAGGTGCGCCGCCCCGTAGGATGTACACCACCTTGGGCAGCCGCCGCCACAAACGACAAATTTTCAATGGCCCGTGCGCGCAGCAACACCTCCCAATGGGCCTGCCCGGTGGTGTAGGTAAAGGCGCTGGGCACCAGCATCAAATGCGCACCCTGGGCGGCATAAGTGCGGTACAGCTCGGCGAAGCGCAGGTCGTAACAAACACTCAAACCGACCTGCCACACGGCGCCGTCGCGCGACGCTAACGCAAACTGCACCGGGGTGGTGCCGGGGGTGAGCACCCGCGATTCGTCGTACGACTCGGCCCCGTTGTCGTATCGAAACAGGTGGACCTTGTCATAACGCGCCACGCAATCACCCTGCGGGTTAAACACCAAGCTGCTGTTGTAAACCCGATCAGCCTGCGCAGCCTTGAGCGGCAAGGTACCGGCCACAATCCACAAACCCATTTGGCGCGCACGGTCGGCCAGAAACTGCTGGGTGGGGCCGCTGCCCCAGGTCTCGGCAATCTGCAGCTTGTCGGTATCGCGCGCGCCGATCAGGCAAAAGTACTCTGGCAACACCGCCAACTCCGCACCCGCCTGCGCAGCTTGTGCCAGCAGGCCATAAGCCTGCTCTAGGTTGGCGGCTACGTCGGCGCCAGACACCATTTGCAGCGTGGCGACCTTCACTTGGGCACCTCCGACTGACCCCATTTGCGGTCCACTTTGACCACCTTGGGGTCCACCCAGGTGCCATCCACCATAAACTCCTGCGTGGCCGCTTCAATCAGCGGGCGGCGCAAGATCATCTGCGCCAAGAAAGTGGACAGCCCCACCACCGGGTTGATGACCGACGCAATCAGCGACGCACTGCCCGCGTTGAGTTCGGGCACCACCACCACCCGTACCTTTTGCGTCTCTTTGGCAATATCGGCCTGCCCCTCCATCAGCACGGCGGCGTTGACACCTTTCATCTGCAGGTTGTTGGTGCGGGCGATGCCCTGATCAATGGTCACGTCGCCGCGTAGAAAGTCAAACGAAAACCCCTGGCTAAATACGTCGCGAAAATCGAGCACCAGGCGGCGCGGCAGCGACTGCAAACTCAGCACCCCCAGCAGCTTGGCAATACCAGGCTCGGCCTTGAGGAATTGGCCATTTTCAACATTCACATTGAAGTTGCCCCCCAGGCTGGGGTAGTCCACGGTGATGGGCGAACCCAGCCAGGCCACTTGGCCCTCGATCTTGCCGCTGCCTTTACGCACCACCCCCTTCATGCCGAAACGCGTGAGCAGCGCACCCGCATCGTCAATGGCGAGTTTGAAGTTCAGCACCGTGCGTTTGCGGTCTTTGCTGCTGCGTGGCGCCACGCTGGCGCTTGGGAGACTCAGGTCAGCCCAGTTGCCGCTGGCGTTGAAGACGGCTTCGGGGGTGATGATGTTAAAGCGGTTCAAGCGCCACTCGCGTGCAGCGCCCGCACTGGTAGCCCCCATGTTGACCGCATCCATTTCTAAGCGCCCCAACTTCTTGCCGCGCAGCTCAAAATCGTCCACCACCAAATCCAGCGCCGGGATGCTGGCGGGTTGTTCACTGAGCATGTTCTCCACGTCTTTGGCCACGCTGGGGCCAATCACCAGGCGCGCCAATCGGGCATACAAGCGCCCAGCGCTAGCACCACCGGGTTGGCGGTACTCGATGTAGCCGCTGGCCTCGGCCGCATCGATGTTGGCGCGCCACAGGTTGCCTTCGCGCACGGCACCCACCACCACGTTGTTGAGTTTGCGCCCACCCAGTGTCAGGTCTGTGACCCGCAGTGCCGCAGTGGTCGGCAGGTAATCGGCGTGGGCCTTCACCACGGGTGCCAACGCAGTGGCAGTTGCGTCTGTCCCAGCCAAGTGCGATGCCACGCCCGACCATGCATCCAGGTCCAGGGTGGGCGCATTGAAGTTGGCCAGCACCCCGCTATCGGGCATGGGGGCCGATTCGTCAGCCGCCAGCCCCACGGCCAAGGTGCCCCGCACAACATGGGTTTCAGGGGTCGATATGTCCCGCACGTACACCGCACTCAGCAGACGCCCGACGTCCAGCTTGATCTGGTCCTGGACCGCAACCGGGCTCAGCGTGCCCGGCTTAACTGCGGTGCGGGTCACTAGCGTCTCCAGCCGAAAGGGCCAAACTGCTTCAGCAGGCTTGGTGAACGGCGCCGGCAGCCGCAGCGACAAACCACTGAGGCTGCTGCTGACCAGCAACTCGGGCACCCCGGCGCGCAAACCCAGCGTCGCGACGTAAGTGGTTGCCCCACCGGCAAACCGTGCGATACGCGCCGCCATACCAAGTTCACGCGTGTCGCGCAGACCATCGGCGGTGGCTGTGCCTTGCAGGCGCAAGACCTTGGGTGCCGCTTTGCTGGCGGCACCATTGCTTGCGGTTTGAAGGCCCCCTTCGATACGCATGTCGCCCCCCAGTGCAGTGGCCTGCCCACCACTCACGGAGAAGCCTGACTCGGTAAACCCCACCGTGCCCCGTGCATGCCCCAGCGGCGGCGTATCCGGGGTGATGTGGATGTCGTTGCCGCCCAATACCACGCTGCCCTGCACCGCAATGCGGTCTACCGCCGCGATGGGGAAAGCCAGCTTAAACCGGTAATCAGCCACACCCGTGGCCGTAGCACCGGCCAAGGCCTTGCCC
>JBBRSA010000096.1:0-3252 GCA_038245855.1 Burkholderiales bacterium
TGTACGAGCCATGCGGTCGGATCTAGTATTGCCGCTTGTGCCGGGTTCAATTGTATCGATTGGGGTACTCTCCAGCTCGGCACCGCCACTGGTACTGCGGACTTCGACGTCACTGCTGGTTACCGCAATCGTATGGCCGCCGGTGATTTTGGCGCTTGGTTCCAGGTCTGGGGTGAAGAATCGAATGTATCTTACAAATTATTCTCGCAGGATATGACGAAGGTTAGTTTCAACTACGACAACCAACCCCCGATCAGTGCCCAAATTGCTCCAGGCGACGGCGCTACCGTCATCACCAACCAGCCAAGTCTCTCCAGCGCAGTCGTGTCGGACCCGGACCCCGGCCATGACGCCTACTACATGTATACCGTAGCGGCTACTAGCGGCGGCTCGGGTGGCATCGTCAATTCCGGCTGGATTCGCAGCCCCAACTGGACGGTCCCAGATAGCGTACTACAAGACGGCACCACGTATTATTGGAAAGTTGAGACGTGGGACGCATTCACCGGCACACCCACACAATCCAGTCCCTGGCGATCAGTCAAAGTCGATATGCGTAACGGCAAGGATGCCACGCAGGCCTCTGATGCTGTCGGGCCAGTGAGTGTCGACATGGCCACCGGGAATGTAGCCACCAGCGCCAAAACCCATTCGATTGCCGCCCTCGGTGGCAGCCTCGGCATTGGCCTCGACTATAACTCGGCTGGTCGCTCCCGCCCGGGTCTAGTCGGTAAATACTGGAACGACCCCAGTGCCACACGCACCTTCCCGGCCAACGAAACTACCTCGCCCCCAGCCGTCACCACAGTCGACCCCACTATCTCGTTTAACTGGGGCAACAGCAGTCCGTATCCGGGCGTCATCACCAACGATAACTTCCTGACCCGCTGGACCGGCTATTTCGTAGCTCCCCAAGCCGGAAACTACCAATTTGGAACCACCAGCGACGATGGTACCCGCATCACCCTAAACAACTCCATGTACCTCGATAACTGGGGCACAACCCTGCCCACCAACTCGTATGGCACCGGGACAGCCCTTACGGCTGGCCAAATAATCCCCATTACCTACGAGTACGCCGAATGGAGCGGGGGAGCCTCAACGCAGTTACTTGTCAAAACGACTGACGGCGCTATTGCACCTCAAGTCATCCCGAACGGCTGGCTCCAAACCGGCGTCCGGTCAATCGCCACACCGCACGGCCTCGTCGGCCGCTACTACACCGATCCCGGCGCTGCTCACGCCTTCCCGACCAATCCTGACGATACATCGAGACTCTTCCTAACCCGCACCGACCCCACCATGAACCTGGGCTGGGGCACGGGGGCGCCCGCGCCTAACGCCCCCAGCAACAACTTCCTCGTCCGCTGGGCCGGTAATTTTACAGCTCCATCGGCCGATACCTACACGTTTGGCGCTGGCTCAGATGATGGGGTCCGCATTTGGGTCAATAATACCCAAACTCTTAACTCCTGGAGTGATCATGGCCCCACACCGCTTGTATACGGCTCTAGCGTAACTCTAACCGCCGGCCAAACCGTACCCATAATCATCGAGTACTATGAGAACGGCGGTGGCGCCACAATGCAGCTCTATACTAAACGCGCCAGCCAACCCAGCGCCCCCGACACCATCGTCGATGCCAATTGGCTGAGCCCCCAAACTACCGTCCTGCCCAAGGGCTGGAACCTCAGCATGGATGCCGACGGCAACCTGAGCTACGACTCCGCTAACATCAATGCCTCAAGCGTGGTGCTACGAGACTCCACTGGTCAGACTCACGAATACAAATTCTCCGGCGGCGGCTTCACCCCTCCAGCCGGCGAAGATGGAGTAATGAACCGCAACGGCGATGGCACCCTCAACTTCCAGGACGGCGACGGCCGCACCTATGTCTTCAACGCCGATGGTACGCTCCAGTCCAGCACCCAGGCCGTGGACGACCGTGCTCCGGCCGCCCTCCAGTACACCTACGGCGGCACCCCAGCGCACCTGCGCCAGATCACCGATGGTGTTTCCAGCACTCGATGGGTCAAGATTGCCTACACCGGCGACGCCACTACCGCCTGCTCGGCTACCCCGGCTGGTGCCCAGCCCGCCCCAACAAATATGATCTGTGGTGTCATCACCTCCGACGGCCAGGTCACCAAATTCGGCTACTCGACCGACGGCTACCTAACCACCATCGAAGCGCCCGGCGGCGAGACTAGCAACTACGCCTACGACACCAATGGCAACCTGGGCTACCTCAGCGATAGTCTCGCCTTTGACGCCGTCACCAATGGTCAAAGGCTCGGCACCGACGCCACCATCCGTACCGACATTACCTACGACGCCCTCGGACGCGCCGCCAGCGTTACCATGCCCGCCGCCACCCTCGGCGCCACTCGCCAGGCCCACGCCTACGACTACCAGGTAGGCTACACCAATACCCACGTGGCTAACGCCACCGAGCCCAACGGGTTCACGCGCAAAGTTGCTTACGACGCCACCTACCGCACCACGGCCGATACCGATGTCGCGAACCTCACGACTACCACTCAATGGGACCCGGTCAAAGATCTCCCCCTCGCCACCATCGACCCCACCGGCCTCAAATCCACCACCATCTACGATTTCGCCGATCGTCCCACCGACCAGTACGGCCCAGCCCCAAGCGCTTGGTTCGCCGCCGACCGCACCCCCCTAGCCGCCAACGTAGCAACCACGCCCCATACGCAAACCGGCTACGACGGAACTACGTCAAACCTAGCGGCAGCCTACTACAACTATGGCGCCACCAATTCCACCCTCACCGGCGCTCCACTCATGCACGCTACCGGCATAGACCCCAATCTAGCTCAGGTATCCCATTACTTCGGTGTCAACTCGCCAGTACCTGGCGTGAGCACCAACTGGGGCATCCGCTTCTCGGGCCTGGTCAAGCTCCCTGTACTTGGCGCCAACACCTTCCGCATCTGGTCCGACAATGGCCTGCGCATGTGGATCGACGACCAGCTCGTCCTCGACGATTGGGCCAATGGCGTCCAGCGCAGTCACCCCCTCGTGGCGTTCAACAATACCGATACCACCAAGAACCACCGCTTCCGCATGGACTACTACCACACCACCGGCGACGCCAATCTCACCCTCTATCTCACCCAGCCCGGCCAAGCCGAGTCGTATCTCATTGGTTCATTGTTTAACCCTGGCTACGGCCTTGCGACCAGCCAGAAGACGTTTGACTCCAGCTCCGCCGTTGGCGATGCCCAA
>JBBRSA010000097.1:0-3151 GCA_038245855.1 Burkholderiales bacterium
ATGGACCATCAAGACGCGGTGGACGCAGCCGTGTCGGGCTTGCTGCGCCCCATGGTGGATCAAGACCTCTCTGTGGTGTTCTACGACATGACGACCATCCGCGCCGAGGGCCTGACAACGCAGCCTGACGATGTGCGCAAGTTTGGCATGGCCAAGGAGGGTTTGATTGCACGCCAGTTCATGCTCGGGGTGGTGCAAACCAGCGACGGATTGCCCATCTACCACGAGGTGTTCGATGGCAATACGGCCGAGACCAAAACCTTGTTGCCGATTCTGGCCAAGGTGATGGAGCGCTTCCCCCATATCCGCCGATTGGTTCTGGTGGCTGATCGGGGTCTTCTGAGTCTGGACAACCTCAAGGCCTTGCAAGCGATAAAACTATCCAAAGATCAGGTGCTGGAGTTCATTCTGGCGGTGCCGGGCAGGCGGTATCACGAGTTTGCCGATCTGCTGGGGCCGCTGGAAAAACAGTGCCAAGAAGCGAGTAAAGAAATCACGGGTGAAGTGCCCTGGAACGGCTTGCGATTGGTGATGGCGCACGACCCCGAAACGGCGCAGCAACAAGGTCTGGCACGCAAGACCAAGATGACGGAGTTGGAGCAATTGGCCTCCACCTGGACGGGCAAGCTCGACGCTCAGGACCAGGGCAAAGTCAAACGTGGGCGCAAGCTCTCCGACAGTGGCGCCAAGGCGCGTTTCTACCATGAGGTGTGCGAGGCCCGGTTGGGCAAGATTCTCAGGGTGAACATGCCCGAAGAGTTGTTCAGCTACGAAGTTGATGAGGCCGCCCTGAAGTTAGCGCAGATGATGGACGGCAAGCTCTTGCTGGTGACCAACGTCCCGGACATGAATCCCGAGCAGGTGATAGCGCGCTACAAGTCCTTGGCCGACATTGAGCGGGGCTTCAAGGTGTTGAAGTCTGAGCTGGAAATCGGCCCCGTCTATCACCGCCTGCCCGAGCGCATTCGCGCACATGCTTCAATTTGCTTCATGGCGTTGGTGCTGCACCGTGTGATGCGAATGCGCCTGCGCGCAGCCAACACGGGCATTACGCCGGAGCGGGCACTGCAATCACTCAAGCGCATTCAACATCACCGCGTCACTTTGGGCGGCGCAGAGCCACTAAGCGGCGTGTCTTCCATGAGCGATGAACAGCACGAAATGTTCAAAGCATTGAAAGTCAAACAGCCCACTGCAAATCGACAATTGAGCCTCTTGTAGGGGCACGTTTTAAAGTCAAACCTAATGAAATCAAGGTACTTACGTCATTAGCTGTCGAAGACCGGAGAACAGGGCGTAATCGGCAAACAGCACCGTGTTCTGGTCCCGCTGCGCACTTTTGCCCCGCACCACCACGCGGCCCGCGCGCAGGGGGTACTGGGCATAAATCTGATCCATCCCGTTCCACCCAGCCTGCACCATCGCAGGTCGAATGAACTTGTCACAGATGTCGCTTTCGGATAAATTATTTTTATTCAACCGGCGTCTCCCATTTCAAGCGGATTATCCGGCAAGCTTTTGGGCGCACTTCATCGACTCGGCCACAGCTTGCGCGTCAAGCCGTCCAGACCGGCTTTGCCTGCCAACTCATTACCCATGAGGGCAAGTCAAGCGCTGGCATAGGCCGCGCTATGCCGAAGCCCTGCGCCAGCTCGCAGCCCAGCGATAGCAGCATCGCCCCGTGGGCAGCGGTCTCGACACCCTCTGCAATCACGTTACGATTAAATGCAGTCGCCAAACCCACTACACCCTGGACTATGGCGAGGTCATCGGGGTCGCTAAGCATGTCGCGCACAAAACTCCGGTCGATCTTCAAAGTCTCTGCCGGCAAGTGCTTGAGGTATGTAAGCGAAGAATAGCCGGTGCCGAAGTCATCAAGCGAGAATTGCACACCGATGGCCCGGCACGCATGCATCGTTTTGGAGACCTGCACCGCGTCGTCCAGCGCGCTCGTCTCCAGCACTTCCAGTTCGAGACAGTTGGGCAGAACGTCAGGGTATCGAGCAAGAAGCCCGGACAAACGCACGACGAAATCACTTTGCTGCAACTGTCTCGCACTGATATTGACGCTCACCGGAATGTGGATCCCGTCAGCCTGCCACGCACTCATCTGGGCCAAAGCGGTGGCGATCACCCATTCGCCCAGCTCCAAGCTAATGTCGTGTCCCTCAACGATGGGGAGAAAGGCCGCAGGCGGTAACAAGCCGCGCTCGGGGTTCTGCCAACGAATCAGGGCTTCTGCGCCTATTACAGCGCCAGTTCGCATATTGACCTTTGGCTGGTAATGAAGCACGAACTCCCCACGCTCCAGGGCGTACCGAATGTCCTGCAGCCCGTGCTGTTGGTCCTGCATTGCCGCGTCGTGAAGGAGATCAAACACATGAAAGCGGTTCTTGCCAGCCTGCTTGGCCTGGTACATGGCCTGGTCAGCGTGACGCATCAATTGATCCGCGTCTACACAATCTGCCGGGTAGAACGTGACGCCGATGCTGGCAGAAACCTGCAGCGTTTGTTCTTTCACCATCGTGGGGTCAGAAGCTGCCTCCAACAGACGCAGCAGCACCAGATCTGAATCGCTTGTTTGATTCAGATCAGCGAGAACGGCCACAAACTCGTCACCACCGATCCGCGCCAACGTATCGCCTTCGCGCAATGCCGCCTTCATTCGCTGTGCAATCGCGATCAGCAATCCATCACCGACATCATGCCCATGCTTGTCATTGACTGCCTTGAATCCATCCAGATCGAGATAAACCACAGCAATGGATTGATCGCGTCGCTGGCATTGCAACATGGCCTGTTGCAGGCGGTCGGCCAGTAGAACCCTGTTTGACAGACCCGTGAGAGCATCGTATTGGGCTATGTGTTCGAGTTGACTTTGGTGCTCTTTGGTCACGGTGATATCCGTGAACAAGGCGACATAGTGCTGGGTCTCTCCCTTGATATTGCGCACCGCGCTGATTGTGAGCATCTCAGGGTAGACCTCGCCATTCTTTCGGCAGTTCCAGATTTCACCGCTCCAGTGGCCTCGGACCTCGAGTTCATGCCACATCGCTTTGTAAAACTCCCGTGACTGCCTCGTCGACTTGAGAATGCGCGTGTTCTGACCCATAGCCTCGTCGCGGGGGAAGCCGGTGATGCGGGTGAAGGC
>JBBRSA010000098.1:0-3135 GCA_038245855.1 Burkholderiales bacterium
AAATTCTGGGTAACCAGCGCCGGGTGCGCAAGTTCACCCGCGAGCAATACTTCAAGACGCAGGCGCAAATGGAAGCGCTGTTTGCCGATGTGCCCTCGGCTGTGGCCAACACGGTAGAGATTGCCAAACGCTGCAGTTTGATCCTGGTGTTGGGCAAAAACTATCTGCCAGAATTTCCCACCCCACTGGTCAATGGCGAGCGTATGACGCCAGACGAGTATTTCCGCTATGCCTCGCATGAGGGCCTCAAGGAGCGCATGGCGCACCTCTACCCGGACATTGCAGAGCGTGAAAAGCGCATGCCCGAGTACTTGGATCGGCTGGAGTTTGAGATCGGCACTATTTTGAAGATGGGTTTCCCCGGCTACTTTTTGATCGTGGGGGACTTCATCAACTGGGCTAAGAAAAACGGTTGCCCGGTGGGGCCAGGCCGGGGCTCTGGTGCAGGCAGTTTGGTGGCCTATGCGCTCAAGATTACCGACCTAGACCCGATTCGCTACAAGCTGCTGTTTGAGCGCTTTTTGAACCCTGAGCGGGTTTCCATGCCCGACTTTGATATCGACTTTTGCCAGACCAACCGCAACCTGGTCATCGACTACGTCAAAGGCAAATACGGCAAAGACGCGGTCAGCCAGATTGCCACCTTTGGCACCATGGCTGCGCGCGGTGTCATTCGCGATGTGGGCCGGGTGTTAGACATGCCCTATATGTTTTGCGATGGCATTAGCAAGCTCATCCCCAACAAGCCGGGCACCAACGTCACCCTGCAGTTGCCACCCAAAGATGGCAAAAAGAACGACAAATACGTCTACGCCAGCGAGGCTGAACCGATTTTGGCCGAGCGCGAAGAGAAAGAAGAAGACGTCAAAACCCTGCTGGAGATGGCGCGCAAGCTAGAGGGCATGACCCGCAACATCGGCATGCACGCCGGGGGCGTGTTGATAGCGCCGGGCAAGCTGACCGACTTTTGCCCGCTGTACCAGCAGCCCGGCAGCGACTCGGCGGTGAGCCAATACGACAAAGACGACGTGGAGGCCATTGGCTTGGTCAAGTTCGACTTTTTGGGCCTGGCCACGCTGACCATTTTGGAGATCGCGCGCGAATTCATCATGGCGCGCCACCCGGGGCAAGAGAACTTTGCATTTGAGAATTTGCCGCTGGACGACGCCAAGGTCTACCGCCTGTTTAGCGAGGGCAAGACCGAAGCCGTGTTCCAGTTTGAGAGCAGCGGCATGCAGCGCATGCTGAAAGACGCCAAGCCCACGCGCCTAGAAGACCTGATTGCCCTCAACGCCCTGTACCGCCCGGGCCCCATGGACCTGATCCCCAGCTTTGTGGCGCGCAAACATGGCAAAGAGGTGATTGAGTACCCGCACCCCGCTGTGGCTGAGATGCTCTCCGAGACCTACGGCATCATGGTTTACCAAGAGCAGGTAATGCAGACCGCGCAGATTTTGGGTGGCTACTCGCTGGGTGGTGCCGACATGTTGCGCCGCGCCATGGGTAAAAAGAAGGTCGAGGAAATGGCCAAGGAGCGCCAGAATTTCCGCGCCGGAGCGCTCGCTACCCACAACATGACGCAAGAGAAGGCCGACGAGATTTTCGACCTGATGGAGAAATTTGCGGGCTACGGTTTTAACAAGTCGCACGCCGCCGCCTACTCGCTCTTGGCCTACCACACCGGTTGGCTCAAGGTGCACTACACGGCCGAGTTCTTCTGCGCCAACATGACGGTGGAGATGGACGACACCGACAAGCTCAAGGTCTTGTTTGAAGACGCCCAAAAAATGGGCCTGACCTTTGAGCCGCCCAACGTCAACCGGGGCAAGCACCGGTTTGAGCCGATTTCTAACAAGCAAATCCGTTACGGCCTGGGCGCCATCAAGGGCACTGGCCAGCAAGCCATTGACGCCATCGTGGCCGCGCGTGAGGGCAAGGGCCCAACCGGCGAAGAGGGCCCGTTTACCAGCCTGTTTGACTTTGCCCGGCGCGTGGAGCGCAGCCGCATCAACAAGCGCTGCGTCGAGGCCTTGATCAAAGCCGGTGCTTTTGACACACTGCAGCTCAACCGGGCGGCGTTGGTGGCGTCCATGGACATGGCCTTTGAGTTTGGCGCCGCAGCGGCGGCCAACGCCAACCAGGTGGGCCTGTTTGACATGGGCGATGGCCACGACCACGGCTCCAGCACCCAAGAGCCTGATTTGGTGGCGACCATGCCCTGGGGCGTGAAAGAAACCCTGACCATGGAGAAAACGGCCATAGGCTTCTACCTCTCAGGTCACTTGTTTGACGAGGTGGCGCTAGAGGTGCGCCGTTTTGCCAAGCGCGCGATTGCCGATGTGCTGGACACCAACGAGCCACAGTTGCTCTCGGGCATTGTGACGGGCCTGCGCATCATCAACGGCATGCGTGGCAAGCAGTGCCTGCTCAAGCTAGACGATAAAACGGCGGTCATAGAAGCCCGCATGAGCGAGGCTCTGTTTAACGAACACAAAGACCTGATGAAAGACGACGAGTTGCTCGTTGCCATGGGCAAGGCGCAGCCCGACCGCTTTACCGGCGGCACCATGTTCACCATCACCCAGGTGTGGGGGCTAGAGCAGGCACGCTGTCGGTTTGGCAAATACCTGCGCGTGGCGGTGAACGGCCGAGACCCTGACATTGCCCGCATGGTGCGCGAGTTTCCGCCGCACCGGGCGCCGTCTGAGGTGGGCGAGGTTGTCACCGGCATGGCGGTGCGGCTGGCGGTACAGCGCCGCGCGGGCATGGAGGACAGTGTGTGCAAAGGTGCATCGGTGGAGTTGCAGCTGGGCGAGGGCGCACGCTTCTTCCCAACCGACGCCGCTCTAGCTGGGTGGCGGGCACAGGCAGAGCAAGGTCAGGCAGCCATAGTTTATGAATGAAATAGGCCTCTAGCCTTCGTACTCATTGCGCAAGCAGCTACGTTTTTTATAGCGAAATTTCTTGCGAGATAGGCCTTGCAGCAGCCCGAATGACGCCGCTTAATCGCGTGGGCGGAACACCAGGGTGATCACCGACGGCGTGCGACCGTCAATGTCTGTGGGCAGCACCTCGGTTTTGTCGATCGCGTTAAGCACCGCCTGGTCCCACGACGCCACGCCACTGGACTTGGTG
>JBBRSA010000099.1:0-2974 GCA_038245855.1 Burkholderiales bacterium
AAGTAGCATACAAACGTATTGCATAGCAAGGGCTGAGCAGTTGTAGTTGTGCCCTGGACCATCAACGCCAAAATCTAGTTCGTCGGAAGTGACTAATCCATCACCTGCGCCAGTTGCCTTGCTTGCGCACTTGCAGTTACACATACAGGGGGCTAGGGGCCCCTGCTGTGACTAGTTCGGGAGTACCGCAACTATAGGCGTAGATGGAGTAGAACGTCTTTTTACTAAGTTCCGTATAACCTCCCTGCTTGGCGGTACCAAGCAGTTGTCCATTCACCAGTAGGTGTGAAAATGGGAGAGGCGACGGCGTAGGCAAAGCAAGTGGAGACTGGGGGGGTGGTAGGTATAAAGGTTGTTTTTTTTTTGAAGGTTAAACAATAGTAGGTGTGGTAGGGAGGGGCATGCCAGCGGGGCCGGGAATGAGGGAGTAGTTGCCGCCCGCCAACATGGTTTGGGCAAAGGCGGACATGACTGGTTGGGCCTGCAGATGGAGGTAGCGAAGCATGGTGTCGCTTTTCCACCGGCCTAAAAGTTGGATGATGTTGGCATCCACGAAACGGCAGAGGAGGGCCATGGCACCCGCAGCCCTTAGTGATTGGGCGGAGATTTCGGTGGGAAGGATTCCGGAATCGGGGACCAGGACGCAGGCAGCGCGTAGGAGGGCAGTGATGTCGGCAGAGGTGACATATGACCACGGTTCGGCGGGCGTGGAGCGGTAGGCACAAAGGGGGGTGTTGGGTTGGGCGCCGTTAGCACGGAGTGCAAGGAGACGGCGTTCGATGGCGCGGACAGGATTGGCGGTAGGTGAGCTGGTGGTACCGTGGCCTACAACTTCGCCACGGACCCCGTTCTTCTGGTTGGTGAATTCTAAGGCGCAGAACGTTGCCGCAGCCAGGTCGGCGGGCGGGGCTGTGTGCCAGTTGAGGGAGCGAGAGCCGATCCAGATGCGAGTGTCGGTAGCACGGAATGGGGTGGACTCGGCGCGGCGTGGTGCCGTGTATTCGCCAGGTCGCATTAGGAAAAAGAAACCAAGCCACATCATATCTGCCGTGGCGGCCATTTTTGGCGAGGCATCCTGCATGGCCAGGTGGTAGGCGCAGTGTAGCACGCGGAGTGGGACGGGTTTTACTCGGTGGGGTGGTGGGTCGAGGCGAGTCCAGCCTTTCTGCAGCTGGGTAAGGCGGTAGTCCACTTGGCCATTCCCATCGAGGCGTGGGTCGGCAAGACCCATGAGGGTGTGCGCCTGCGCCACCATACGGAGGTATTCTTCCACCGTGCGAGATCGGAGGGGCTGGTGGTGGTGGGAGAGGCGCCCATCTCGGAGCCGGTGAGCAAAGATGAGGAGCCATGGGATGGTGGCCGGGTCGGTGGGGGCCATGTAGTGCGGCAAGGTGTGTTGGTCACGAAACGTGCACCAGCAGTCAAATGCAGCGGACCGGCTGGCCGTGCGGGAGGCAGTGACCCCGGCGGTAATGCCTGCTTGGACAGAGACAAGATCGTGGTGGAGATCGTGGAGGGCCTGGGGTGGGACATTGTCCAAGGTAAGGCCTGGGGAAAGTTGGTTTGAAAGAATGTTAGTAAATCGGTATCAGACAAATCCCAACGACGAGACAAAACATTGGCCATTGTGTTGGCCGCGCCCGGGATGTGAGAGACTTGAGCAACATAGCGGTGTTGACGCTGATGAAGGGCGGCTTGGCGCAAGAGGTAGGCCCGGGGGGAATCCGTCGAGACTGAGCCCCGCGTGGCCCAGCTGACAGTGGGCGTGTTGTCAGAGAGGGTGTAAGTGGTGCGCTCGCGAACGTCGGCAGTGGCGGCAAGGACGTCTTGGTGGACCACGTAGCCAGCCAGTTCCAAATCGGAGTTGGTGAGGTGGCCAGCAGGGTTGGAGGTACTCACGACGGCCTGGCGGATAGACTCTGGGAACTGGTGACGCCACAGCACTGGGGGGTGGATGGGGCCGTCCGGGGACGGGAACCAAACACCGCCCATGCCCGTGGCGGCAGCATCCACAGAACCCAGAAATGATGGCTGGGATGGTACCAGCTCGCCCCATCTGGAGGGGCGCGATTGCAAGGTAGCAGCCAGCCAGCAAAAATCGGCCAAGGCGTCATGGACGGAGGAGGACAGGGGTAAGCGGTCGGTAGGGCGGGCCACAGGGGAGTGGACAAGTGCAGCCTGCAGTTGGGTAAAGAGGCCCCGGCCGCCAGGGAGGGCCATGGCCATGCTGCGGAGTTCACCAAGGAGGCACTGCCACTTGCGGCGGGAGGTACGTGGTTGAGTGGGGCCAATGTTGGCCAGCACGGTGTGTAGCCGCTCAATGCGGTGTTGCGGAAGGCGGATGGTGCGGTCCACTGCGCAGAACTCCCAGCCCAGGATGGTTTTGACAAGGGACCAGCGGGCGTCACCTTTTTTAAGCTTCTTGATGGAGGTGGGTTCTTTGCGGTTGGGGCGGTCGGTGGGGGCCAGTGGTCGGAAGACGGCGTCAATGGCATGCAGGAATTGTTGGCGGACATGGCGGAGTTGGGCTCGAGTGCCCTGTGCCACACCAATCAGGTCGTCAACATACACGTCGGCATAGGCCAAGGGGGGGGAGAGGGGACCGCGGCTGCGGGTTTTTGGTGGGTCCCAATTGCTGTCAAGGGGCAACACAGGAAGGGTGGCCGGCATGGGGCGTTTTGGTTGGGTGTCAGCTATGTCGTCAAAGCAATGGGGCTGCGCCGCCAGGTGGGGGTGGGCCGCCAGGCCGGCATTGGCCAAGTCGGCCACGGTTTCTGAGAGAGCACAAAAAAATGGGGGGCTATCCACCCAGCCCATGGGGAGGACTAGAGGGAGGGCGACCAGTTGGTCTTCCCTGCCGTAGCGAGGAAGAAGGGCACCCAGGGCGGCTAAGGTGTTGGCGCTGAGGGCCACCCGCATGAAGGCGTCGGCCAAATCAATTTTCATGGAGTAGACGGGGCCGTGGCGGGTGTCG
>JBBRSA010000100.1:0-2956 GCA_038245855.1 Burkholderiales bacterium
ACCCCTTAAGGTAGCGATAGTTTTTTCTAGGAAAAAAATAGGTGGTCTTTTCATCTAGTGTGAACAGGGGTCTGTTCACTGGTGACTGAAATTCAATCATGCCTGCTTGAGTTTCAGTCACCAGTGGCATACTTTATGTCAACTTGGAATGGTGTAGCCACACGCAGTGGTGTGGATCGGGGATAAATCACAACTTGGCGCCTGTGCCTTGGGTCAGTACGCCTGCCGACGTGGTCACAGCGTCAATTATTTGCGCACGCCACGACTGGCGGAAGAATTGCGGGTGCTGCATGGTGCTGGCAGCTTTGGCAAGTGCTTGCTGCAGTTGGCCAAGACCGATGTGCTGACTCTTGATGACTGGGCATTGGCATCGCTGGATGCTGCCACCCGAGCAGATTTGTTTGAAGTCATTGATGACCGCACCGGCAGTTGGGGCACCATCATCACCAGCCAACTCCCGGTCGAGCATTGGCACAGCAGGATTTGGGATTTCTCCATTGCCGATGCCATGCTGGATCGGCTGCTACAGCGTGCCGACCGGATCACCCTCAAAGGGGAATCGCAGCGCCTGCCCAAGGAAAAACCAGCCGGGGACCAGGAAGTAATCTCGGCAGCGGGGCGCGGTTTTAGCCGATAGGCCGCAAGCGCTGGTCAGATTGACTGCCAAAAAATTGGGGTCTTTCAGTCCATTAATGGACTAAATATTATAAATAGTACGTCAATGGACTAAGATGCAGCCATCTGCCATTCACTGCAGGCCTGCACCATGAACACCGCAAAAGAAACCCACCCAGTAGCGCAAACCAGCATCAAGACCAGCCAGTCTGCCTTGCGCGTTTTCTTTCGCATTACGCAGGCGTGGGGATTAACCAGCGCGCAGGAACAGGTTATTTTGGGCACTAGCCGCTCTACGTTCTTTAACTGGAAAGCTGGCAACGTGCGTGCACCGTTAGAGCCTTCTGTGCTGGAGCGCCTGAGCTACGTATTTCGGATCTTCGCTGCGTTGGAGATCGTGCTGCCGATTCCAGAAAGGGCCAGCAAATGGGTGCACTTGCCCAACACCGCCCCCTTGTTTGGGGGCGCAAGTGCACTGGACCGGATGTTGGCAGGGCAAGTAGGTGATCTCAAAGACGTCGCAGATTACTTGGACGCCCAGCGTGGTGGGGATTACCTGTAGTGGCCCCCACAACAAACCTCCTTGACTGGAATCCTACCTACCGATTGATCCCAAGCCGCTTCCCACCAGTGGGCTTGTTTGACCGAGTCGCAGAGCCTGAAGACTTGGACGCTGTTTTTGCAATCCAGGGTCTTACCAATCCGCGTCTGCGCCAGGAGCTGGGTAATATTTCTTTGGTTGCGGCCGCAGACCGCGTCGTGGGCCACGGCAGCACCCCCGTCATGGCGGCGTTTTGCCATCTCAATACCCAGGGGTCTCGCTTCTCCGATGGAACCTGGGGCGTTTACTACGCGGCCTCAAGTTTGCCTGTCGCAGTGGCCGAGGTCAGTTACCACCGAGCGCGGTTTTTTGCGGCAACCGAACAACCGGCACTGGAGGTCGATATGCGCTCATACGTAGCGCACGTCACCAAACCCCTGCATGACTTGCGGCCAAAAACTTGGCGCCATCTGCACGATCCCGACAACTACGGCGCATCGCAAGTGACGGCCAGGCAGCTGCGGGCCCAGCAGTCCTGGGGCGTTGTTTATAACAGCGTGCGCGACACCAGCGGACAGTGCGTTGTGATTTTTAGACCACCAGGTGTTGATGTACCGGTGTTGCAGGGCGCCAACGTTGCGCTGAGCTGGGACGGAACCGATATTTCAAGTTGGTACCGTAAATCTGCGATCGCACAGCTCGCGCGTTGAACCATTTTGCGAGAAGTGGCGCCAGGACGCCTGGGGAAAAATGTGTCGGTTAAACACCTTTGAATGCTTGGGCTAGCTCTTGTTCTTCCGAACTTTCATGCATTTGTGTCCACCTGGTGCGCTTCGCAAAAAGCGGCCCGGCATGGGCTGCGCATGGAAGCGGGATGGATCGCGGCAAGTACAAGGCAGCGCAAACACCCCCACACCATCGGGCTAATAGATGGGCCGGAACCCATGTCAACACGCTTCCTGTTCGAGGGTGTGCACGCCGCCAAAGGTTCTGAAAGTGAAGATTTTGCGTCTGTAGCGAAGACGCCCACCTTCTACCGTCAATCCCGGATTCCATCCGGCCGCTGAAAACCACAAATGCACGCTTCTGGCGATTCACGCCAAACTGAGTGCCGATGCCCAATGCCAAACAGGGCAGGGGACCGCTACCGGATCCGGTGGTACCCGCCAGTACGTTTTTGGACACCGGTTTCGGCAACGCTCCGGACGCATTCGATGTATAGAGATGGCCATGGAGTGGGTGAGGGGAGACAACGCAGAATGTGTGGCGCAGTTGGGAGAGCATGGCAACGGGTGTTGCGTACGCTTAGCGCACAACCCGGAGGATCAATCCCACCCAAAGCTGCGTTTTCGAAGTACGTCGACTCGGCGGCGTGGGGCGTGGTGTATCCAAAAAGCCAAAATGCACCAAATTTGCGTTGGATGGGTTTGCCGCGGATTTGCGCCAAGTGCCGGTCAAGCCACGGTCGCGCAGATCGGCGCGTCTTTTCGCTTTAGGCAGGGCACTTGTATTACATCCAATGCAGCTTGTTGGTCAGACCGGCTCATTGCGCCCAACGGCAGTTCTTGACGTGTCAGCTTCTTGGCGCGAATCCCTTTTTGGTGGACGTAGTGGCTGACTTTTTTTTGCGCTTCGTGGCGCAACACACTGCTGACATAAAGTAAGTGCTCCACAAACCCCAGTAAGTCAATCGGCCGTTTCGCCCGATAAATCTGCTATGCGCACATTCCAAGGCAGCAACGCCTCAACATCCTCGACCGTCTTGGCCGCAGGCAAATCGCGCAGCACCCGGCGCAGCCA
>JBBRSA010000101.1:0-2864 GCA_038245855.1 Burkholderiales bacterium
CACCTGCGACGCGTCACGCAGCCCGTTTGTGGCACTGGGTTGCACCGTGATGCGAAACAACGGCGAGTCGTGCAACTGGCTGGTCAGCGGCAGCACGGTGACCGAGGGATGGGCATCGAACAGGTCTGACTGGATCAGCAGCGCAGGGCGCGGCTTGCCCAGGTCGCCCTGCAACGCGATGGTGACCAGATCGCCGCGACGCATGGCGACATCGCCGGTGCGTTCAACGCCAGCCGTCGATATCGGACACCCGGTCCAGCAAGGCGTGCAGCGCCTCCTCGTCGGCCCTCGCAGCGGCGTCCGCCATCAAGCTGAGCGATTGGCGGCGGCATTCCGCCGCAAAGCCGGGTTGCCGCGTGTCGGGAACCCAGATCTGCACCGGTCGCAGTCCAGCGGCACGCAGGGCCAGTCGGTGCTTCTGGACGCGTTCGGCTGTAGAGGCGGTCATGGCAGGGTTTGGAATTGCGTTACATGAAACATGCTAACAGCACAGCCTGGCACCGGCAAGGTGCACTTCAGTCGGCTGTTGCTATTGACTATGCTGGCTTTACCGCAAGAACTCGGTTAAATCCCGCCACGGTGAGTTCACCAGCCATAAATGCAGTGATCAGCGCGCATGCTGAGGCACGTCTCTGATCAAGCAGCAGTCTGGTGCCAGATTGAGGCCTGACAGTCACGGCCCCAGAATTTACCGAGAAAATATTAAACCAGAATACTGCCCCTGCCCAAAAGATAACCCGGTAATTTGCAGGTTGAGCATGTTCACAACATATAAGCGACCATCGGTTATGTATCTAAGCATGTAATCCGAAGAAATATCAATGTCCGATGAGCCGCCAACACCATATGCAAAGAGAGTACCACTGCCAAAAATGTTCAGCTTCCAAATCACCCCATCAATCAAGCCAAACAGTGAGCCGTCGGGCGCATAGGCAATGCCGTCCAGCGTATTGAGATCGGGAACACCGCTTGCGTTTGAAGTGCCGGTCAGGGGAGCATTTAGAAGTGGAGTGCCAGCGGCAGTGACCGTGTAGACGCGGTTATCCTTGCCAATTAAGGTTACATAGCCTGACAGTACGCGCGGCGAACTCGGATTCGTTGGAAGGCGATAGGCGGCTAACGCCTTCATGGCGACAGCAGTTGAAAATATGTATCGACACTTCCCTCCAATTGGATCGATTTCGTAAATGCTCCGACCATCCGAGCCTAAACCAAGAACTATGCCAGTTGAAGGGACTACATCGGCAGCGAGAAATGAATCGCATCCAGCACCTTGGATAAGTACAAAGCTGGAAGCTTTATAGAATGCAAGGTTGGTCGGTACGCTGCTTTGTATGAAAACCCCCGCGCCCAACGGTATTGGGTTTATGGCTGCGGCTACCGTAACAGCGACTGCGGATGGGGTGCTGCTGACTTTGCCGTCGTTCACAAGCAGCGAGAACACATAGGTTCCAGGCCAATCCGCAGTGAATATCGGTTTTGCCGAAGTGCCAGCCACCAATACCGCGGCACTACCAGCAGGCTTGCTGGTCAATGTCCACGCAAAGGTAATCAGATCGCCGTTGGCGTCTGAACTTGCCGACCCGTCCAGGGTGACCAGCGTGGTGGTGGTGACGTTCTGCGCCACACCCGCATTGGCCACCGGCGCCACGTTGGCCACCGCAGCACTCACCGTCACCGTCGCAGCGGCGCTGCTGAGCTTGCCGTCACTTACCGTCAAACTGGCGACATAGCTGCCCGCAGCATCCGCCGTCAATGTGGGCTTGGCCGAGGTCGATGAGGACAGCGCCGCCGTGCTGCCCGCCGGCTTGCTGTTGAGTGTCCAAGCGTAGGTCAGCGCATCACCGTTGGCATCCGCGCTGGTGCTGCCGTCCAAGGTGACGAGCGATCCGGTGCTCACGTTTTGCGCAACGCCGGCATTGGCCACCGGCGCGACGTTGGCCACAGCGGCCGTCACGGTCACTGAAGAGGCCGCACTGCTCAGCGACCCATCGTTGACCACCAACGAAGCCACGTAGTTGCCAGCGATGTCCGCCGTGAAAGTGGGTTTGGCTGAATTTGCACCGCCAAGAGCCGCCGCGCTACCCGCTGGCTTGCTGCTGAGCACCCAGGCGTAGGTCAGTAGGTCGCCATTGGCATCCGAGCTGGTGCTGCCGTCCAAGGTCACCGCACTGCCGGCAACGATGCTCTGTGCCGGTCCGGCATTGGCCACGGGTGCGGCGTTGGCGACCGCCGCGGTCAATGTCACGACACTGGCCGTGCTGGCGACCTTGCCATCGTTGACGACCAGAGACAGCGTGTAGCTGCCGGCCACGTCCAGCAGCAAGGTGGGCGTCACCGCCGCCAGATCGCTCAGCTTGGCGCTGCTGCCGTTCGGCTTGCTGACCAGCGCCCACTGGTAGGTCAGCGCATCGCTGTTGGCGTCGGTACTGGCCGCGCCGGTCAAGGTGGCGATTGCGCCCGCCATCACCGACTGCGCTGGTCCGGCATTGGCCACCGGCGGTGTATTCGGAGTGACGGTGCTGATCGGATCGCTGCTGCTGCCACCACCGCCGCAAGCGGTCAAAGCGGCTGCCACCGCCACAGCAACAAGGCTGAGTCGTTTGTTCAAGATGAGTGCTCCCTGGTATTTTTGGTATGGATCCACGACCAAGACACCTATTTCAGGCATCGGCAACTTTGGTGGATTGGGTATGTTATCCGTGGTGCCTTGTTCCCCCTGCCGCAACCATCCGACGTGTGCCGCGCAAGTCACCCCACCATGAAAGCCACCCCGCCTTGCAGGCCGTTGGTGTTGCCATTCGCGGCTTGCGGCTGGAAATGGGCCGGTCGCAGGAGGCGCTGGCGCTGGATGCCGAAATCGA
>JBBRSA010000102.1:0-2792 GCA_038245855.1 Burkholderiales bacterium
GTCCAGGCTGTGGTGGCAGCTTTTTACGAACAAAAGCAGCATTGGAAGCAAATCACCGAGACTTGTTCGGGAAACGGGATGCCCGGCTTGCGCACGATGCAGCGCTGGTGCAAAGCGCTTGCCGGATACGCACCGACGTGACTGTCTGGGGCGCAAACTTTTCTGGCCCAACAGGACAGCAGCTCGTCCTGGTTGGACCCACAGGGAGAAGCGCCGCAAGCCGCCAATGTCGTCATCGCGCTGCTGACGGCCAGCCTGCACCTGCTGGCCTGGGCCAAGACGCAGTGGCCGGAATTGGTGGGGTATGGCCTGAATGATCGCCTGCGCTTCCTGGGGTTGTGGGGAAGCGGGCGGGGGCTGGGCAGGCTGATCTGAGCAGGCAGCGCCCACACAGTTTGGCTTCTGTGCAGGTCAACAGGGCACGGGTATGCTTGGGACCATCTTATCCCAACCGGAGAACCCCGCATGCCCCCTAAACAACCGCTTAAGAGAGACTCGGAAGAACGAAACACGGCCATCGCCCTGTTTCGGTATGGTCTGATAGCTCATCTGATCTTTGACCCGATGGCCGCCGGTCAATTGGAAGGCGCGCTGCGCGAAATCGCGGCCAAAACCTACAGCATCCCCTACTCGACCCGCAACCGGGTCGGGATTGCCACGCTGCGCCGCTATCTCCAACATTACCAGCAGCAGGGCTTTGACGCGCTTCGTCCCCAGGAACGCACCGACAAACATGCCCCGCGCGCTTTCCCGGCGGAAGTGGTGGAGAAGGCGATTGCCTTGCGCGAAGAGCAGCCTGCGCGCACAACCGCCATGATAGTGAATATTCTGAAGCAGGATAAGAGCCTGAAGTTGGATCTGCGACCGCTCAACGCGCACACACTGACGACCCATCTGCGCATGCACGGCAAAACCCGCCGTTTGTTGGCCAATACCGGGCGGGTCTTCAAGCGCTTTGAGCGCCAACACACCAACAGTCTGTGGCAAGGCGATATGATGTTCGGTCCGTGGCTGCCGGATCCCAGCCAACCGGGCAAGAAACGGCGCGCGCACCTGTTCGCCTTTATCGATGACCATTCCCGCCTGGTGCCCTATGCCGAATTTTTCTTCGACGAGAGCCTCCCGCGCATGGAACGTGTGCTCAAGGTTGGAATATTGCGGCGTGGCGTACCCCAGGCTATCTATGTCGATAATGGCAAGGTTTATGCCTCTCACCAGTTTGGGGCAGCTTGCGCCAGCCTGGGCATCCAACGTATTCACGCCGCTCCTTATAGTCCGGAAGGAAAAGGAAAAATTGAGAGGCTGTTTGAAACTACTCGTTTGCAGTTCATGCCCGAGGTGGAAGTCTCCGAAATTGCCACCCTGGCAGAGTTGAACGAGTCGCTTTGGGCCTGGCTGGAGTGTGTTTACCACACGGCCATCCACCGCGAAACAGAGCAGGCTCCCCTGGAGCGCTACCAGCAGGGCTTAGAGACCGTGCGCGCCGCCGATCCGGAAACTTTGCGCAAGGCTTTTCTGTGGCGCGAAACCCGCAAGGTGCGCAAGGATGGCTGCATCGAGCTGCAAGGCAACCGTTATGAGGTGGATGGTCACTTGGCTGGACGCACATTGGAGCTACGCTTCGATCCGTTTGACTTGTCCAACCTGGAAGTATTCCTGGATGGCATCTCCTTGGGGCATGCAGTCGTGATCATGCAAGGTCGTGACAGGCACCTCGCTGTGGAGCACCTGGCCGCCCAGGCCACCCCGCCGCCCAAGCCCAAATCCTCGCTCGACTATCTGGCGGTTTTGCGTCTCGAATACCAGGCTCAACAGCGCCTAGCCGCTGGACCTTTGCAGTTCACCAAACTTTCACCCACAAAAAAAGAGGTTTGAGATGTTCCAACAATTCTACGGCTTTTCCCGCCTGCCCTTTTCCAAAGATATCTCCCCACAAGACCTCTTTCAGGCCGAAGGACAGCAAGAACTTTGTGCCCGCCTGACTTACCTGGTGAAAGAACGCGGCCTGGGCCTGGTTACCGGTGAAACCGGCTGTGGCAAGTCGACTGCCTTGCGCCGTTTTGTCGCCAGCCTGGATGCCAACCGGCACTTCGTGATCTACCTCTCTAACCCGCTCCTGGGTATGTCCGGCCTTTACCGCGAGATACTGACTGCCTTGGGCCACGAACCGCTCTTTAGCCGTCCCAAGATGGTGGCACGCATTCGCTCGGTCTTTGAAGATCTGATCCAAAACAAGCATCGCATCCCGGTGGTGATCCTGGATGAAGCCCATGCCCTCCCGGATACCGCTTTCGATCCATTCCGCTTGCTCTTCAGCACCCAAATGGACAGCCAATCTCTGGGAGCCTTGCTGCTGGTGGGCCACCCCGAACTGCGCCGCACCATGCGCCTGGCTTCCCATGAAGCCTTCTTTCAGCGTCTGACCACCACCTATCACCTGCTGCCTCTCGACCTGAGCCAGACCATTGCCTATGTCCGCCACCATATCCAATTGGCAGGCTATAAGTCAGGTCCGCTCTTTCCGGATGACGCCCTGGCCCGCATTTATGATTACACCAAAGGCGTTCCCCGCCAAATTAATCGCCTGTGTACCACCGCCCTGCTGGTTGGGATGGCGGATGGAAAACAGATTTTGGAAGAGAGTGTCATCCGCAAAGCGGTTGCCGAGCTGGAACAGGCTTGATGTTCCCGCAAATTGAAAACAGGCTCCACAGCGGAGCCTGTTTTTCTTTGTCCTGCGATACAATTATTTATTCCAGCCCTACTCCACCATTTTGTTCGGCCGCTTACAA
>JBBRSA010000103.1:0-2755 GCA_038245855.1 Burkholderiales bacterium
GCGGAACGTGTCAATGACTTTGCACCACCGTTGAACAAATAATTACTGAGCAAGGGGTGTTGTTTCGGTGGAGATTTTGGTTTCGGTTTTCTTTTCAGGTGGTGGGTTGATCCAGGCGGCGGTGGGTAGTTTGGCGGGCACAGGTCGCTGACCTTTGAAGCGGTTGGGGTGTTCCGCAAAGGCCACATCCAGACTGGCCTGACGGGTCGTTATCAAGTCTTGCGCCAAACCATGGTGAACGCTGTGGGGCGTCATGTGGGCAATGCCGCCGTGGCGGTGCTCGTTGTTGTACCAGGCAAAGAAGGTTTGGCAGTGGGCGCGAGCGTCCTCGATGGAGCCAAAGCGCTCAGGGAAACCGGGGCGGTATTTGAGTGTTTTGAACTGCGCCTCTGAGTAGGGGTTGTCATCCGACGTGTAGGGCCGGCTGTGGCTCTTGGTGATGTCCAAATCGACCAGCAGACTGGCCACCGGTTTGGAGCGCATGCTGGAGCCTCGGTCAGCGTGCAGGCTGAGCGTACCCGGGGTGATGTTTTGGCGCTGGGCGGTGTCCTCAATCAACTGCTTGGCAAGCTCGGAGCATTCACGCTCGGCGATGAGCCAGCCCACCACGTAACGGCTGAAGATGTCCAAAATCACGTAGAGGTGGAAGTAACTCCACTTGGCTGGGCCCTTGAGTTTGGTGATGTCCCAAGACCAAACCTGGTTCGCACCGATGGCCAGCAACTCGGGTTTGGCGTAGGCAGTGTGGCGGCGTTGGTGACGGCGTTCGGCACAGGCCCCATGGGTCCTGAGAAGGCGATACATGGTGCGCACAGAGCCCATGTAGCGGCCCTCGTCGAGCAGCGTGGCGTGCACGCTGGCAGGGGCAGTGTCGGCAAAGCGCTCGCTGCCTAAGGTGTCGAGCACAAGTTGGCGCTCGGCCTCGCTCAGGGCCAGTGGTGAGGAGCGCGCCTGGCGTGGTGCTGGAGGTCCCATGATGGCCGCGCACTGTGCGCGTAGCCGTTGGCGACGCAGCTCACCTCGCGTGCTTCCCAGCGCCCTACAGGCCATGGCTTCTCCCGTAGCGGGAATGAGTTCGATAACGCCTTGCATCAAGTGCTTTCTTGTGGCGGCGTGTCCAGCGTGAGGCCGATCAGCATAGAAACTTTTTTTTGGACTTCGATGATGAGAAGGGCACGGTCGAGCTGCTTTTGCAGATTCAGCTTCTCACGCGTAAGAGTCTGCACGCGACGTGCCTGGGCCAATTCAAGATTGGGTTTTGGGCCACGCTTTTTTTCCTCCAGAGCCGCCTGGTCTGCGGCACGCAGTTGCTGGCGCCAGTTGGACAAATTGGATGAGTAGATGCCCTCACGACGCAACAGCAAGCCGACCTCGCCGGGCAGTGTGCAGGCGTCGGCCTCGGCGACTATGCGCCGCTTCTCTGCGTTGCTCTTGAAACGTCGTTTAGTGCGGGCTACGACCTCGGTGCTGGCATGATGAGCGGACACAACGGGGACAGCTTCAGTCGCCCTACGGGCTCCCTGCGCTGTCCCCGTTGTGTTCCGGGTCTGGTCAAGAGAATGAAGGGCTTGCACTGAGGCTTTGGAAGATGGTTGACGCTTTTGCATGATGACCTCTTTCCTCACTAAATTGTGAGATGGAGGTGATGCAAGTCATTCTGGCACGGGGGGCCGCGACTACCGCCGAAAGCTTTCCAGTGTCGTCGCTTTGGATGGGCGCGCTGGCCCGAATGAACTGAAAGAAATCTTTGGCGATGAATCCAAGGTATTCAACAACCCTAAGCCAATTGGGCTCATTCAAGAACTACTGTCATTCGTAACCCGCCCCGGTGACATCATTTTGGATTTCTTCGCTGGCTCCGGCACCACCGCCCAAGCAGTGATGAGTCTGAACAAAGAGGATGAAGGTAATCGCCGTTTTATCTTGGTGTCCAGTACAGAAGCAACGCCCGAAACACCAGACAAAAACCTTTGCCGCGACGTGTGCGCGGAGCGTGTAAAGCGGGTGATCAATGGCTATACCAATAAAAAGAGCGAATCAGTCGCTGGTTTGGGTGGCGGTTTTGCCTACCTACGATGCAGGCGTATCCCCGCAGCTACTGTATTTCGCAGCATCCAGCACACGCAAATATGGACGGCGCTGCAACTGATTCACGAGGTGGCGCTATCGCCCTATTTATCAACGCTGCCTATGCAAACAGCGCAGGGAAAGCGAGGGCTGGTAATCTACCTGCCCAAGATAAACGACACGGTGCTGGGAGCACTGCAAGCCGCTATTTCCAACGCCCCGCAAGCCGTGGTCTATTCGTGGCAACCAGCTCTACTAGCGCAGCGTTTGACCGATGCGCGTCTGGCATTTGAGCCAATACCAGCTTTTCTGGTCAACCGCTTTGGCGCACGGTCGGGTGCGAAGGGAGGTCGGCCATGAGCGCCCCCGCACCCAAGGGCTACCAGCGCGAAGCAGTCAATAACGCACTAGAGATATTCCGCTACGCTGAGGCTCAGCTACGCCAGTCGATAGACGAGGCCAGCAACGCGGCAACGACGGCCTTCAATGGCTGCCTGCTGCTAGAAGCGCCTACCGGCTCGGGCAAGACCTTGATGGCGGGCATGATTGCCGAAGCGTTTGCAGCCCCGGACCGCGATAGCAATGCACAAATAGTTTGGTTTTGGTTTACGCCCTTCGCTGGGCTGGTGGAGCAGGCCAAGGGGGCAATCAAGTCCACCTTTGCTGGGCTGCGCGTGCGTGACCTGCA
>JBBRSA010000104.1:0-2750 GCA_038245855.1 Burkholderiales bacterium
GTGGGTATTCCGGAGGATCGTGACCGGTCATTCCGGGGATCGTGACCGAAGCCCTTGAAAGGGCTGCATTCCGGGATTCCGGGGTCGTGACCGACGATTCCGGTGATCGTGACCGATAGTTTTGGTACAGGACGGACATAGCGCAAACCTCATCCACCGGGGATAGGCTCGCGGGCTTTCTACAGGAGTCCCGATGCCCCCGAAGCAAATGAATACGCGCATGATCAAAGAAGCACTACGGTACAAGCTTGACCTCGGCCACTCGCTCGAACGCACAGCGATGGCCCTCAAAATCTCCAAAGGCGTGGTCGCCAAATACGTCGCCTTATCCAAGGCCGCAGGCCTGAACTGGGATCTGATCCAGGCCATGACAGAGGCACAGCTGCAAGCCCGACTGCTGCCCGGGCGGCTGGCCGATGGCGCCAGCGCGCACTACCGGCAACCCGATTTCGCGCAAATCCACCGCGAACTCAGCCGCAAGGGCATGACCCTGATGCTGCTGTGGCAGGAGTATCAGGCCGATAACCCAGAAGGACGCACCTACCAATACTCCCAATACTGCGAGCATTACCGGCGCTGGGCCAAAACCCTCAAGCGCTCGATGCGCCAGATCCACCGTGCAGGCGAGAAACTGTTTGTCGATTTTGCCGGCCCCACGCTGGCGCTGAGTGACGGCAGCCGGGCTCACATCTTCGTGGCGGCCATGGGCGCATCGAGCTACACCTACGCCCTGGCCACCGCCGGCCAGAAGACGGTCCACTGGATCGAAGGCATGGCAGGGGCCCTGCACTTCATGGGCGGTGTGCCCCAGCTGATCGTGCCTGACAACCCGCGCGCGGTCATCGCGCAATGCGACCGCTACGAGCCCAGGGCCACGGACAGCGTGCTGGACTTTGCCCGGCACTACGGCTGCTCAATCCTGCCCGCGCGGCCCCACACGCCGCAGGACAAGGCCAAAGCCGAATCGGCGGTTCAGGTCGTAGAGCGCTGGATCATGGTCAAGCTACGCCATACGCCGCTGGCGAGCGTGTTCGACGCCAACCGCGCCATCACCCCTTTGTTGCACGCACTCAATGCACGGGCATTCCAGAAGCTGCCCGGCAGCCGGCGCAGCGCCTTCACCGAGATTGATGCCCCGGCCCTGTCGGGCCTGCCGCTTGCCGCCTACGAGATGGCCGTCTTCAAAACCGTGCGCGTGCATGTGGACTACCACGTGGAAATCGAGCGCCACCGCTACAGCGTGCCCAACGCCCTGGTGGGCCAGTCGCTCGATGCGCGCCTGACCCGTGGCTGCGTTGAGTTGCTGCACCGTGGCCAGCGCGTGGCGGCGCACGCACGCAGTGCCCATGCGGGGGGATTCACCACGTTGGACGCGCACATGCCCGCCGCCCATCTGGCCCACCGGGACTGGACGCCCCAGCGACTCATTGACTGGGGCCTGTCCATTGGCGTGGCCACGGGCGGGCTGATCGACAAACTGCTGCAGCGTTTCAAACACCCCGAGCACGGGTACCGATCTGCCCTGGGATTGCTGAGCTTGAGCAAGCGTTACGGCAAGGACCGGCTGGAGGCGGCCTGTGCCCTGGCGCTGACGCTGGGCACCTGCCAATACCGGCATGTCAAAGGCATCTTGAGCAGCGGGCGCGATCAAGTCCAGCCTGCTGCGCCCGACCTGTGGAGCAGCCCGGCGCACGACCACGTGCGCGGAGCGGGGTACTACCAATGAAACCCGTCAACAAGTTCCCTGGCGTATTGACCCTGGAAACAAATCACGAAACCCACAGCATGATGACCCAACACACCTTGACCCAACTGCGCAGCCTCAAACTCAGCGGCATGGGCGATGCGCTGCAAGAGCAGCTGAGCCAGCCGTCCATGAGCAGCCTGAGCTTTGAAGAGCGTCTGGGCCTGCTGGTGGAGCGCGAGGTGGCCAGTCGCGATGACAGGCGGCGCGCCCGACTGCTCAGCCTGGCCCGGCTGAAGTACCCGCAGGCGTGCATTGAAGATGTGGATACGCGCCGCGGGCGCGGCGTGGACCGTGCTCAGATCACCAGCCTGGCCCTTGGTGACTGGATCAAGACGGGCCACACGGTCATCATCAACGGCGCCACCGGATCGGGCAAGACCTGGCTGGCCTGCGCGCTGGGGCAGTATGCCTGCCGGCGGGGTCACACGGTGAGTTACCTGCGCACGCCACGACTGGCCGAGGAGCTGCGTGTGCTGCATGGCGCGGGCGGCTTTGGCAAGTGGCTGGTGCTCTTGGCCAAGACCGACGTCTTGATTCTGGATGACTGGGCGGTGGCGGCGCTGGACGCCAGCACGCGGGCCGATTTGCTGGAAATCATTGATGACCGGGCGGCCACCCGGGGCACGATCATCACCAGCCAGTTGCCCGTGGAGCATTGGCACAGCTGGATTGGGGATGCCACTATCGCCGACGCGATGCTGGACAGGCTGCTGCAGCGCACGCACCGGATCACGCTCAAGGGGGAGTCGCTGCGCCGGTCCAGGGAAAAACCATCAGGTGATCACGAGGCGGCTGCGGCACCGGGTACTGCATAAACCCAGACAGGGGGGCGCTTGAGGCGTCCTTGAAGACACTAAAAAAAAAGAGGAATAACCAACACCAAAAACCGAAATATCTACAATTCAAAGCGCGCTGTGTTCGGCCGGTTCATCCCGTCGGTCACGATCAGCGGAATGACCGGTCACGATGCCGGAATCATCGGTCACGATCACCGGAATACGCA
>JBBRSA010000105.1:0-2634 GCA_038245855.1 Burkholderiales bacterium
TGCGTATTCCGGCGAACGTGACCGCTGATTCCGGTCGATCGTGACCGGTGGCGCAGCGTGCGGTGTTGCGCATCTAAATTGTAGAGGTGTCGGTCACGATGGTTCTGGATGGACTTCCTTCTTGCTTGATTTGGGCTTCTGACGAAGAGACTCGCCCGTCAGGGTGAAACGGTGATTCTTTTGCATCACCCGGTCCAGAATGGCGTCCGCTATGGTGGCGTCGCCCACCCAGGCATGCCAATGCTCAATGGGTAACTGGCTGGTGATGATGGTGGCCTTGTTGGCGGCACGGTCGTCAATGATTTCTAGCAAGTCCGCTCGGGTCTGACTGTCGATCCCGGCCATGCCCCAATCATCAAGCAGCAACACATCCGTCCTGGCCAACTGGATCAGCCACTTGCCAAACGTACCGTTGCCATGGCGAATGCGCAGTTCCTCACCCAGTCGGGGCACCCGTTGGTAGAACGCAGAGTGCCCCCGACGACAGGCGTACTGTGCCAGCGCACACGCCAGCCAGGACTTACCCGCCCCTGTGGGGCCGGTGATCAACACGCTGTGGCCACTGTCAATCCAGTCACCCAAGGCCAGACTCATCACCGCCTTGCGATCCACACCGCGCCCGGCGCGGGTGTCCAAATCCTCAATGCTGGCTTGGCTGTACTTAAGCCGGGCATCTTTGAGTAGCCGGGTTTGGCGCTTGTCATTGCGCCAGTGGACTTCGCGGTCCACCAGCAGCGCAAGGCGCTCCTCAAAGCTGATGGCCGTCATTCCAGCCTGGGTGAGTTGCTCTTCCAGTCCCGAAGCCATGCCGGCCAGGCGCAGACCGCGCAGTTGTTCAATCGTCGTGTTCATCATCATGGGAATTCCTGTTGTCGTTTCATTGGTAATAGCCGGGGCCGCGCACATGCGCATGCTGCGGACTGGTCCACTCAGGCGTGATGGGCTGTACCTGATCACGCCCATTGGCCAGGATGTCGCGCACATGCGAGCTGTTGGTGGTGCCCAACTCCAGCGCCACCGCACAAGCCGCTTCCAGCCTTGGCCTGGTAAAGCGTTTGGCCAATGCCAGCAAGCCCAGACAGGCTCGGTAACCGTGCTCGGGGTGTTTGCGTGTTTCCAGCAGGCGTGTCACCAACGCGCCGGTGGCCACGCCAATGCTGTTGCCCCAGTGAATCAGCCGCTCTGGTGTCCACTCCATGTGCGCCCGATGGGCGGCAGACAAGTGTTCGGGGACGGTGGTGAAGCCCCCCTTGTGTGCACAGCGCAGGTGGGACGCCACACGCTGGCCCCGGTGCAGTAACTCCACCGTGCGTGCCGTGACACGGGCCTCAAGGACTTGCCCGACCAACGACTGCGGGACGCTGTAACGGTGGCCCTCAAACTCGATATGCTGGTCAATGTGAACCCGCACGGTCTTGTAAACGGCAAGCTCCCAGGTTTGTGCCGGCAAGGGCTGCAGTGCTGGGGCATCCAGTTGGGCAAATGCACTGGCGCGACTTCCCGGCAGCTTCTGAAACGCGCGGGCATTGAGTTGTTCCAGGAGCGGCGCAATGGCCTCATTGACGTCATCGACCGTGGCAAAGCGCTGGTGGCGCAGTCGCATCAATATCCAGCGCTCCACCACCTGCACGGCGGACTCGACCTTGCCTTTGTCTTGCGGGTGGTAGGGACGCGCTGGCAGGAACGAGCAGCCATAGTGCCGGGCAAAGTCGTGCACCGTCTCATTGGCTCTGGGCTCGTACCGGTCTGCATTGGCAATCAATGCCTTGGGGTTGTCGGGCACGATGAGCTGGGGCACGCCGCCAATGAAACGCAGGGCCTGGGCGGTGGCACCCAGCCAGTCGGCCATGGTTTCGCGCGATGTGGCGCAGGCATAGGTATAGCTCGATGCGCCCAGAGCGGCCACAAAGATGTGGGCGCGACTGTCGTCTGTCAATTCGACCGTGGGTCCGGCGTAATCGATGAACAGTTTCTCACCGGCGCGGTGGATCTGGCGCATGGAGCGCTTAAGGGTCTTGGCGTAACGGCGGTAGTTCTCGCAGAACTGCGAGTAGCTGTGGGTGGTTTGGCCCGAATGCTGGGCGCCATGTTCCTCCCAAAGCAACATCAGCGTCATGCCTTTGCGTCGCAACTCCTGGTGAATGCGGCCATAGTCCGGCTGCACGAAACCACTGACTCGCCGGGATGTGCCCAGCATTCGGTTGTGCAGCGCTGTGTCATCGAGCGCCTGGACTTGATTCCAGTCCAGACCTGCCGCTGTGGCCAGCGTGACGTACTTGGTGACCACGCCTTTAGAGATGCTCAGGGCGGCGGCGGTTCGCTCGTGGGAGAGGTGGGCTTCAAGTTTGAGACGTAGGACGTCCCTTATCTTGCGCATATTGATCCTTCGGGTATCGGGCATGCCACTCCAGCAAAGCTGGCAAGACTACCCGTACGGGTTATCGAAATATGCGCAACATCACACGCTGCGTTAGACGATTCCGGTATCGTGACCGACCATTCCGGCGTCGTGACCGGTCATTCCGGTCAAACCCCAAAATCGGTCACGATCGACCGGAATCAGTGTTCACGATAAACCAGAATCGTCGGTCACGATCCGCCGGAATCATCGGTCACGGTCTCCCGGAATACCCA
>JBBRSA010000106.1:0-2605 GCA_038245855.1 Burkholderiales bacterium
AGTTCTCATTTTGGTGCGGCGGAGAGCCAGAGCCCGGATGGGTGATGGGCTTGCTGGTGGAGCTTGGCGGATAATGGGCGTTAGAACCAGGGTGTTCTGCGCGTGGGCGCAGCCGAATAGGGGCTCGGGAGGATGCCAGGCGGAGTTGGTACACACTTCACCTGAAGGGTTGGCAGGAGTCTAAGGCGGGTGGGCGTAGGGGCCGATTTCCAGGCCCCGCATCATAAAGTCCATCAAGACGTTCCAATTGGGGAAAAGGATGTAGCGAGTCAAGGCCCGCAGATCATCAAAGAAGGTCTTGCGGGTGGGCAAGGCCGCACGAATAAGCCGGTAGTGGGCATCGGTGAAGGAGAGAAAGGTATGGAAGAGAAAGGCCAGGATGTTCATGGCCGCCAACAAGGAGGAGAGGTGTTTTTTGCCGTGCCCAAAGTTGTGCTCCAGATGGTAGCCTTTGGTTTTTAGGGTGTTGTTGTTCTCGTTCTCGATCTTCCAGCGAGCACGGCCCGCGGCCACGATCTGAGCCACATTCTCATCGGTGATTTTGAAGTCGGTAATGAACCCATTGAGGTAAATTACTTTTCCCTCCGGGTCGGTCACGGTCACTTCGCACCAGTTGACCCTCAGGGCATCTTCCCCTTCGGCCAGCGGCACGTCGTTGGCGTAACGGTAAGCATAGGTATGAAAGTGGGCGCCCACTTTGACGCGCTCTTTGACTAGCCCAAGCTGCGGGCGTTGCAGCAAATTGACATAGTTGTAAAGCGTGGTGTGGGAGTCGGGTTTGCAGACAAACAGAAAGTGAAAGCCGTAGAGAAGGGTGCGACGGCAAAAGGGTTGGTGGGCGTAAAGATCATCCCCCAAGAGAGTGGCGTTGAGGGGCGCGTAGCGAGCGGCATTGCTTTTCAACCAGCGTTTGCCCGCCGCGATTTCACAGTCCTGTTTGGTGTGGCCGTCCTGCGGTTGGATAAACTCCGGGCGCAGGGCAATGGCATGGGGTTGGCCGGGGGCGACGATCACGGGCGTGATGGCGCTATGATAATAGGTCTTTTCTCCGCTTTTGTGCTCCAGACAGGAGCAGTTTGGGCAATGGATTTTCTGGGACGAAAAGTACCACGTGCCGTCCAGCGGCACCAGAAGGGTATTGCCAATGCTGCGCCAATGGGCCAGAGAGCCTGCCTGTTGCAGACTCTCCAGGACCTCGTCGTAAAGCCCGTAAAGCTCCTGGGGCTCAACCGGATCGAGGGTTTGGCGGATGTGGTTGTCGCAGGGGATCTCTTGGACTTGAAAAAGGCTTTGGGCGTTGCTGCGCCCTTTGGTCTGCTGCATGGTTTTCTGCGCCGCCAGGAACGAAGGAGATTGGGTAAAAAAGACGGAGAAAGCGGCCAGGCCGATGTCTTCTATGGAATAGTGGGCATTGGCGCCCGTCCGCTTATCAGGCAAGCCGGCCAGGGTGCGCCGCAGTGAGCCGATTAACTCATCCCACCTCTTGGCGCTCATGCGGCCAACCTCCGGCGGAAATCAGCCACCAGGGGCTTGAGGTAGATGGATTTGACCGGCACGTGGAGCGCAAAAGCGCGATCATTGCGGCTGCGGCCGCGGGTGAGCCCGACCTGGATCCATCCAGCCGCTCGATAGCAGGTGCCTTGGAAGCGCTGGGCCTCCACGAAGCTCTCCAGCAGGTAAATTGGGTGCCCATACTTGGCTTGCCAATCGGCCGACAAGCGCCCGGCTACCTGTGCCAATAAATGGCTGGCCAAGTGAGGCAAGCCTCGAGCCCAGGGCAAAATCAGAAAACGCGTGTTGTTGGTGATCAGGTGCAACTGTCGACCACGCTGCTCGACACTCCACCCGATCCAGCCGTCACGGGCCTGGGCTTTCCAAGCCGCCGACCCAAACAACAGGCAAGCCAAAGGCCTGCCCGCTTGGCTCCGGACCAGATACTTTAAGTTCTCCCCCACACAGTTGTGGTGCCCCAGATAATGGTAACGCTGCAGCAAAAACCTAAAGAGCGCGCCCTGAGCACTGGGTGGGTTGACCGGTTCAACCTGCACCGGTTCCACGGCCCTCAAGGGGCCGACCAGCGGAGTCTGCTCATGGGGAATGAGAGCCGTTTGTCGGTTGCGCAGGCCATTGACCGACGCGGTCTTGCGCGGGGGCAATTGAATATGGCCTTGGACCTCCAGCTTCAACAAGAGGCTCCGGCAGGCCATGTCCTTGAGCCGTCCAGCGCCGTTGCGCCAGTTCCACACCTCGCACAGATAACGAGATAGACGCGTGCGATTGGGCTTCGGCTGGGTTTCCAACCAACGTCCAATCAAAACGACATCGCTGGGGTCGATCAGCCGCCCCTGAATGACTTGCTGCCTGTCCACGGGCCCAAGTCATAGGCCAACAGAAGAACTGAGTCCAGAACCAAATCAGCACCACTTGCCCTCTTCCTCCAACACCACGGCACCTCTGATCTCCCTGCCTGTCTACCTTCCGCACTCAAAATGAGAATTGCTGCCAGGGAAGCCTGCGTTCTGGCCACGGCCGGTGTAGTTGTAGACCGTGGGCGCAATCTTGAAGGCCATGTCTTTGTTCATTTTAACATTGGCTCCGAGTTGCC
>JBBRSA010000107.1:0-2532 GCA_038245855.1 Burkholderiales bacterium
CACCCCGAAGCGCACCAATTTTGCACCGAAAGGACGATTACCCCTTTTTGGCGTGGGCAACTTGGCGATGTTTCTCGGCCCGGAGCAGGACACGGCCTTGGGCAACGCCCTCAATGGCGAAGCAGCGGAGTTGCGCACGGTGATGCTGGTCGCTAAAGCCTACGAGGCCTACGGCGACCATGCCTTCATTGCCCAATGCATTGAGCCGTTCATGATCACGTTCTCGACGAAGCTCGACCAACTGCCGGCGGCCGAGTCCATCGAGGAGTCTCAGCGTCAGGCCTTCGAGGACTTTGTCGCCTTGGCGAGTCACGCGCGCGATCTGTTCTACGACCATTACGGGGTCGATTTGTTTTCGGTGCAAAAAGTCCCGGTTTGGATTCGAGCACTGGCGTGGGGGCACCGTGGGAGATGCTTGATTCCATTGGATTTTCAGGCTGATTTCTAATTTGAATTACACGGCGTCAAACCGTGATCGATTTCAGCCAACGGCTGCATTTATCGGGGGAGCCAGCGAAGGCATCAAATCAGCAGCGTACCGCTCCACCGGAAAGCGAAACACTCCCCGTAAATTGATCCCGCTCAGCCGAGTCGGCGCAATTTTGGCCATGATGTCGGCCTCCCGAGTTCGACAGTTTGCGGCAGGAGACGCTCGGCGTTTCCAATAGAAACAATGACTTAGCGATGTATTTTTCGAATTCTTGTGGTGGCACGCTTATACCATTGAACTTTACGTTACTATTCTTGTAAGCGTGTGATAGAGTGGTGGCATGTTTGTCAAGGTCACCACATCTGGTTCGCGCCGCTACGTCCAACTCGTCGAGTCCTTTCGCGATGAAACCGGACGCGTCAAGAAACGCACGGTGGCCACGCTGGGTCGCCTGGATCAGCTCGGCGGCGAACTCGACAGCGTCATTGATGGCTTGATGAAGGTCTCGGGTCGCCAACCTGCTGGAGTTGATGAACCCGCCTCTGTGACCTTCGAGCCGGCGCGTGCCTTGGGAAACGTATGGGCCTTGACCGAGCTGTGGAATGAGCTTGGGTTTTCTGACTTGCGGCGCGTTTTTCGCCGCACCCGCCACACCACCGATGTTGAGGCGCTCATTCGCATCATGGTGCTGAACCGGCTGTGTGATCCAGACTCCAAGCTCGGCGTGCTGCGCTGGCTGGAGACCGTAGCGCTGCCCGATGTGGACGTGCCTGGCGTCACCCATCAGCAACTGCTGCGCAGCATGGATGCGTTGATGGAGCACCAGGATGCGGTCGATGGCGTGGTCTGTGCACTGCTGCGCCCGTTGGTCGATCAGGACCTCTCTGTAGTGTTCTACGACATGACCACTATCCGCGCTGAAGGCCTGTCAACGCAGCTGCAAGATGTGCGCAAGTTCGGCATGGCCAAGGAGGGTTTGATCGCCCGCCAATTCATGCTCGGGGTTGTGCAAACCAGTGAGGGCTTGCCGATCTACCACGAGGTGTTTGATGGCAATACGGCCGAGACTAAAACTTTGCTGCCTACCCTGACCAAAGTGATGGAGCGTTTCCCGCACATTCGCCGACTGGTGCTGGTGGCCGATCGGGGACTGCTGAGTCTGGATAACCTCAAGGCCTTGCAGGCGATCAAACTACGCGGCAATCGCGCTTTGGAATTCATCCTCGCGGTGCCGGGCAGGAGGTACCACGAGTTTGCTGATTTGCTGGGGCCGCTGCACCAGCAATGCACGCAAGCAAGTGAAGAGGTCACGGGTGAAGTGGCCTGGAATGGCTTGCGCCTGTGTGTGGCGCACGACCCCGCCACGGCGCAGGAACAAGGCCTGACACGCAAGACCAAGATGCAGGAGCTGGAGCAACTGGCCGCCACTTGGACGGGCAAACTCGAAGGACAAGACCGGGGTCAGCTCAAACGCGGGCGCAAGCTCTCCGACAGTGGCGCCAAGGCGCGTTTCTACCACGAGGTGTGCGAGGCCCGGCTGGGCAAGATTCTCAAGGTGGATATGCCCTGCGAGTTGTTCAGCTACGAGGTTGATGAGACTGCCCTGAAATTGGCCCAGATGATGGATGGGAAGCTCTTGCTGGTGACCAACGTAGCGAACATGAACCCCCAGCAGGTGGTTGCGCGCTACAAGTCGCTGTCAGATATTGAGCGTGGCTTCAAGGTGCTGAAGTCTGAGTTGGAGATCGGACCGGTGTACCATCGATTGCCCGAGCGCATCCGCGCACATGCCTCGATTTGCTTCATGGCGCTGGTGCTGCACCGGGTGATGCGCATGCGCCTGCGCGCAGCCAACACTGGGATCACACCGGAGCGCGCGCTGCAATCATTGCGGCGCATCCAGCATCACCGCGTCATTCTTGGTGGCGCAAAACCACTGAGCGGTGTCTCTTCGATGAGTGATGAACAAAGCGAAATGTTCAAGGCTTTGAAAGTGAAACAACCCACGGCAAATCGACAGTTGAGCCTGCTGTAGGGGCACGCTTTGATCCCCACCCCAATGAAATCATGCACTTACGTCGCTAACTGTCGAACTCCGGCGG
>JBBRSA010000108.1:0-2498 GCA_038245855.1 Burkholderiales bacterium
GCGCCCGACCGAGCCGAATCGGCTTACATCCGCCGTTACATGGTTCAAAAAAAAAGCCCAGCGGGTGAGGCTGAGCCAAGTCATTCATTTAACTGGTAGGCCGTGTAGGACTTGAACCTACGACCAAAGGATTATGAGTCCCGGTTTTTTAGTGTTTGTCTTCGTTGATGCTGATGGGTACACTCTATGTAAATCAACACTTTAGGCGCGTTGCACTGTTAGCACGTACAGCCTAGGCGTTGATAAATATTCGCCAAAATGCCGGTTTACTGGCTACATGGTGGCTACATGACGGGGTGAACGATGGCACGACGCAAGACAGACGCACCGATTGACCTGGCAAAGCCTCACGACCTGACGGCTGGCCTGATTGCCGCACTGCGCTGCCCCGAGGGCAAGGAACAAGCATTCCTACGCGATGCCGGCACCAAGGGCCTGCGGGTGCGTGTGACCGCTGCCGGTGCGAAGTCCTACGTGTTCGAGTCGAAGGTAAACGGCAAGACACTGCGCCGCACCATCGGCGACCCCAAGGCATGGGGCATCGAAGCCGCCCGGGCTGAGGCAAACCGCCTGCGCGTGCTGGTGGACCAAAAGACCGACCCGAGAGAACTTGACCGCCAGCGTGTCGAAGAATCCGCCCGCTCGATTGCGCTGGCACAGGAACAGGCAGCGGCCGAAACGACGGCACTGGCAGCCGAGGCATTGACCGTGGCCGCTGCGTGGGCCGTCTATTTGGTGGAGCGTGGCCCGCGTTGGGGCGAACTGCACCGCACCGACCATATGCGCCTGTCCAAAGCCGGGGGTGTGCCCAGCGCCCGAGGCACCCGGGGCCGCGCCGTGACCGTGGCCGGGCCGTTGCATCCGCTGCTGCTGCTGCGCCTGCGCGACCTCGACGCCGCCACCGTCGAAGCGTGGGCCACGCGGGAAGGCAAGACCCGCCCGACCGCTGCCCGGCTGGCGTGGCGCCTGCTGAAAGCATTTCTAGGCTGGTGCGCTGAACAACCGCAATACGCCGCGCTGCTGCCCGCCAGCAACCCGGCAAAGACCAAGCGCAGCCGCGAGGCGTTGGGCCGCCCTGGCGTGAAGTCTGACGCCCTGCTTCGCGAGCAACTGCCGGGCTGGTTCGCTGCCGTGCGCCAGATTCAAAACCCGGTGGCCGCCGCCTACCTGCAAACGCTGCTGCTGCTGGGCGCGAGGCCCGGCGAGGTGCTGGCGTTGCGCTGGGAGGACTTGAACACTCAATGGCGGGGCCTGACCATCCGCGACAAGGTGGAAGGCGAGCGCGTGGTGCCGCTGACGCCCTATGTTGCGCAACTGCTGGCCGGGTTGCCGCGCCGCAATGAATGGGTGTTTGCCAGTGGCCGGGTCATCGGGCAGGCCGCTGTGAGCATCAAGCGCCGGGCGCGGTATCACGCCAGCAAGGGCACGACCGGGCCGGCTGCCAGCGCCAGCAAGAACGGGCATATCACCGAGCCGAATGGCCTGCACTCCACCGCTTGCACCGTGGCAGGCGTCAAGGGCTTGACCCTGCACGGCCTGCGCCGCTCGTTCAAAAGCCTGACCGAGTGGCTGGATATACCGGCCGGCGTGGTGGCGCAACTGATGGGCCACAAGCCCAGCGCGACCGCCGAAAAGCATTACACCGTGCGCCCGCTCGACCTGCTGCGGGTTCACCATGAGCGCATCGAAGCCTGGATTCTTGAACAGGCCGGCGTGAGGTTCGACGCCGCCGCGCCTGCTGGGCTGCGTGTAGTTTCTGCCGCCTGACAGTCTCAGGCCCGAGCCGGCCGGTAGTTGGATTCTGCGGTACCGGATGATCCGCTGTGCAATTATTGTCAACGCTCCATTTTCTCGCTATACTTAAATCAATCCTGGGCTAACCAAATAAGTTCTTGGCGCAGTGATTGACCCTCTCGGCTTGACCGAGCCGAGGTTTCCAACCTAACCCCTTGTGGGGCTGGAGTCTGTAAATGACTATCGACCGTGACCGCACGCCCGGGATGGGCGCGCACGCATCCGCACAATTCACCCATGCGGCTGCAATATCTGGAATGCAATTCCCGCCCTTGGAACATGAGGCGCGCCCGACGGTAGACACTGCCGCCGCCGCCTACTATCTCCACAGGTGCCCGCAGACGCTGAGAATCTGGGCTAGCCGCGAGTCTGGACCGCTGAGGCCGCTTCGCATCTGTGGCCGGCTTGCCTGGTCAACCGCTGAAATCCGCCGCCTGCTGGGTGTGGCGCTGTGATGGCCGCGCTACATCGCCTGGCGCTGCGTATTTGGTGCGCTGCTCCGAGTCTCTGGTTTCGAAGGGGCGCAAATTGAAAACGCCCACCACCACCGAAGTAGAGGCGAGCGCACCCGGCACGGGCGCCCCGATTATCCACCCTGGCAAATTCCCCGCAAGGCTGGCAACACTTACGGCAGAGGTGCTTTGCAGGCTTCTGGCCGGTGAAAGAATGGCTAGCCTGGAGGCAGTAAACGAAGCAAGTACGAC
>JBBRSA010000109.1:0-2396 GCA_038245855.1 Burkholderiales bacterium
CCCGGCGGTCACGGGCATCGGGCAAGTCCCGAAGTTGCTTGTAAAACGAACGAAGTTTGGATTGAGACGGTAGCGACACGATAGACCCCTAAATACGGGTCTATCTACCGGTGAGTTTCGCTGCCTAAATTTTTATCGGAACGCCGTGAAGGCAGGGGGCTTTGTTGCACAAATAAACTTGAGGGGCGGTCGCTTGACTCCTAAAAGGAGTCAAGTTCATGGCCAAGGTAAAGCCCAGGGGCGCTGCGCACCCTAAAACCACGCAGTACGCCGTTGACTGGGTGGCGTTTGACGTCGCGGCCCAGGCGCGCGGAGCCCACCGGCTCACCGTGGCCAATGCTGCAGCGCCGCAGCAACTGGCGGCGCCGCCTGGTACGCGCCGTGGGCGCGGGCGCCTGCTCACGTACTCAGACGAGACGATTCGCAACATGCTGTTCTTGGCGCTAGTCTCGCGTATGAGCCTGCGCGAGGTCGAAGGCTACGTGCGGGCGCTGAAGGAGCAAGCGGGCTACCCCTGGTCGGTGCCCGACCACACCACGCTGTGCCGGCGCATGCAGACGCTCCAAGTGACGCTGCCCCCCGGGCGCACCGGGCGAGCGCCTGGTGTTCTTGCTGGACTCCACCGGCCTTAAGCTCAGCGGCCCCGGCGAATGGCGGGGCCGGCATCCGCGCAGCGGCAAGGACGAGTCGCTGACGCCGGTGAGCGCCGCGCCACCGGTGCCCGCGGCAGGGCCGCCGCCTAAGCAAGAGCCCCAGAAGCCCCCAAGGCGCAACTGGCGCAAGGCGCACCTGGCCGTGGAGTACGGCAGTGGCCAGATTGTGTCAGCCGTGCTGACGCACGGGCACGCCTCAGACAGCGCCCAGCTACCCGTGCTCCTGGCCAACCAGCCCTTGACGGGTGCCTTTGTATGCGCCGACGGCGCATACCACCACGAGCCAGAGATGCAGTTTGTCGCACAGGGCGGCGGCAAACTACTGGCCCGACCGCCCTATAACGCATCGCTTTGGCCCGAGCGCCGGGGCGACCCTGCCATCGACTGGCGTGACTTGCAGATAGCCAAGCGCAACGAGCTGGGCCAGTGCGCCTGGGCCATCGCCTCGGGCTACAGCAAGCGCTCGCTGATTGAAACGCACAACGCGCGACTGAAGCTGTTCACCGGCGGGGGCCTGCGCCACCGGCACGAAAACAGCCAGAAAGTGGAGCTCGTTTTGCGCTGTCAATTGCTGAACGCCTACCAGTCCCTTTGGACGGGTGCCGGCGGCACCCGGGCGCGAGCTATGGGCTAAGCGAAACGGGGAAGGGGCACCTCGTCCTAAAACCGACTTATGCAACAAAGCCTGCAAATACCGCGTAGCCCAAAAGTAGGCAATCGCAACGAGTAACGCGATAGACATCCGTGCACGCTACTGTTTGCGAGACATCATCCACCAGTGAATTCTCCCGCGACTAAACGCCTGGCGGCGCTGTAGTCGGGGCATCTAACTTCACAGTCAGACGCTTTCTGCTTCCTGGGGCTTGCGCGTCCACCTTCGTTTCCGAAAGTCTGGCGTCTAACGAGCCCTCCACAGACACACCGGAGCATTCCGCCCCTGTATTGACTTTGTCTTTGCGTTTTCGAAACGCCACACGCCTCTTGGGTTTGGGTGCTTCTTGAAGCACCTTGGAGCGCACCACCTTGACGCCGGCGTTGACGATATTGTCACCGGCGTTGGTATCGGCGTGCGCTTGCCACCCACAGGACATACAGACAAACCGCTGTTCTTTGCGGTTGGCTGGTTCAGTGTGCCCGCAGTGGGAACACTTTTGAGAGGTATATTGGGCCGGTACCTTCACCGCCAGGGTGTTGCGCCGCGCCGCTTTGTAGCCGACCTGGACGGCTATTGCGCCCCAGCAGCTCATTAAAATGGCCTTGTTCAGGCCCGCCTTCTGGGCGGCCCGGTTCGAGAGGTACTTTCCGTTTTCGTCCTGCTTGGGGCGCGGGCGCGCGCTCATGCCTTTGACGTTCAGGTCTTCGAATACGACCAGCAGGGGTGCTTGCGCACTACCGTTCGCGCGGCCGGTGACCAGGTCGTGGCTGGTCTGGTGCGCAAAGTTCCTGCGCACGTCTGTGGCGTACCGCGCCTTGGCGTTGATACGCTTAACCGAGCGGGCCTGGTTGCGTGAGCCCTTCTTCTGGCGTGCGAACTGGCGCTGGTACTTGTTCTTGCCCGCCTCTTTGCGCGCCATGCGCGCCTTCTCGATGTCCTTGAAGTCGTAGAAGCGTCCGTCGTTGGTGGCCACCCGGTTGTCCTTGACATTGCGGTCTATGCCAATGGCGCGGCTTTTAAGCGTAGCGTCATCCAGAAGGTCCAGCTCATAGGCCAGTTCGGCCACGCTGCGCGGCGCAGCGTCCTCG
>JBBRSA010000110.1:0-2383 GCA_038245855.1 Burkholderiales bacterium
TTCGAATAATAAGGTATCTACTGAAGTGTGTTATTTAAGAATAAAATTCTTTCCTCATTAGGCTATTAGGATACCCAACCACAAGAAAGCAGCCACTAAAGCCTTGCCCTAATAGGACATAGCTTTAACCAACGTGGCTGATGTAAGCTCCCCTTCAAAGTGAGCCAGTCAAAAGTAGAGGTCAGGCAGCTTGTCGAAACTCGATGGGGGTTAAGAAGTTGAGGGCCTGATGGGGCCGCAGGTGGTTGTAATCGTACTGCCAGCTCTGGCACTGTTCGCGCACCTGGCGCAGGCTGGTGAAGAGGTAGGCGTTGAGCAGTTCACGGCGAAAAGAGCCGTTAAAGCGTTCAATATAGGCGTTTTGCGTCGGACTCGCCGGCTGAATCCAGTGCAAGTCAATCCCCTGGTCCTGACACCAGGCCTGGAGCACCTGGCTGATAAGCTCGGGGCCATTGTCGACCCGGATGCGGGCCGGGATGCCGTGGCGGCGGACCAGCGTGGTGAGCAAGGCGACGACCCGCGTGGCGGGCAGCGAAAAATCCACCTCGATGCCGAGCACTTCCCGGTTCCAGTCCTCGACCACGTTTAGGGTGCGGAAGCGGCGGCCATCGGTCAGCGCATCGCTCATAAAGTCTAAGGACCAGCACACGTTGGGCTGTGTGGGCACTTCCAAGGGCCGTTTTACCCGCTCGGGCAGGCGTTTCTTTTTCCGCCGCTTGCCGAGTTGCAAGTTCATGAGCTGATAGATACGCCAAAGGCGCTTGTGATTGACCACGACCCGTAGTTTGCGCAGGCGGTAGTAGTATTTCCAAAAGCCCCAGCCGCCGTGCCGCTTCACCAGTGCCCGCAGCCGGGCAACGAGTGCGGCATCGGCGGGCTGGAGTCCCCCACGGCCCCCACCCGGTGGCAGGGCGTAGCTGCCGCGGGCCAGGCCCACGAGCGCACACGCCTGGCGCTGGCTCAGCCCCCGCCCGCAGGCGTAATGGGCCACCGCACGCCGGGCCGTGGGGGTTACTACTTTTTTCGCAACACCTCCTTGATAACCTGGTGTTCCAGACTCAACTCGGCATAGAGCTGTTTAAGGCGGCGGTTTTCCTCTTCCAGGTGCTTGAGGCGCTGCAACTCGCTCACGCGCATGCCCCCGAACTTGCTTTTCCACGCGTAAAAGGTGGGCTCACTGAGGCCGTGCTCCCGGCAAATCTGAACCACCGTCTGGCCCTGGTCCTGTTGGCGCAAAATACCCAGTATCTGGGCTTCGCTGAATCGGCTTTTTTTCATAAACAGTCAAAAATAGAAGAAGTGAAAAGTTACTACTTCTCTCTATTTTTGACTGGCTCACTTTTAGGGGAAGCTTACAAAGTCCCTCCTAGAGCGGTTCTCAGGATGGTGTACAGTGCGGGAGTTATTTTTGCAGCATGAAAGCTTATTCGCTTGATTTACGCGAACGTGTCGCGGCGGCGTGTACGCAGCCCGGCCGCACCATTGGCGCGGTGGCCGCGCAATTCAGCGTTTCCGTTTCGTTCGTGGCCAAGTTGTTGCGCCGCCAGCGCCAGCGTGGGTCACTGGCGGCGCTGCCCCACCGCAGCGGCCCGGCCCCGCTGCTCGACACGGCGGAGCGGGCGGAATTGGCCGCCTGCTTGCGCCAGCAGCCCGATGCGACCCTGGACGAGTTGCGCGTGTGGGTGGCGGCGCTGGGCGGTCCGGACGTGAGCCCGGCCACGATGGGGCGGGCCGTGCAGGCGCTGGACTGGCGGCGAAAAAAAAGAGTGTCCACGCCACCGAGCGCGACACCGACCGGGTGAGGGACTTGCGGGCCGCGTTCGTGGAGGCGGTTCAAGCGGAGGATTTCACCTGTTTCAAGTTTGTGGACGAGACCAGCACCAACCTGACCTACTGCCGCCGTTACGCCCGGGCGCAGGGCGGAGCGCGTGCCCACCAGGCCACGCCCTTGCACGGCGGGCCAAACGTGACGTTGGTGGCGGCCCTGACCCCGAACGGCCTGCAAGCGGCCATGACCGTGAGCGGGGCCGTCAACGGCGACGTGTTTGCCGCCTATCTCGCGCAAGTGCTCGGCCCCACGCTCGTACCCGGCGATGTCGTCGTACTCGACAACCTGCCCGCCCACAAAGTGGCCGGACTGGCCGAACTCGTGGAAGCCCGTGGCGCGCGCCTGCTGTACCTGCCGCCTTACTCGCCCGACTTTAATCCCATCGAGTTGGCCTTCAGCAAACTCAAAACCTGGCTGCGCACGGCCCAGGCCCGCACCCGCGAGGCCTTGGAGGCGGTGATTAAAACCGCCACTGACTGGATAACCGAACAAGACGCAAAAAACTGGTTTGACCATTGTGGCTATCATGTACAGTGACCTGAGAACTGCTCTAAA
>JBBRSA010000111.1:0-2333 GCA_038245855.1 Burkholderiales bacterium
ACACCCACAAGGCGCTCCAGACCGCATCCGGTGCCCGAGAGCGCAGGGTGGCCCAACAATTTAACGGACCGTGCGCCTGATCGCAGCGCACGCCCTCCGTCCCGCTATGCTAGCGCTGTCGAAGTTGCCAGCCGGCAGGCCCAGCCCGCCCACGTTGATTGCCATCATGACCGTAGCGTTTTTGTACCACGAGGCGTTTGCCCGCAATCTCGGCTGGGTGACAGCCGATGAGCAAGCGCAGCTGCGCGACAAGACCATTGCGATCGCTGGGCTGGGGGGGGTCGGTGGTGTTCACCTGCTGACGTTGGCAAGGCTCGGCATTGGCGGTTTTCATATTGCCGACCACGATCATTTTTCGCTGGCCAATTTCAATCGACAGGTCGGCGCTACGGTGTCCACGCTGGGACTGCCCAAGACGGATGTATTGGCCGGGATGGCGGCCGACATCAATCCAGAATTGCGCATGACCCGGTTCCCGGCCGGCGTGGACAGCGACAACTTACAGGCCTTTCTCGAAGGCGTTGATCTGTACGTCGACGGGCTGGACTTCTTCGCCTTCGAGGCCCGGCGGCAAGTCTTTGCTGCCTGCGCCGCGCGCGGGATACCGGCCATCACGGTGGCGCCTGTTGGCATGGGTGCCGCGCTACTGACCTTTCTGCCCGGCGGGATGAGTTTCGACGAGTACTTCCAGTGGGGCGACCTGCCCGAGGACGAACTGGCCCTGCGCTTTCTTGTTGGGCTGGCGCCGGCGGGGCTTCACCGGAGATATTTGGTCGATCCTTCGCGGGTAGACATGGCCACGCACCGCACGCCTTCAACTTTCATGGGATGCCAACTGGCGGCAGGTGTTGCTGCCACGGAAGCACTGAAGTTGCTGCTCAGGCGAGGGCCGGTTCTGAGCGCGCCGCGCGGCATGCAGTTTGATGCTTACACCAACCACGCGGTTCAAACTTGGCGGCCTTGGGGCAACCGCAACCCAATTCAGAAATTGATGTTATGGCTTGGGCGGCGCCAGCTGGCTCGCCTGCAACAAGGACGCCTATGACGAATTGCAGTCGCTTCGACAGCGCTACTTGCCCATGAGGAGCGAGATTTGCTTGAAGGAATTGCCCCAAGGGCTTCAGGCTGGCGACAGGTGTTTGGCAACTTGAAGACAACGCTGGCCGGCGCGTTATGCCCAAGCGACTTACCGGATGCTTCATTTGTGCGGTCTTTAGTTCTTTAAAGTGCAGGAGCAAGCATGAACGAAACAAGTCGAACTTCACCCGACTCAAAAAAAACCCGAGACGAAATTGCTGACGCGTACAAGTCACCGCCTTGGTGGTACGACATTCGTGGATTCTTCATCCTAACCTTTGCATACAACAATACGATTTGGTCTCAGCTCAAATTCTTTGGCGGCAACTTTGGGGCAAAGCACCTTGAAGTGGCGTGCGGCACGGGAACCCTACTTGAGCTTGTGTTGCGCTGGCGACGCTGGAAGCGACTGCCAGACACCAATGTTGTGGGAGTGGACTACGCAGAATCGATGCTCGCCGGCGCAAATCACAGATTCAAAGAACGGAAAGATATAGTACTGTTGCACGGCGATGCCGCCGACCTACCATTTACTGAGGGAATTTTCGATACGGCAAATATAGCAAACTCAGTCCACTGCTTTCCCGATGTCGATGGAGCGCTGCGCGGCGTCCATCGAGTCTTAAAGCCGGGCGGGACGCTCGCGGCAAATGTACTTTTGTATCCAACCAACCCGGGCGTTTTGGGCTCCATTGCCAATCGGGTCAACAACTGGGGTATGAAAAAAGGTATATTATTCACTCCCTACCGCAAGGAAGATTTCCAGGCTTTTATATTGGCCGCTGGATTTGAAATTATATCTCTGACGACAATCGGAAATTGCTGCAATATAAAAGCGCAAAAACCCATCAGCGTGACAGAGAAAAATTCGCCGACCGCATAGAAATCAACCTGCATGGCTCCGGGGCAGACAAGGACTGGCCGCAGACAGCAAGTTTCTGCACTAGCTGCTTCCAGATGTCCAGGAAAGGTACCCGTAGGTTGACTGGCCCTTCGTCGATCCGTGTGGAATTTGACTAAGCATTGACAATGTCGTAGTCGAGCTCGGTGGGGTTGTGGGCAGGTCGGCGCAGCCGGGCTGTCCACAAATCCACGGGGCGTTTTCTGTCTCTTGAACTGCTTCGTTTGCGGCCTTCGTCGGAGTTGCGCCCTTGTCAGTTCAGATCGAATCCCTGTTCACCGCTGCACTCGGCCTGCAGGCCCCATGGCAGGTCTCCAAGGTCGATCTCGACACCGCCAAGCGGCGTATCGACTTC
>JBBRSA010000112.1:0-2299 GCA_038245855.1 Burkholderiales bacterium
GGACTTGTACTTCATCGCGTTCAAAGCGGCATTGCGCAGCAGCGTGATCAGGGGCACAAAGAACTGCGGCCGCACCACATACATCTTCGGAAAGCGGTGCGAGACATCGACGATGCCGCTGTTGTACAACTCGCTCTCCGTCACCGCCAGCTTGCGGGCCACCTCACCGGCAGCGAGCTGGGCCTGCAAGGCCTGAATTTCCGCATCTTTGCGGGCCGCAGCGCCTTGCAACGCATGGGCGACCTTGGCCTCGGCCAAGGCAATCGCGTCGCGCTTTTCCCGCTCGGCCAGCTCCAGCCGCTCGTGCAACTGTTTGTCAAAATCGCCATCGCGCACCTGCTTGAGGATGTTGGCGTACCCCGCTTCGTCGATCTTGAAGGCTTTGTTGCAGTGGGGGCAGATGATTTCATGCATGGCGACTGGGCCTCTTCTTGTGGGTTGGACGGGTACGTGGTTAGTGTGGGAGGACTTGAGTGCAAAATTGTGCTGTAGCCCCCGTGAAATATGCGCAAGCAGCCATAAAAATAGTAGTAACAAGCGACGCCTGATCAATCACCACCCATCAAATCAGCGCGCGCCAGTGCGGGTTGCAAGGCATCACGCAACGCCGTCACCACTTCGCCCAGCGGCACTGCAGCCAAATCGTTCTTCTTCAAAAACGCTGCCCACAGCGCTTGACGCGATGCGTCGTTTGCAAACTCATCGCTCAGCCCAATCGGCAATGTGGTTGGCACCGCCGTGGAGCGGCGCTTGAACGTGGCCGCAATGGCGGTGGCCAAGACGGTTGCATCCAGCACCTCGCGCTGCAACAAAATCCATACGTCCAGATAGTCCTTCACGCGGCTGTTGGTCATGCCCAGTAGCACCATGGCGTGCAGCTTCTCTGCTACCACCGTGTAGACCGGGTAGGTGCGCAACTGCGGTGCCGCAAAGTCGGCCAGCAGCACGGGGTAAGTGGCTTGTACCGGGCCGGGCGTAACCGCATCGCCAAACCCCATGTCAATTTGCACCTTGCAGCGCGCGCGGGCCAGCTCGGCGTTTACCAGCATCCGCGCACCGGCATAGCCCGCGTTCTGGCGAATCTCGTCCACCACCACGCCGGCCGCATCAAACACCATGCCGTCCGCTGCCGAGACGGACACGATCTGTCGAAACGTCTGCGCGATGGATGCCAGATCGCTGGGGCAAAAGCCCAGCAAATCCACATCCCGCGTGGGCCGGTGGGGCATGGCGTACCACAGGTTAAACAGCATCTCGCCTTTGAGCACAAAGTGATCGACATGGGCAGACTGCCCCAGCCGGTATAAAAACCGCTCCAGCGCATAGCGCACCAGCACGGCGTTGAAGTCCGATTGCTCGGCCTTGGCGATGTTGAGCAGGCGTGCGCGCACCGATGCGGCCAAATCCTGTGCGTTCCTTGGCTCCTTCTCTTGCGCCATCTAGCCCCCGTGCCCCAAAGCTTCCATATACGGCCGCATCACATTGGCCACGCGGCACACCTTGGCAAACCGCCACAGCTCGTCAGCCGTGGCCTTGCGGGTGGTCAAGGTTTCTCTCAATGCCTCTAGCGCCACATCCAGCCCCACCGTGTTGCGGTGCTTGAAGCAATCGGCCACCGTCTTGGCCACGCCATACACACGCAGCGCGACCTGGTCCGCCTGCACCACCTCAATGCCCTGGGTCAAGGCGTCACCAGAGAACTGCACCATCTTGACGGGCGGGTAATCCATCTTGGGCGCATGGCTGCCCTGCGGCATGGCGATCCACACCTGGCGCGGCAGCTGCGTGGTGAGCCCGTGAATCTGCAAAGCCGTGAGCAAACAAAACACCGCCTGCGGCACCTTGACCGCAATGGTGGCCAGGCTCTCATGCTCGGCGCTTTGCGTGCCCGGCAGCCGGTACACACCGCGCCCTACGCGCTCCAACTCGCCGCTGGCGGTTAGCCGAGTCAGCACCACCCGCGCAACGCCCAACTCTTGCAAATGGCTGGCGCGCAGAAGCCCTTGCTGGGCGGCAAGGGCCAGTACGCGTTCAGATTGGGTGTCGGTCGCCATGGGTGGGAGTATGTTCCGTTTATTCGTTAACTTCAAGCGAATAGCATGATTTCGGAACAAATTGCGGCCGTACGCGAAATATTAGGTGCCAAATTGGCCTCTAGCCCTCGTGGAACATGCGTGAGCAACGATCAAATTCGTAGCAAATTGCCAGTCGAACGTTATCCCAAACCGCCTGCGCTTCCGCCACCTCAATGAATCGTTGGGCGCTAAAGCCTTTGGGTAAAGGCCTTGCGGCTGCGCAC
>JBBRSA010000113.1:0-2248 GCA_038245855.1 Burkholderiales bacterium
ACGGGTGCGGGTCATCTCCTTCAGGCTGACGCCGCAGGAAATCCACCTCAAAACCCCTGGCGTTAATCGCCGTCTCATTCTGGCCCTCCTTGCGCTGAAAAGTGGCATAGGCGCGCTGCAACACGCCCAGCATGGACGAATCCAGCCTGCCCATGTCGGTGATGAAGCGCACGCGCTTGCGGGCGTCCCACAACAAGTCAACGTCCTGGGTCGCCAGCACGCCCTGCACAATGCGCACGCCGGCGGCAGTTTCATAGGCATACAGCGCGTGGGTGCCCACCACGGTGAAATGCTGGCCCGTCAAGTTCAACACTTCCCGAACGTAAGTGGTTGATTTCGTTAGAAACGAACCTAAAAGCGCAGACTACAAAACGGGCTTAACGAGGTCTGTGGGTGTCGGCGGCTTCAACTCCAGGGCCGCAAACAGCGACTTCTGAGCGGGCGTCATCTCGGTTAATCCGGTCAGATTTATGCCCTCGCCGGTTTGAACGGTTTGCTGGTGAATGCGTTTTAGCTGCTCCAGCAGGGTGGTTGGCGACTCCGACCTCTTTGCCGCCTTAAGCCGCATTCGCATCACCCGATACAAGACCAAGGCCATAAAGCACACCAGGGCGTGAGAGCGAATCCGCTGAGGCAGGCGGTGGTACACCGGCCCAATCTCAATATCGGATTTCAGCACCCGAAAGCCCCTCTCTATATCTGCCAGGCTTTTGTAGCGCTGGACCACCTCCCGTGGCGGAGCATCCGTATTGGTTACCAGCAGCAGCTTGCCATCAAGCAACTCCAGGTGGCGCTTACGCTCCTCGTCAATCGTGTAACTGAACAAGTCGGCCTTCAAGTCAACCTTGATTACATGCGCCAAGTGAGCATCTTTTACCGCGTGATAGAAGCGCGCCTTGGCCCCCGAATCCGATAACGGCCGGCCTTTGCGCCGCTTGCCACCGCTGTCTTGTGCGTCTAGCGTGCCACACCATTCTTGACCCAGGGTGATCAAATCCTTGATGGATTTGTCCCGCGCTGCGGTGCGCCGCTGGGCGGCGTCTCGGTCATGCGCCACCACCAGACGGTTATCCTGCCATTTTGTCTCCGCGCACCATTCCTGCTCTTGGCTTTTGCCCTGTGCGTCGTTCAAGCGTTTGAGGTCTTCATGGAAGTCGCCATAGCGCGCAGCAGGTACCGCCAGGATGTAGTCCAGCGCGGTCTCACGGCCGTCTTTCTTGAGCTGCGCCTGCAACTTGCCCAGCTCCTCAATGTTGGCAACACTGAGCAGACCCCGATCGGCCACCAGCACCACCCGTTTGAGCGGGTAGCGCGCAAGCAAGCCACGAATCATTGGCAGCAACGTTTTGGCCTCTGCCGTATTTCCAGCATGCACCTCATGTGCAATCGGCAACCCTTCTGCGGTTTGCACCAAGGACAGCACAAACTGCCGCTCCACCATGCCCGACTTACCTCGACCATAGGCGCGCACGTCATCTTCCAGCTCAGTCTGGCCGGTGACCTCCACCGTGGTGAGGTCATAGAACACCACCGAGAGGTCTTGATCAATGAGCGGGCGCATGAGGGTTGCCAGTCCGGCGCCCAAGGCGTCGCTGTACTCGTCGAGTACGTCCATGGCGCGCAGCAGGTGCTGATGTTCGGGCAACCCTTGGGTAAAGCCAAAGTCCACCGGCAAAGCCACCGTCTCCAGCCAGCGAAGTACACCGAGTTTGCTGCTCGGGTCGCACAGCCTGTTGATGACCATGGCGCGAAGACAGGCCAGCACATCGACTTGGGTTTTGGAATGACGCCAGGAAGTAGCCAAGGCATCAAAGCCCAGGGAGCGCCAAAGCTCTGACAGAGCCCATACGTCACCCGCCTGTCGGCTGTCTGTAAAGCGCAGACCATCAAAGGCAGACACTCCGGGCGTCACGCCACGGGCGCGTTGCAGCGAAGCAATCAAGGCGTCGACTTCACCACCAGACTCCAGGCGGCCCAGGGTGCAGACGGTGCGCTGACGCGGTTTGCCTTCAACGTTCCGAAAGGACTCCACCAATTGTGCGTAGCGCCTGGAGCCCGACTGTGTGACTTTGATGAACATGACGACGAGTGTAGCGCAAGATCAGAATGCTAAAACTACATTGCGCATAGAACGTGCCACTACAATTATTTTAAATCCCACCCTGAAAAACTGCGGTAAGTGGTTGATTTCATTGAGATGGCGACACGAAGGACCGAGTAAACAGACGATCTGCTGTCGAATTTAAGC
>JBBRSA010000114.1:0-2203 GCA_038245855.1 Burkholderiales bacterium
AGCGAAGTAACGATCGTTTCGTCCATGAGGTTCTCTTGCCATTGCATGGTCAGCCGATTGAACCACCGGAACGATTTTCTCCACAACCTGAATTCATTGCTTGGCATCGGAAACAAATTTTTCTCGACAACCAAAGCGGCCTCAGTGAATTTCAAGTGGGTCGTTCAACATGAACATTCGGATGGAATACCTGTATCGCGATGCGAGTAACTACAAAAACTGGGGTGAGGTTGTATTTGCCAATCCGACCGGCATAGGTATAGAGCACTTAAAAAAATTGGTGGGTGATGTATTGTTTGAGAGGCAGTATTTCATTGCCCAATCAGCCAGCTTGCCTGACCTCCACTTCCCGGAGTGCAGCATTGCGTTGGATCATGATTGGCATGAACTGTTTGCATTGGCCGAAACAGACGATCGACCAACCGATTCGGGTGCAAGAACAGTCGAGCAATTGATCGAATGCCTGAAAACGCGGTAAAGTCATCTCAAAACTTCGTAACTACTCAGCTCACCAAGCCAACTGAGGCTGGGTAGGCTGACCGTTAAAAGTACTGATCAGGCACTCAAACAGGCAAGCTCCCTGCTTGCGCATGGTCGCCAGATAGGAGCGGATAGTAAAGAAGGTCGTGGCGCCGTGCTGCGTCCTGAAGCCGCCCGATATTTTCTGGCGCACCTTGCTCATCCTGAGTGCCTGTTCGGCCAGGTTGTTGGTGAAGGGAACGTCCTTCTGCGTTGCGAAACGCCACACGTCATCGCGGTGCACCCTCAAGCGGCGCAGCAAGTTAAACGCCTTGCTTTGCTTGTGCCGTCCTTGTGTGCCTCGGGGTGCTCCTTCGGGGTAGTGCTGGGGGCAGAAGGTTTCACCGCGTACCAGCAAACCTTCCCACTGAGCCTCAAACCAGGCGTAGCGCTGCGCCGACAGGGGTGCATTCGTTGTTGCGACCTCCGCCTTGGCCTGCAGCAGCAAGTCCATCATCTCCTTGGCCCAGCCGTCCCAGATGTGCTCTTGTTCGTGCACAAACGTCAATTCGCGCAGGTGGTGAGCATTGCACAGGCTGTGTATGCAAAAGAGTAGCTTATAGCCCGCCAGCCCATCGTGCACCAAGACGCCACGCACCCCGGCCAGTAAGCCCAGTGCCGCAAAGGCCAGACGCCCGCGTTTGGCATGGTGGCCCAGCCAGGTCAGCTTGTCGGTAACAAGGCAATGCAGCCAGTTGAGTTGGCTGGTGATGCGGATGCCACTTTCATCAGCATGCACGATGGCTGCACTTTGTACGGCCAGCCCAATGGCATCCACCGTGGGTTTGAGCGTAAAGGCCGCTTGCTGGCAAAAGCTCTGCAAACTGGCTTGGGACATTGATAGCCCAAAGACGTCTTGCATGAGCTCGCAGGTGCGCGCAAGAGGAATGAACTGGTGCTGATTCAGATGAACAGCTAAAGCCCGTACCGTGGGGCCAAATTGGGCTGGGGCGTTGACTCCTTCTGGCCAGTGGCCATCGTGCACACTCCCACAGGTGCAGGTGCTGCGTATCAGGCGGTGTTCGGTCACTTGCGCGCGCAGCACCGGGAGTTCAAAGACTTGGCGCCTATCGATGATTTCTTGGTTTGCCCAATCGCCTTGACACGATGGGCAGCGCGCTGCGCTGGGGTGGTTGACGATATGGTCAATGTGCGCACTTTGGCGCAGGGTGTTGCCGCTGTGACCCTTTTGCCCGCCTATGGGGCGCTGCCCCGCGATTCGCAGGGACTTGGGAGCGGGTTTGGCCAAACCATCGGTTGAAGGGGGCTTGCTGGAGTTTTTGCTGTTCAGTGCCAATCGGCCTTCGAGCTGTTTGATCCGATCTTGCATCACTGCCATCTGGGCCATGAGGTCTTGCACCTGTTGCTGCAAGGGCCATAGCATCCTGATCAACTCGTCCTTTTGCGCATGACTAAGTTGGCTGAGATCGGGCAGGTTTGGCATTACAACGCATTGTCGCTCACTATTTCATAGCGGACGATGGCCTGACTCATTGGGAGCTGAGTAGTTACCAAACTTCAAAGATAATCGGCCTCTAGCCCTTGTAGAACGTACGCAAGTAGCTCACTTTTTGATAGCATTCACAACAAGGTGCGGTGAACCGTTTATCCGTCCAATCCACTCAGCCCACGTTGCACGGGCCTGCCCTTTGGCGATGGGCCATCGGACGGCTTGCGCCTATTC
>JBBRSA010000115.1:0-2148 GCA_038245855.1 Burkholderiales bacterium
AACCGATACTGCCCTAGTCGCGCCGGGGTAACGGTGACGCGAGTTGCACTCGCGCCATACCTCTGCGCCCACTGATAACGACTGCCGGGTTGAACTGCAACAGAACCTGACCAGCCAGCAATGGGTGCGGTGAACTGGACGTGGAACTTCACGCCGGCGGATAGTTGATAGTAAGAGCTAGAGAGAAAGGTGTGTGTTGATGAGTAAAGTTCCCCTATGATGCGGAATCTTGTGGCGTCGTATGGTATAATGGTTGCTAACCCGCGTACTGTGTTGTTAGATACACCGCCAATCCCACGCGCCAGCTTTGTTGCCACTGCGTCACCAGCAGTACTGAAGGTCACTGAAGAGGCAAACGATAGACCTGCCGGTAGGGTGTACAGGTACTCGCCTGAGCCAGCAGTCCCAGCGCCAGTCATGTCAAATTCATAATCAAACTCACCAGAGTCCCCAGTGCGGCGATACCGTACGGAGTCCTTTGCAATTGCCCCTTTGGTCGGCGCAGTCACGGTCGCGCCGATGGTGATCGCACCGGCGTCAATGTAATCCGTCATCGCGTTAACGTTGGCAAGCCACGTCGGGCCAACGTAGAACGAATCGAACCGTACGTACATATCGGCTGTGCCGGTCGTGCCACAATGTACGATAAGCCGGTATGATGTAGATGCGCTAGAATAGAATTGCAGCGTGACCCGCCCAACGCTATCTATAATGTTATTCGACATCGGGCACAAGGTGCTGTTCGTCACGTCGTAGACCCACACACTCAGCGCCCCGGCAGCGTACGCGCCGCTACTCAAAACCATCTCAAACGATACTGATGGCCTCGTGCTCGTGTCAGACCCGTCAATGGTAAAGTCGAAAGAGAAGCCTTGCCCTTGGGACGACACGCCGCCCGTCTTTGAGAACAGGAAGCCAGCGGAACCGCGCTGTGCCGTGCTGACCGAACGAGCAAACGTCATATTGGTCGGGCTGCCACCGGTCCCATCTACTGGCTGGGAGCCGGCAGCGTCTGCATATACATTCCAGCCAGTAGCGTTGATTTCCGCGTCTGGATTAAGGATATAATTGATCTGCTGTACGCCGCGAATGCGGCTATCAGTCGCTGGCACAGCCTTGTCCGCAGCGACTTCGCGGTCGGCTGCAAATGTCGTAGCCGCCGCTGGGACGACCCACGCGCCGCCAGCCCCCAAAACCTTATTGGCCGCTGCATCGCCTGCTGCTGGCGCTGGAACGAGTCCTTTCGTTCCGCCAGACCCGCTGTCACCCACCAGGGCAGGAAGCATTGCTGCTGCCTGCGCTGCCGTCAGGTCGGCTGCGTTCGCCGTTCCGCCCGTGTTGTTGCCCTTGATCGTCAGGGTGGGCATCTGCGCGGCCTTGGCGTTCGATACCGCGCTATTAGCAATTGTTGCATCGAAGCTGCCTGTGCCCGAGCCGGTGATATCGCCCGTTAGGGTGATTGTCTGATCGCCAGCGTTTGTCCCCGTCAGACCCAAGTCGGTCTTGAGTGTTGCCAGCGTCTGAACTTCTGGCGCGCCAGTGGCTGCGGTCTTGCGGTAGAACAGCGTACCAGTCGCAACAGCTGCCATCTTGGCTAATGAGACAGCGCTATTAGCAATTGTTGCGGCAAATGACCCAGCCCCCGAGCCAGTGACGTCGCCTGTTAGAGTGATGGTCTGATCGCCGGAGTTTGTCCCGGTGAGGTTCAGCAGCGTCTTCACCTGGGCAACTGTCAGGGCCATCGGCGTGGCCGCTGACCCCGTGTTGTTACCCTGCAGGCTATTGGCTGCTAGGTTCGCTTGCTTCGCAAGTGTCACGGCCCCGGCGGCGATGGTGGCAGCAACGGACCCTGGTCCAGTTGCTGTAACATCGCCGGTTAGGGCGGTGATGCCAGCACCTGTCAGCGTATCCCCGGAGGGCAGTTCTGCCGGGGCACCACTGACGAGCACTAATGCGGTGCGGGCTACCACTGGTTAGGCCAGCGTGACTGGGTAACGCGGGGTGAAGACGAGCGTGGTGGCCGACAGCGCCTTGCCCACGTACTGTGACACCTTGCCAGCGCCAGTCGGAGCGGTTGCGGTGATCGCGCCAGGAGTAGTTATATCAAGCCAGTAGTCGGAGCCGATGGTCAGGCCGGTCTTGCCGGTG
>JBBRSA010000116.1:0-2140 GCA_038245855.1 Burkholderiales bacterium
CCACACCGGCCACCAGCACGCAGATCGCAGCGAACGCATAGGTGGCCGGTTGAATGGCAAAGGGGAAAGAGAATTCGTCGCTGCGAATCATCGTAACAATGCCCAGCGCCAGCAGGTAACCCAAGCCCATGCCCAGTGGCAACGCCAGCACAATTTCAATGGCCAGTTCGCCCAGCAAAATGGCCGACACTTCGGTGCGGGTAAAGCCCAGCACGCGCAAGCTGGCCAGCTCCCAAGAGCGCTCAGCCAGCGCAATGCGCGCATTGTTGTACACCACCCCCACGGCGATGACGGTGGCAAACACGGTCAGCACCAGGCTGAAAACAAGGATGTTGCGGGCCGTCACATCGCTGATATTGCGCGCCATCACCCGCTTGCTAATAGCCACGCCCACGCGCGGCAATTCTTTCAATCGGTTCAGCAACTCTGGCTCATGGCCGCGTTCTACCGCCACCATGATCTGGTTGACCATGTCGCCCTCGTGCAGCAAGGTGTTGAGCGCCCGGCGCTCCATGTAGGCGTTCATGCCCAGCAGCTCGTGTACCGTGCCGGTCACGGGCAGGCTGAGCACTTCGCGTCGGCCCTCTTGCAGTTCGACGCGCACCGTGTCGCTGGGCTTCACGTCCAGCTTGTCGGCGAGTCGGTCGGTCAGCAGCAGCCCATAGCGCGGGGCGTTCAAAGCCTGTTTGTCCATGTTGACGATGCGAAACAGCTCGGGCACTTCCGGTTTGCCCTGGATGGCACCGCGGTGGTGGTGGTTGCCGTTGACCAGCCGCACCGCCACATTGCGTGCGCCTTCCACCGCCGTCACATGCGGCAAGTGGGCGGCAGCTTGCAGGGCGCGGGCCGGGGTGGCATCGAGTAGATTGATAGACACATCGCCGCGCAGTACTTGGTTGAACTGGGTGTCCATCAACACGGCCACCGCGTCGCGCATGAAGGCCCCGGTGATCACCGTCGCCATGGCCATGGCCACGCCCAAGATGGTGAGCAGGGTTCGCAGGCGGTGGCGCTCCATGGTGCGCAGAATCATGCGCAGTGATGGGGAGAGCCATTCCTTCATGCCCCAGCGCTCCAGCAGCATGGGCTTGTAAATGCCCGGCGACGGTGGGCGCATGGCCTCGGCCGGGGCCAGTAGTACGGTGGCGCGAATGGCGCTGAGCGTGGCCAGCACCGCTGCGGCCACGGCGACTCCGGCGGCGGCCACCACCAGCATCGGCGCCAGCCGGTAATCCAATCCGGGAAAGCGGAATGACTTGGCATACAAGCCCACAAACCCATGGCCCAACAAGGCCCCCAGCCCGATGCCCAGAACCAAGCCCAGCGCCACAATCACCAGCACCATCTTGAGGTAGTGCCCGCCAATTGCCCCGTTGCCGTAGCCCAGTGCTTTCAACGCGGCCACTTGCTCCCGTTGGCTGGCGATCTGGCGGCCCAGCACCACATTGAGCAAGAACGCCGCCACCGCCAGAAAGATGCTGGGCAGCACCGTGCCCATCACCCGCTGCTGCTTGATCTCAGAATTGAGAATCACGTTCGACATTTGCTGGTCGCGCCCATGGGCGCTGATGCCCCCATAGGGCGCGAGCAGGCGGTCCAGCTGGTCGATGACGGCGCCCTCACTGGCACCCGGGCTCAGGCGCACCGTCACTTGGTTAAAGGCACCTTCCATGTTGTAGGCCGTGGCCAGTGCCTGCCGATCAATCCAAAAAATGCCAAAACCACGCTGGTCGGGCGAGCCGCCCAAGCCCGCAAAAACGTACTCGGGCGACAGCCCAATGCCCACCAGGCGCAAGCGCTCGCGTTTGCCGTTGATGAGCGCGGTAACTTCGTCCCCCGCCTTGAGCTGGTGGGCTTCGGCAAAGGCCTCGGACACCAGGGCGTCAATCGCACCGCTGCCGTGTACCGCCACCATGCGCCCGCTGCGCAAACTGACGACATTGAGCTGTTGCGGCAGCAGGGGGTCTAGGCCAATGAGCTGACCCGCAATCGGGTCCGACACCCCGGGAATGGTGATGGGCACGATCTGCGCCAGCCCGGTCTGTATGTGCGCTGCACCCTGAATTTTTTCAAGCTGGTTTTGCAAGGCCAAAGGGGCACTTTTGAGGCTGCTGAACACATCGGCAAAGCGCGACTCGGC
>JBBRSA010000117.1:0-2138 GCA_038245855.1 Burkholderiales bacterium
AGGAAACGCACCGCCTCGCGCTTGTGGTCCGGCCCTAGAGTTTTTTTGCAATCAGGTCCTTCATCGCCGCGTTCTCCAGCGCCATGTCGGCGTACATGCGCTTGAGCCGCGAGTTCTCCGACTCCAAGTCCTTGACCCGCCGAAGGTCGGACGCCTCCATGCCGCCGTACTTGGACTTCCATTGGTAATAGGTGGCCGAACTGATCCCGGCTTGACGACAGATGTCCTTGATGGCTAAACCCGCATCAGCCTGCTTGAGAATTGCGACGATCTGGCCTTCGGTAAAACGTGACTTCTTCATGGAAACCTCCTGGCGGATAAGATGCCAGAAAGTTCTACTTTTGAAGTGTCCTGCTACAGGGGAAGCTTACGGGCAACGCTGCCCGGCCTGGCGATCTGCGTGGATCCGACCGAAGCGCACCAGGGTGGCGGGGCTGCGCCCCGCCGCTGACGGGCCATGGATGGCCGCTCTGCTCTCGGCGCTGGAGCGCCGCGCGTGCACGGTCCGATCGCCACAGGCCGCACCTGCCGACCTGCTGCTGCTTTGAGAGGTCGCCTGCAGGTCGCTGGAGCCCGCGTGGCCCTGCGTTGTCGCGGTCGTTTGCCACGCGCAGTGAACAATTTCCGCAGCGCGCTCCCATGCGGGTGGCACTTCAGCAAACCGCGCCGTGGCGCGATCTGGTGTCACAGTGACACCACGCAAATTTGCGTGACACCACAAAAATGCTTTTGCCATCAGCGCGCTATGGGGTGCTTGGTGTCAACCCTTTTATCTTGCAGTGGTTGTTTTCCGATGGGAGCTTTGGTTTTTCGCACTGCAATGATTCGCTCCAGCATGCCGCATCGAGCCCCACCGCCTGGCAACGTTTTCGGGGGGATCAATGGGGGCAATGGCGGTACAAAAACGGGGCGACCCGGGGGCGATTTGCGCGGGCGATCGGCCTGCGTGCGGTACACCGTATGTGGCGCAACCTTGCGCCGCGCACGGGTGCTTTTCGCTCGTCCGGCAGGGCCGGCCAACACCCCAGCGACCCGGTGACATAGTGCGAATTACGCGGCGAGCTGCGCGAGCGAACAGTGCCAAAGGCACTGCGGCGTAATCGCGCATTATGTCGTTAGGGACGCCCGTGACTGCGCTCGCTACACCCCAGCGCAGGCACTCCATTTTGCTTCGTGCGCCTCGGCGCATCCGCCCTGGGCATGCTCAACAACAACAGACAAGAAAAAGCCCCGCCGCAGGGGCGAGGCTTCTGTCTTAGTTGTCAATTACCTGCTTGGACATGACCTTGCCGTTCGATATTACGACCTTGCACATGGACATCGTTTCGAACACGCCGGGCACCCAAAAATGATGCTCTTCGATTCCATCCTTGTTGGTTGTGGCATGCCTGAAGTGACCGTCCCTCGCTTTCATATCGAGAGCCGCCAAGTCCTCATTCATGCTTACGGAATCGCAAAAACCATGCGCGGCTCTTGAAGAGCGATATGGCATGTAGAACATCATTGCCATTGCGGCAACAAGCCACAATGCAACAAAAATCCCGATCGCTTTCAAGAGCTTCATGAGAAAGGGTCCGGCAGAACGACTAGTGACATCCACAGGTCCCATGTCCGCTTGAAGAATGCGGCGGAGCATTTCCCATGAGGCTGTCCCATGCTCCAGCCTCAGCCCAGGAAACCTCTGACCACGTCGGTTCTGAAGCTTGCGGATAGTCAAATCCAGCGAGCTTTGCGACCGTATAAAACGGGATGACCAATGCCAATGCGGGATTGCTATACGCCTCGTAATAGTGGTTGGCATCTCTGAGGCTGAGATCGAAGCCCGGCTGATTTGGACCACGAGCACCGCGGTCTTCTTGTGACTGATCTCTTGCCATTTCCGGATCGCCTTTGCTGGTCCCCCAGTAGTGAGAAATGTCGCAGTTCACTTGCCCCGAGTTGCTAGGCGTATCGTTTGCCCATGCCGGATAACCGCGCTCTGGCATTTGTGAGCGCACCCCTGCACCAACAAGCACAGCGACCGAATCTTCCAAACCAAAACGGTCAGTTCGTGAGATCGGATTTCCGCGCACATAGGCATACGTCGAGATGCCACCACGCAGCCCCAGCGGGTCGCTTTCCGCGTACCGACCCGTGCC
>JBBRSA010000118.1:0-2125 GCA_038245855.1 Burkholderiales bacterium
GGCGGTGGGGGCGATCGTGTTGACGGCTAAAATGCCGCCAACCGTGACGGTGCCGCCGAGTTGCGAGAGCAGCGAATCGCCAATCGCCTGAGCGCCACTGAATAGCGCTAGCGTGCCCGTTGTGCCGCCAAGCGTTGTCACACCACCACCACCGCCCACACAGTTACCAGCGGTCGTACAAATGTTGTAGGTACCGGCAGCGGCCGCTTGGAACGTATACGCCGTGTTGGCCGTGGGATTGGCAAAACCGACACTAGTCGTAAAGCCGCCGGCCGTGGCCGCAAAGACCGAGCTGGCGTTGCCTTGGAGAGTGAGGGCTTGGTTAGAATTGCCAATGCTCAGGCCAGCCGACGCGTTGTTGATACCCGTGAGCGCTGTCAGGCTCGTGATGTCATTGTTGATACCACTGGCAGCGGCGCCAAGGTTAACGCGTGCCGCTGCGGCCGTAGTTGCCCCTGTACCACCATTGGCTAGTGTCAGTTGATTGGTGAGAGCTAAGCTGGTAAACGTCGGATTGTCATTGACACCAATCGTCACACTCCCGCCTGAACCAAGTGTAACGGTGCCACCGCCCGTAGCATTTGCGCCGGCGTTGACCGTCAAAGTCCGGTTACCTTCTACTGACGTATTGGCGGTCGACCCGTAGGTCACATTCAGCGTGGTGCTACCACCCAAGCCAACTGCTCCGCCGCCACTGAGGCCTAGGCCAGCAATGACTGTTAAGCTACTGTTTTGAAGCTTAGCGTTGGTGACGTTGCCATCCATTAGTTTGGTCGTTGTTACTGAACCATCCGCTAACTTTGTATTCGTGATTGCGTTGTTAGCGATGGTGGCGACGCCGGTGCTGGCGAGGCTTACGTCGCCGGAAATGCTTTGATTGACCCATGCGGCGCCGTTATATTGCAAAATATTACCAGGGCTTAAACTCGAGATACCAACCGTGACGCCCTGGAGCTTGGCGATGGTTGGGCTGGGATAGCTACCAGTCAGGTCGCCACCGGCGACACCAGAAGTGGCACAATTGCCACTCTCATCACAGACGTTATTGCCGTTGCGGGTTAACCCCCCGATAAAGTTGTTGGCGGCGGTAAAAGTATTGGCGGTGTCGCTGTAAACGACGGTCGCCGGTAAGCGGCTGACGCTCACGGTACCAGAGCTGAGATTGCTAGCATTCGTGTAAAAGCCGGCGGGCTGGCCACTAAGCAGTGCGGCGTTGACGCTGGTTAGAGCCGCACCGTTCAGAGCTGGTAGTGCGCCAATCCCGGTGAGCTGGACTAGTTGATTGATGCCGTTAAAGCTATTACCCTGCAGCGTCACGTTTGTGCCCAAACGGAGATCGTTGATAGTGCCGGTGCTGAGGTTACTGGCGTTGGTGTAGTAGCCGCTCGCCTGCCCGCCGAGCGTGGCGGCGTTGACGTTAGTGACGCCGGTGCCATCACCGAGCAAACTGGCTGCCGAAATAGTGCCGGTAGCCGCCAGGTTGCCGGTAATGTTGATCCCGCCGCTGGCGTTGATCCGTAGGCGTTCAGTGCCGTTGGTCTGGAGCACCAACCCAAAATTATCGGACGTACCGAGGATGGCGGTGGCACCAAACGCGTTACCGCCTTGGGCAAAGGCGGTGGCAAATGTCGGACCGGTAGTATAACCACAGTTGTTGGTGGCATCACAGACGTTATTGCCATTGTGTTGCAGGCTGCTCGTAAAATTGGTGGGGGTGTTGGCGAGAACGACAGTAGCCGGCAAGCGGGCGATAGCGATGGTACCGGCACTTAAGTTGCTGGCGTCAGTGTAGAAGCTGGCCGGCTGACTGTTCAGCTGGCTGGCGTTGACGCTGGTGACGCCAGCGCCGTCACCCTGCAAGGCCGTGGCCGCCAACGTGCCAGCGACGGTGATAGTCGTACCGCTTTGGCTGATGATTGAATCACCGACGCTACCACTACCTGTAAACAGAGCGAGGCTATTGACGGTGCCGCTACCGGAGATGCCACCGCCGCCACCGCCACAGTTGCCGCTCGAATCACACACGACATTGCCATTTTGGGTAAACGTCAGAGCTGACACGTTGTTGGCAAAGATGGCCGATTGCCCATTGATCGTTCCCTGCACAAACAAGTCGCTACTGAAA
>JBBRSA010000119.1:0-2123 GCA_038245855.1 Burkholderiales bacterium
CATCGGGCGCCGCAGCGCGGGTTTGTCAATGGCGAGGCCATCGGTACGATCGTCCATCGTGCCCTGGACCGGGCAGGCCTCCACCCAGCGCACAAGGGTGCGCATCTGCTGCGCCATTCCCTGGCTACCCGATGGCTTCGAAATGGCGCAGCACTGGCCGAAATCGGCGAGCTCTTGCGACATCGCGACCTTAATACCACGCAGATTTATGCCAAGGTCGATGAATCTGCCTTGCGCGGACTGGCGCTGCCATGGCCAGGAGGTGAGCTATGAACACGCTCCGGCAAGCCCTCAATGAATATCTCGCCTTGCGCCAGGCAATGGGGTTCAAACTGCAGGAGGAGAGCCGCCTGTTGCCCCGCTTCATTGATTTTCTTGAGGATCATGGCGAGGCGTTTATCACCACGGATCTGGCGGTGCGTTGGGCGACCCAGTGCCCCGCTACTCAGCCCGCCGAGTGGGCCAGGCGCCTGCGCTTTGTGCGTATCTTCGCGCGCTACCGAAGCGCGACCGATCCGCGCACGCAAATTCCGCCCACCGGGTTGTTGCCCTACCGCGCACGGCGTGCAGAACCCTATATTTACAACGACGATGAAATCAACCGGCTGCTTCAGGCCGCCGCCAATTGTGCTCGCCCACGGGACTGCGTGCCCACACTTACGTAACCGCCCTGGGTTTGCTTGCGGTTACCGGTATGAGAATCAGTGAGCTGGTCGCACTCGATAACGACGATGTCGACCTTGCCTATGGCCAGCTAACGATCCACGACGCCAAGTTTGGTAAATCGCGCTGGCTGCCGTTGCATTCCAGCACCCAGCAGGCACTTCAGCGGTATGTACAAAGGCGTGATCAGCAATACCCCATCCCATGCAGTTCCGGCTTTTTCGTCTCCGAGCAAGGCACGCGGTTGACCTCTTGTACGGTACGAGCCACCTTTGTCCAGCTCTCGCGCCAGATCGGCTTACGGGGGCCCACGGACAGCCATGGCCCTCGGCTGCACGATTTTCGGCGCCGCTTTGCGGTTCAAACGCTGTTACGCTGGTATCAGGAAAGCGCCGACGTGGAGCAACATCTCCCTGAGCTTTCAACCTATCTGGGTCATGTGAAAGTCAGCGATACCTATTGGTATCTCTCGGCTACCCCGGAACTGCTGCAATTGGCCCTGCAACGCTCGGAACAAGGAGACACTCATGACCGCTAACATCACCTTCCCCGCGCTCCTGCAAGCATTCTTCACTGATCGGCTGTTGCAGCAAAAACAGGTCAGCCCGCACACCGTCGCGAGTTATCGTGATACCTTCTGTCTACTGTTGCGTTATGCTCAGCAACGGTTACACAAAACGCCGGCAAAGCTAACATTGGCTGAGCTGAATGCCCCTTTAATCATAGCATTTCTTGAGCATTTGCAGCAGGAGCGAGGCGCCAGTGCGCGCAGCCGCAATGTCCGGCTGGCGGCGATCCACTCTTTTTTCCAGTATGCGGCACTCCAGGCACCCAACCACCGCGGCTTGATCGAGCAGGTGTTAGCTATTCCCAGCATGCGTTATGCGCGTAATCCCATCGAGTTTCTGACTCATGTCGAGATCGAGGCGCTGCTGGCCGCGACTGATCAAGATACTTGGAGCGGACGACGGGACCGGACGTTATTGTTATTAGCACTACAAACGAGGTTACGCGTGTCCGAGTTGATTGGCCTACGCTGGCAAGCTATCGTTTTGGGCGCCGGTGCCCATGTGCGCTGTCAGGGTAAAGGGCGCAAGACGCGCTGCACCCCACTTCGCAAAGATACGGTTGCCGCATTACAGGCATGGCAGCAAGAGCAACAGGGTCGTCTGGAAGCACCGGTGTTCCCCAATGCGCGGGGTCAGAGTCCTTGAGTCGCGACGGAGTCGCCTATCTCTTGGCCAAGTATGTTGCAATGGCCTGCCAACACTGCCCTTCGCTACAACATAAACGGGTAACTCCGCATGTCCTGCGCCATTCCGCCGCCATGGAGCTCCTGCAAAGTGGTGTCGACTGCGCAGTCATCGCCTTGTGGCTGGGTCATGAATCAATGGACACCACCCAGATCTACCTGCATGCCAGTCTTGAACTCAAAGAGCGGGCGCTTGAGAAAACGACAC
>JBBRSA010000120.1:0-2048 GCA_038245855.1 Burkholderiales bacterium
ACGCTTGGCAATTTCAGCCATGGCGGCCAAATCCAAACGGTCGGCCTGTACCTCGCCATGGGCGGCATTGCGACCATCTTCAGGGTACACCGCCACGCGCACATTGCCGCCAGGCCACTTCAGGCCATCGAAGGTTTCAAACTGCAAACCCTGGGTGGAAAACTCCATACCCCCGTTGAGGCGTCGCAGCCCCAGGCGCCCAGTCACATGCCGCAGGTTGACGGGCTCCAAGCGCGCAGTCACCTTGGCATTGACCTCGGCCAGTGCCACATCAACGGTAGCGGCTTCAAAACGCCCCTTTGCCACATCCACCCACGCGCGCACTGCGCCGTTGCCCTGCGCTATACCGCCCCCAACATCCACATAGCGGCGCAATTGGGCCACATCCACCTGTGGCATATCGGCATAGACCACACCACGCCATTCGCGCCAACGACCCGGATGCAACGACAGCAAAGACTGATCAAATACGGCACGCAGGCCAAAGCGGCCACCCCACTCAGGCGGCGGCGTGGCATCGATGCGCATGCGGTGGCTGCGGCGGCGGTTACGCAGCACCGCATCGACATCACTCAAAACCAAAGAGGGGGCGCCGCGCAGGTCGTCCGTCCAAGTAACGGTGCCGTGGCGCACCACAAGCTCGGCCTGGGAAAACAGCCAATCAGCACCGCTGCTAGAACCGTCACCAGACTGGGGCAGCGCAAAGCCTGCAACACGAATCACGCCATCGGCGCTGCGCCGCACCTCCAAGGCAGCACCCTCGATATACACCTGCTCAAAACCCAAGCCCAGCAACGAGCGGGGCGACAAGGCCACCACCACGCTGGGCAGGCGCAAAGCCTCGCGGCCTTGCGCGTCAAGCAGCACAACATCTTTGAGCGCAAAGGCAGGAATCAAACCCGCCGATTGCACCGACAAGGCGCCAATATGTACGGTGGCCCCGACGGCCTTAGTGGCTTGCGCCTCTAGCATCGGGCGAAACTGCGCGATTCCCGGCACAATCAAGAGATGCAAGCCGCCCCAGACCGCGATCAACACCGCCCACGCCACGGCCAGCGCCCACAAAGCCAGACGCGCCGTGGTGGCAGCCACTTTAGTGAGACGGTAGGAATTTGACGTGAACGCAGTCATCAAGCAATTAGCAGCATAGTGAGAATTATGACCCGCAACACCTCCTCTGCCGTTCTGGATGGCTCCCGTTTTGGCCAGCGTATCCGCCGACGGTACGCCGCAGAATTAACCCTGTTGCCGCCGGGCCTGCCCAATCGCCAGAGTATGGAGACCACGCTGGCAAGTCTGCGCGCTAACGGCGCCGACACCTCGGCGGGCCTGCGCACCGTTCGCCAATTGGTGTTGGAGCGCCTACTCACGCTGGACTGCACAGCCCACGCCAGCCTGCAAGATATCACTAGCGCGATGACGGCATTGGCCGAACTGGCGCTGGAAGTGGCCTGCTCGGAGAGTGCACTCGTGCTCGATGCGTTGCATGGTGCCCCACAAGCGCCACAGGGCGAGCGCGCGCAGATCTGCGTCGTTGGCATGGGCAAACTAGGCGCGCGCGAGCTCAACGTCTCTAGCGACATTGACCTGATCTACATCTATGACCACGACGGCGAGACCGCTGGGAATACACAGGGGCGCGCACGCATCTCTAACCAAGAGTATTTCGGCAAGATGGTGCGCGCCATCTACGCGTTGGTAGGCGACACCACGGAGCACGGGTTTGTGTTTCGGGTCGACCTGGCGCTGCGCCCTAACGGCAACTCCGGGCCACCGGCCGCCTCACTCGGTGCGCTGGAAGAATATTTCCATGTTCAAGGGCGTGAGTGGGAGCGTTTTGCCTGGCTTAAAAGCCGGGTGGTGGCGCCCGCCCAAGCCGCCGACTCGCCTTTTGTGCAGTCTCTGCGCAACGTGGTGGTGCCGTTTGTTTTTAGGCGCTACCTAGACTACAGCGTTTTTGACGCGCTGCGTATCCTGCACCGGCAGATCCGCGAACACGCTACCCGGCGCAGCGCCGGCAAGCCCGAGCGCAGCCACGACGTCAAACT
>JBBRSA010000121.1:0-2046 GCA_038245855.1 Burkholderiales bacterium
CTGCAAAACCTGCTGGCTGGATTGCTGCTGTTGATCAGGCGCCCGTACAAGCGGGGCGACCAGATCATCGTCAAAGGCTACGAAGGCACTGTCGAGCAAATCGAAAGCCGCGCCACCATCCTCAAAACCTATGACGGACTGCAGGTGATCATCCCGAACAGCGACGTCTACACATCGCCGGTGGTGGTGAACACGGCGTATGAACAGCACCGCAACGAGTTGGTGGTGGGCATTGGCTACGGCGACAACCCGGAAGAAGCCGTCGAGTTTTTTCGCCAGGCGGTCATGGGCGTCGAGGGCGTCTCGGTTGATCCGGCGGTGGAAGTGATTCCCTGGGCTTTGAACGACTCGACCGTCGATCTCAAGGTCCGCTGGTGGAGCGCCTCTTCGCGTCTGGACCAGGTGCATGTCAAGGGCCGCGTGATTCTGGCGGTTGCAAAAGCCGCCAGGACGAACGGCGTCGATTTGCCATTCCCGACATCGGTGGTGCTGTTGCATGACCAGACGGAAGAGGTCGACGGCGACCGGACCCGGCAGCGCGAGGGCTGGCCCGCCGGCAAGAATCCGCCAAAAGCCCGGTCCATGCAAGCCAATCAAAAAATTTGAGCAAAAAATGCCGTTTGCGCAAGCGGGATATGCGTCAGCAGCTATTTATTAGAGCCACTTGCACAATCCAGAAAGTGGTGAATTAGTGGCTTTGCGAAGATGCAAATTTGAGAGGTGAAAGAGTAGGCGCAGCCACTGGGAAGTGGCAACATCTGGTTTACCAAGACAAGATGAGAAGCGCCTACCAATGAACTTTACCGCAAGGCATGGCTACCGCCAACACCACATGCTGCTGCAGCGCGAACTCGGCCAGTGGGCGGCAGGCGTGGAACTCGGGATCACGCCCCTGCACCAGCGCATCGTGCATACGCTGGACTGGCTCGACATGGAACGCCTGCTCGGTTACGCAGGCCCCAGAGTGGGTGCCCCCGAGCGCAGCCGCGTTGCCTTGGCGCACGCCTTTGTGGCCAAGGCGGTGCTGGGTTTTGAGCGGACCACACAGTTGCGCAGCCGTCTGGCCGTCGATACCGTGCTGCGGCGATTGCTTGGCTTTGAGTCAAACCGTCCCCTGCCCAGCGAGGCGACGTTCAGCCGCGCCTTTGCTGAGTTTGCCCGCCTGGGCTTGCCTGCCAAAGCGCACGAGGCGTTGATCCGCCAGCACTTGGGCGCCAGCGTGATAGGCCACATTGCACGGGATGCAACCGCCATCTGCGCGCGCGAGCGCGCCCAGTACAGCGCCGCCGAAACGGCAGCGTTCAATGCAGCCAAAGCGGCGAAGGCGGACAGAGCGCTGAAAGCGCCCAGGCGGCGCGGCAGGCCGGCGGCCAGCTCAGCCAAGCTAGAGAAGGCCGCGCCGCGCAGCCGCATTCCGGCACAGTTGCTGCAAACCGCCCAAGAGGCGCTGGCCGACCTGCCGCGGCTGTGCAACAAGGGCAAAAAGCGCAATGCGCAAGGCCACCTCAACACCTGGGTGGGCTACAAACTGCATCTGGACGTGGCCTGCTGCGGGGTTCCCATCTCAGCCGTGCTGACATCGGCCAGCGTTTATGACAACCAGGCGAGCGTGCCACTGGCGCGCCTGTCGGCCCAGCGCGTCACGAGCCTGTACACGCTGATGGACGCCGCCTATGACAGCGAGCCACTGCGCCAGTTCGAGCGCGAACTCGGCCATGTGCCGATTGTGGCCATCAACTCGCGCGGGCGCGAGAATCCGCCCACGCTGGGCGCGGCCGAGAAAAAGCGCTTTGGCGAGCGTACGGTGGTCGAACGCATCAACAGCCGATTGAAGGACAGCTTTGGCTGCGCCAGCATGTGGGTCAAGGGCCATGCCAAGGTGCTGTGTCACACCACGTTTGCGGTGCTTGCCGTCAGCGTCGATGCCTTGATGCGTTTGATGCTGTATCAAGGCTCGTCAGACGAGACCACTCAACTCACCTGAGCGTCGTACTGATTGGGAAAGTTGCCAATCCGCTAAAAAAACCAGTGGCGTGATGGGCAAAC
>JBBRSA010000122.1:0-1977 GCA_038245855.1 Burkholderiales bacterium
CCCAACTTGCGCATCAAACAGTCGATTTGTGATTTTTCTGGCGTGGTGTCTGTAATCCGATCAAGCAGTTGCGCGACAAGATTGGCGGATTTGCCGGTGTAGTGCCGACCTTGGGTGTTTTCTTTTGCGCGATTCTCGGTTTTGATAGCACGCATGTACTTGCGTTACACGACTCGCAAAAAAGACGGCAAAGTCCATCGCTATTGGCGCCTGGTGCGCAGCGTACGTATCGGTCGGCGCGTCATTCAGCAAACCGTGGCGCAGCTTGGAGAACTGGATGCCCAGGGTCGACTGGAAGCACGCACCCTTGCACGGCATTTGATCGGGGAACCGGAACAAGCACAGATTTTTGATGACGGCAGCGCGCACCTGACGGTGCCGGTGCGCTTGAAGGGTATCCGCGTGGAACGCTCGCGCCAGTTTGGCGATGTGTACTTGGCGCTGGCCTTGTGGCGTGGAACCGGTCTTGCGCAACTGTGTGAGGAGATCTTGCCGGCGGGCAAAGAGTGCGTGGCGTGGGAGAAGATGGCCGCGGTGCTGGTGACGGCACGATTGTGTGAGCCCTCCAGCGAACTGCATATCGCGGAGGATTGGTATCGGCGCACCGCCTTGAGCGATCTTCTGCAACTGAACGATGCTTCTGTGAACAAGGATCGTCTGTACCGGGCGTTGGATCATCTGCTGGCGCACAAAGCCACGCTGGAGGCGCATTTATCGCGCCGCTGCGGGGAGCTGTTTGCGATCGACAACGAAGTGCTGCTGTATGACGTGACCAGCACGTATTTTGAAGGCCAGGCCGAGGGTAACGCCCTGGCGCAGCGCGGCTATTCGCGCGATCACCGGCCCGACTGCAAGCAGGTGTGTATCGCGCTGGTAGTGAGTTTTGATGGCTTTCCCTTGGGTTACGAAGTCTTTGCCGGTAATACCCACGACTCCACCACCGTGAAAACCATCGTCACCACGATGGAAGCCCGGCACGGCGCGGTGGGGCGGGTGTGGATCGCCGATCGCGGCATGGCGAGCGCGGCCAATTTAACTTGGCTGCGCACCACCAACCGCCGCTACATCATCGGGGCGCCCAAGGCGGAACTGAAGAAGTTTGCCACCGAACTGGCCGGCGAGGGGTGGCGCGAAATACGCGAAGGGATCGAGGTCAAGCTGGCCTGCTGCCCACAGACACAGGATACGATTATTTTGTGCCGCTCGGCCGATCGACGCAGCAAAGAGCGTGCGATGCATGAGAAGTTCAGCACACGGATCCAAACTGCGCTTGAGCGCCTGGCATCCCGTATCGCGCGCTCCAAAAAACGCATCGATGCAACACAGGTGAACCGCCAGATCGGACGCATCTTGCAGCAAAACCAACGCGCCGCCGCGCGCTTCGCGGTGACTCTCAAAGACAACGACACTGCGGCGGGATTTTATCTGCACATCCAGCACAACGCGGAGTTTGACGACTGGGCGCAGATCTCCGAAGGCGCCTATCTGCTGCGCTCCAATATCACCGACTGGAGCGATGAGAAGCTTTGGAAAGCCTACATCCAACTCACGCAAGCCGAAGCCGCCTTTCGTATCCAAAAAGATCAATTGCACGTGCGCCCCATCTGGCACCAGCGCGCCGATCGGGTGCAGGCCCATATCCTGGTGTGCTTTCTCGCCTTTGTGTTGTGGAAAACCTTAGAGATGTGGCAACAGCGCGCAGGCCTTGGCAACTCCCCGCGCACAGTGCTTGAAGAAATCGCCCGTATCCAATCTCACGATGTCGTATTGCCCACCGCCGCGCACGGCGAAATCCGCTTACGGTGTATCGCTCAGCCCGACCCCGCCCAAGCCGTACTGCTGGAGCGACTCGGTATCGTGTTGCCAAAACGCCTGCGAATGGACGAGATCGAAATCCCCGCCGCCCTCAGCGCCTGAGCGTCGCTCCGTACCAACAATGTAGTGCCGACTTTTTGCCTAAGGCATTGATCCAATTCG
>JBBRSA010000123.1:0-1971 GCA_038245855.1 Burkholderiales bacterium
CTAGGACGCACCTTTTCATTTTGCTAAGTGCCAAGCCGCGGGGTATTTGGAAAAGATCAGTGCCTGCAGGCGCTGGGGACCGCCGTCGCGGCGCAGGAAGCGGTTTTGGAATTTGCGAGTCGTAGCGCGGCTGCGCGGATTGACTTTGCGGCATTGGTCCAACCAGGCCTGGGCGAAGCTGACGACTAACCGGCGAAACAGGCTTAAGGCAAAGGCTCCTTTGGGATTGCGTAGCCGGCTGCGATCTTCGCCCAGGGTGACGTCCAGAGCGTGATGCAGGCGGCTTTCGATGACCCAATAGCCCCGCTTGTATTTGAGCAAGCCTGCCGCATCCAACTCTTCCAGGGGCAGACTGCTGATGAGATAAACCAGTTCAGTGCTTTTCTTGCCCTGACGCCGAACCCGGCGTCGGAGCCGGGCAATGGTCTGAACCCCGGGGAAGCCCACCTGCGCAGGAGAGGCTTGCTGGCAATCCAGCACCCGGATTTCGTGTCGGCTCCGGTTTTTCTCCCGTGTCATGGCATGAGTGCGCGAGGTGGGTCGAGGGGGAAAAACGCTGTGGGGTGAACAGCGTTTCCAGAGTTTTGAAGAGGTCTTTTTGGTTCTTTTTGACCGTCATGAGGTAATTACCACCTTGCTGGTAGAGGATTTGGCGCGCATGGGCCACTTGCGTGTGGGCCGCATCGCTGAGCACGAGCTTGCCGACTAAATCCAGCTTGGCCAATTGCTGGCGCCCGGCGGGGATTTCATTGCTGCCCTTGCGCACCAGAGTTGAACCCAGCCAGCGGCCGCTACCGTCCACCGCACTGACGGACTTTACGTCGGCGTGGCGGAATTCCTTGCCGTCGATGATGACCAGGCGGTCTTGCACCGGCCCCAGGACTTGCTCCTGCCACAGCAAGAGCACCTGTTGGAGCAACTCAGCGTCCACGGCCTTGAGCACCCGCTCAAAGGTGGTCCGTTCCGGAGAGCGCACTCGGTCGGTGTGCGGGTCCCGACGGAATTTGAGCGCGCGCAACTGGGCTTGGGACAGCGTGGCGGCGTAATCGGCCAGGTCTTCGTAACCTCGGGCCACGCCGCTGAAAGTGGCCATGGCGATGAGCGCCAGCATGCCGGCGACGGGATAAACCAAGCCCTGCTTGCGCCGGAACTCGGGTATGGCCCGGTGCAAGCGCTCCATAAGACTACCAATCTCCTTGGCTTTGGCAGTGCAGCGGGGCTGGACGGGGTTGAGCCCCAGAGCCCACGCCGGGGGCAACTCGGGGGCGCGCAGCTTGGCACAGGCGTTTCTGGCCAGTTCGCGAATCCACACCTGCTTGGGATGGCCGTGCTCCTCATAAAAATCCACGGCACTGCGCTTCCAACCGCGCGTGTGTCCCAACTGGCTCCACCCGCTGACCTTATAGGCCGTGCCCCGATATTGCTGGGGGTCGACAAAGCTCTCGGCCAACGCCACCGTGTGCCCCCAAGCCCTTTGCCAATCGGTGCTCAAGCGTCCCAGCATGAGTTTCATGAACCGGCTGACCAAGTTCGGATAGTGATGCTGGGCCAGCACATAGAGCCGCGAGTTGTTGACCACCAAAGGCAGGCGTTGGCGCCGCTGCTCTTCGGTCCAGCCGATAAACCCATCCCGGGCTTTGAGATGAAGGGCCGCCGCGCTCCAGGTGGCTACCGCAAGCCATTGACCTTTCCAGAGCACGGCATAGCGCAGTTGCTCGCCGACCAGTTGGGCGCTGTGCAGGTAATGTTCCTGGGTGAGAATCTGATTACACTTCTTGATGTCTTTGGGCGCGACGAGCAGCTTGAGGTGCATCTCGCGCAGGACAGTTTGTTCGTCCGCCGTGGGGCGACGGAAACCGGATTTGCGTTTTGCCATGCCCGAGAGGCTAAATAACTTGCCAGAGGTTGTCCCGCAAAAAGTGTTAAGCACCCAACCTGTAGAAACTTACCAGGCAGGATAGGTGCGCCCTA
>JBBRSA010000124.1:0-1965 GCA_038245855.1 Burkholderiales bacterium
CCGTTGCTAGCATCACCACTGGTCACGGCGGCGCCTCCATGGGCGGCATCTCGATCAAGAACATGGACCTGCAAGGCACCAAAGTTTGGATGTACGGTCACTAATAGTGGCATGACAGAGGCGCTCGTTTGAGTGCCTCTGACACCCACTTAAAAATCCCGCAGCCTTTTGGGGCTGCGGGATTTTTTATTGCCCTGCCAAGCAGGGGATATTGAATTCATCTGGGTAAGGAACCTTTTGCGGTGCCTTAAAATCCCAACCGTTATCACACCAAGAGAGTTAGCCCCATGGGTATTCAACTGCAAGCGGTCACTCAGGCAATTTCAAGCCTCTGGGGGTCGCCTGCGCCTAATATCGATGTTGCACTGGCCGAAGGCCAAGCCGCATATGACAAGCAAGATTTTTTGACGGCCCTTGAAAAGTTTCGACCACTTGCGGTCGGGGGTAATCCAGAGGCGCAACGCTGCCTAGGAATGATGTACGAATACGCGCAAGGTGTCGCCCTGAACCACGTTGAGTCCGTCAAGTGGTACCGCATGGCGGCCGAACAGGGTAATGCGCGGGCACAAAATAAATTGGGGTTGAAATACGTTGCTGGGGAAGGTGTTGCCCGCGACGCAGCGTTGGCTGTCACATGGTTCCGTTTAGCGGCCGAGCAAGGTTTGGCTTTTGCGCAAAATAACTTGGGCGCGATGTACGAAAAGGGCGATGGTGTTGCGCAGGACTACGCCCAAGCGCTGCATTGGTATCAATTGTCCGCCGACCAAGGCTATGCCAATGCGCAAAATAATCTGGGCTGGATGTATGCCAATGGACATGGCATCGAGCAAGACTACGTGCAGGCGGTGCGTTGGTATTGCTTGGCAGTGGCCCAAGGCCATGCACTGGCGCAGAACAACTTGGGGTGGATGTATGCCAATGGGCATGGCGTGCCTATGGATCACCAAGAGGCCGTTAAGTGGTACCGCATGGCGGTCGAGCAGGGTGATGCGCTGGCGCAAACCAATTTAGGGGTTATGTACGCCAATGGTCGCGGCGTCTCGCAAGACGATAAAGAAGCTGTCCAGTGGTACCGCTTGGGGGCTGAGCAAGGCAATGCATTCGCCCAGGGTAATTTGGGCTGGGTGTATGCCAATGGTCGCGGGGTGGAACAAGATGACATCGAGGCTGTTAAGTGGTACCGCTTGGGGGCTGAGCAAGGCAATGCCACTGCACAACGCAACCTGGGGTGGATGTATGCCAATGGCCATGGTGTTGCCCAAGACTATGAAGAGGCGGTCAAATGGTACCGGCTGGGTGCCGAGCAAGGTAATGCACTGGCACAAACCAACCTGGGTGTGATGTATGTCAACGGCCGGGGCGTCCCGCAAGACTATGAGGGGGCGGTGAAGTGGTACCGACTTGGTGCCGCCCAAGGTAATGCTACGGCTCAAAGAAATCTTGCTTGGTTGTACGAGCGGGGCTATGGTGTCCTGCGTAATAAGGTTATCGCCTATGCGCTTTATGAGTTGGCAGAAGTGGTTGACGCGGCTCATGCGGACAAGGCATCCGCCAACATCAACCGTTTGGCCGACAGCCTCTCGTCGGCCAAAATTGAAGCCGCCCACTGTTTGATGGTCGAAATGGCCAAGCCAAATCAGTTTTTGGACGCGTTAGACCAGTACGTCGATTCGCTGGCACGTTAAGTTTGATTCCAATCGACACTTGGCCTAGCAAACCAATACATTGGCCTTGTCAATCAGTGCCAAGTGAACTCGAAGCGAAGATACTTTATCCATCCCAAACGCAAAGCAGAGGCTGCACCGGATGGGATAGACAAAATTTATTAACTTAACTGGTACATAAAATGAACGCATTCAAACTCTCCGCAGTGGCTTTGGCCCTGGTAGCTTCTTTCTCCGCTTCGGCCATGACTTCGATCCAAGACGCAGACTTGGCTCAAGTTTCCGGTCAAGAAGGTGTGTC
>JBBRSA010000125.1:0-1938 GCA_038245855.1 Burkholderiales bacterium
CATCCCCCGGGCCAGCTCAATGGTTGAAAACCTCAACTCACGGCTGCGTACCTACTTCACCTTGCGTCGCCAACTGGGCACGCCTTATCTGGGTCTGCTGCAGTTCTTCCTGAACCACCGCACCTATGCGCGCAGCCGCTGCCCCGAGCGGGTAGGCAAAAGTCCAGCGCAATTGTTGACCGGCAAAGCCCATCCGCATTGGCTAGAGCTGTTGGGTTTTACCCGGTTCCAGCGGACCTGAGGACTCGTCCTGAAGGGCCAAACGCCGCCTCTTCAGACCACCATTTCAAAGTCAGATTTGGCCCATTTTTGGACCGGAATCTCTGCGCCTGTGTTACCCACAAACGGTACTTTTTGAACCACGCCCAAATGTTCAGTGCGGCAACGCACAGACAGGCCGAACCATGGCGCGCATCGTGGCAAGCATCTCCTTGGCATCCTGACCTCAGATCGCGCGTGCATTTTGCCGCGGCATCACCGGGAACAGAGCATGACGTATCAAAGCATCAATCCATTCGACGGCAAGACCCTCAGGTCCTTTGACGAGCAGACCATCGATCGTGTGGGGCCGCATGTGCATGTACAGCGACGGCCAGACCTGAATCTCCGCGAAGCGTTTCATCGTGGCCGAGGAACTTGTGGCCCGGTTCCTCGGGGGGTTTTTAGCAGCGAAGTGATAAAGCGGCTGCGCGGGGACTTGGGCAATATCGTCGTCAATGCACGGCGCAAAGGCAAGGCGTTCTGGCGCCCGCTCCGAACAGGCGACGCGATGGAGCGCGGCCCGATCAAAGTCACTAACGCAGCAAGGAACCGCTATGTCTTCTGATGACCATCATCCAACCGATTCGTCGGGAGGCCATGTAAGCAAATTAAGGCGCAGACCCGTCAAGCACGTGCTCGTTACCGTGGCCGTCATTGTCGTGCTGGTGGCATTGGGCGCAGCCGGGGTGCTCTTCTCAGGCCTCTTCAACGTGGCAGCGACGGTCGCCGATTCGCCAGCACTGAGGTGGATGTTCGTAACGGTGAGAGAGGGTTCAATTAAATTTCATGCACGAGACATTCAAGCGCCACCGGTCGCTGACGCGGAGCATCTTGCCAACGGGTTCAAGATTTATCGAGAGGACTGCGTCATGTGCCACACCCCCGTGGGTCGGAAGCCAGGGCCGATGGCGCTCGGGTTCAATCCGAAAGCTCCGAGCTTCGAAGAGAACGACATGACGGTCGCCCAATTGTTCTGGGTGGCCAAGAACGGCATACGGTTCACCGCCATGCCTGCATGGGGGCCATCGCGTAGCGATGAAGACCTATGGGACGCCGTCGGCTTCGTTATGACGCTGCCAAAGATGAGCGCAGCCGACTACGACGCACTGGATCGTCGCACTCCACCCACGCAGCTGATAAAGGCACAAGGCGCTGATCTTGGTAACGGCGCCGGTCAAGGCTCAGCCGCATCGCCCCCATCCCAATCGACGCCCCCAAAGTCGCCATGAAAATTGACCAGCTCTGGTCGAGGACGGGTATCCAAGTGTGTTGGCGGATGCGTGGCCCCGGCCGCCACACCGAAGAGAACGGTTGGCCGCTGCGAATGACCGGGCGGGCAGCGACTGGCGACGATTCACGGTTCTGTCGCATTAAGCCGTGCCTGACAATGACAGCATGACCAAGACAACTCCAACGGCGATGATAAGTGAGCTACGCAAGGCTCTCAAACGGCTGCACTATCCGCTGGAAGTGATGCTGGTTTGCGCGCGGTGGTACGCGGCTTACCCGCTTAGCTTTGGCAAAACCCCAAGTCCACGACATCTGGAAGAGATGATGCAGGAGCGCGGGGTCTTTGTCGACCACTCAACCGTGCACCGCTGGTCATTGAAAATACTGCCGGTCTTGGCGCTCATATTTCGCCGACGCAAGCGCGTGGTTGGCACGAGCTGGAGGATG
>JBBRSA010000126.1:0-1924 GCA_038245855.1 Burkholderiales bacterium
GGCCGTAAAGACCGAGCTGGCGTTGCCTTGGAGAGTGAGGGCTTGGTTAGTGTTGCCCACGGTCAGGACGCCGGTGCTATTGCCAATGCTGGCGGTGTTCAGTAAGGAGGTAATGTCAGTGTTGGCGCCACTGGCGGCGGCGCCGAGGTTAGTGCGGGCGGCGCCGGCCGTAATTGCGCCGGTACCACCGGAGGTAATGTCGAGTGGACTGAGCAGAGTGATGCTCGTAAACGTCGGACTAGCAACGGTGTTTAAATTACCACATGTTCCGCCAGTCCCCAGAGTAATTGTGCCACCACCACCGGCCAGATTGCCCGTGCCGCTGGCACAGATTAGCGTCGTATTGCCCTGCACGGCCGTACTGGCAATGCTGCCATAGGCTACGCTAACAGTAGTAGACCCGCCCAAGCTGACACTACCGCCGCCGCTAAGGCCAGTACCGGCCGTTACCGTTAGGCTGCTGTTGACCAGCTTGGCGTTGGTGACGGTACCGGCGCCAATCGTCGCGACGCCGCCGCCAGTAACAGTGATGTCGCCGGTCAGGTTGTGGTTAACCCAATTAGTACCGTTGTATAGCAAGAAGTCACCGCTCGCGAGGCTGGCGACGCTCAGCGCGGTGCCCAGCAGCTTAGCAACCGTTGGGTTTGGATAGGTCCCGCTCAAGTCACCGCCGGCTGCTCCGCCGGGCGTACTGCCGCTACCGGCGCTGACACAACTTACCCAAGCCGGTGCCGCTGCCGTATTGCCAACCAGACATTCGCCCGTAGCCCCCGCGGTCGTTGCCTGCAAGGCGCCCGTCCCGTTGCCATAGATTATACCGTTAGCTGTGAACGTGTTCGCACCGGTACCGCCGAAGTTAACGGCCAGGCTACCACTCGATACGCTAGATGCATTTAGGTTCGTGATCGCACTACCGTTGCCCTGTAGCGCGGTGGCCACTAAGGTTCCAGCCACGGTAACCGTGGTGCTAGCTTGCGTGAGGATCGAGTTCGCGATCTGCTGACCGGCACTAAACAAAGCGAGTGTCCCCGTCGTGCCACCGGCAGTCGTCACGCCACCACCGGTGCCGGCACAGTTGCCGCTGACGTCACAGACAGTATTGCCATTTTGGGTGATACTCGTCGCGGCCACCCCGTTAAAAGTATTGGTTGCTCCCGTGAATATGTTACTTGCGCTATGCAGCGCCACATTGCTGCTAAGTCGAGCGTCGGCCAGCGTACCGGTCGAAAGGTTGGTTGCATCCGTGAAGTAACTGGCCGTAAAACCTTGCAACGCCGAAGCATTGACGCTGCTGACGTTTGAACCGTTGAGGAGGGGCAAAAGGCCACCGGCCGTCAGTTGGACGAGCTGGCTTGGGCCATTGAAGGTATTACCCGCCAGCGTGACGTTGGTACTCAGGCGGCCATCGGCCAGCGTGCCAGTCGAAAGGTTGGTTGCGCTGGTATAGTAACTGCCGACCTGGCCGTTGAGCTGAGCGGCGTTGACGCCCGTCACCCCAACACCGCTACCAGTCAGCGCTGTCGCCGAGATTGTGCCCGTAAAGGTGTTGGTGACCGCGGTCAGAAGCGGTACGTTGGTACTCAGGCGGCCATCAGCCAGCGTACCACTGGCGACGTTGCTGGCGTTTAAGCCGGTCAACCCGCTGCCGCTGCCTTGAAAATCGGTAGCCGACATGGTTCCGGCTACGGTAACGGTCGAGCCGCTTTGTGTAATAAGGGAATCTCCGATGGTACCTACGTTGGTGAATAAGGCTATCGTGTTGGTCGTTCCGCTGCCAGCAACACCACCGCCGCCACCGCCACAGTTGCCGCTCGAATCACACACGACATTGCCATTTTGGGTAAACGTCAGAGCTGACACGTTGTTGGCAAAGATGGCCGATTGCCCATTGATCGTTCCCTGCACAAACAAGTCGCTACTGAAA
>JBBRSA010000127.1:0-1912 GCA_038245855.1 Burkholderiales bacterium
ACGCCGGGTCGGCCTTGGCCGTGTCGCCCATCCACACAAACACCCAGCGGTTCTTGACCTGCACCGGGTAGCTGCGCACCCGCGCCTTGGGCGGCACGGTGGCTAGCCCCGGCACCTCGACACACACACCCGCCGCATTGAACTTCAGCCCGTGGTAGCCGCAGCGCACGCAGTCGCCCTCCTTGCGGCCCTTGGACAGCGGCGCCAGGCGGTGGCAGCAGCGGTCCTCCAGCGCCACCACCGCGCCGTTAGCGGTGCGGAACAGCAGCAGCGGCTCGTTGATCACCGTCCGGTTGAACAGGCCATCGGCCGGGATCTCGTGGTCCCAGGCCACCACGTACCAGCAATTGCGGATGAACATCGGCGTCTCCTTGGCGGCTCAAACGGGACCGCGTCAGTCGGGATCATCGCCAACCGCGGGCTGCCGCGCTGTCCTCCGCGCTGAGGACGGGTCGCCATTTCGGCCGCCGTCGCTGCCTTTGCAGTCGACACGGCGCAACAGCGGCGGCGCTGCCCCGGGGCAGGTGGGTGGCGTATGGGCTGCGCTTGCGGCAGCGCGGCTCTGGCGCCATGAAAAACGGCGACCGAAGTCGCCGTTTCTGGTTGAGGCAAAGCCTCAGGATTTGCGGCGCTTGCTCGCTGCGGCCAAACCAGCCAGGGCCAGCGCAACCAGTGCCAGCGAGCCAGGCTCAGGCACGTTTGTGCCAGAAGGCACGTTGGACCAGTTCGCGGTGTAGTCGGCAAGTACCGCGTTCGGAACAGGTGACCCGACCGTTGTGTCCCCAAAGTTGTAGGCCTGCATGATCACGGCGGTGAACTGGGTGCCGCCGTGGACCGTGGTGTCGCTGTAGACCTGATTGCCGTTGATGAAGTAGTCCATTGAAGTGCCGGTGAACGCAATCGAAAAGTCCATCCACTGGCCATAGTTCACTGCTGTTGCCAGATCAACCCAACCGCTGCCCCCAACATCGGCGTCATAGACGCGCAAGCGGGCTGCGCCGCCGTAGTTGGTAAAACCAACGATGCCGTAAGCGGTGACCGCGGGTGTGGGTATGGCGCTGTCGGACAACACACCCCACATGTCGGATCGAACATTGCCTTTGGTGGCGTCGCGCCAGGACGATTCAATGAACAAGCCAGCGTCCAGTGTGGAGTTTGCGCCACCAGAAACTGCGTGTTGGCGGCCCTGTGTGTTGTAGAACGACGATTGATAGGCGGCCGGGCGGTTGGCCAAGTTGCCAGCCGCTGTGATACCGATACCGAGCACAGGGGTTCGCCCTTGATACGCACCGACATTGGCAAAGGTCGTCGGATCGTAGCGGTCAGTCGTCCAGCCGGTTGGAACGTTCGCAAAGTCAGGCATTAGCGCTGCAGCGCTTGCAGATTGGGCGGTTACCAAAAAAATTGAGCTGACGGCCGCAATTCGAACCAAATTGACAAATGTCATGTTTTTGCATCCTCGCCATTGATTAAAAAGTTGTCAACCAAACCCCCAGCAACAAGAAATGGCATCTCGAGGATGAAATAGGGCATGGCATTTGAGGGTATGCATCATTCGTGCCAACTATTCTGATAATTAATAAAGTGTCATTCAATCAACCGGTTGCGTGGAGCGCCGGGCTGGTCAAGGTGGTCCGGCCAGAGCGGGTGTTAATTTTCCCGACAATCGAGATGCTGTCGCTGGTGACAGCCGGCCGCGTGTCAGGTCGACCCGGTGATGCCCGAATAGCCGGCTGTCTTGGCAACCGCTAGGGTTCACACCAACCCGATCGGAGCCCGCCATGCAAAACCACCCCGCCATCCGCCGCCAGACGCTGTCCGACCTGCTGCACCGCACTGCCGCCCGGCTGCCCCACAAACCCGCCATCCTGTGCGCCGATACCGTCTGGACCTGGCGTGAATTTGATGCCCT
>JBBRSA010000128.1:0-1901 GCA_038245855.1 Burkholderiales bacterium
CCCCTTGTATGCTTAAAAATTAGCGATTCAGACATGTTGATGTGCTTTGTTTTGGGAAGTTATCCACAGCCCGTTCGCCCCTTGAGCATGTAGCTCGTACAGAAGCTTTTGGCGTGGATAGCTTGCCGCTCGTTGTAAGCCCGAACAGTTGCTGGTTGGCCATATTGATTTTTTGGACCCCGTATTTGCAAGGATGGGATTTATGAGTGCTACTTCAGAACAAATATTCATTGGTATCGATGTCTCCAAAGCAACGCTTGATCTGGCCGTTCGCGGTCAAGCCAAGGCACGGCAGTTTGCCAATACCGATGCAGGCGTTGGCGCCTTGATAGACAGCTTGGCAACGCGCAAGGACTGTGTGGCGGTAGTCTTGATGGAGGCTACGGGAGGCCTGGAGCGGCTGGCGGCAACGGCGCTGTGCCTGGCCGGTTACGCCGTCATGGTGGTCAACCCCAGGCAGGCCCATGACTTTGCCAAGGCGCTTGGATTCTTGAGCAAGACCGACAAGAGCGATGCCCAGGCGCTGGCCCAGTTCGCCCACACCCTCTACAGCAGTGACAGGCGGGACAAGTTGCTGCTCAAGTTGCCAACCGTGCAGCAGGACATGTTCGCGGCAATGGTCACCCGGCGCTCCCAGCTCGTGGTGATGCGCGTGGCCGAGGGTAACCGGCTGGCAAGCAGCCATCCGACGCAGAAAAAAAGCATTCAGGCTGTACTCAAAGTCCTTGAGCGTCAGCTCAAGGAGCTTGATGTAGACATTGCAGGCAGTTTGGGCAAGCATTTCAAGGAAAAGCTCGAGTTGCTCAAAGGCATGAAAGGTGTGGGAATCTCGACCCAGGCTGCCTTGATGGCGTCGTTGCCAGAGTTGGGCCGTTTGAGTACGCGCGAAATTGGCAAGCTGGTTGGGGTGGCGCCGCTGAACCGCGATAGCGGCACGATGAAGGGAAAAAGAGTTACTTGGGGTGGACGTGCTGACGTGCGCTCGGCTCTGTACATGGCCTGCCTGAGTGCGGTGCGCCATGACCCGTTGATCAAGGCTTTTTACCAGCGCTTGCGTGCGGCAGGCAAGCCTGCGAAGGTGGCGTTGGTGGCCTGCATGCACAAGCTGTTGACGATCATGAATGCCATCATCAAGTCGGGCAAGCCTTGGCAGGCGGGCCATGGTTGTCCACAGGTTACGGAGGCTTGAAATTTTATTCAAAATCGCTTGACTTTGAACACAGTTGCTTCTGTCAGCGCTGAGGAACGGAGCTTCAGGCGGATCAGGGCCGCGCGCTGTTTGAGCCGCAGGCGAGTTTGCGCGGACCCCGCCTGAAGCGAGTACCGCAGGGTGCCCCGTAGCGAAGCGAAGGGGTCGCAGACAGTAGGGTCGCCTTTCTTTGCTTACTTTCTTTGGCGAAGCAAAGAAAGTAAGTAGCCGCCGGGCTACCCCCGGCCAGCCAGCCGACGCAGAGAACATAAAGCTATGAATTCAATAGCAATCAGCGAAAGCAGGCATTGCGCAAACAGCCAAAACCATCAAAATTCAGGGCCGAAGCGACTTCCCGTCCCCGCGCCAGTCGTGCATGCCCCGCCCCTGCAGCACCGCCTGCGTGTGCCGGGCAATCATCAATTCTTCGTTCGTCGGCATCACCCATACCGCCACGCGGCTGCCCGGCTGGCTGATGCAGCGCGCGCCCGATGCCCGCGCCTCGTTCTCGTCCTCGTCCAGCACAACCCCCAGCCAGCCGGCGTCCTGGCAGACCCGGCGGCGGATCATCTCGCTGTTCTCGCCAATGCCGGCGGTAAACACCAGCGCATCGAGTCCGCCCAGTGACGCCGTCAGGCGACCCAGCTCCTGCCTGATGCGGTACACGTACAGCTCAATCGCCTGCCGTGCTTCGGGCGTGTCGCTGGCCTCC
>JBBRSA010000129.1:0-1845 GCA_038245855.1 Burkholderiales bacterium
ACCATGTCTTGGACAAATAGCGAAACGCCAGAAAATGCGCGTTTGTCGCTAAGTTCCGTGTAAAGCTCTTGGCCACAGCTAGTGACCAATCCGATTGACAGCAAGCGCGGCAGGCCCGGCGTAGTGAACTCGCAATCAAGAAAAACATGAATCGGGCTAAGCCGCTCGCTCATACGCGGGAGGAACAGCGACGGGCGCGTTGATAGGCTGAACTCCCCCAAGGTAGCCCGGGCTGTTGAGCCGGCGGCCCCCTCCTGCATCTTCGCATTCAGACGGGCATGTGCCCAACAGGCGCTGATGCGCATCGGGCTCTCCCTCTTTTAACAGTCGCGCACGAGAGTCAGAAAGTGCTGCGGCAAGCGCGGCTTCAGATTCAAAGCTCCAGGGTAATTTTGGCATCAGTAGGTTTTCCAGCGTTTTAGTATTGAGGGGTCCCGGTTTAGATTCTTCGCTTAAGTGCGCAACCGGCAATCTTTAAAGTATACCCAGGGCCCTTAAATTTGTCCACTGGCGGCGCCCTCCTGGAGAAAGAGGCCTTCTTGCGGTGTTGATGGTAGGCGTCAATTCTCGTGCCCAGGGCTGCGCTGCCGCGCCCGCTCCTTTGTGCTCGTCTCTACACGGAAGCACGGCGTTCCGATAAAAATTTAGGCAGTGAAACTCACCGGTAGATAGACCCGTATTTAGGGGTCTATCGTGTCGCTACCGTCTCAATCCAAACTTCGTTCGTTTTACAAGCAACTTCGGGACTTGCCCGATGCCCGTGACCGCCGGGGCCGGCGTCACGACCAGGCGTTTGTGCTGATGGGCGTCACGCTGGCGCTGTTTCACGGCCACACCACGGTGCACGCCATTCACGCGTTCTGCCAGGACAGCGTGGCCTGGCTGCGCCGGCTCACGCGCTGGAGTGGCCATGCCATTTCGCGCTCCTATTTGCCTGAGTTCCTGGCCGGTGCTGACCTGGCGGGCCTGCGCCAGCTGATGGCGGACTTCTTCAAGAGTTGGTGGCCCCCGTCCGGCTGGGTCGCGGGGGATGGCAAGGTGTTTCGAGGCAGCACCGGTGAGGGGCAGAAGGTGGGCGCGGTGTTCTTGGTGGCGCACGGCACCAAGCTGGAGCTGCTCCAAAAAGAGCAGCTCAGCCACAAGGACCACGAGCTACCTGTCATGCAGGCCCTCCTGGCCAGCCAAGGACTCGATAGCGCCAAGCTGAGCTTTGACGCGCTCTACCTGGCGCCTGGACTACTGGCCCAGATACACGCCCGAGGGGGCAGCTACCTGGTGCAGCTCAAGGGGAACCAGGGCGTGCTGCTGGCGCACTGCGCAGAGCTGTCCACCCAGGAGAGGGCACTGGTCGAGCGCCGCCGCGAAGAGCGGGCCCATGGGCGTCACGTGCAACGCCACGCCCGTCTGTTCCCCTTGCGCGCGCTCGCCCTGGACAAGCGCTGGCAGGACTGCGGTTTAAAGTACGTTTTGCAGGTGCTCAAGGTAAGCACCAAAGGGGGTGTTGAGACGCGCGATGTGTTCTATTACGTGACCAATTTCAACAACAACAGCGCGCTGCAGGGGCTCCTAGATGAGCTGGACACCGCGGCGCGCCAGCACTGGAGCGTCGAAAGCAACAACTGGAGCCGTGACACCTTGATGCGCGAAGACCTGGTCAAGGTTAAGAGCGCGCCCCAGGCGCTGGTGCTGGCGGTGCTGCGCAGCATCGCCCTCAACGCACTGCGACTGGTGCGCCAGGGCGCCCAAAGCCTGCCGCTGCTGACCCAGCGCTTGGTGCGCAACCCTAAGCTGTGTGAGGAACGCTTGCGCAGCATCGGCTTCATTTAGGCCGGACGGCGCCCCCTC
>JBBRSA010000130.1:0-1828 GCA_038245855.1 Burkholderiales bacterium
CTAAGAAGCTGTTTAAGTTAATCGGCCCTTTTTAGCTTTGCTTCATGCAAGCGAAGCGATATAGTTCGGATTTGACCGAGCGGCAATGGCAGCGGTTGGCGCCGCTGCTGGTGGTGCGGCGCACGAGCAAGTGGCCGTTGCAAGCCGTGGTCAACGGCATTTTCTACGTGCTCAAAAATGGCTGCGTGTGGCGCGACGTGCCCGCCGACTTGCCGCCCTGGCCCACGGTGTACTACTATTTCACCAAGTGGACGGCCGACGGCACCTGGGCCCGGGTCAGCGGGTGCCTGACCATTGAAGCCCGGGAACGCGAAAAAAAAGCGCGCAGCCCACGGCGGCGGTCCTTGACAGCCAGAGCGTGAAAAACACGGCCACCAGCACCGCCCGTGTGGGCTACGACGCGGGCAAGCGCATCAAGGGCCGCAAGCGCTTTTTTCTGGTCGACACGGCCGGCAACTTACTGGCCTGTTGGGTGGTTGCGGCGGCCTGCCACGACGGGGCGAGTTCGGCCCGCCTCTGGGACGCGCTGGCGCTGGGCAACGAGTTGCTGGACCGGTTGCAAACCGTGTTCGTGGACGGCGGCTTTGGCCGCCGCTTCCGGCTGCACCTGGCCCGGCGCGGGGTACAAGCGCAAGTGCCCAGCGGCGTGGTGGCCGATAAAGGCCGCTTTTTCATCCACGCCAAGCGCTGGGTCGTCGAGCGCAGCATCGCTTGGGCCGGTGCCAATCGCCGCCTGGCCAAGGACTACGAGCGCAAAACGACTCACGCCAACGCCTGGCTGTACCTGGCGAACATCCGACGACTTGCTCGATTAACTTAAACAGCCTCTAAGTGTATAGTCCCAGCAAGTAGTGGTGTGGTTTTTACCCCCGAACTTCGCCAGCACTTATGGGACAAGTACTTCACGGCAGCGCCCGGACAACTCCGGCAGTACGGCGCCTTATCCAACAAAGTCCGGAAAGCCTACAAAGCCTAGCCACGCGCCATGGGGTCAATCCCAAAACGGTGGCCAAGTGGCGCGGCCGCACGACCACGGCCGATGCCCCGATGGGGCCCAAACCGGCCTCGACGGTGCTCACGGCGGCCGAAGAGGCCCTGGCCGTGGCCTTTCGCCAGCACACGCAGCTGCCCCTCGACGATTGCCTCTACGCCTTGCAGGAAACGATTCCCCACCTCTCCCGCTCGGCCCTGCACCGCCTCTTCCAGCGCCACGGCATCAGTCGGTTGCCGGCCCCGGAACCAGCGGAGAAGAAAAAGAAATTCAAGGACTACCCCATCGGCTACCTGCACGTGGATTTTGCCGAAGTGCACACCGAGGAAGGCAGGGTCTACTTATTTGTCGCCATTGACCGCACCAGCAAGCTGGCCTTCGCTGAATTGCAGCCCCGTGCCACGAAAATGCTGGCCGCTGATTTTCTGCGCCGGGTGCTGGCCGCCATTCCCTACCAGGTGCACAAAGTGCTGACCGACAACGGCACGCAGTTTGGCAACATGCCCCACCAGGTGTACGCCTGGCGGCACATTTTTGACCGCGTCTGCGATGAGCACGGCATCGAGCACCGCTTCACCAAGCCCGCGCACCCCTGGACCAACGGCCAGGTCGAGCGATTCAACCGCACGCTCAAGGAAGCAACCGTGAAGCGCTACCACTACCAAACCACCGAACAACTCAACGAGCACCTGCAAGCCTTTTTGCTGGCCTACAATCACGCCAAACGCCTCAAGCGCCTGCGCGGCAAAACACCGCACGAATTCATCTGCCAACAATGGCACCTCAATCCCGCTATCTTTATCCGTGACCCCACCCAGCTCACCCTGGGACTATACA
>JBBRSA010000131.1:0-1753 GCA_038245855.1 Burkholderiales bacterium
CACGGTGGACACGCACATCAGCCGCCTGCGCAAGAAACTCGGGCTGGACGGCAGCAAGGGCTGGAAGCTGGTGCCGGTCTACGGCGTGGGCTACCGGTTCGAGCGGATCGACGCGCCGGGTTGACGGCGCTGCCTTCGCGCGCCGGCTGGTCTCAATGCCATGCTATGGGGGTATGGCTTTGAACGCTTTCACCAACGTGCGGTCGGGGCGGATTTCGGCTTGCGGCTCGTTGCTGCCGTGCATCTCACCAGGATGCTGACGTTCGACGATCGGTCCGGGTGGCAACCAAGGCCGTCGGGCAACCGGCTCAGTCCTCCGACGCCGTCCTGCCGGACGACGTCTCCCCCTAATACGCTTGCCCTGCTCCCGCCGCGCTGGAGGGAGCCCGCCCGGTTGACCCCGTTCTCCTCCTTGGGACACCAAGCCCGAAATAAAGACTGGGGCACCTTGCGGTTTCGACGCTGTAGCTCGAACGGTGTCTTGGGGCGTTGCCGGCCGGTGGCTGGCAATGACCCCGCGTATTAGGGTGCGCATGTCGAATTCAGCGCGTCTTGCCTGTCCTGCGGGAGGTTTGATCATGCTGTATTTTTTGGGTGTGGACGTCAGCAAAGCCAAGCTCGATGTCGCCTTGCTGCTGCCCAACGAGAAGTTCAAGTCCAAGGTCTTTGCCAACGACGCGCCGGGCTTCAAAGCCCTGCTGCAGTGGTTGGCGTTGACCGCGCCAGGCAGCCTCGCCCAGGTGCATGTCTGCATGGAGGCCACGGGCAGCTACCACGAAGCATTGGCCTGCTTCCTGCACGACCAGGGCGTCTTGCTGTCGGTGATCAATCCGTTGCTGGCCAAGCGCTTTGCGGAGTCGAACGGTGCGCGCAACAAGACCGATGGTGGCGATGCCAAGTGCCTGGCCATGTTCTGCAGGGACAAGAAGCCTGCGCGCTGGGAGGCGCCCTCACCGGGCGTGCGGGCCCTGCAGGCGTTGGTCGCCCGGCTGGACACGCTGCGGGCGATGCGCCAGGCCGAATGCGACCGGCTCGATGTGGCCCACCAGTCCGTGCTGGATTCGGTGCGCAGCGTGATCACCGATCTGGACGAGGCCATCGTGCAAGTCAAAGCGCAGATCACCAGCACCATCGACGATGACCCGGACCTCAAGAAACGGGCGAGTCTGCTCAAGTCCATTCCCGGCCTGGGCGACAAGACGATTCCGCAACTGCTGGCCTACATCGGGCGGCCAGAGCGGTTCAAGTCGGCCAAGGCGCTGATTGCGTACGCCAGCCTGACGCCCTTGATCCGGCAGTCGGGCACCTCGCTGAACAAGCACTGCGGAACGCATCCGATGGGCCACCAGGAGCTCAAGCGGGCGCTGTACTTCCCGGCAATGGTGGCAGGTAAGTACAACCCGTTGGTAGCAGCGTTCTGGGCACGCCTGAAGGCACAGAACAAGCCAGGCAAGGTGATTGTGGTGGCCTGCATGCACAAGCTGCTGGCCATCGCCTACGGCGTGCTGCGCTCCGGTCAACCCTTCGATCCCAACCATCTGAAGCCTGCAGCGGCTTGACAAACACAACGGTGTCTTTATGTCACTGCGCCGGTCACCCAACGCCCTTGGCAGCCGCCACCTTTGCCACGTGCGTTGGCCGGAAAACTCAGCAGACACCACTGGCGGAGTAGCGCCGCGTCGGGCTGGCGTGTCCCGCGCAGGTAAAGAAGGGAGGGCCGGTGCTTTTCCGGCCCGGAATGACACGGAGCGGG
>JBBRSA010000132.1:0-1753 GCA_038245855.1 Burkholderiales bacterium
CCTGACATTGGGCGATGCCACCAACTCCGGTGCCCGCACCATTAACGTCGTCCAGGGCTCAGCTGGCAATGGCGGCAGCCTGACGATTCAAGCCGGCGCCGGCGCCACCGGCGCCACTACCGGCGGTAACTTGGTTCTCCAAGGCGGCGCCAAGGGCTCTACGGGCACGGTTGCTGGCTTCGTCGTCGCTAAAGCTAACGGCACCGACGGCACCGCTTTCCAGGTTCAGAATAACGCCGGTACGGCCATCTTGAGCACCAACACCAGCACCCAAATCGTCACCGTCGGCAGCACTGGCATCCAGAACTTCACCGGCACTGGCACCGGCGACCTCTACGTCACCGGCACTGCCGGCGTCAGTGGCCTGCTCAACATCGGTAACTTCGCCGGCGGCAATTACGCGTCGTTCGATAACGCCAATCACGAATTGACGCTGTACGGTACCGCCCGCCACATTACAGCGGTTACCCTGTCTCCGGAATACGCCGGCGCTACCCTGACTGGCGATGGCACCAGCAACATCGGCACGATGACCTCAGACTTCTGTAGTAACACCGGCGCCTTAAGCATTGCCACGGCCATTTGTAACGTTGCTGGCGATGTTCATAACTATTACAGCTGGACCGCCACTGCGGCGGCAAACTATGACATTTATGTCCGCTACCAAGTCCCGTCTGATTTCGGCAATATCCCCGCCAGCGGTGCCGTACTTTCGCTCAACGGCTTTGTCACCAGTACTGCTAGCGGCGATGCAGTTACAATTGGTGCTTACAAGGGCGGGGCTGCTTGCGGCAGCGCTGTCGCCGCCGGTACGACGTCCAACACTTGGACGACCGGCTCGATTGCCTCGGGTAGCTTCGGTGGCTGTTCGTTCGCTGCCGGCGATGTATTGACCTTTCGGGTTCACGTGAACGCAGGAGCCGCTGGCGACTTTGCCCGAGCCGGTGAGATTACATTCAATTACGCAAGTAAGTATTAGGAGAAATAGACATGATAATCAACAAAAAGAAACAAGACGATCGATTGCTCAAACGTTTGCCGCTGCGCGAACGCCGCCAGCAAGAACAGCTGCGTCGGATGATAAAATCCGACCCGTTGTTTGCCGTCTGTTAACCCAACGGGGATGACTTTCCAACCCCGGTGGGAAGTGGTACCATTGGTGTACCATAAGGGTTTTCGGCCGAGGGGCCTGCGCTAATAAACATGCATAGATACACGCGCCAGCTGCAACAGGGGAGAATGAGGGCTAGCCAGCGCCTGGCACCGCGTCTATTGCACCTCCGTCGGACTGGCCGAACAACGACCATTGTGGGTATTCTCGTGCTACTTGGACTGGCTAACTTCACGATCTATGTGCCGCTGCAAACGAAAGCCGTCGGTCCCAATATGATGCTATTTTGGGACCCGGCCAACGGCGGGGCACCAACCGGTTGGTCGGTGGTGACGACGTTTGATGGAAAATTCCCGCGCGGTGATACGGTCGCCAACTACGGCACCACAGGTGGCGCCGGTGCTCCGTATACTCCTTCGGTTGCTACGACAACTGTCAGCGGCCCATCGGCACTCGCCAACGGTAACGGTAACCAGGCTACCGTCGCCACGAGCACGCATACCCACCCCGTGCCGACTGTCACCATCGGCGCAGACAGCAATGGCAGTCTGCCGGCCTACCGTAGCCTCCAGCTCATTACTTACAGCGGTATACCGACGTTCATACCGGCCAAAGCAATTGTCATGTTTGATACGAACGGTA
>JBBRSA010000133.1:0-1724 GCA_038245855.1 Burkholderiales bacterium
ATCCGGTGAGCTTGTCGCCGAACAGTCCGGTCGATACGAAACTGTCCAAGCCGTCGAAGGCGAGGTCGAATCCGGTTCGAGCCGCACTGAAATAGCCCAATAGTCCGCCATTCTCGTCCGCCGACCCGAACAGACCTTCGGTAACTATTCGGTAAACCCGTAGCAACCTGCCAATAAATTACTGGACACAAAAACCTTTTCCCGTTAACGTCGCGCTCATGCTCCACGCGCAACGACTAGACCAATCCCCTGCCACGGCTTCGCGCCAAGGCACACCGTTCGCGCAAGTGATGATCACCATCACCAAACAAGAGCACGTTGGACTGGTAATGCAGGCCAACTACTGGAAGTCTGCCCACCAGCGCGCCCTGTTTCGGATCGAATGGCTGCAAGCCAGAAATCAAAGGCAACTCGAACTCTCAGCACTGACCGAGGCCGCACTGCGCAGTGAGCTAGAGCACGAAAAAGCAAAAGCGCGTGATCTGCAAAAGCGCCTGTTTGCGCGCAAGAGCGAACGTCACCAGACCAACGAGAGGCAAACCAAAACCGGGCTATCCAAAGCACACCGAGGTCAACAATACGGCAAACGCGGTCATGCTCGCACCCTGCAGCCGCACCTGCCCGCACGCGACGAAACCATTGCACTGGACAACGCCTGCTGCCCAGACTGCAGCAAACCGTTTCTCGCCTTCCCCGGCACCGAAGATTCAGAAGTCATAGAGATTGAAGTCAAGGCCTACCGACGCAAGATTCACAGACAGAGGTACAAACCCGGCTGTCAATGCGACCTGCCCGGCATCATCACCGCACCGACCCCGACACGCTTGATTGCGCGCGGCAAGTTTGGCATCTCGGTGTGGAGCACCGTGCTGCTAGACAAGTTCTTATACGGTCGCCCCAGTCACCGCCTGCTTCAGGACTTCGCTGACCATGGCTTGAACATGTCAGCGGGCACACTCGCCGGTGGTCTGCACAGCATTGCCAAGCTATTCAAACCCTGGTGCATTGCGCTGCGCACCAAACTCTGCAGCGAATCGCACTGGCATGCTGACGAGACGCGCTGGGCGGTGTTCACCGATATTGAGGGCAAAATTGGACACCGCTGGTACCTGTGGGTATTTCATTGCAAATCCGTGGTGCATTACGTGCTCGATCAAACCCGTGCCACCAAGGTGATTGAGGGCGCGCTCGACACGATAGTCAGCGGCATCATCAGTTGCGATCGGTACTCGGCCTACAAGTGCTTTGCGCGCCAGCGCCCCGGTGTGATATTGGCGTTTTGCTGGGTGCATCAACGACGTGACTTCCTAGAACTGGCCAACGCTCATCCTGATCTTCGTGCCTGGGCGTTTGTCTGGATCGATGCCATCGCTGAGCTGTATCACCTCAACAAACTGCGCCTGCAAACACAGGTGGACAGTCCACAGCGCATGGCTACTCAGACTGCCTTGGAGTGCGCCATACAAGCCATGGCCCAACGCAGAGAGTTGGCACTGGCTGATATGAAGCTGGCAGAACCGTCAGCCAAAGTGCTGCAAAGTATGCACAACCATTGGGCTGGGTTGACGGTCTTTGTCGCGCATCCCGAAATCCCGATGGACAACAACGTGGCCGAACGCGACATGCGCACGCCGGTGGTAGGGCGCAAAAACTTCTTTGGTTCAGGCTCCGAGTGGTCGGGCGAGTTGGCAGCTACGATGTACAGCCTGTTTGCCACCTTGAAG
>JBBRSA010000134.1:0-1718 GCA_038245855.1 Burkholderiales bacterium
GAGGCCGATGCCGCGCGCCGATTTGCCTTAAAAAGAGAATGGCAGCGCTGAAATAACCGAAAAAGCATTGGTGCGAACTCGCAGTGGTTACCCGCCACCGCTTGAGTGAGCCCGCCACTCAGCATGGTTCAGGAATCGTCGGCGACACTGGTGAGCGCAGCGATGCGCATCCCGTTTGTGAGAGTGAGTCAGATTCGACGCTTCCCTAGCGCTGCCATTCAACCCTTATTGTGGAGGATGTTATGGCTGTTCGTACCCAAGAAGATGAGGTTTTCCCCAATGCCGCTGGAATTGACGTAGGCGCATCAAGCCACTGGGTCGCGGTGCCCAATCGGTCAAGCGATGAGCCGGTACGCGAGTTCGGTGCAATGACCGACGATTTGAACGCGATGGCAAGTTGGCTGCTTGCGTGCGGGGTGGATACGGTAGCGCTGGAATCCACCGGGGTGTACTGGATACCGGTGTTTGAAGTGCTGGAGCAGCGCGGACTCAAAGTCTGGCTGGTCGATGCACGCCAGATGAAATACGTGCCTGGACGCAAGAGCGACGTACAGGACTGCCAGTGGCTGCAAAAGCTCATGAGCCTGGGTTTTTTGCGCGCCGCGTTTCGCCCAGACGCCCAGGTCTGCGAACTGCGCGCGGTGGCCCGACAGCGCGAGACCCTGCTCACAGAGCAAGCCAGTTGGGTGCAGCGCATGCAAAAGGCGCTGGTACAGATGAACATCCAGCTCACCGAGGTACTGAGCGATGTCATGGGACTGAGCGGCTCGCTGATGATTCGTGACATCGTGGCCGGCGAGCGCGATCCCAAGGCACTGGCCCGGCACCGCCACAGCCGCGTCAAGGCCAGCCCTGAAGAGATCATCAAGGCATTGACTGGCAACTGGCGCGAGGAGCACCTGTTCGTGCTGCGCCAATCACTGGGCATGTATGACGATATTGCGCGCCACCTGGCCGAGTGCGACACCCGGCTGCAAGCGGAGCTGGCCGATTTGGGGCAGAAAAAGGTTGATTTGGGCAAGCCCCCACGCTCGGGCAGCCAACAACGCGAGCATTTCGATGAGCGCCAAATACTGGCCAATTGGGCTGGCGTAGACCTCACCCGTATCAACGGACTGGGGTTGACGGCGGTGAAAAAGATTTTGACCGAAGTGGGGCCAGACCTGAGTCGCTTCGCCACGGTCAAGCACTTTTGCTCATGGCTGGGCTTGAGTCCGGGGACCAAAATCAGTGGAGGCAAGGTGTTGTCGTCCAAAACGAAGCGCTCGCTCAACCGGGTCCGCCAGGTCCTCAAGATGGCCGCAATGAGCTTGTCACGCTGCGACTCGGCCTTGGGGGCTTTCTACCGTCGCCTGTGCGCCCGCATGGACAAGCCTAGCGCCAACACGGCAGTGGCACATAAACTTGCGCGCATGGTGTACTTCATGCTGACACGGGGTGAGGAGTTCGTTGACCAGGGGCAGCAACGCTATGAAGAGCAGCAGCTCGCACGCAGCGTTGCGGCCCTCAGGCGCCGCGCCATGGCACTGGGGTTTGAGGTCACCCCGGCAGTACAAGCGGGAGTCTAAAAATGCAGCCTCAAAAGTTTTGTTTCTTGTGAGGCCTTACGCAATGTAGGCGGCAAAGCCCGGTTGATACATTCGGCGCTTGACGATACATCTTTTTTGCAAAAACAGCGCAACCAGCTTGCCTGCTGGTGTTGCGGTCCAAATACTGTA
>JBBRSA010000135.1:0-1687 GCA_038245855.1 Burkholderiales bacterium
CCACACCAACGGTAGATGTCAAGCTAGTTGTCGCATAAAGTTGGTAAATCGAGCATTATTTAAATGGTTTGAGAGTCCTTGTTTTGTGGGGTATCGGGGTTGAGGTGAACCGTTGTAACGTATTGCCAGTTGCGGATTTGCTTTGACCAGCGCAGTGGATTGGCCTGGCGGGCGGCTTCATAAACTTGCGCGCGCTTGCTCAGCAACGCCTGATCGGCACCAGCATGGCGCTGCTCAGGTGTCACAAATCCAATGGTGCTATGACGATGCTCGTCGTTGTACCAGCGCACCAGCTCGGTGACCCAGTTGCGTGCGTGCAGCAAACTTTGAAATGGTTTGAGCGGCAACTGTGGGCGGTACTTCAAGGTCTTGAACAGTGACTCCGAGTACGGGTTGTCGTTACTCACCGCCGGGCGGCTGCGGCTGTGCGCCACACCCAGGCGTTGCATCGTCGCCAGCATGGTCTCGCCCTTCATGGGCGAGCCGTTGTCTGAATGCACGGTGAGCTGATCGGGCTCAATCCCCTGGTGCCGGCAGATGTCAATCAGCAGCTCGCTGGCCAGTGCTGCGCTCTCGCAATCGAACACTTGCCAGCCCACAATTTTGCGACTGAAGATGTCCACAAACAGGTACAAATAAAAGAACGTACCACGCACTTGTGCTGGCAAATAGGTGATGTCCCAGCAGTAGATTTGATCAGCCTGGGTAGCCACCAATGCGCGTGGTTTGCTGATCTTACTGGGTACCCGCTCAGTGCGCCGATGCGTCATCTGGCCGGCCGCTCGCAACAATCGGTACAGCGTAGATTCTGAGGCCACATACAGCCCCTGATCGGCCAGTCGGGGCACGATTTGACTAGGCGCCAGGTCTTTGAACTCTTCACTATTGAGTAAATCCAGCGCAGCTTGGCGCTCCCCGTCACTGAGCTTGTTAGGCGGGGTCGTGAGCGCGCGGTTGCCAACCATGCGACCATCGCCATTCTTGTTTTTAGGATGCCGCCAGCGCAGCACGGTGCGCACCGACAGACCAATTTGCTTGCAGGCTTTGAGCAGCTGGGCACCAGCTTGGCAGGCCTCTTCAATCAGGCTCAGTATGGTGGCTCGCTGGTGCAGGGCGATCATTTGTCCGCGTCCTGCAACAGCGCCTGGAACTTTTTTTGCAGCACCAACAAGGCGGCGGTTTCAGCCAGTGCCCTGTCCTTGCGATGCAGATCACGCTGCAGTTGTTCGTTCTTGGTTTTGAGGGTCCGCAGTTCAGCCTTGACCTGGTTTTGTAGTGGGTCGGTGCTACTGCAAAACGCATCGTTCCATTGCTTCAATTGATGCTCAAACAAGCCCTTCTCTCGGCACCAGGAGCTCAGTGTCGAGCCTTCCAATGTGTGTGTCTCTTTGAGCGCCTGTAGACGTTGCGCAGCGCTCCAGTGCGGTGCGCCAGCGTCGCAGGGCAAGCTCACCGATGTCGATGATGCGGCTTGCCTGTTGGCCATCTTGAGCCATCCTTTGAGGCTGCCCAGGGATACGTTGATTTCATTGGCCACCGACTCCAGTGTGCGCTGGCCGCGCTGCCTGGCTTTGCTCAGGGCTTGTTCTTTGAATTCTGGGGTGTATTGATTTCTTTGCATAGTAGGTCGCTCCGGTGCGGATCATCCGCAATTAATGTGGGCGACAGCTAGTTTGACACAGGGGGG
>JBBRSA010000136.1:0-1645 GCA_038245855.1 Burkholderiales bacterium
CTAAGGCGCAAAAATCAGCGCGCCGCCACCCAGTCGGACAAACGCAAGCCCGGCACACGGCTGAACTCGCGGGTGTTGTGCGTGACCAAGGTGACGTCCAGCGCCAGCGCATGGGCGGCGATCTGGGTGTCCAGAGGGCCTATCGGCGTGCCAGCTGCCTCCAGCGTGGCGCGTAGGCGGCCGTAGCACAACGCTGCTTCACGGTCGAAGTCGGCGATTTCCAGCGGCTCAAGAAATTGCTGCAACGCCGCGATGTTGCGGGCTGAGCCGCTTTTGTGCACACCGAAAAACAACTCAGCCACCGTGACGGACGACAGCCCCAAGCCGGCGGTCTCGTGGGCACGCAGCGCGGCCAGCACCTCGGGCGGGCGATGCTTGATCGCGTAGATGCAGATGTTGGTGTCGAGCATGAAGCGCATGGCCAAGGCTTCAGAAGGGCTCGCGTTGGTCGGGCACCGTGGGCTGCTCGCGGTCAGGCAGGGACTCAAACTGGTCCAGCGCGCCTATCAGCCGCTCAATCGACGGCCGGCGACCCGGGCTGAGGATGACCCGGTCGCCATCACGCTCGATAAAGACCTCGGTCAGGCCTTCGAACCTGAAGGCTTTGGGCAGGCGCACGGCCTGGCTACGGCCGTTGAGGAAGAGCTTGGCGGCGGTCATGTTGCTCGCTCCTGAATACAAGGATATATCAAGTATATATCAAATTCAAGGGCGGCGTTTGGTCGATCGAAGCCAGGCGTTGCGCTTCGCTTGGTTCGCTGGGATCAGCTTGCGGCGGGACTTGAGCCCGCAAAAGTTCGCCCGTGCCGGGAGCACCACGCAAAAACGCCCACCGAGGTGGGCGTTGGATTTCAGCAGCTAAAGATTAGGCAATATCTGAACTCGTATCCTTGCCTTTGGCATGCGCTAAATCAGTTCTTAACATAGCCCAACGTTTCGCATTTATCGCTGTATACCCACTTCGTGATGGAGTTTCCCGCGATTGTAGGGGTCATTATACAGAAATCCGTTGCGACAATTCCCTTGTAGGCCTTGGGAGTCAACGTGACGACCCCACCAGCGGCGACGTCCAAACTCGCGAACGAGTTCGTCGCAGCGGGCGAGGTCATGCCCAGCAGTGCCAAACTTTCGCATTTTGCAATGTCACCTTGAACCTGCAGGCACTCAGCTATCCCAGACGTAATCGGATGTGCCTGCCCGATAACCTCTGAGTAGGCCGCCCGATTGATGTAGCGCTGATACGCCGGCAATGCCACCGCCGCCAAGATACCAATGATCGCCACGACGATCATCAGTTCGATGAGGGTGAAACCTTTTTGCATACGCTTCATGAGACTACTCCAAGGGGGTGACAGGGCGGTAACTGGGGGGTGGGACGCTAGAAACGTTGCAGGTCGCGTGCCAGGCCTTGTTTCCGGCTTTTGGCCCCCAAACCCGGGCATTTGTCACAGGCTGGCCGGTGCACCTGCCGATTCTTGTCACCCGTCATCGCCGTCAGGTGACGATTTTTGTCACCCCCGACCAATCACGTCAGCACCAGCACCTGCCCCGCTGTCAGCGCCTGCACGCTGTGGCGCTGGTCCAGCGCGGCGATCTCGCTCATCACCGCGTCCAGCTCACCCGGCTTGATGTGGGTGATGTGCAC
>JBBRSA010000137.1:0-1631 GCA_038245855.1 Burkholderiales bacterium
TGACGACTTAGCGCCTGCTGGGCAGGCGAACTGAGCTTCTCAGCCGCTGCCACAACGTTAGCCCAGTTGGGCGCAAAGAAGCTGCAGCTTCTTGGAGTGTCGGCGCCGATTCAATATTGAGCCAGAGAAGTGGCCCCGGTTGTTTGAACAACTTTCCCCGATTTATAAGTGGACTCCGGGCGGGTTGCCAAAGGTGCAGAGTTGTCCACGGCGGCGAGCGTCGCTTGCGACGAACGCAGAGCCGCGGTGGGCAACTCGGGGCGCACCCAATCTTTCATTTTATGCAGCCTCAGCCAGTTTGGGCAGCAAGTTCAAGTAAGCCTGCTCGGGCGTGACGCGATCCAGGCGTGAGTGGGGCCTGCCGGTGTTGTACCAGGCCATGTACTCGGCAATATCGGCTCGTGCCGCGCTCACGCTGTCATAAGCCTTGAGGTACACCCGCTCGTATTTCACGCTGCGCCACACGCGCTCGACAAACACGTTATCTCGCCAGGCACCCCGGCCGTCCATGGACAGCTTGCAGCCTTTGGCCAACACGAGATCTGTGAATTCCTCGGCCGTGAACTGACTGCCCTGATCGGTGTTGACGATCTCAGGCGTGCCGTAGCGTGCAAAGGCTTCTTGCATGATCTCCCGGGCGTGACAGGCCTCCAGGGTGATCGCCACCTTGTGGGTCAACACCCGGCGGCTCGCCACGTCCACCACCGCAGTGAGATAGACAAAGCCCTTGGCCATGGGAATGTAGGTCGTGTCCAGCGCCCAAACCTGGTTGGCGCGGGTGATGGCAAGCTTGCGCAGCAGGTAGGGATAGATCTTGTTTCCAGGCACAGCCTTGCTGGTGCCCGGTTGCGGCGCCAGCGCCTCGATACCCATGTGCAGCATGAGCGTTCTGATGTGGCGTCGCCCTACGTGCAGGCCTTCACGACTGAGTTGGTCGCGCAGCATTCTGGCGCCCATGAAGGGATGCTCCAGGTGCAGTTCGTCAATACGGCGCATGAGCGCCAGATCTGCCGGGCTGACAGGCTTTGGCAGGTAGTACACCGTGCCCCGGCTGAGCTTGAGCAGCTTGGCCTGGCGCGTGATGGAAAGCTCGTGGTGACGATCAATCATGGTCTTGCGCTCAGCAATCCCGCCTTGGTGAGCGCGTGTTCTAAAAAATCATTCTCCAGCGTGAGTTGGCCTATCTTGGCATGCAGTGGCACCAGATCAATGGGTTTTGCCTGTCCAGCTGTTCCGCCAAAGACGTTGGCGGCATTTTCAAGCAGCTGGCGCTTCCAGTCGGTGATCTGGTGGGGATGGAGCTCGAATTGTTTGCACAACTCGGCCATCGTCCTATCCTCACGCAGTGCGGCCAAGGCTACTTGAGCCTTGAACGCCGGCGTATGGGTGCGCCGTGTACGGCGCGCTGATTTCTTGACCATCGAAAACTCCTTCATGTCCAGCCGTCTTCGGCCAGGACTTATGCCCAGAGTTCCCACTTATAGCGCTGTTCAGTTTTGCGGGGCCACTTCTTAGTTATCTCCTTCTTAACGGGATCACGATAACGTGTTTGTCTTACTATGTGTTGATCTTGGTCAGTCTTCAAACTGTGGGCAAGCGCTCACTGGTGCAAACTGCGATGGGGCGCTACA
>JBBRSA010000138.1:0-1602 GCA_038245855.1 Burkholderiales bacterium
TGTTAGCGCAAAGTAGTAATGTCCCCTTTCTCCAAAGTAGAGATGTCCCCTTTTGACTGGCGCCGGGAGCCGGTCATGGGACACTCCTTCATGGTAATGACGGGCAAGTGCCCAACCATGAAAGGACCCGGAGAAAGTGAACGCTCTGATCAGTATGAGCCCGCACGAACTGAGTCGAACCGAAATGATGCAGCAACTCAAGGCCAAACAGATTACTCAAGCGCAAGCCGCCGAGCAGCTGGGCTTGACGGTGCGCCAGGTCAAGCGCCTGTGGCGGGCCTATCGGGCCGGGGGCGCTAAAGCGCTGGTTTCCAAGCGCCGGGGCCGGCCCAGCAACAACCAACTGGCGGCGGACGTGAAGGACCGGGCCCGCCAGTTGATCGGGCAGCACTACCCCGACTTCGGACCGACCCTGGCCCATGAGAAATTGACCGAAGTCCATGACCTGACGCTCTCGGTCGAGACCGTCCGCAAGCTCATGGTGGCGGACGGCCACTGGGAGGCCCAGCGCCCCAACCAACCCGAAGTCCATCAACTGCGCCAACGCCGACCCCGACGCGGGGAGTTGGTGCAGTTGGATGGCTCGCCCTACGCCTGGTTTGAAGACCGCGCCCCGGCTGGGAATCTGCTGGTCTACATCGACGACGCCACCGGGCAGTTGGGCGAGTTGTTCTTCACGCCCACCGAAACCACCTTCAGCTACTTCACCGCCACCCGCCGCTACCTGGCCCGCCATGGCCGGCCAATCGCGTTTTACAGCGACAAACACAGCATTTTTCGCCTGACCAACCCGGCCGCCACCACTGGGACGGGCCTGACGCAATTTGGCCGGGCGATGACCGAACTCGACATTGAGATCATCTGTGCCAACAGCCCGCAAGCCAAAGGGCGCGTGGAACGGGTCAACCAGACCTTGCAAGACCGGCTGGTCAAAGAGCTGCGCCTGCAAGGCATCGCCGATCCCGAGCAGGCGAACGCCTATGTGCCCACCTTCATCGCTGACTTCAATCGGCGTTTTGGAGTATCGCCCGCCGATCCAGCGGAGGCCCACCGGCCGCTGCTGGCCGGCCACAACTTGGATCGGATTTTCACGGTGCAGACCCTGCGCACGGTCTCTAAGAACCTGACTGTGCAGCATCACAAAGTCGTCTACCAACTCCAAGTCCCGCGCAGCACCCATGCCTTTCGCGGCGCTCAGGTCCTGGTGCTCGAAGACGCCCAGGATCACCTCACCATCGAGTATCAAGGCCGCCAGCTCCCGCATACCCGTTACCAGGAACAGAGCCGCCAAGCCGAAGTGGTGCCCAGCAAACTCATCGCGCCGGCGGTCGAAGCCGCCCAACACAAGCAGGCTCCGACTAAACCGGCTGCCAATCATCCCTGGCGCACTTACGGCGCGCCACTTTCCAAGAAGCAGCCAAACCGCCGCGCCTCCCCTGGGGGTCAGCCGCCGCCCGCGGGCGGCGGCTGACCCCCAGGGGACATCTCTACTTTGGACAACCGGGGGACATCTCTACTTTGGGTTGACAAATTGTTCAAATAACCTTGACGCTCGCGGGCGAGACTGGTATACTCCCAATCGCTGGCGTGACCAGCGCAACA
>JBBRSA010000139.1:0-1570 GCA_038245855.1 Burkholderiales bacterium
CTCATTGCCACGCGGTGCATTGAGGATGGGCTGACGCTTCTTCACGCAGACAGGGACTTCCTGCCGTTTTCAAGGCATCTTGGGTTGAAGGTAGCGTATTCGGAAATCTAACGCTTAAGCCCCCTGCGTCAGACTAGTTGTCGCCCCTCTTTCTCGCGGATGATCCGCAACGGAGCGACACCAAATGCAAAGAAATCAACGTTCACCTGAGTTCATAGAACAGGCGCTCAGCAAGGCCCGGGAGCGAGGTTCGCGTACCCTGCAATCGGTAGCAGCTGAGCTGAACATGTCCTTGGGAACACTCAAGGGCTGGCTCAAGAGGTCGGGCCCAGCAGGGGCAGGCTTGCCGCATGCGGCATGCCTGCCCGGCGACGTGCCGGCCCGCCAATGGACGCCTGTTCAGCGGCTGTTGGCTTTGAATGAAAGTCACGCCCTTCAGGGGCCTGCGCTGCACGCGTGGTGCCGCGAGAAAGGCCTGTTCGAGCACCAGTTGATCCAGTGGCGCGAGGCCTTCTGCGCAGCACCGCAGCCGTCCGTTGCCGATGCCGCCCAGCAACGCCTGTCAAACGCCGCACTGCGTGAGCTGCAAGGCCGACACGAACGGCTGCAAAGCGAGATGCGTCGCAAAGACCGCGCGCTGGCCGAGGCCGCCGCGTTGCTGGTGCTTCAAAAAAAGTTCCAGGCCTTGGTGGCGCAATCGCAGGGCGAGGACACATGAGCACCCTTGCACAGCGGGGCACCGCGCTGCAGTTGATTGATCAAGCTTGCAACGCTGGCGCCCGGCTGCACCGGGCCTGCACCGTCATCGGGCTGGCCGTACGCACCGTGCAACGCTGGGTTGCTTTTATTGCGCAGGCGGGCAAAAACGCACTGTACGTCGGTGACAGGCGCACCCCTGATCAGCGTATTCACAACTGCCCGCCCAACAAGCTCAGCGACGACGAACGCCAGTTGGCGCTGGGCGTGCTCAACAGCGAGGAGTTCAAAGACCTGCCACCCAGCCAGATCGTGCCCCGCTTGGCCGACTTGGGGATCTATGTGGCCAGCGAATCAACGCTTTACAGGCTGCTGCGCCAAGCCGGGCAGCTGGGCCACCGCCGCGTTGAACGGGTGCCGCAAAAGCGCAGCAAACCACGCGCGCTGGTGGCCACGCAGCCCGATCAGATCTACTGCTGGGACATTACCTACTTGCCCACCCAGGTGCGCGGCCTGTACTTTTACCTGTACCTGTTCGTGGACATCTTCAGCCGCAAGGTGGTGGGCTGGCAGGTCTTTGATTGCGAAAGCGCTGAGAAGGCCGCAGCGCTGTTGGAGGACATCTGCAGACGCCAAGGCATCAGCGCGAACCAGGTCACGGTGCATTCAGACAACGGCGGCCCCATGAAGGGCGAAACCATGCTGGCCACCATGCAGCGCCTGGGCGTGGCGCACAGCCGAAGCCGCCCGGCGGTGAGCAACGACAACCCGTACGCCGAGTCGCTGTTCAAGACCCTGAAGTACAGGCCACAGTTCCCGCTGAAACCGTTCGTAGACTTGCTACAAGCGCGGCGCTGGGTGACAGAGCTGGTGC
>JBBRSA010000140.1:0-1569 GCA_038245855.1 Burkholderiales bacterium
CCGGGCTTATGGAGCTGTCATGCCGGGCTTGCGGAGCTGTCATGCCGGGCTTATGGAGCTGTCATGCCGGGCTTGCGGAGCTGTCATGCCGGGCTTATGGAGCTGTCATGCCGGGCTTGCGGAGCTGTCATGCCGGGCTTATGGAGCTGTCATGCCGGGCTTGACCCGGTATCTAGGCTAAGAGCTCTTGTCTGGATCCCGAATATAGCTTCACACTAGGAAAACTATAATTCTATAAGAAGGTCTGCTGGGGTTCTGCATCCGTAGTCGCTAATCGCAACAGCGACCATGTTATGGCGCTGGCCGTGATCAATACCCGCACTTTGGTGCGTAGTTGTATGCGTGGCGCGTCCATTCAAAAGCGCTTCAAGCGCCTAGTGAACCTCCAATTAAATTCTACTGTCCGAACGTGGTGCCGCCGTAAATAGTGGTGCCGCCACCGATGTTGACGTTGTTCTGGGTGGCTGGCGTGGTGTTAAACGTCCCAATACTGGATGCCGCACTAAACGTATTAGCTCCTGCTGGGTCAATCGCGTAGGCCCGCCACCAGTACTGGGTGTTAGCGCTGAGGGCGACCGCCTGATAGGTATGAATAGCAGTCTGGCCGCTAGCGTAGGCGGTGGCGGATTGCTGACTTTGGCTGCTCCAGCCGATCTGGGAACTGGTTTCGTCAATGGTGCGGACAATACTGGAGCAGTTACTGGTCGAGCAGACGTCTATCTTGTAGCGCACGTAGTCACTGGCTGCATCCGTAGTGTACATCCGGAATTCGGGCGTTGTGGAGACACCGGTCTGGGCAGCAGCCGGCTGGCTTAAGGTTGGGGCGGCCGGCGGTAGCAAGGTACTATTAACTGTGACGTCAGTAATAACGCTGGTGCCGCCACACTGTTGATCGTCGATAGACAGAGTTAGCCGGACGTAGCGTTTGAAAGTCACGTTTGAAAGCGCATACGTTATTCCCGGCATTGAGTCTTCGTAAACGGTGGCGGGTGCACCGAAGATGCCGTTGGTGCCGGCGGTGGCATACTGAAGCTTGACACCGCACGGTGCTGTGCCGTTGTACTGGATTGAGTCCACGCTATCGTATACCCTACCCAGATCGACCACACGTTCGTAATGAGCCACCTGCGGTAGTGCGGCTATAGAAAGGTGCTGGATGTCGTTGTAGTAGGTGGAGGCCCCGCTATGACCCCCAATGATGTAGAGGTTGCCGTTATAGATGACGGAGGTGTGCTGGGTGCGGCCGGTGGTGAAGGCGGTGGTTTGCACCACGCAGGTGCCGACCGAGCCGTCGGCGTTTATGGGGCAATGCTGGATGTCGTTTAGGTCGGCGCCACTACCATTACCCCCGATGATATAAAGGTAGCCATTGTAGACAATGGAGGTGTGGCCCCAGCGGGCGGTGGTGAAGGCGGTGGTTTGCACCACGCAGGTGCCGACCGAGCCGTCGGCGTTTATGGGGCAGTGCTGGATGTCGTCTAGGTCGGCGCCACTACCATTACCCCCGATGATATAAAGGTAGCCATTGTAGACAATGGAGGTGTGGCCCCAGCGGGCGGTGGTGAAGGC
>JBBRSA010000141.1:0-1564 GCA_038245855.1 Burkholderiales bacterium
CCTTCGAAAATCTCTTCAAAAAAATGTAATCTTCAACCTGCCCCGCAAAGCGCGCTTGCCTTACTAAACAAATCCGGCCGGCCAACTGAAGGCTTTCGATTGGCGTCTCTCGAACAAAATCGGTCAAGTGTCGTTAGCAAATTAAAATGTCCGGTTTTCGTAGCACATGAAATGTCCGGTTTTGGTTGAGGTGGTGGGGGTTGGTTTTGTTGTGGTGCCGTGGGAAAGTGGAAATCGCGGAGCGATTTCCAAGGGCGCGGTGCGCCCGGCTTTTCCACGGCTTGCTAGTCGTCGGTGGGTCGGTTTCTCCAGTTGCAGTGGTATTCCTTCGCGGTTATAGCGTCCCACGCAGTGGGGGCCGTAACCGATGCTCCAGGTTCCGTCCAGGTGCTCGTAGACGGTGACCCGGCAGCCGGCTAGCGTGGTTCGCCAGCGGGTCTTGGCAATCTGCAGCACACACGAACCACTGCGTACGGTGTTGTCCTGAGCAACGCTGCGTTCGTGATGCAGCGAAAAAATTAGGTCCAGATTTTTGCCGTGCACCGGCAGAAAGGCGTGGCCACGCTGCGCAGCAGGCACTGCGAAGCGCTTGTTAAATTCCTCAATATAACTATCCCGCAGAAATTGGTTGGCAGCCTGCACCGTGCGCAAGTTGCGTAAACGCAACTCCTGCGGCAGCCGTCCTTGCCAGGTGCCGAAATTTCTTTCACTGCGTCCGCGCGCCTGCGGGGAATACGCGGGAATCATCTGAATTCCCAATTCCTGCAAAGCCCGCCCCACTTGCGTGGGCCGATGGCGGTCCACCGGCTGACCGCCTTTGGGGGTATGGAAGAAATGGCTGGCCCGATCGCTGTACAGCGCGCAGAAAGCGCCTTTGCGCTCGATCACTTCGCGCAGCGCGGTCATCACCGTGGCCGTGGACTCCTGCTCCACTAACTGCGCGTAGTAAATCGCGCTGGTGGCATCATCGAGTAGCACCAGCAAATCGTAGCGTCGCTCATCCTGAAACCACGCGTGCGAACTGCCATCCAGATGCAGCAGCATCCCCGCCAGCGGACGCCGCGGCCGACGCCGGCGATGCACTCCGCGCTTCCTGCTTTTCTTCACCAGTCCAGCCAGCTGCAGGGCTTGGTTCACCCACGTGTAACTCAAGCGCACCTGGTGTTGCTCCCGCAACTTCTCGTGAAAATGCCGCACGTTGAGATCGAAATACTTCTCGCGGTACAGCCCCAAGACCTGCTCCACCACCGCCAGCGGCACGCGCCTGGGACTAGGCCGACCCGTGCGGCGGTCCAGCAATCCGTCATAGCCGTACTCGCGGTACCGCCAATGCCACCGCCGCATCTGCCGGTCGGTGATCCCAATGATCTGCGCCGCCTGCCACCAGGTAATCTTCTTGGCCATCGCTCGCAAAATTACTTCCTGTACTTTCATCGCCCGCTCCACTGCCGCCCTCGGGTAGCTCTCCATGCCTTCCCCCCAGGCTGGTAGCTGTACCTTAGCGGCTCGCTAAAGCGGACATTTCACGTGCTAATTAAACCGGACATATCATGTGCTACCGACA
>JBBRSA010000142.1:0-1522 GCA_038245855.1 Burkholderiales bacterium
ACTCGACTGTTGTGTTTTGGACAGAGAAGCCGAGCGGTCATGGTGCTGGCACGATACGCTGTTTTGCAAACAGCTGGGCGAACACCTCTTCCGCCGGCTGCCCGTGCAGCAGACGCTCGTGAACCAAGAGCAGGAGTTTCTCAATCAGCGCCTGTGCCTGCTGGCGACACGCATCCCCAATGGTTTTGATGGGGGTGCTTTCTTTGGTCAGTGATGCAGTGAGACACGCCAGATGCAAGAACGTATACGCCACGAACACCAGACACCAATGTTTCCCAATGGCTTCGGCGCTGCGCATGCGATACGCATCCAGTCCCAGATGCCCCTTGCTATCCTGATAAAAGGTTTCCGTCGGCCAGCGTTGCAGATACGTGGCGATAATTTTCTGGCTGCTCCACGCCACCTGATTGGTGATCAAGATGGCGTAGGAACCCGATCGCTCGGCAGTCGCATAACTGATCACCAGCCGCACGCGGCCCAAGCTGGCGATCCGCACCACCAAGCTGAAACACCAATACGTGGTCTCGCCCACCTTGACCGCGCGATACGCGCTCGCCGGAATATGCGCGATCAGATCGGCCACCGCGATGTGCGGTTCGTCGAAGCCAATCGGCTGTCCGGTCGCGTCCTTGAGCACAAAACTGGCGGTCTCGATCTTCCGATTCTTCTTCAAGATACTGACCCAGGCTTTGCGGCGCCGCTCCAGCACCTTGACCAGTTCTTCGGCCAGATACCAGCCATCGAAGACCACCACGCCGAAGGGGACTTTGCGCCCGATTGCCGCCGTAATCAACTCGATGCCCAGCGCAATTTTGGTGCGGAACTGGGCGTGCAAGGCCGCAAAGTCGGGGTCGGTCAGCAGGATTGGATCAACCTGCTTATGCAGTTTGGCGCGGGCTTTGGTCGTGGTCGGAATGACCTGCTCCGGAAAGTGCTTGGCGACAAAGGCGTCCCACTCTGTCAGTTCCTCGTAGCGTCGATACAAGCGCAGATCGAGCGGAACGCGCACCGCACCACTGACATAAAAGCTGGTGACCGGATTATGCGCCAACGGGTAGGTGCCGTCAGTATGATTGTAGTGCCGATCCACATACTCAAACAAGCTGCCGACATGTTCGCACAAGGTGTCATCCAGCACGAGCAGAGACTCGGCCTTGCGGCGGCGCTGGGTGCGGGTCTGGTGCAGCACATACTGAATGCGGCGCGTGTTGACGTCGGCTTCACTCCACGGCGCTTCGGACAGAAAGCGTGCGAGGTTGGTTTTATCCGCGCTTTCCAGCAGACAGCGCGCGATATTGGTCAGGCTTTTATTCGGCAGCACTATCAAGCCAGTCAGGTAATGCTGAAAATGCTGGAACTGACAGCGATTGTCAAACAGGTCGTGGAAGGCGTGCGCATGAACCGTCACGAGCGGTGCAGGTGCCACAATCGGAAGCTGCATGGTTGCTCATCTTCTGCTAACCAATTACTGGACGGGTCAGGTAGCATGGTGAATCGGAAATTGCAAAACACAACAGTCGAG
>JBBRSA010000143.1:0-1497 GCA_038245855.1 Burkholderiales bacterium
GCCGGCATCCACTCGCAAAAGCTGGGCAATGCGCTGCGCACCATCGACACCTGGCACCCCGAGGCCGACGAGTTGGGGCCGATTGCCGTCGAACCCTATGGCTCGGTCACCACGCTGGGCAAGGCCTGCCGCCGCCCGGGCGACAAGCTGGACTTCTACAGCCTGCTCGACGGCTGGATGCTGAAGGACAAGGCACCGCCAACCGAACAACAGCACTTTGTAATGGCCACGCTGGTGCGGGGCGGTGTGTTTGGCGACGCCGGCAAAGACTGAACACCATGCCGAACTACTTCGACATCGACCTGCGCCCTGACCCGGAGTTCAGCCCTGCCCACTTGCTGGCGGCGCTGTACGCAAAGCTGCACCGGGCACTGGTACGCGTGGAGGCCAACAGCATTGGCGTCAGCTTTCCGGGCTACGACAAATTGGCCCACCGCCTGGGGGATCGCTTGCGACTGATCGGCCCGGCAGACGACCTGGCGCGCCTGATGGCGTTGGATTGGCTGAGCGGCATGCGCGACCACGTCAGCGTGGGCGGCGCAGCGCCCGTGCCAGCGAACGCGATGCACCGGGCCCTGCGCCGGGTGCAAGCCAAGAGCAACCCAGAGAGGTTGCGGCGGCGGCAGATGAGGCGCCACGGGTTGACAGAGGCCCAAGCCCGAGAGCAGGTACCCGACAGCGTTGGTGAGCGGCTTGATGTGCCGTTTATTCAATTGACCAGCGCAAGCACAGGCCTGACCTTCCGCCTGTTCATCCGCCTTGGCCCCCCGCAAGCAACTTCAGTTGCAGGCAGCTTCAACGGCTACGGCCTCAGCACCGTCGCTACGATCCCCTGGTTCTGACCCTTTTTTTAGGGACCGGCGCAAGTGCTTGTAAATCAAGCACTTGCGCCCTTTCGCTTTCCGAAGGTCGGGCGGGAGAAAAGCTTGAAAAGCTATGCGTGACAGGGATCTAGCGGTTTTTCGGTCTAATTCACTGCCGCACAGGCAGCCTAGAAAACCCCGAGATGCGCGATGACGTGTTGCCTGAGATTCACTGCCGCACAGGCAGCCTAGAAATTGCGGTAGATGCTCACGGTTCACATTCCCCCATTCACTGCCGCACAGGCAGCCTAGAAAAAGCTGTGAGGCGGTGCTGGCGAGTTGGGCAAATTCACTGCCGCACAGGCAGCCTAGAAAAGCCGCAACTGTGGGCGCTGGTTGACCCGCAGATTCACTGCCGCACAGGCAGCCTAGAAAACCCGCCGCGCCATCGTCTGCGCTGCGGCAGAATTCACTGCCGCACAGGCAGCCTAGAAAGATTGCATGTGGGACGACATCCGCATCGGCCAATTCACTGCCGCACAGGCAGCCTAGCAACAACTGCGCTTGGTGATACTCTGCCCTTCCTCGATTCACTGCCGCACAGGCAGCCTAGAAACACTACTTTCAAGTGCATGTGACGCGATGGACATTCACTGCCGCACAGGCAGCCTAGAAACGAAGGACTGGAAGCGCA
>JBBRSA010000144.1:0-1489 GCA_038245855.1 Burkholderiales bacterium
CGCAGATAAACGCCTGCACTTCACAAACTACCAACGGAAAGCCAACAAATGCCTACAGACACCGTCGCCGAACAGCACCTGTGGCCCCTGATCAAGGGCATCAAGTTCGCCATGTTCACTACCCACCACGGCAACGGCCACTTGCATTCGCGGCCGATGACGACGCAGAACAAGACGATGCTGGACGACAAGCTGTGGTTCTTCATGTCGGCCAAGAGTGATGCAGCGCAAGAGCTTGCAGTGCAGCCGCAGGTCAACATCAACTATGCCGACCCGGGCCAGGATGTTTACGTTTCGGTGTCCGGTTCAGCCCAAGTGGTTGACGACAAAACCCAGCGCCAGGCGCTGTGGACGAAGTTCGCCCAAGCCTGGTTTCCTGGCGGCGTGGACGATCCGGACCTGGCTTTGGTGCGCGTGACGGTAAGCCATGCACACTACTGGAACGTGAGTGAAAACAAATTGACCCAGTTGTTGGTGATGGCCAAGGCCGTGTTCAGCGGCGAAAAGCCTGCGCTGGGCGAGTCGGGTGAGGTGTCGCTGGGCAGCGGTTCCAAAACGGAATGACTTTCGCTACTTGGCTCCCACTCCGCTGATCCCGCATTTCCCAGTATTTCCCCATCCAAAGGCTTAACCATGACCGAAAAATCCGCCAACGTGCATTGGGAAGGTCAGGGGAAGTCTGGGCAAGGACAGATCAGCACCGAAACTGGGGCGCTCAAGCTTTACCCTTACGGTTTTGCCAGTCGCTTCGAAGCCGACCGCCGTGGCACGAACCCCGAGGAGATTCTGGGCGCCGCACACGCCGCCTGCTTCACGATGGCGTTTTCCTTCGCGTGCGACAAGGCGGGGTTCGCCACTGCTTCGGTCGACACCCAGGCCCTCGTGCGCCTGGCCTCGCACGGAGACGGGTTCGTCATCGACCGAATCGCCCTCATCTTGAAGGCTACCGTGCCAGGTATTGATGAAGCGCGGTTTCAGGAGATAGCCCTCGCCGCCAAACGCGATTGCCCACTGTCGAAGGCGCTGGCAAGCGTGGCCGAAATCAGTCTGCAAGCAACGCTGAGCAAAGAGCCAACATGACGCACGAACTAGTTGTTGACGCGACGAATGGTCACACGCCAGACACCGAGTTCGTCGAAAGCCCACAGGTCACTGCTGCAGAGGCGCTCGCCATTGCGCCGGCCCGCGTCAGTGCCGTCGAGACAGTGACCCGCTCGCGGCTGCTGACAGTGGGAATGGATGCCCTTCTGGTTGAGGTGGCTGCGCTATTGTCTAACGCTCAAGTCAACGTGGTGGTGGTGTGTGATGGTGATGGCTTATCCATCGGCACCATCACCGAGACCGTTCTCGTCAGGCACCTGGGTTTGGGGCAAGTCGACTTTTTCTCCACGCACGCAGGCGATGTGATGACGCGTGAAATCACGAGCTGCATGCCTGACGATGAGCTGTCAGCGGTGCTCGCGATGATGCATGAGCGCGGACTGATCTA
>JBBRSA010000145.1:0-1485 GCA_038245855.1 Burkholderiales bacterium
AAAGACGCCCCGATGACCTTCGGACAATTCCTGTCAATCCTTCGCGCCCGCAAATGGGCGGCGTTGTTGGTGTTTTTGCTGGTGGTGGCCACCACCGTGGTGGTCAGTTTGTTGCTGCCCAAGCAATACACCGGCACCGCCAGCGTGGTGATCGATGTCAAGCCTGACCCGGTGTCGGCCATGCTCAACCCCACCATGGCGATGCCCGGCTTTATGGCCACGCAGGTGGACATCATGACCAGCGACCGCGTGGCACTGCGCGTGATCCGCGACCTTAAGCTGCTGGACAGCCCCAACATCCGCCAGCAATGGCAAGAAGACGCTGACGGCAAGGGCACCATCGAGCAATGGCTGGTGGACCTGCTGCAGAAAAAGCTGGACGTCAAGCCGTCTCGTGAAAGCAACGTGATCCAGATTGGCTACAAGGCGCCCGATCCGCGTTTTGCCGCCGCGCTGGCCAATGCCTTTGCCAACGCCTACATCGCCACCACGCTAGAGCTGCGGGTTGACCCGGCCAAGCAGTTCTCGACCTTCTTCACCGCGCAAAGCAAGGATGCCCGCGACGCGCTCGAGAAAGCCCAGAGCAAGGTGTCGGCCTACCAGCAGCAAAAAGGCATCATCGCCACCGACGAGCGGCTGGACGTTGAAAACACCCGGCTCAATGAGTTGTCCAGCCAACTGGTGCAGATCCAGGCCATCGCGTCCGAGTCTGGCAGCCGCCAAGCCCAGGCCCAAGGCAGCCAGTCCGACCGCATCCAAGAGGTGCTGAACAACCCGCTGATCGGCGGCCTCAAGGCCGACCTGACCCGCAATGAGGCCCGGCTGCAAGAGCTCAACGCCAAGCTGGGCGACAACAACCCCCAGGTGATCGAGGCCAAGGCCAATATCGCTGAGCTGCGCACCCGCATCGACGCCGAGATCAAGCGCATCACCGGCGGCGTGACCATCAGCAACACCATCAACAAGCAGCGTGAGTCGCAGGTCAAGCGGTCGCTGGACGAGCAGCGGGCCAAAGTCTTGCGCATGAAGGCCGTGCGCGACGAAGGCCAGGTGCTGGTGCGTGAGGTTGAGGCTGCCCAGCGCACCTTTGACAGCCTGATGGCCCGCCTGACCCAGACCGGGATGGAGGCCCAATCCACCCAAAGCTTTGCCAACATCCTGACCACGGCCCAGCCGGCGGCTGAGGCGTCGTCACCCAAGATACTGCTCAACACCGCGTTGGCCGTTTTCCTGGGCCTGTTGCTGGCCGTGGGCGTAGCGCTGCTGCTGGAGCTGTCTGACCGCCGGGTGCGCGCCCCCGATGACGTGGTGGCCGCGCTGGGCCTGCCGGTGCTGGGCACGCTGCCCAAGCCTGGCGCCAAGCGCTTTCACGCCGGTAACCGATCTTTGCCGATGGCGCAGCGTGTACTCAGCCTGCCGGCCCCCAACCAGAGCGTGTGATGGCCAAATTTCAAGACTCCAACGTGCATGACATGGGTGGCACCG
>JBBRSA010000146.1:0-1477 GCA_038245855.1 Burkholderiales bacterium
GTAAAAAGGGACATGTCGTTGGATCACGTCATAGAATCGACTCACCCAAAGGGTGAAGTGGAAAAGACCGAATCATGCGCTGACTCGGGGGAGTGCTCGCTGGACACCTACGCGGGTAAACTGCATGTCCGATGGGACGAATCGGCAGCAGTGACGGCCATGGGCCAGATGCCGGTCTTCATCGATTTCCTGAAAACTTCAGGCCTGTGGGACGGCTTGCTGGCGGACTGCCCGCTGCGATACACAAGCCCCAATGCGCCGAGCCATGTGGACATCATCGGCACATTGTTGATGAGCGTGTTGGCGGGGCAATCTCGCTATGCCCACATCAACGCCCTACGCTGGGATGGGGTAAATCCGAAGTTGCTGGGCATGAAGAAAGTGAGGAGCGAAGACTCAGCACGGCGCGCATTCAAGCAGGCCTCGCCGGAGGCCACCCGCCAATGGCTTAAGAAACATCTTGGCAACACTTACGAATCCCTGCTGGAACATTCCTGGGTGATGGATCTGGACAGCACGGTGAAGCCTCTGTACGGCAAGCAGGAGAAGGCCGTCAAAGGATACAACCCAGTCAAACCGGGGCGACCCTCGCAGGTGGTGCATACGTATCTGATGGCGCAGTTGCGACTGGTGTTGGGAGCCGAAGTACAAGCCGGCAACGAATCGGCGTCGAGCCACGCGCAGCCCGGCGTTTGGGCATACTGGGATGCATTGCCTGCATCGTCAAGGCCGGTATTTATTCGAGGCGATATTGGATGGGGCACCGAGCGGATGATGCAGGAGGCCGAGGAGCGTGGCCAAGCCTATTTATTCAAGATTCGACAAAGTGTGAAGATCAAGGAACTGCTGGCGGGAAGCTTCGCCACAGACCAATGGCAAGAGGCGGGCCAGGGATGGGAGGGCTGTTGGAGCCAAGTGCGGCTGGCAGGTTGGACGGCGCAGCGGCGGGTGATCATCTTGCGGCGGCCCTTACGCCAAGAGCTGGTGTTGGCCAAGCGCAAAGGCAGAGGCCGCCGTCAGGCGCAAATGGAACTGGAAATGGGATTTCTCAAAGAGGGCACAGTGCTCTATGAACACGCGGTGCTGGTGACCAATATGGAGGAAGACCTTTACACTCTGGCTCAACATTACCGGGACCGTGGCGATGCCGAGAACGCTTTTGATGAATTGAAGAACCAGTGGGGTTGGCTGGGCTACACCACGCACGATCACGCGCGGAGTGAGATGATGACGTTGTTCGTAGCTCTGGTCTATAACTGGTGGAGCCTGTTCACCCGTCTCTCATTTCCTCACAAACGTGCCGAAGCTATTACCTCGCGCCCGCTGTTACTGCATGCGATCGGGCGCAAGACCAGCCACAGCAATCAATCGACACTGACGGTAACCAGCCTCCACGCCGAGGCGGCAACGATTCAGGTTGCGATGAAGGCCGTGGCTAGTTTCCTGAGGCAGATACGCTCAATCACGGAGCAGTTGA
>JBBRSA010000147.1:0-1474 GCA_038245855.1 Burkholderiales bacterium
GACAGGTCGAGGATATGCAGGTTCTGAAACGGCGGATTCATGGACGGTCCGGGTTTGGGGTGTCGGGTACGCAGGGTTGAGGCGCAGCCAGAAGCAAAAACGGGCCCGCATCGCGGGCCCGTGGATCAAACGGTCAGGCGGGGATCAGCGACCGTACACCTTGCCGAACAACACCCAGGTCTTGCCGTCGAAGCGGGCGAGTTGTTCACGTTCGATCGGGTAGAAGTCGTCCGGACCTGTCTTGACGTTCACACCCGGCAGCAGCATCGGCAAGGTCATGTCGAGGCTGGCGGCCTGTTTCATGATGTTCTCGCGGGTCAGGTTGTCACCCGCCTGCTTCAGCACCTGCACCAGGCCTTGCGCAGCCGTGTAGCCGTAGACGTTGTTGACGTCGCGGATATCGCCGTTGGGCTGGTACTTCTTCATCCAGGCCAGCCAGTCGTCCCATTCCTTGCCCTTCTGGAATTGCGGGTCGGTCGGGTCCTTCAGGTAGCTGGCGGTATAGACGCCAACGCCGTTTTCAGGGCCGGCTGGCGTCATCACCGCACCGACCGACGCGGACACGCTGACCAGGTAGTGTGTCGGCTTCCAGCCCAGCTCGGCCGCCTTCTTGATCGCCTGCGCCGCGAACTTAGGCGTAGTGACGTCGAAGAACATATCAGCGCCGCTGCCCTTCAGCGACACCATCTGGCTGTCGATGGTCGGGTCGGTCACCTCATAGCTGATTTTCGAGATGATCATGGACTTGGCTTTGTCGCCCAGGGCATCTTCGAAGCCCTTCAGGTAGTCTTTGCCGAAGTCGTCGTTCTGGTACAGGATCGCGATCTTTGCGTTGGGCTTGGTTTCGAGGATATGCCCGGCAAACACCTTGGATTCGCTCTGGTAGTTGGGCTGCCAGCCCATGGTCCAGGGGAAGTTTTTCGGGTCACCCCACTTGGTGGCACCGGTGGCCACAAAAAGCTGCGGCACTTTCTTGCTGTTCATGTACTTGTGGATGGCACTGTTGGACGGCGTGCCCAGCGTGTTGAAGACAAACAGCACTTCGTCTTCTTCAACCAGTTTGCGGGCCTGCTCCACCGTCTTGGCCGGGTTGTAGCCGTCGTCCAGGCTGATGAAGCTGACCTTGCGGCCGTTGACGCCGCCCTCATCGTTGACCTTGGCGAGGTAGGCCGAAATGGCCTTGCCGATGGCGCCGTAGGCGGATGCAGGACCCGAATACGGGCTGATGCCACCAACCTTGATCTCTTTGTCGGTAGCACCGGTGTCGTACTTCTTTTGTGCCATCGCTGACGAGCCGATGGTCAGGGCAGCCAAGCCGGCAATGGCGAGGGAGAGGGTGTTCAAGCGCATGGTGCAAAGACTCCTTGGTTAAGGGTACAGATCAAACGTGGTGGGTAGCGCGGGGTTGTCCGTATCAACCCGCGGTTTTGGCGCGAAGCCGCGCCCAGGTTTTGTAGATACCGCCCATCACACC
>JBBRSA010000148.1:0-1459 GCA_038245855.1 Burkholderiales bacterium
AGGCGCTAAGCAAAAATAACTTGAACAATCAAACTTGGGTGTGATGCTCCGCCCGAGGCAACAATCGGTAGTTCCATTCGCCATGAAACTCATCGCGTTCGATGGCTAGAGTGGCGAGTTCTGCATCCGTTATCTTGATTCCCTTGGCGTAGCTGTTTTCATCAAGCGCCGCTTTGATATGCAAGCCCTCTTTGGTCGTTGTATTGCCGATCAGACTGACAACGACCTGCCTACTGATGAGTGGTCTGCCGCGCCAGTTGGCAGTGATGTGGCAGAACATGCGGTGCTCGATCTTGTTCCACTTGCTCGTGCCCGGCGGGAAATGGCAGACCTGGATTGTCATTTTCAGTTCGTCGGCGAGCTTTTGTAGCTCCATGCGCCACAGCCGCACGCGGTGGCCGTTGCTGCCCCCGCCATCGGCGGTAATCAGCAATCGTCGAGCGCCAGGATAGGTCTGCTCACCCATCTCAAACCACCAGCGACGGATGCTCTGTACCGCAAACTCTGCCGTGTCGTGGTCGATGCCGACATTGACCCAGCCGCTGTTGGTGTTCAGGTCATAGACACCGTAGGGGGCCACCTTGCCCAACTCGGGGTCGATAAAGTCATGAACCCTGACTTCTTCAGGCATGCCTTGGGGCTGCCACTCTTTGCCGGCGTTTTTGAAATCCCCAATCAACTCCTTCTTCTTGGTGTCCACTGAGATCACCGGCTCCCCCGCAGCTTGGTACTCGGTCACGGTTTTGGCAATGTGGGCGAACTGAGCGTCGCGATCCGCATGCTGCCCACCTTCACGCGTTTTGCGGGTTGACTGCAGGCTGTAGTCCATCTGGCCCAGCAGATCGCACACCGTGCGCTGACTCACCTCATGCCCCTGCCTATTGAGTTCTGCCGCCAACCGGTAGGTGCTCTTGCAGGTCCAGCGTAGCGCCGACATCGGGTCACCTCGCGACGTGGGCTCCACCAGGGCATCAAGATCGCGCAACAAATTCTCATCCTTGCTGATCAACTTTTTTCGACCGGCTCCCGCCCCGCGTATGCGTCCACGCGCCGGACCTTTACCCGCAGGCTCAGCAACAGCATTCTTGAGTTCGGCAAGACCGACGTGAATGGTTGTGCGCGACATGCCAGCGGCTTTGGCCACCGCGCTTATTCCACCGCGCCCAAGACTGCGCGCTTCGGCCGCTGCCCATAATCGCAACGTCGACTCATCCAAGCGTCCCCGCAGAGCCTGGTACTTCGCCTCAATCGTCGCTATTTCACCCATGCGAAAATGATAGCAAATCAACCTATATTGTTCAAGTTATTTTTGCTTAACGCCTAAGTGTTACGTCAAGCACGGGCAGGTTCATTTTGCCAGGTTCCAGACCAATTTTTTATTCAGACCCGGGGATGCGGTGTTCAAGGCACCGGGTGGAGTGATTTCTTTTGCTTGCCGCACGAGTCAAGTCTCTATGAA
>JBBRSA010000149.1:0-1429 GCA_038245855.1 Burkholderiales bacterium
CCCATGCACATTAAGGTAAGCAAAAGCAGAAGGAAAGCACCTGTGGCATCATGGAATTCTCTCCAAACCTTGATGCACAGGAGCTTTCCGATGACGATCATACCGCAGGTGGCGACCGCCTTGCACGATGTGCTCAACACCGTCGCCGCAGCCCTGGGACGCTCGACCGACTTTGTCCAACGCGAATGCAAACTGAATGGCGCCCTGTTTGTCCAGACCCTGGTGTTCACCTTGCTGGCCAACCCGGATGCAACCGGCCATGAACTGACCCAAACCGCCGCCGCGCTGGGCGTGGAGATCACCGAGTCGGGCTTGACCCAGCGCTTTACCAAGGAAGCCGCCACCTTGCTGCAGGAGGTGCTGGCGGCGGCGCTCAAGCGCGTGCTGATGGCTGACCCACTCGACTTGGCGCTGCTCGCGCAGTTCAGCGCGGTCTATCTGGAAGACAGCACGACGGTTGCTTTGCCCGACGCCTTGGTGGACGTGTGGCGGGGCTGTGGGAACGCGACCGATCAGGGCCTGGCCGCGCTCAAACTGACGCTGCGCCTCGATCTGCGCACGGGATGGATCGCCGGCCTCAGTCTGCACGATGGCTGTACCGCCGACCAGAAAGCGGCCGCCGCGCTTGAAGACATCGGCAGCGGTGCGTTGTATCTGGCCGACCTGGGGTTCTTTGGCCTGCGTCGGCTGCGCACGTTGGTTGAGCAGCAGGCCTACTTTCTGACGCGGCTGCACCCCCAAACCAGTGTGGGTACCAGCGATGGACAGCGCTGGGATGATGTGGGCATGTTGCTGGCACGCATGGGCGCGCAGACCGACGTTGATCTGGACGTGACCTTGGGGGTCACAGAGCGCGTGCCGGCCCGCTTGGTGGCGGTGCGCGCGCCCCAAGAAGTGGTCGATCAACGGCGGCGGCGCCTGCGGGCCGAAGCCGCGCGGCGTGGGCGCAGCGTCAGCGCCCGCCAACTGGCGCTGGCGGCCTGGACGCTCTTCATCACCAATGTGCCGCGGGCACAGGTGTCGATCCGGGCGGTGCTGGTGCTGGCGCGCTGCCGCTGGCAGATTGAACTGGTCTTCAAGCGCTGGAAAAGTCAGGGCAAGCTTGATGAGACGCACAGCGCCAAGCCCTGGCGGGTGCTGTGTGAGCTGTATGCAAAATTGTTGGCGATGGTGATTCAGCATTGGGTCAGCCTGATCAGCTTGTGGGGCTTTCCGGATCGGAGTTTGGCCAAAGCGGTGCCGACCGTCCAGAAATACGCCCTGCAATTGGCGGTGCGGGTGTGGAGCCACGCCAGCACCTGCGAAACGTTAACGGACATCGCGCGGGTGTTGGACGCCGGCTGTCGGATGAATCGGCGGCGGAAAGCGCTCACGACCTATCAAATGGTGATGGCAATGGGTGAACATGGCTTACCTTAATGTGCATGGG
>JBBRSA010000150.1:0-1404 GCA_038245855.1 Burkholderiales bacterium
CCAATCATTAAGTGTGTGTTTTAAAAGTCCCCATGCAATCGGCGCAGCATCAAATTGATCATGGCGATATGCACAAATGCCTCGGAGGTGTCGGTGCGAACTTCATAGTCTTTGCTGAGTCGGCGATACCGGTAAAGCCAGGCGAATGTGCGCTCGACAACCCAGCGTTTGGGAAGCAACTCAAAACCCTTGGCGTTGTCCGAGCGAAGTATCACGTTGAACGCAAAACGAAACCGCGCAGCCACCCAATCCAGCAACTTGCCACGATAACCACCATCGACCCAGATGCAACGCAGCTTCTTGCCACTGCCGCCCAAAGCCCTGCACAGCAATTTGGCGCCGTCGCGGTCTTGCACCGACGCGGGCGTCACGACGATGGCCATCAGCAGTCCCAAGGTGTCCACCAAAATGTGCCGCTTGCGCCCTTGAATGTGCTTGCCCGCGTCATAGCCTTTCGGCCCAGCGAGCGCCGTGGTCTTGACGCTTTGACTGTCAATGCTGCCCGCCGTGGGGTGTTTGTGCCTGCCCGCCTTGCGCCGGACAGCCGCGCGCAGCGTGTCGTGAATGCGCTGCCAGATACCCTGCTTTTTCCACTGGCAAAAATAGCCATACACCGTCTCCCACGGGGGAAAGCATTTGGGCAGCAAGCGCCAGGCGCAGCCCGCACGAGCCATGTACAACACCGCATTGACCACCCGGCGCAAGTCAGTTTTTCGCGGGCAGCCGCCCGGCTTTGCTGCAGGAAGCAGGTACTTGATTTCTTCCCACGCCGGGTCTCGCAAATTGGTCGGATACCTCTTAGCCCGACCTTGCTTCGTGCTTCGCTTCTTGGCCATACCAAAAAATCGCCAAATTTACCCCAAGCCATGTCAGCACCGTTGAGGCAGGGACTTTTAAAACACGCTCTAAGGGACTCGCCGGGAATTAAACGCGTGAAATCTTGTCCAAGCCGCAATTGTTTTTGCGGAGCAAGCGATGGAACTGACGCAATCCCTGAATCTTACTGTGTCAGTAAATTATGTTAATAATTTGATTCTTCAGAAATTGAAATGGAGGCACCATGGAAGCTTTCAAGGAGTTCGAGCGTTTCATCACGCACCTGTCCGAAGGGCTCGGGCATGCCGACCGCCACGCGGGCCTGAAGGGCTACTGCACGGGTCTGATGCTGCCCTTGGCGTGCAAGAGCGTCGAGCCCATGGCCGCCACCTTGGAGCCGCAGCGCGTGAGCACGCGCAACCAAGCGCTGCATCATTTCGTGGCCAAGTCCGAGTGGTCGGACGCGGCGCTGCTCGAGCGCGTGCGCGACTGGGTGGTGCCCTCCCTTAGAGCGTGTTTTAAAAGTCCCTGCCTCAACGGTGCTGACATGGCTTGGGGTAAATTTGGCGATTTTTTGGTATGGCCAAG
>JBBRSA010000151.1:0-1399 GCA_038245855.1 Burkholderiales bacterium
ACCTGGCTTGTCACTTATTTGCAGGCCTGTGCGGACAATGGCAATGCAGCACCGGTTAACCTGAACGCTTTTGTACCTTGGCTGATGGATGACAAACGACTGGCGTTCATGCGCGCAGCCTTGGGCTATCAAGGACAAGGACAAGGACAAGGACAAAAGCAAAACGGCTTGGCAAAGCGCGCAGAAGTTGCACCGTCTGCAACGACTGCGCCCACGCTAGACATCGAGACGGTTGACAGTTCATGACGGTTTACTGTGGGCGCGACTTCAGCGCACAAGATATTCAGACCATCAAAGATTTGATGGCGCAAGACCCCACACTCAAGCGTTCACCGCTGTCACGCAAATTGTGTGCGTTGTGGAACTGGGTTAAACCCAACGGCGAGCTCAAGGACATGACGTGTCGGGTGGCGCTGCTGCGCATGCAGGCCGATGGCTTGTTCACTTTGGCACCATCGATTCATCGCAGCAGCACTCGCAGGCCTGCCCATTTCCCTGCCACGCAGGCCAGTGACCCACAAACACCGATCAATGCACCGGTGCATGAACTGGGTGCCTTGACGCTGCGCATCGTTGACGGCAAAGCGCAGTCGCGCCTGTGGAGTGAGTACATCGCCCGCTACCACTATCTGGGCTATACGCCACTGTCGGGGAGTCAATTGCGGTACAACGTCTTTGCCGGTGAGCAGTTGGTGGCGTGTATCAGCTTTGGTGCGAGTGCTTGGAAGCTCAAAGAGCGCGAGCGCTTCATTGGCTGGCAGGAGCATCAGCGCCAGAAGAATCTGCAGCTTGTAGTTAACAATGCGCGTTTTTTGATCTTGCCGTGGATACGGTCCTTGGGGCTAGCCTCCAAAATCCTATCTCGCGTGGCCCGCCAGTTGCCCCAGGATTGGTTTGAGCGCTATGGCTTTCGCCCTGTGCTGTTTGAGACGTTTGTGGAATTCGAGCGGCATAAGGGCACTTGCTATAAGGCCGCCAACTGGATTCATGTTGGCCGCACTGCAGGGCGGGGCAAAAAATCCTCCAGCCATCTTCAGCTTATCCCCGTCAAAGACATTTGGCTGTATCCGCTGCGAAGGGACTACGCTGAGATTTTGTGTCGGTAGGACTACGGGTTTACCGAATAGTTACAAACCGGGTACGAAAAGTTGCCGCAACTCGTTGAAAACAATCAAGATTCCACTTGCCTTAACAGGTTCAGTATTCAAAGGTTCTGGCTTATGAGTGATATTCTGCAAATAGCGCTGATTGCCAACGGGGTTACGCTAGCCGTAGCGATCGGCGCACAACTGGGGTCAGGTCTTGCAAAGTAGCATTTCGCGCCAATCGACCCAGTTGAACTAAAACCATGACTTCAGTTGCAGGTTTTTTAAGTTTAAGTGGTCAAATTGGCCTCTAG
>JBBRSA010000152.1:0-1390 GCA_038245855.1 Burkholderiales bacterium
CGCAGCTTTGTCTCGTCCATGTTGATCACCATCCTTGGATGATCAAGCCAATGGCAGTTGGACCTAAACCTACCCCTTCAGGCTCATTTCTGGTTGGAAATACGCAGGCCGTTCAGGCTCATACCTCGTTGGACAAGGCTGCTCTTTTACTGTTTTATTTTAATACCTTATACTGTTGTTTTGTCAATCCTTTTCAAAATGGGGGTCTACAGTCATGGCATTGCACTTACTTGGCTTTTTGCCCATGCACTTCCCAGCCCGATTGATTCAGCTTCGCAAAGCAGCAAGCTACACCCAGCAAACCTTGTCCGAGGCGGCTGAACTGCATGTGAACCAGATTCGCCGCTATGAGGCGGGGACGGCTCAACCTACCTTGGAAGCCCTGATTCGGTTGGCCAAGGCGTTGCATGTGAGCCTAGACAGTCTGGTGTTTGAAGAGGGCGAGCGTGGGCCGGACGAGGATTTGCGTTTGCGCTTTGAGGCGCTGTCGCAGCTCGATAGCAACGAGCGCATGGTGGTCAAGGAGCTGTTGGACGGCATGTTGCTCAAGCATCAGGCCCGCCGTCTGGCCGGTGCACCGGCATGAGCGAGGCGAACCACCCCAACGCCTTGCAGCTAGACATCACATGGGACCCAGCCAAAGCGCAATCCAATATCGCCAAGCACGGCGTGACCTTCGTGCAGGCCTCGGCAGTACTGCTCGACCCGCTGGCATTGACGGTATTCGATGCCGCGCACAGCCAGACCGAGGAGCGTTGGTTTACGCTGGGCATGGACAGTGGCGGCAAGCTGCTGGCGGTATCGCACACCTACCAGCACAGTGGCCCCATCCATGTGAGTGTGCGCATGATTTCCGCGCGTGAGGCCAGCAAGCGCGAACGCCAACAATATGAGAACGAACCCCGTTGAAGCCATCCGCTTTTAGGTGACCACCATGAATGCACAGACCACACCCATTGATGACGATATGCCCGCCGAGATTGATTTTGCGGGGGCCAAGCGTGGGCAGTTTTACCGCCCCGGTGCGCAGTTGAATTTACCGGTGTACTTAGACCAGAAGGTGCAGGCCACGCTGGCGGCGCTGGCCAGCGCCAAAGGCGTGGACCTGTCAGCCCTGATCAATGATTTGCTGAAGAAGGATATCGAGTTGATCGAGATGGCACGCTGAGCTGAACAGCACAGCAGCTAAACGAAGAAGCCACCCAGAACCCCAGCCTTAGCGGCTAAGGGGTTGCGGGTGGCTTTTTTTGGCGTGGTTCAAGCCTGGGTAACAGTTTAGCCTGATCCAGCGCCACTGTTTGTACCCGTCAACGACTCGAATTCAGAGTCATGGATACTTGCTGCCCCTCATTTACAGCAGCATATCGGCATGACCACTACGACTTTACCG
>JBBRSA010000153.1:0-1388 GCA_038245855.1 Burkholderiales bacterium
CCTGACCCACGCCAGTCCAGAGCCGAGCTACGCGTCCTCAAAGCCAAGAACGAACAACTGCAGCGCGATCTGCATCGCAAGGACAGGGCGCTGGCGGAAACCGCCGCTTTGTTGGTGCTGCAAAAAAAGTTCCAGGCACTGTTGGAGGACGCGGACAAATGATCGCCCTGCAACAGCGCACAACCCTGCTGAGCCTGATCCGAGAAGCTTGCAAAGCCGGTGCCCGCTTGGCCCGGGCTTGCCTGCAAATTGGTCTGTCTGCGCGTACCGTACAACGCTGGCTGCGCCCTGAGTGTCAGGACGGCGACCAGCGCCAAGCGGGCAAACGCGCTTATGTGTGTCCACCCAACAAGCTCAAGCCCGAGGAGCGCCAAGCGGCGCTGGAGATGCTCAATAGCGAGGAGTTCAAAGACCTGCCACCCAGCCAGATCGTGCCCCGCCTGGCCGATCAGGGTCAGTACGTAGCCTCGGAGTCAACGCTGTACCGCTTGCTGCACGAGGCCGCTCAGATGGCGCACCGTCGTCTTGAACGGGTGCCACGCAAGATCAGTAAACCACGCGCCTTGGTGGCCACGCGGGCCGATCAAATTTACTGCTGGGACATCACCTATTTGCCTCAACAGGTGCGCGGTGCCTTCTTCTACCTGTACCTGTTTGTGGACGTGTTCAGCCGCAAAATCGTGGGCTGGCAGGTGTTTGACTGCGAGAGCGCTGAGTTGGCAAGCCAACTGCTGATCGACATCTGCCAGCGCCAGGGCATTACGTCTGGGCAGATCACGGTGCATTCAGACAACGGCTCGCCCATGAAGGGGGAAACCATGCTGGCGACGATGCAGCGTTTAGGGGTGGCCCAGAGTCGCAGTCGTCCTGCGGTGAGCAACGACAACCCCTATTCGGAGTCCCTGTTTCGGACCTTGAAATATCGACCGCAATTGCCGCTCAAACCGTTTGAAAGTCTGCTGTTGGCACGTCGCTGGGTTACCGAGCTGGTGCACTGGTACAACGGCGAGCATCGCCACAGCGCCATTGGGTTTGTGACACCTGATGAGCGCCATGCGCAACTGGATCGGGCACTGCTGCAGGCGCGCTCTCAGGTCTACGAGAAAGCTCGCCAAGCCAACCCGCTGCGCTGGTCAAAGCAGGTTCGCGATTGGCAGTACCTTGAGGTCGTTCACCTCAATCCCGATAAACCGCAAAGTCAGGAGCCCAAAACCATCCGAAAAGCAGCCTGATTCAGAAACTTTATGCGACAACTTGCTTGACAACTACCGACCACCGCCACCACCTGTTCTGTTGTCCAATTTTTGTCGATGAGCAAACCAATTCCGCTGCTTAGACCCGAAGGCAAATGCAAGTGTTTCATGGTTTGGCCTTTTTGCGGTTGGCCC
>JBBRSA010000154.1:0-1384 GCA_038245855.1 Burkholderiales bacterium
CCACCCGGGTTCGACAGTTCAAAGCCTGAACCGCCACCGAAACCCAATCAAATCAACGGTCTAACGGCGTTATTCTGAGATATTTGTAATGGCACGAATGCTTGCTTTTGGTTGTTTATTTACTTATGCAATGTTTTAAGTTAAAGTAATGGCGTGTTTATCAAGCTCACACGCTCCGGCCCTAACCAATACGTCCAACTCGTAGAGGCGTTCCGCGATGCTGCCGGCCTCCCCAAGCAGCGCACCGTGGCCACCCTTGGTCGCCTCGATCAATTGGGCAACGACCTCAAATCCGTCATCACCGGCTTGCAACGCGTCACAGGCCAGACGCCCGCTACGCCGCCACCAACCCCAACCGTCAGCTTTGAAGCAGCTCGGGATTTCGGTGACGTCTGGACGTTGACCGAACTGTGGAACACGCTGGGCTTTGATCGGCTGCGCACGGTTTTTCGCCGCACCCGTCACAGCATTGACGTGGAGTCCCTCATTCGCATCATGGTGATCAACCGCCTGTGCGACCCGGACTCCAAGCTCGGTGTGCTGCGCTGGCTGCAAACTGTGACGTTACCCGGCGTGACGCTTGAATCCATCGACCACCAGCACCTGCTGCGCGCCATGGATGCACTGGTTGATCACAAGGACGAAGTCGATGGGGTGATGGCTGGCTTGCTGCGCCCACTGATTGATCAGGATTTGGCCATGGTGTTCTACGACATGACCACCATCCGTGCTGCGGGCTTGTCACAAGTGGATGGCGATATCCGCCACTATGGCATGGCCAAAGAATCCGTGGTGGCCCGCCAAGTCATGCTCGGCGTGGTCCAAACGGCTGAAGGCTTGCCTCTGTACCACGAGGTGTTTGACGGCAATACGGCAGAGGTCACCACCATCAAGGGTGTGATCGAAAAAATTGTCAAACGCTTTCCCATCAAACGGGTGATCGCCGTGGCCGATCGGGGACTGCTGTCCACCGACAACCTAGCTGATCTGCAAGCGATGAAGCTACCCGCTGGTGGAAATCTTGAGTTCATCTTGGCAGTGCCGGGCAGGCGCTACGGTGACTTTGTGGATTTGCTGGAGCCGTTTCATGCGGCGCAGTGCGCCAAGGCTAAGGAGGAAGTGCTGGGTGAAGTCACCTGGAACAAGCTGCGCTTGGTGATTGCGCATGATCCGCAGGTGGCGCTGGACGCCGGGGCCAAACGTGACGGGCGTATTGCAGAGCTGCAAAAGAAGGCCGCCCAGTGGGTGGGCAAGCTTGACGATCAGGATGCGGGCAAGCCAATGCGGGGGCGCAAATTGTCTGATGGCGGTGCCCGGGCCAAGTTTTACCATGAGGTGTGTGATGCGCATCTGGCGCGCATCATCAAGGTCGATCTCAAAAGCG
>JBBRSA010000155.1:0-1381 GCA_038245855.1 Burkholderiales bacterium
CCCCCCGGCGCGCGTGGTTTTTTCGCGCAAGATCGCGCCCGTGAGGCAAACGGCTTCAGGCCTGCCGACGGCGCCTGGGTTTGTTGAACAGCTCGAACAAATCTGCCTTGGCCTGTTGCATTTCCTGGGCCGCAGCCAAGTCCGTTTTCTCTCTGGCTTGCGCCTGCAAGGCCTGCAGCGTTTGACCCTCCTTGAACGTGACCAATCCTTTCTCGTCAAGCAGCGCCAGGCACTCCAGCGGCGTCTTCACATCCGCGTTTTTGTAGCGCTTGACGATCTTGCCCTTCGCGCTCACCACCTCCGTGGCGAACAGGCAGGGACGATGCAAATTCAGCCACGAATTGAACACGCCCTCGTAGAACGCATTGATGGGCTGGGCATACTTTTTGGGAATGTGGCTGTAGCCCATGTGCTTCCTGACCACACTGGCATTCTTGCTCTCGGCCAAGGCGTTGTCGTTGCTGTGGCGCGAGCGTGATTTGGTCTGCTCGATTCGAAGCTTCTCCAGCATCTTGGCCACCTTGTGATTGATGTACTCCGAGCCGTTGTCCGAGTGGAAACCTTCAATCTCAAAGGGGAACTGCCCGATGACCAACTCCAGCACAGGCAGCAGATAGGCCTCACTGATCCCCTCTACGCAGGCCTGTACCTGCCACTGGCTGGACGCATCCACGCAAGTGATGTGATAAACCCCTTTGACGCCGTCAAAGTCCCCCTGGTGCACGGAGTCAATGCGCACCCAGCCCGCACGCCCATTGGGCCTGGGTGCGCGGCGCTCGCCAATGGGGTTGCACACGGGGCGGGTCTTGCTCAAGCTCACGCGCTGGGCCTGGTAGCCAGCGCTTTTGCGCAGGTTGTACAGGTGCGACACCGACAGGCCTGCCAGGCGTTCATAACGGGCATCGCCATACACGCGGTGCGCCCGCTGCAACAGGTGCGCGATGGCTGGACCACACACATCCTCATTGGCGCGGTCCATCTCCACCAGCAACTCAATGTCGGCGCCGGTGTACTTGCGGGCAAAGGGGGCCGTTGGCGTGCAGTAGCGTTTGGACAGCGGGGTGCTGGCCAGGCGGTTCCCCTCCCAGCGCACCACCAAGCGGGTGATCTGCGAGCGGCTGTAGCCGCTGGTGCGGCGCAGGTAGGCCAGCACCACTCCCCGCTCGCGTTTGCCTCGCTGGGGGTAGTCAAAGCGCCTCAGCACTCGGCTGATGTGCTCATAGCGCTGGGTGTCACCGCCGCCGACAGCACCTGAGAAACTCACCTCGGGCGTTGCGTCCAGAAATTCCTGCAGTTGCGCAATCGTGCACAGCTTCGTCTCGTCCATGTCGATCACCATCCTTGTGATGATCAAGCCGACAGCCCCGCTGACTCAATTTGC
>JBBRSA010000156.1:0-1361 GCA_038245855.1 Burkholderiales bacterium
CGCAACAGCATTAGCGGCCCAGCTGGCTAAAGTGAAACGTCACTTGCCCGCGAACGACCACAAGTCTGCGCTGCTGCATGATCAGTGCTTTGGTTGTCAGTGACAACCAGTTGCCTATTCCCAGGAGCAGGCAAGATGCGACTTGACGATAAAACCCGAGACATCATCAAAGGCGAGGTGGCCAGTCAACTTGGCATTGACGCCGTGGTGCGTCTGTTTGGCAGCCGTGTCGATGATGCGCAGCGCGGCGGAGATATCGACTTGCTCATTGAGCCCGGCCAACCTCTTGCGCACCGTATTCAAACCGAATGCCGCTTGGCGGCTCGCTTGTTCATCATGCTTGGCGGGCGCAAGGTTGACGTGCTGATAAAAGATCCACTCAAGCCGCAGCAACCCATTCATGAGCAAGCATTGCGCCAAGGCATAATTTTATGAATACGGCACAAGACAACCAATTCATGGTAGCGCAACTGCTGCGTGTCACCGAGAAAGAAGCGCGTTATCTCGAGCGAACGACGGCCAGGCTTCGAGTCCAGACGATTGATCTTGACTGGGCTGAGTCACTGGAAAACAACGATGCGCGCAGCGAAATGCTGGACGCATTTGTTTCGCGCTACAGCCGCCTGCAAGACTCCCTGCGCGACAAACTTCTGCGTGCAATGCTGCGTGCCAGTCTCGAAAAAACCGGCTCACAGCTTGACAACCTGGTGCTCGCCGAAAAACTGGGTTGGATCGAATCGACTCAAAATTGGATCGAGCTTCGCGAACTTAGAAATCGACTGGTTCATGAATATATGGAATCGGCAGACGATCTCCTGGATGCACTGCACCAAGCGCTGGACGGTGTTCAGGTTTTGACAGCAACCCAGCTTTGCATGGCAGCTTATGCGCAGAAATCGCTTTTGCCATGAAGGTTACCCTCACCCTTCATCCCCGACGTCCCGTTTGTCATGAGGCAAGTCAGCGGTTGAGCCGACCGCATGGGCCAGGTTTTGCTCGATCATGTGCTGGCTGCGGTAGCCGGCAGGTTGGAGCGAGCCCGCGAACTCTCACCTACTGTGTGCCAGCGTGGTTGTGCCCGCGCACCTGCATAAGTGGATGACCGGCCTGCCCAAGGGGCGGCAATACGTCACCGACTTCCACGACCGAGATGCCAAGTCGTTGGTGCCCCCCCACACCCGTGAAAGATCACAAAACGGTGCAAGCCCTCGCCACTCAACACCGACCGCGTCGACCACCTCCAATGACCAGCACCGGCCGCCCCGCAACGCAGCATGCTAGAGTCGCGCCGTTCAACGCTTGAACGCACCCCCATGCCCGGCAACAAGCTCGATTACGAACTCCTCCAGCAGATCGCCACC
>JBBRSA010000157.1:0-1354 GCA_038245855.1 Burkholderiales bacterium
GCCGTTCTTGCGGCCAGAGAACATCGTCCACCAAATGATCCCTATCAAGATAGATCCTGCCCCCAGTGCTTCCAGTATTAGCCATGCCATGAATCGTTTCCTTCGCTGTGGGTGGGTGGTACTGATTGTAGGAGCCCTGGTCGCCTGCGGCAGCGCCCCCACCTCCCGCGCCCCCTGGGCCGATGCCTCGCGAACAGCTGGGCACTCAGACGCAGCGCAATCAAACGTCATCAACCAGCCCAAGAGCCGCTGGGTGGCTGTGCCCTGGTCGGATTTGGCTGGTTTTGCCGACGACAGCCTGTTTGACGCCTGGAACGCGTGGCTACAGAGTTGCGAGCGGCCCACGCCTGTCATGGGTGCGGTATGTGCCGGGGTGCGCCGCATGAGTATTGGCAGCGCTGACGAGCAGCGGGCCTGGATGGTGGCGCATTTGCAGCCCTACCGGGTGGAGTCATTGGAGGCCGAGCCTACGGGCCTGCTGACCGGTTATTTCGAGCCGGTGTTGGAGGCCAGCCGCTTGCCCACAGCTGCCTTCGCGGTGCCACTGTACAAGCCGCCAGCCAACCTGGCCCAGCGAAAACCCTGGTACACCCGCCAAGAGATGGACACCCTGCCTGTGGCCCAAGCCGCCTTGCAGGGCCACGCTATTGCCTATTTGGCCGACCCGGTGGATGCCCTGGTGCTGCAAATACAGGGTTCGGGACGCCTGCGTGTGACCCAACCCGATGGCCGTGTGCGCTGGGCTCGCCTAGCCTACGCCGGCACCAACGACCAGCCCTACCGCAGCGTGGGGCGCTGGCTCTTAGACCAGGGCTTGGTCAAAGATGCCTCTTGGCCCGGTATCAAAGCCTGGCTGGCCCAAAACCCCCAGCGCCAGCAAGAGTTGTTGTGGAGCAACCCGCGCGTGACCTTTTTTAAGGAGGAGCCCATCGCCGACATCGCCAGTGTCAGCGGCCCGCGTGGCTCGCAAGGCGTGCCGTTGACGGGTGGGCGCTCCATTGCGGTGGACCCTGGCAGCATTCCCTATGGCACGCCGGTGTGGCTGCGCTCCATGGGGCCACAAACCACATTGCAAAAGCTGGTGCTGGCGCAAGATTCGGGCAGTGCGGTGCAGGGCGCTGTGCGGGCAGACTACTTTGCTGGCAGTGGGGCTGAGGCAGCCGATCTGGCTGGGCGCCTGCGCCAGCCCCTGCAGATGTGGGTGCTCTGGCCGAAATAGGCGGGAAGTCGTTACCATGTACACCGTAGTCTTTTCACTCTAATTATTGGAAATTTGATGAATACCAGCATGCGGGAGATCGAGGAACGCACCAACCTGACGGCCAACAGCATGTTCGAGTTGTTGCTGTTTCGC
>JBBRSA010000158.1:0-1327 GCA_038245855.1 Burkholderiales bacterium
ACCATGGGCGCGCCCTACATCATGACCAAAACCGGCCAAGAGGCGTGGGACATGCTGCAAACCATTGCAGACAAGGCTAAGTCTGAGGGCGTTCGCGTTCGCGACAAAGTGGCCTTGGTGTTGACCGACCTGGAAATGCCGGTCATGGACGGCTTTACCCTGACCCGCAACATCAAGCAAGACGTGCGCTTCAAAGACCTGCCGGTCATCATCCACTCGTCCTTAACCGGAACCGCCAACGAAGGCCATGTGCAAAAAGTGGGTGCGGACGCCTATATCCCTAAATTTGAAGCCGAAGAGCTGGCCGCCACCATCCGCGAAGTGCTGGCACGCCGCGCCACCCTGTAGGTCGCGGCCACGGGCTGGCAGCGTAGGCGATTGGTTTAGCGCAGCGTCAAGCGCACCTGCACGGCGCTGCTGGCTTGCTCTGCCCACTGCGCTTGGCCGCCCAGGCTGCTGCCGGTGCTGCCAGACTGGGTATCAGATTCGGCCACCGTCACCCAGGTGTCCAGCGGCACCGCCAGCAGGCTGTGGGATTGCGCCGAGCGGCTGGCGACGGGCGTGTCGTCAGTACCCATGATTCCGGTACCCAAGGCGTGGTCGCTTTCGAGCGTCTGCGCGGCGCTGATTTCTAGTTCCACCACGCTTGAGCCGTCCCAGCGTGGTGTGGCGCTAAAGCCCGTTCCAGCCTCCAAAATCAGGGTGCCGGGTACCGCCACCACAGAACCATTGCGCACATAGGTTTGCAGCACCCGCAGCGGCACCTGCGTGGCCACCGCAACACGTGCACTGCGGCCGTTGAGCACCAGCACCTGTTGGGTCGCTGTGCCCGTGTGCTGGCTTTGACCCTGGCGGGCCTGGACCTGCGCTTGTCCCCAGGCCTCGCGCCCCATACCCACGCTGCCACTGACCTGGGCGCCGCCGTTGTGGGTCTGGGTTTGCTGCACCTGGCGCACCTCGATGAGCACGTTGCGCAGTGGCAGTGGGGTGGTATTTGCTATTAAATTAGTAGCTGCCTGCACAGGTTGCATGAGGGCTAGAAGCACAAATGGCATAAAAAATAAACGCATAGCGGGGCGCCACACAGCAGCGTGGGGATTCACAGGCAGAGGGGTGGTGTACATCGCAAAGCTCCGAGGCAGGGTCTGCGCCCATTGTCGCGCAAGCGATATCGCAACTACACTGCGAGCCTTGTCCAACGAGGTATGAGCCTGAACGGCCTGCGTATTTCCAACCAGAAATGAGCCTGAAGGGGTAGGTTTAGGTCCAACTGCCATTGGCTTGATCATCCAAGGATGGTGATCAACATGGACGAGACAAAGCTGCG
>JBBRSA010000159.1:0-1269 GCA_038245855.1 Burkholderiales bacterium
GCCTAACGACTTTTCGACCCCAAAGTGGGGTGTAAGAAGACTGAATACGACGCCACCGCGCCCCCGTCAAGAAAAATCCTACCCAAGATCAACCCTTTGCCCGACTGCCATGCTGCTTTGACGCCGCTAGTGTCTGATTTAGACACACTGTGGACCCCGCCATGTCGCATGACCCTACGGAACGGTGTGCCATCGCACCCATTAATACGGAGGTGGGTAGCTCAGCCGAACCCCGCCTGTTCGACCAGGTTCGCGGCCGTTTGCGGGTCAAACACTACAGTTTCCGCACCGAACAGGCCTACCTGTACTGGATCAAGCGGTTCATCCTGGCCAACGGTAAGCGGCACCCGCGGGAATTTGACGGGGTGGTGGTCGAGGCGTTCCTGACCCGATTGGCAACGCACGACAAGGTCGCACCAAGCACGCAGTCCCAGGCCCTGGCGGCGCTGTTGTTCCTCTATCAGGAGGTGCTCGGTGTCAAATTGCCCTGGATGGAGAGCGTGGTACGCGCCAAGCCGCGCCAGCGCTTGCCGGTGGTGCTGTCGGTGCCCGAGGTGTCGCGCCTGCTGCAACAACTCAGCGGGCGCGAGTGGCTGATGGGCAGTCTGCTCTACGGCACTGGTATGCGGCTGATGGAGTGCCTGCGCCTGCGCATCAAGGATGTGGACTTTGGGCGCAATGAGATCACGGTGCGGGATGGCAAGGGTGGCCGCGACCGCCACACCATGCTACCGGGGAAATTGCGCGAGCCACTCGAGCGCCAGCGCGATGCGGCCAGGGTCGTGCACCAGCGGGACCTGCGCGAAGGCTTTGGCAACGTCTGGTTGCCATACCGGCTGGCGCGCAAGTATCCGAATGCAGGCCGGGAGTTGGGTTGGCAGTATTTGTTTCCGGCATCAAAGCGCTGCGTTGATCCGCTCGACGGAACGGTGCGCCGCCACCACCTGGATGAAAAAGTCCTGCAGCGCGCGGTCAAGACTGCCGTGCACGCGGCCGGCATCACCAAACCGGCCAGCTGCCACACCCTGCGCCACAGTTTCGCCACCCACCTGCTCGAGAACGGCTACGACATCCGCACGGTGCAGGAATTGCTTGGCCACAAGGATGTCACCACGACACAGATCTACACCCACGTCCTCAACCGCGGTGGGCACGGCGTATTGAGTCCACTGGATCGGGTGATGGAGCCCCGGATGCAGCCCGGCTCGCCAAACCAACGCAGTACCCGGGTGGATGGGAGTGCGGGGATCGCGTTCGCCGATTAGCGAC
>JBBRSA010000160.1:0-1267 GCA_038245855.1 Burkholderiales bacterium
CAGGGCTATCGCATCTAAATCCAGGAAGCTAAAAAGTAAATAGCCTGACTCCAGGGAGTCGGGCAAGGGCAAACTACGGGACTTCAAAACAGCCTGTAGAAAAGCCTTGCATGACCGAACGCCCACGCCTGAGCCTGATGGATCACCTCGGCGCGGTGCCGGACCCCCGCATGTTGCGTACCCAGCGCCATGAGTTGCTCGATATATTGGCCGTTGCTTTGTGCGCCGTCATAGGCGGGGCTGATCACTGGACCGAAGTGGTCGAATTTGGCGAATCCAAACGGGCGTGGTTCGCCACATTTTTGAAGTTGCCCAATGGCATTGCCTCACACGACACCTTTGCCCGGGTCTTTCGCCTGATTGACACCGATGCGCTGGAGCAAGCCTGCCAGCAGTGGCTGGCCAGCCTGGTAGGGCGCGTGCAGGGTGTGGTGGCCATTGACGGTAAAAGCGTGCGCGGCGCACGGGGCGGCAAGCGGCACCCGCTGCATATCGTCAGCGCCTGGGCGAGCCATCACGGCATGCTGTTGGGTCAGGTGCGAACGGCTGAAAAATCCAATGAAATCACGGCCATTCCCGATCTGCTCAAGCTCTTGAGCATCCAGGGCTGCATTGTGACCATTGATGCCATGGGGTGCCAAAAGGCGATTACCCAGGAGATCATCAAAAGCCAGGCCGACTATGTGCTGAGCCTGAAGACCAACCACAGGCACCTGTGCTTGGGCGTCGGCTCATGGTTTGCCGGGAGCTTGGCCAATGGTTTTGCCAACCAGGCACACAGCCATCATCTTGACCCCACAGGCCCCAGCAACCACGGACGTATCGAAAGCCGGGAGCATTGGCTTATTGAAGTGCCGCAGCACTTGAGACGCGCAACCAAATCCTGGACGAATTTGCAAACCATCGCCATGGTCCGGCGCACGCGTCAGGTGGGCGAAAAAACCAGCGAAGAGACCCACTACTTCATCAGCAGCCTGGCCTTGAGCACGGGCGCCGAGGTGCTGGCCAAAGCCGTGCGTAGCCACTGGGCTGTGGAAAACGAGCTGCACTGGTCGCTGGACGTGGGTTTCAGGGAAGATGCCTGTCAGGTCCGAAAAGACAATGCGCCAGCCAATCTAGCTTGCCTGCGGCGCATGGCGCTGACCCAGCTCAAGCAGGAAACGACCAAGAAACTAGGAATGCAAGGCAAACGTCGGCGCGCAGGTTGGGATCAGGCCTATATGGAGACCGTTCTCAAGGGGGTCTTCATTTAGATGCGATAGCCCTG
>JBBRSA010000161.1:0-1257 GCA_038245855.1 Burkholderiales bacterium
CTCTTGTCCCGCTTCAGCAGATTCAGGGCAATACGGCGGATCGCCGCCAGGTTCTGCGGACCATTGTCTTTGCAGACCTGGCATTCGTCTTCCCGGAATCCCATGTCCAGGCACCAGTGCTGACCGTTCTCGATCGCCCAGTGGTTGCGGATCACCCGCCCCACGCGCTTGGCATCATTCCCTGCCAGGCTGCTGAGGAAGTAGTGTTGCTCCAGACTGTCCTTCTCGGCCGTGCGACGCTGGCGTTCGACCAAAACGATGCTCTTGAGTCCCGCCCAGTCCGCCCGCTGACTTACCCACTGCACCAGTTCGCTACTGCAGTACACCCGGCGGGTTTCCACCCGGCCATGCCCGCCGTTGACCTCTGTGAACTTGTCATGTTGCACGGAGGCGAACTTCTCCAGACGCGCCTCGTTCAGCAGCCGACGGACTTGCCCATACAACGTTGGGTGGTTCTCCTTCACCGCGATGACGTAATCGCCTTTCCTGCGCACGATGTCCTGGATGATCCGCTTCTGACAGTTCATTGCATCGCCTGTCACAACAGCCCCTTCCAAGTCCACCATTTCCAGCAGTTTGGGGACCGCCGTGATCTCGTTGCTCTTCTGGTCCGTGGCCACCTGGGCCAGCACCAGCTCGTCCTGCACGCAGTAGGCGGTCACCATGTGCACCCCCAGCTTGTTCCAGGCACGGTCAATACTCCCACACAGTGTCTTGCCATCGATGGCAATCTGCTTGCCTTTGTGGCACTTGGCCAGTTCCTGCGTCCATTGTTTCAGGCACCTTCCCAATTCTTCCGGGTCCAGCCGGGCAAAGACCCTGCGAAAGGTGCTGACTGAGGGAATCCCGTGTGGCAGCGCCAGGGCCTGCTTAAACAACGCCCTATTATCTCGCCCGAAATCCACGATGGCCTCATAGTCATCACAGTCGCTGAGTATGGCCATCATCGCGATGGTGAGAATATCGATCAGTCGATGCCGGGCGTTGGCCTGGCGGGGGTCTATTACTTCCCGAAACATGCGCAGAACCAGAGCGATTGCTTGGGCTTCCATGCACAAGCTCCTTTTGTGTTTGATTGAACCAACTGTTACCTGCGCGAGATCTCGGCTAACGCTGGCGGCAGCTTAGCAGCTTTGCGCAAAAGCGCAAGTTCTGGCAAATATCTGGCAGCATGTGATTCCGCCCTGGGGAGACCGCGGCGACAATCACGCCGGGCTTTACAACAACGGCCCTCCGCAGTATCTGAAGGCGGACAAG
>JBBRSA010000162.1:0-1195 GCA_038245855.1 Burkholderiales bacterium
ACGTACATGTCACCGCGCTTGGTGATGGCACCCAGATTGTTCTTGCCCCCGCTGGAGTTTTGCCGAGGCGTCAGCCCCAGCCAGGCTCCAAACTGGGCACCGTTCTTGAATTGCTTGAAGTCGCCCACCGTGGCCACCACAGCAGAGGCACTTATAGGCCCCACGCCCAAGAGCTGCGCAGCCGCCCGGGCTTGCGCATCGCTTTTGAGGTGCACAGCAATGCGTTGGTCACACCAGTCAATGTGTTCGTCGAGTTCTTTCCACTGGGCTTGCGCCCGTTCGATGACAAGGCGTGCCAAGCCCGACAACTCGTTGTCGGCGTCTTCGATCACTTCACTCAAATGTTCCCGCAACACTGTGGTGCTTTTGGCCATGACCACACCAAACTCAGCCAACAAACCACGGATGCGGTTGGTGCAGGCGGTGCGCTCTTCTTTGAGACCTTCACGCAATCGGTGCACGCTGAGCATGCTTTGTTGGTCAACGGTTTTGATGGTGACAAATCGCATAGTGGGCCGACTGGCGGCTTCGCATATCGCAGCCGCATCGTTGGCGTCGTTCTTGCCGCTTTTGCCTTGGGATCGGTAGGGCTCAACCAGGTGAGCGGCGATGATGCGGGCGTCCAAACCCAGGGCAACCAGCTTGCGTGCCCAGTGGTGGGCGCCGGAGCTGGCCTCCATTGCGATCAGGCACAGCGCGGGTAGCTGGGCACACCAGGCCATGAATTTGTCTCGCACCAACGCGCGGTTGGTAACAAGCTTGCCTGCTCCATCCACGGCGTGAACCTGGATGACATTTTTGGCCAAATCAACTCCGACTCGTGTAATCTCGCTCATGGGACTTCTCCTTCAAAAGGTTACTGATTGACTTCGAAAACCAATCTTGGCACTTGATGCCGTTACCAGGAAGCGGGAAGTCCCTTCGTATTCGTGAAATCAGCGTTTCCGGCTATTAAAAAGATAGCAAAAGAAGATTCACTCCACTAATTTTCCATCGTGGGCGCTGGCCTGAAGAAGCTCGGCACGCCACGGTGGTGCAGTTGCATGAACGGCAACTCAACCCAGCGGTACAGCAAAGCGCCTACCCCAATACTGGCGGCGGCAAACACCGCTGCTAACGCCGGTTGCGACACCGCATACGGTTCCAGGTAACTTTTTACGATAAATCCAACTGGCTTGTGCGTCAGATAGATCGA
>JBBRSA010000163.1:0-1162 GCA_038245855.1 Burkholderiales bacterium
AGGGGTCACGCCCTGCGCCAGCAGTTGTCGCCGCAGTGTGTTGCTGGCCACATTGAAGCCCAGGTGCTGGCCCATGCGGTTGAAAGGCGACTGCGCGTTGGTGGACGAACTGTCGCCCGTGCGGCCCACGTAGTACAGCGCCGCCGCGCCGGCCGGTGTGATCTCCCACACGTACAGCCAGAACCCCCGCTGTAGGATGGCGCCATCGAAACTCAGCGTCTGCAGCGCTGGTTTCATCGCACCACCCTCCTGGCAGTCCATTGGCCCAAGCTTCCCGCCAGCCGTTTGCAACCGCAACGCCCAAGGTTGCAAATGCCAGATGCTCCCAAGTTGTTGAAAGGCATGCAGTTTTCCGGTTTGCTTTGCAACTTAGGCGGCCCGTTTTGCAACCGGATCGTCAGGGTTGCAATCGGCAGCTTGGGGGCCAGGGAAGTAGCGCGCACCGTTCTTGATGCCGATGATGTGTGCGGCCTGCTCCGCCGCCAGTTCGCGCAGCAGCACCTGGATCTGGCTTCGCGGCAAGGCGGGCAGCACTTGGATGAACTCCTTCATCTTGGAACCCTTGGCCACATTGCGCTGAATGTGCTTGAGCAGCAGCGCCTTGTTGGTGTCGCGGTCCAGACCCATTTTGCGGGTGTACACGCCAGCGGCGCCCACCGCCTCGTAGAAGCGCCGCGCCAACAGGTGGCGCGCACCCTTGCCGCGGCCACCGTTGCTTTCCACCGCGCCCATCTCCAGCAGCCGGGGCAGGCGCGCACGCAGGGCTTCATTCAGAGGTTGCTCGCGGTGCAGGTGGTCCAGCACCAGAAAGTCGTGGGTGGAAAAGCTGCGCAGGGTTTCCTCGCCCAGCCGCTCCATGAAGCGCACAAACGCCGGGTCGCTGATCAGCCCGTTCAGGCACAGCCGCACCTCATGCGCGCTGGTGCCGCTGAAGTCGGGCAGCGGCTTGCCTTGCCGGATGGCGCGCTCGAACATCAGGTTCATGCCCTGGCCCGAGCGCTCGATCAGCCCGCAGCGGGCCAGCGCCTCGGCCAGCCGCCGGTTGCGCGGGCTTTGCTGGTCCAGCACGTTGGCCGGCGTGATGCCTGGCGGAAACCCACCCGGGCTGACCACCTCCAGCCGCTGGGCAAACTGGCGCACAAACACCGAGCCGCCCAACCGG
>JBBRSA010000165.1:0-1124 GCA_038245855.1 Burkholderiales bacterium
AGATCGCGAGCCTGACGGTCAGTGGAGACAAGTGAAATAGAGGACACCACGCCATTCTACACAACAAATTCGTTGTGTTAAAAAAGTACGCTGTCTACCTGGAATTTTTGACGCTCAAAACGGGGGCCTTGCATGGTAAGACGCCAGCGGTCCGTCAGAACGTTTTACAGCCAATGAGCTGCGGCGGACCTTTCGGTCTTGCAGTTGGCTTGAAATTTCTGGATGCAAGCGCTATAAATACGAAGCGACTGAGCATTTGCTGTTCGTAAAAACTGCTGGACGAGAAAAATCCCTTCGACTCAGCGCGCGCCACCCGCAACGGGTGGCCGGGCCCGAGATCCCAACTGGGGTCAACTTAAGTTGCAAAGTAGGGCCAACTTTAATGTGGTGAACGGAAAATGAACGGACCGTTCATTTGTGGCGGTCAAGTTATTTCGGACAGTTCGATAAGTTTGATAGTTGCCGATTGATGCTCGAAAGCAATGGGTGACAAGTTGCCCAGAGTTGAATGCAGACGCACAGCGTTATAAAAGTTCACGATGTAGTCTGCAATGTCCGTGATGGCTTCTGCGTGATTGGCATAGTCTTTCTGCCAAACGCGCTCCATCTTCAAATTCAGGAAGAAACGCTCCATTACCGCGTTATCCCAGCAATTGCCTTTGCGGCTCATGCTGCCAATCAACCCATGATGAGCCAGAAGTGCCTGGTGCAGGCCACTCGCGTACTGCGTACCCCGGTCTGAATGCACCACCAAGCCAGGTGCTGGATTTCGCTGCACGATAGCCATTTGCAGGGCTGCACAGACCAGCGCTGCTGGCATCTGTGGGGCCATTGCCCAGCCCACAATCTTGCGCGAATGCAGGTCCAGCACCGCAGCCAAATACAGCCAGCCGCTGCGAGTTCGGATGTAGGTGATGTCACTCACCCAAGCTTGATTGGGCAAGGCTTTTGTGAACTGCCTGGCCAGCACATTGCCAGCGACTGGCAGGGTGTGTTTGCTATCGGTGGTGTGGATGAATTTGCGTCTCCAGACCGAGCGCAATTGGTTGGCGCGCATCAGGCTGCGCACCCGGTAACGCCCGATACTCAAGCCCTGCGACTGCAATGCAGCGCATAACCTGCGG
>JBBRSA010000166.1:0-1115 GCA_038245855.1 Burkholderiales bacterium
TAGACCTTATCAGCAATAATAAGTTAGACTTAGAGGATGCTAAAATACGAGCACCTGCAACCACGCCCACGCGATTTTTTGGCGCTGACCGGTCATACGGTAGAGGAGTTTACCGTCTTGCTGCCCGCGTTTGAAGCGGCTTACGCGCAACATCATCCCGCGCATCTGACGGCCCGGGGCAAGGCGCGGGTGCGCCGCACCGGAGCGGGCCTGAAAGGCCAACTGCCCCGCTCGTGCGACAAATTGCTCTTTATCTTGGTGTATCTCAAGACCAATCCGCTGCAAACCGCTCATGGTTTGCACTCTGGGATGGGGCAAAGCGGGGCCAACTTCTGGATTCATCGGCTGCTGCCGATCCTCCAAGACGCTTTGCAGCGTTTGGGCCACACGCCCCAACGCCCTGCTGCCGATGGGGCCGCTAAGGCTGCTGGCGCCGATGGTGCCGCTACCGCTGCTGGGGCCGATGGGGCCGCTAAGGCTGCTGGCGCCCATGGCGCCGTGCCGCCCCAACATCCGGCGCCGCATCCGTTGCTGACAGCAGGCGGGGCCAATCTGCTCATTGATGGCACCGAACGGCGGCGCCAACGCCCCCAAGATCACGCGCGGCAAAAAGCGCATTACAGCGGCAAAAAGAAGACGCACACCGACAAGAATCTGCTGGTCGTGAATGCGACCAGCGGCAAAGTGGCCTATCTGAGCCAGAGTGTGCCCGGGCAGCAGCACGACAAAAAGATGGCCGATGCCGTCGCCATCCCCTATCCGCCGGGGGCCACGCTGGGCAAAGACACCGGCTTTCAAGGCTACGAGCCAGCCGGAGTGTTCACCTTCCAGCCCAAAAAAAGTCTCGCGGCCGAGCCTTAAGCGTGGCCCAACAACTGCTCAACCGCATCTTGTCCAGTGCGCGGGTGCCCAATGAACACGCCATTGCCGGCGTCAAACGCCTGCACATCGTGCATGACGTGCTGCGCTTACGCGGCCACGCCGAGACAGCCCTAACTATCTCGGACCAACTGATGGAGGTGGCTTGTGCCCTCCATAATCTCCGCCAGAGCTGCCGCCGAACCCGCATCCCGATTCCGCTCACAGGCTTCACTCTCTATTGCTGATAAGGTCTA
>JBBRSA010000167.1:0-1106 GCA_038245855.1 Burkholderiales bacterium
GATCCACGACAAAGAAGCGGTCTGTCGCGCCCTGGATGACGGCCTGGAGTTGCAGGCATTCAGCTCGGAGTACATCGCCAATATCTTGGCAGCGCGCAGGCGTATCGGTCCCGAGCCCGCCGCCCTGCAACTGACCCGGCGCATGGATCTGCTTGATCTGGAAATGCCCGAGCCAGACCTGTCCATTTACGGCCGAAACCTTGGAGACGATTGATGCCCGCACACCCCAAAAAGCAGACCCACACCCAGTCCACACCCGATGCGGATGCCTTGCGCACGCACATGGCATCCCTCAAGTTGCCGTTCATGCTGGAGAACCATCAGGCGTTCGCGCAGAGTGCTGCCGACAAGCAACTCTCCCATTTGGGCTATCTCTCGGAGTTGATCAGTGGCGAGGCAGCGGCGCGTGATGACCGCCGGGTGCAGCGGTGCATCAACCAGGCTCGCTTCCCAGTGCTCAAGACGTTGGATCAGTTTGACTGGAACTGGCCTACGAAGATCAACCGTATACTCATTGCAAACCTGTTTCACTTGGACTTTGTGAAGCAGAACGCCAATGTGGTGTTCATCTCCGGCACCGGACTTGGTAAAAGTCATCTCATGACGGCGCTGGGCCATGCGGCGTGCCAGCGGGGTCACTCGGTGCTGTTTACCGGCGCCATTGAGATCATCAATACCTTGGCCGATGCGCAGGCCAGTGGCAGCGTGAAACGTGTCATGCACCACTACATCAAGCCCGAGGTGCTGTGCATTGATGAGTTGGGCTATTTGCCCATCGACAAGTTCGGGGCCGACTGCCTGTTCCAGATTCTGAGCCACCGTTACGAGCGCGGGGCCACGTTGATCACAACCAACCGAATCTACAAGCAGTGGGCAGGCATCTTCAACAATGACGCCGTTCTCACGTCAGCACTGCTCGATCGCCTGCTTCATCACGCCGAAACTGTAACCATCACCGGCAAGAGCTATCGCTCAAAGGATCAGGTAGATATCTGACGCACGCCTCGTTCTATCCCAAAAATGCCCGCAAACGCGGTGCAACCGCCGAAAACCCCTGCGCAATTTCAAACCGGCCAAATTCATGCATGTTGGCTCCGGCGGCCACA
>JBBRSA010000168.1:0-1099 GCA_038245855.1 Burkholderiales bacterium
GCCGAGATTGCCATAGTAAGTGCGACAACCAGCGGGCAAGAGGAGGGGCGGTGAGCTGGCAGACTGGACGGACCTCTGATCTGGCGAGAAAGGAGCCCCGGCCATGACGTACCACCAGCTCACCGAACCCGAACGATACCTGATCTCCCAGCTGCGCAAGGCCGGCCGTGGCGTGGCCGAGATTGCCAGGATCCTGGGGCGGCATCGCAGCTCGATTTATCGCGAATGCACCCGCAACGCGACCCAATATGTGGCCCGCGGGTTGACGGTCTACTGCCCAAGCAAAGCCCAGGAGCAGCGTAATGGAAGGCTACGGCGAAGTCGCCACGGCCCCCATCACGATGCCTGGCAGTACGCGCGTATCGAGGAGTTGCTCAAGCAGCAATGGAGCCCCGAGCAGATCGCCGACACGCTGCACAAGCAAGGTGAGTTCCGCATCAGCTTCCAGACCATCTACCGCCATGTACGGCGCGACTGGCGCGCCGGCGGCACGCTCTATGTCCAGTTGCGACGACGCTACAAGCGACGCAAGCGCCACTACGGCGTGGAACGACGCGGACGCCTGCAGGGCAAGCGCATGATTGACGAGCGACCTGCGGAAGTTGAAACGCGACAGGTGCCCGGCCACTGGGAAATCGACACGGTGATGGGCGCGTCCTGGGAGAAGCCGTGCATCGTGACGCTGGTGGAACGTACGAGTGGTTACCTGTTGATCGGCAAGCTGCCCAACCGCACGACCAAGGCGTTGAACCAACGCACCATTGGTCTGATGCAACGTACTGCAGCGCCATTCCTGAGCATCACTTCAGACAACGGCACCGAGTTCCATGGCTATCCACACATTGAAGCGGCTACCGGAACCACCGTGTACTTCGCACGCCCGCACCATCCATGGGAGCGGGGCACCAACGAGAACACCAACGGCCTGATCCGCCAGTACCTGCCCAAGGGCCAGAGCATGGCGCGACTGACCCAACAACAGTGCAACGACATCGCCCACAAGCTCAATACCCGACCGAGGAAACGCCATGGATACGACACACCATTGCAAAAACTATTTGGCTAATGAGGGTTGTCGCACTTGGTGGTTGAATTCACC
>JBBRSA010000169.1:0-1091 GCA_038245855.1 Burkholderiales bacterium
GATCCCATGGCATGTCCAATGTCATAATGATATGCGGATAGCGCTCATTTTTGTCGTCGGTTGGCGGACGCATGTCCACATATGCCAATCCGTCATGTACAGCCAGCAGGATCACGTACCCATCAGCCGTTGCCATGCGCTGCAAGCCACCAATAGAGCGGCTCACATCGTCGATTGTGATTCCAAACGCCCGCAGCTGCGCGGTCGAATGGACGGTCTTTCCTTTTCCATAATGGGCATACTGGTTAAAGAGCCCAATCACGGGTCCAGATACCGAGTGCATGAGCCCAGCAACCGTACTGAGCTGCAAGCCTGCAATCACATTATTGGCCACACCGGTCACATCACATGTGGAGTCGGTCGTCGCCATCACGCGGACATCATCTCCGCTCATACCGCCATTTGCTCCACCGTCAATCAGGGCACCAGCTGACAAAGGTATGACAACTGACTGCCGATTGTGAGACAAGCGATACGACACTTTCATAGCGTTTCCAATACGCTGGTAAGCCGAGCCATCAATCTGCACGAAAGATGTATGCGGGCCAAACTCGACCCCAGTTGCTCCCCGGCTTGCGCTGTTAGACAGCATGTTTCTCATTGCGGTTCCTGGTGCTGCTGGTGCTGCCACTGAAGGAACTGCTGTTACCACCGATACTGCATCAGGAGCGCCTCGCGCTGTACTGTTTGCCTGGATCTCACTCGGGATCGGCGCAGGGTTCGGCGTCGCACTGGGCGCGGCATTCGCTAACGCCTGCCGCTGAGCAGCGGCCTCACGGCGTCGGACTCGGATTGCTTCCTGCTGATCCCAAGTCATTGCAGCCCATGTTTCATCTGGGATGCGTGGCTCTGTCGGGGCGCCTCGGCCTCCCCGGCCTCGACCGCCACGGCCACCACGGCCGCCTCTGGCATCTCCTCTGCCACGGCCATTTCCACGGCCTCCACCACCACCGCGGCCACTTGATTGTGAAGCCTGGTTAGCGGAGCGTCGCTGAGTGCCTTGCACCACAATCCATCGGTCAAGGCGTAATGCCTCGCTCTCTATAGACGTCATAAACTCCAGGAATGCCAACATTCCCGGGCTTCCTGGC
>JBBRSA010000170.1:0-1088 GCA_038245855.1 Burkholderiales bacterium
ACCCGCCCAACAAGGGCGACAAGGTGCGGTCCTACCATTTGCTCAAGCATCTGGTGGCGCGGCATCGGGTGTTTCTGGGCACGTTTGTGGATGACCCGGACGACCTGGTGCACTTGCCCATCTTGCGAGAAATGTGCGCCGAGGTCTGCGCCGTGCCGCTGAACCCCACCACTGCACGGCTGGGCAGCTTGCTGGCACTGGCCCAGGGCCAGCCGCTCACCTTGCGCTACTACGACCATGCCGCCATGCATGACTGGGTTCGCCAACTTCTGGCGCGGCAGGCGGTGGATGCAACGCTGGTTTTTTCGTCGTCGATGGCACAGTATGCGCAGCCGGCCGCCGGACAGAGGCCGGCAGCACCGATCTTGCTGGACTTGGTGGATGTCGACTCGGCCAAGTGGACCGAGTACGCCGCCCGGCACACCTGGCCGATGTCCTGGCTGTACCGCCGCGAAGGTGTGCAGTTGCTGGCGTATGAACGTGCTGCCGTGCAGCGGTCTGCCCAAGCCTTTCTGGTCACCGACAAAGAGGTGACCTTGTTCAACAGCCTGGCGCCTGACTGTCAGGGTCGCGTCGAGTCCATCGGCAACGGTGTGGACGCCGAGCACTTTGCGCCATCTGAACCCTCGCCTTCACCTTATGCCGCGGGCGAAATGCCATTGGTCTTTACCGGCGCCATGGACTATTGGCCCAACGTCGACGCGGTGACCTGGTTTGCCCAGGCGATGCTGCCGGTGCTGCGCCAGCGCTGGCCGGCTTTGCGTTTTCACATCGTCGGCCGAAACCCGACGCCTGCTGTGCTGGCGCTGGCCAGTGACGGGGTTGTGGTCAGCGGCACCGTGCCTGACGTGCGGCCCTACCTGTCCCATGCCGCCGTGGTGGTAGCGCCGCTTCGCTTGGCGCGCGGTGTGCAGAACAAGGTACTGGAAGCCATGGCCATGGCACGCCCCGTGGTCTGCGCCAGCCCTTGTGCCGAGGCTATTGATGCCGTGACGGGGCAGCATCTGCTTTCTGCCGAGGTGGTCGAGGACTATGTCTCACAAATTGGCCGGCTGCTCGCCGATGCCACCTTTGCAACCGACTTGGGC
>JBBRSA010000171.1:0-1081 GCA_038245855.1 Burkholderiales bacterium
TCCGGGGTGATGTGGATGTCGTTGCCGCCCAATACCACGCTGCCCTGCACCGCAATGCGGTCTACCGCCGCGATGGGGAAAGCCAGCTTAAACCGGTAATCAGCCACACCCGTGGCCGTAGCACCGGCCAAGGCCTTGCCCATGATGGCGCCCAAGGGCGATCCATTGACCACCCCCAATGCCTCCCCCAGTGGCCCTCGGATGTCTGCTGTGACATCCACCTTGGGGCCGTCGTACAGGCTGCTGACGATGCCATCAACCTTATTGACCCGCAGACTAGGCCCGCCTACCAAGTTGGAACGGTCCAGCCGCACCTGCAACACCGAGCGGTCGATCACCAACTCCCCCGCAGCGTGCACCAGTGCCGGCCAGGGCGGGCTGTCTTTGGCCAAAACAAGGGCCGGCGCATAGTCGTAGGTGACATCCTGCAGGTTGGCGGAGATGCGAAATTCGCCCTGCTTGGCGCTCGCAAATGGAAAGTCTTCCAATTTGCCCTTGACCTTGAACTTGACGCCCGAGGCACTGCCCGAGGTCACGCCGCTGTGGACATACTCACGCACTTTCTTGGGAATTGACTCCGGCAGGTAGCGGTGCACCCGGCTGGCATCGGCGCGGCTGAGACTGCCTTGCAAATCCAGCACGCCGGGATAAGGCCGCGTCTCACCCGTCTGCCACTTCAGTTGCAATTCGCCTTGGGCATCGGCGTTGCTAAAACGCAGGTTAGGCACATCCACACTGAGGTGCGCGCCATCACGCGTCCAGCGTACGTCGCCCGTGAGCTGATCAAAAGGCAGCTGTGGCTCTTCAAACAACCCCGGAAGATCCAGATACCCATTTCGCATGGCCACAGTGACGCGCCCGCCGGCCTGGTTGACGTCAAAATCAAGGTCTGCGCCTTTGAGCCCTGGCCGCTGCTCGGCCCCCGCCGCGTCGGGTGCACGTTCCAAACCGACCACTCGACCCTTGGCCGCAAACTGGAGTTGCGGCAGGTCAGCCCCGCTCCAGCTGCCTTGCACCCGCTCCACCAAGCCTTTAGGCGCCCAGTTCGTCAGCGCCTTGTGTACGCCGTCCGACAAGGGCA
>JBBRSA010000172.1:0-1059 GCA_038245855.1 Burkholderiales bacterium
CAGCTTCAAACTGCAGGTCGTTCAAATGATCAAGACCCAGGGTCTGAGCGTCGGACAGGTCTGCAAAGACATGAGCCTGGGAGCCACTGCCGTCAGGCGCTGGCTCGTGCAGTTTGAGGCCGAACAGTTGGGGCAAAGCGGTATTGGCAAACCATTGACCGCAGAACACCAGCGCATTCGCCAGCTTGAGAGCGAAAACCGCCAACTGCGAGGCGATGTCGAAATTCTAAAAAAAGCGTCGGCCTTCTTTGCCCGAGAACTCAAATGAGCCATGTGCTCATTGATGACTTGAAAAAGAAGGCCGTTCCCGTCCGTCAGTCTTGCAGCGCCCTGGGTGTTAGTCGCTCAGGCTATTACAGCGCAGCCAAGGCCAGCCTTGCTACACCCAAGGTATGTGCTGCCAGCGTGCACCTCAAAGCGGCTTTTACGGCCAGTGGGCGGACCTATGGCAGCCGCAGGTTATGCGCTGCATTGCAGTCGCAGGGGCTGACTATCGGGCGTTACCGGGTACGCAGCCTGATGCGCGCCAACCAATTGCGCTCAGTCTGGCAACGCAAATTCATCCACACCACCGACAGCCGCCACACCATGCCGGTCTCAAACAATGTGCTGAACCGAGAGTTTGCAAGGGCACGGCCCAATCAGGCCTGGGTGAGCGACATCACCTATATCCGCACAGGGAGCAGTTGGCTTTATTTGGCTGCGGTGTTGGACCTGCATTCCCGCAAAATTGTGGGCTGGGCGATGGCCCCTGGCATGCCTGCGACACTGGTCTGTGCGGCTTTGCAGATGGCTATATCGCAGCGCAATCCTGCGCCTGGCCTGGTTGTGCATTCAGACCGGGGCACCCAGTACGCTAGTGGCCTTCATCAGGCACTACTCACTCAATATGGTCTGGTGGGCAGCATGAGCCGCAAAGGCAACTGTTGGGACACTCAATCTAAGATCTCTTTGAGTGCTGCATTTGGCCTGACCCGTGCTGGGATTGGCCTGATGCCTTGGTGTTGACCTGTCGGCCCAGTGCAGCGCTCATCTCGGCAATGCCGGGCCTGCTGCAAG
>JBBRSA010000173.1:0-1004 GCA_038245855.1 Burkholderiales bacterium
AGGACCGGAGTGGACGACCCCCTGGTGTTCCGGTTGTCACGCCAGTGGCATTGCCGGGTAGCTATGGTCGGAAGCGATAACCGCTGAAAGCATCTAAGCGGGAAGCGCGCCTCAAGATGAGACCTCCCGGGACACAAGTCCCCTGAAGGCACCAGGAAGACTACCTGGTTGATAGGCTGGGTGTGTAAGCACAGCAATGTGTTGAGCTAACCAGTACTAATGCGCCGTGCGGCTTGATCATATAACCTCAAGTTGCTTTGTTTTAGCTTTGAGCTTGATGTGCATCCGTGCACAAGAACCCGGCCATCCCTGGTCGGACTGTCAAATCAAGCCGTGCTTCCTGCACCAGAACCCGCACATTCGTGTGCGGACTGTCCAAGGGAAAGCACTTCTCTAACTACACGTGCAAGCAGATCCATCACCGCATATTACGTCCCGACCCAATTTGCAACACCCCATGAGAGCGTGTGCGCGTTCCGGGCAGGCCAACCATCAACCCATCGATCCGGCCAGCCCTCCGCGACCCTCCACCCTCTCCCTGGTGACATCAGCAGTGTGGAACCACCCGATCCCATCCCGAACTCGGAAGTGAAACGCACCCGCGCCGATGGTAGTGTGGCTCAAGCCATGCAAGAGTAGGTCATCGCCAGGGTCTTTATAAATGCAACGCCCTCCCCATCGGGGAGGGCGTTTGCATTTGCGCAACGCGCGAACTGCAACAGGTCATCGCCAGGGTCTTTATCCCAAAACGCCATCTCCCCAGGGAGGTGGCGTTTTTTTGCATGGCTCCCGCAACAGGTCATCGCCAGGGCCTTTATAAATGCAACGCCCTCCCCATCGGGGAGGGCGTTTGCTTTTGCGCAACGCGCGATCTGCAACAGGGCAGCGCTGAGCATCTAATGAAAACAAAAAGGCCACCCTAACGGTGGCCTTTTTGTTTTATTCTTTGCAGGGCTCCCGCAACAGGGCATCAGGCAGCAATCAAATGCCCAGAGTGCGCATCG